>DGAD01000016.1:52710-131182 GCA_002382805.1 Clostridiales bacterium UBA4039
TACATCTGTAATCGCTGTTTTTATATTATGACATTAAAATGAGGTGAAATAATGCAAGAAAAGATATCGCCTTCAGAATGGAAGGTTATGGAAATACTGTGGCAACAACCCGGAGCATTGGCATCTGAAATCGTTGAGGCATTAGAAGAGACAACGTGGCAAGAAAAAACCATAAAAACACTGATTAATCGTTTGGTAAAAAAGGGGAATGTGCGCTTTGAAAAAGATGGAAAGGCGTACCGCTATTTTCCGGTGACAGAGCGTGAGGTTATTCGAGCGAAGGAGAGCCAAGACTTTATTCAACGTATTTTTGGGGGATCAGTTAAAGCCTTTATGACAAATATGATAAAAGCAGAAGCCCTTAGCGAAGAAGAGATTGGTGATCTCAAACGTTTGTTGGATAGAAGAGAGGATTGATATGGAAATATTTAGAACAATACTTGAACGCTTGTTTTATATTTCGCTGGTAAGTTCAATGATGTTTGGTATTATTGTCATCGTACGTTCGCTTTTTTTGCGGAGAATTAAGGCGAAATTCATGTACTTTTTATGGATTTTATTTTTGATACGATTAATTTTTTTATGGGAGATACCCCTTCAAACCAGTATCGAAAATTATGTGCCTATCGTCTTTGAAGAGTTCCAAGAATCAAGAGAAATTATTGCAAATCCACAGGTGAATCAGAAGTTAATTACATATGGAGCGCTGGAAAAAGAAGTCTATCAAAGTCCCAATTGGAGTACAAGAGTGATGGATGTACTTGTATATATATGGCTGTTTGGTGTCTTTTCTATTATGTTGTTTCCATTGGTCAGTTATTTAACCTTGATGAAGGCACTTAAAGATGATGAATGTTCAACAGACCCACGCATCGATGTGTTGGCATATCGAGCGGCAAAACATGCAAAAGTTGACCGGCTGCAAATAAGGTATAGTTATTATATGGATACGCCGGCCCTTATTGGTGTCATCCATCCGATGATTATATTACCCTATGAAGTCTTAGATTATGATGATGAAGTGATTTATCAGATTCTTCTTCATGAGTTAGTCCATTTTGGCAGTCAACATCTGATTATGCAATGGGGGTTTTGGATTGTCAAAGCCATATATTGGTTTAATCCTATTGTATGGATCGCGCATGAATGGATGAAGATGGATGCTGAATATGCCTGTGATGATGAAGTCATTGCGATCATGGGAGAAAAAAAATACCAAAACTATGGGAATACATTAATTCAATTAGCATCTCATCAAGGAAAAAAGAATTATGTCATCCATGCTTCAGGACTTGTCAATAGTAAAAAAGAATTGTATAGAAGGATAGGACGCATCAGTAACGGCAAAAAAAACTGGCGAGGACTAGAGTATGTCACGGTAATTGTCCTTATTGTGATGCTTCCGATTTTTTTTACGGTTGAAGCCCAAAATGTGAAGATGAATGTCTGGAGCATTGAACAAGCCATGAATAAAAAAGTAAGTGTAGGTGATACACTTTCTCTTGAAGCGAAGGGGTATAGTTATGATAGTTTGTCAAAGGAGTTTCGCATTGTTATGGACTATACTATTGCAAAGTGGCTTAGAGAAGAAATCGACAATAATGCATATGCGTTAAGTTTTGGGCTGATTTTTCCTGAAAGTTATAATAAACAAATTCGAGAAACAGCGGCACTAGAAAGAGTAGAGCTTAGTGAAACGATGCAATCGGGGGAACCGTTTGTGTTGACATTTAATATTGACGATTACAATCTAGAGAGGCATGGACGACCCTTGCTTGTGTTTTTAGGGTATGAATTTAGTTATAACCTTATGGAAAACGAGCAGATTCAAGTGAATCTACTTCAAGAAGAGTTCCCTGTAAAGATTGAGGTGAATCAATATTTAACACTTGAAATCATAGATGCAGACATTACTCAAGATAATAGTTATGAAATCCGCTATGCTTATGAGGCGGATGCGCCAATTTTATTAGACATAGATACACCTGCATATATTAGCTTTTGGGATGAACTTTATATGTATAATTCTCAAGGAGAAGAAGTAAGAACAAGTGGAAGCTCCGGTTCAAGTAATGAAAAGTATATTACAAAAACAATTCACTTGCGCGAAAGTGCGGATGTTAATACGGTGATTCTAGCAATCTATGGATATCAGATATATCAAGAGAATCATTTGCTATATGGAGCAAGAAGCTATCAAGACATTCCCCAAAGGCATACATGGAGCTTACCTATTAATGAGGAGGATATAATTTATGAATAAAGATAAGGCAAAAGAGGAACTTCAAAAAAAAATTAGAAGAAATATAAAGCTTGTATTAAAAATAATTGCCCTATTAATTATGGTTATAGCGGTCACGAACTTTTTTTGGCAAAAATTTCGTGAAGAGATCTATGAAGATAAAGAAAAAATCATGCAAATGAATCAGGTGATTGTCCAAGAAGGGCTTGATAGTCTGGAAAACCTTAATACCTTGATGAAGGGATTAATCTATGAGGTTAAGCCGGAATCATATTTGCTAGAACAAAGGTTTCTGTATTATGATCAACTGCATCGCTTAACGGAGTTTCGTTATAATTATAAAGACTATCAAATAGACACTTGGAAGCTTCGTGACATCATTTATAATGAACGTGAAGCCATTGAATATGCCCTTAACCAACAAAGACTGTCACCAGAGGCCAAAGAGGGGCTTGCAAACCTTATCATATTTAATCAACATATCATTGATGATATTAATGGGATTCAAAAAGAATATATATATCAAGAAAAAGATGACGACAAAAAGAAGACGATTCAATATTTATATTTCTATGAAGGCGAATTGTTTTATCTGTTATATAATGCAATGGAAACATATAAAGCACATATTGATTTTGGGTTTATTCAGTATGATGATACACAGGAGCTGATACGCGATACACATATTGATCGCGTGGCAAGTGAAGACGATTTTTATTATCTAAGTATTCTAAGTCAATGGGTTTATGGGGAAACTGTTGAATTTGCATTGAATACGCAGGAGAATTCTTATGAAGAAGGTGAGCTGGATACAAGCCTAAGGCGCTACGAGACTGTCGGTGAAGGCGAGGATAGTGTAAGTATCTACGAACATCAGACCTTGGATTATTCTAGAAATTTACGGACAGAAGATATTAAAGATAAACCGATTCTTACCCAGGATAAAGTGCACCGATTGGCAGATGAATTTATACAACAGCTAGGGATGAAGACATTGACACTCGATAGTGCAAGAGCAAATATAGCTGTGAAAATCGATGGAGAGTTTGTGGAAGAAGGATATTATTTTTCCTATATGATCAATGAACCACACTATTTAGACCAACAGGCAATGATAAACCTTGGTTACCATACATCCGGTACGTTATCGACAATTAGTATAGGTGACATGCGGCTAATGGATGGGCAATATAATTCTGAGGCGATTGCTCAAGCATTTATAACAAAAGAAGAAGCGCTAAAGGCAATGCCGCATGAGGCTATAGAAGACGTTACCGGGATTTGGTTGGACGTAACGGCAAATCCTGTGTATAAGGTCACTGTACATGCATATGAGCAAGAGTTTATTTTTATTATTGATGGTGTGCGTGCAGAGCTACTCCGCGTTGAATAAAAAGATGGCATATAGTATAAAATTCAAAAGTATGATATACTTTTTGGTGAAAATATTAATGCATCACGAGGAGAGCGTATGACGCATAAAGCAAATATTGATGCGGGAACTTACAAACGTGGCACAAAAATATGGTCATCGACTGGGGCTTGTATTTTATCAAAGGAATGTAGAGTAAGACAAATAATGACTAATTAAGGAGACAGTTATGGCGATGAATAATTTCCCGTCTGAGGGAGAAAAAATGCGGATTGTTCAAGAAATTGTACCTGGAAAACAGATTACATTGGCACATATTATTGCCAATCCAGATGAAGTTATCTATCAAAAGCTAGGGTTAAACCCAGATATAGATTATTCAAAACTAGCTATTGGAATATTAACAATGAGCCCGGCAGAGACTGCAGTTATCGCAGGAGATGTTGCGATTAAAAATGCAAATGTAGAGCTTGGCTTTGTCGACCGATTTAGCGGAACATTAATTGTGACGGGTTTAGTGTCAGAAGTCGAAGCAGCGATGCATGCAATTGTAAGCTATTGTGAAGAAAAGCTTAAATTTACCATCTGCGACGTAACGAAGACGTGATTATGGGATGAAGAAAATGAATAAGCGAAAAATCATGTTGGTTGGACGAAGCGAAAGTGGTAAGACAACCCTAAAACAAGCTCTTCGAGGAGAAAAAATTCACTATCATAAAACCCAATATGTCAATCACTATGAGCAAGTTATTGATACTCCAGGAGAATATGCTCAAAGCAGTAATTTAGGCGGAGCGTTGGCGCTTTATTCTTATGAGGCGGATGTGATAGGGCTACTTATGAGTGCGGTGGAACCTTTTTCCCTATATCCACCAAATGTAACGGCGATGGCCAATCGTGAAGTTATTGGTATTGTAACCCAGATTGACCGAGAAGGAGCCAACATACATCAAGCTATTGAGTGGCTCAAATTAGCAGGATGCCAAAAGATTTTTCAAGTAAGTGCACATCAGCACAAAGGCATTGATGAGCTCATTGCATATATTAATAAATTAGAATACACAGGATGATGACTAAATAGGAGGCTGTATATGTATTATTCAAATCCATTGGAAAGTTTTATGTTTGGTGGAGGATTTAGTATTATATTTTTCTTAGTTTTTTTTATTGTTATTACCATGTTTATTGTGATCTTGGTAAAAGGAATTACTCAATGGAATAAAAATAACCATTCACCCCGTTTGACTGTTAAAGCAACGGTGGTCTCAAAGCGTCAAAATGTCAGTCGACATCATCATGGCAATAACCATCATACCTCTTCAAGCACATCTTATTATGTGACGTTTGAATTTGAGAGCAAAGATAGACTTGAATTGCATGTGAGTAGCCAAGAATATGGATACTTAGTTGAAAAAGATGTGGGTACACTGACGTTTCAAGGAACAAGGTATCTAGGTTTTGAAAGGAATATATAATATGTTCAGAGATTTACGTCGGAAAAAGCAACAAATGCCTATTGAACTTACACATAAGGTTTTATGCAATGGATCCCATGGGATTTTGGCATGTCATGGTGATGATGGGTACCCTTATACCGTTGCACTCAACTATGTCTATACGGATGGGAAAATTTATTTTCACTCAGCTAAAGAAGGACATAAAATTGATGCGATTCAAAAAAACAGTAAGGTTGCCTTTACAGTTGTTGGCGAAGATACAATTGTGAGTGAAGAGTATACATCCTATTATCGAAGTGTTGTTGTATTTGGAAGAGTGCGGGTAGTGGAGGATGAACAAGAATGGTTTGAAGCCTTTGAAATCCTTGTAGAAAAATATGCCAAAGATCGACCAACAGATGAAAAAATACGAACGATAAAAGGATGTAACCGAGCGTTGGTTATTGCAATTGATATTGAACACATGACAGGAAAACAAGCAAGAGGACTAGCACATTAGTGTAATAGTCCTTTTTTATATTCGGATGGCGTCATATGCATATATTGCTTGAATTTTTTTGAGAAATATTTTTCGCTTTTATAGCCGACCATTGTTGCAATATCATAGGTTTTTAATGTTGTATCTTTGAGTAAAGTGCAGGCGTTTTCGATACGGATAATGTTAAGGTAATCGACATAATTGACTTCCATGACCTGCTTAAATAATTGACTGAGATATCCAGGCGAGATGTGGGCGATGGAGGCAACTTTTTCTAAGCTTATATTACTATCGTAGTTTTCTTTGATGTATTTTACACAAATATTAATGGTATTATTCGTGTGCTGACGTTTATGTATTTCTTCGTGGGTCATTTGTATTAATGAGGATGTCTTTTCAACGACCTCGTACTTTTGAGATGCACCGGTATCAGATAGAAAATTCAAAGCAAAATTATGGATATCATCACTAAGGACAAGGCTTCGCTCACTGCAAACTTGAAAGATAGAAAGAATGAGTGTATAACAATGTTGATTAAACATGCCATTATGAAGAGCGGTTTCTTTTAGTGATGCGATAAATCGCTTAAAATGATAACTCACATCTTCTGGAGTGCCATTAAACAAAGCATTAATGAGTTCAGACTGTATTGTGATGGGATAATCGAGCTTTTTAAGATGATCTGAAAAGTCGAGTTGATATTGAACAATGCTTTGTTTTCCCATAAAATAGCACTGATCAAGAGCCATAGAAGCTTGTCGATAGAACGGAGCCATATTGGAAAGGGTAGCTTTGTCACGGCTGATACCTATAGAGACAGAGATATCAAACTGTTTTTTTAAATACAATTGAAGATGGCGAAACTGAGGAATGATTTCACATTGCAATTTGTTTATCTTGTCATTGCACAGTAAGATAACCTGTTGATTGTAGGTGATGATTTCACAGGGATAAGCATGCAAAAAGATTTCTTCTGCAATATTTGTGATACAAAAATTAATGAGGCTCATATCTTGTCCAATAACATTTTCCTTGGTATCTAATCCAAGAATAAATACCAAAATATTCTCGGGATGGATAGATAGATTAATTGACGGGATGTGAGCGGGGGGATTGCCTTCAATACATTGAATGAGGTAACGGTCTTTTAAGAGAGAATTCTTGTGCTGGACTTGGTTATATAGCTCAGCTATTTTTTGCTCTTTTGCACTTGCCGATTCAATGGAAGCAATTATTTTTAATACGGCATCAAGTATCTGGGCTGGACGGCTGGGTTTAAGCAGGTAAGATTGAACGCCAAGAGCCATTGCCTGTTGAGCATAGCTAAACTCATCATAGCTAGAAAGGACAATAGCATGAAATGGCGTGTTTTGTTCTTTCAATACTTTTAACAATTCCAAACCATCCATTTTTGGCATTCGTATGTCAACAAGAATAATATCAGGGCGAATCTCGTCAATTAAACTTAAGGCTTCAATTCCGTTAGAAGCCTCTGCGCAAACCGTGATGTTATTTGCCTCCCACTGTATTACATTTTTTATCCCTTTTCTTATCTCGGGTTCGTCATCAATGATTAATAGTTTGTACATTATTATCTCCTTTGTAGGGAATCTTTAGTATAACGCGGGTTCCGGAAGGTTGGTTGGGGTGAATGGTCAATTCATAGTTTGGATAGATAAGGGACAAACGCTCCTTAATATTGTCAATAGCGTATCCGGAACTTGTTTTTTGTGTCTTGGTATTTGGCGCATATCCAACTCCGTCATCAATGATTTTAAAGATAATCTGATCGTTGGATAGATAACCTTCAACACAAACTGTACCGGGAGTATCTAGCGGCTCAATACCGTGTATAATTGCATTTTCAACAAAGGGTTGAATAATAAGTTTGGGAATCATTTGCTCTTTTATCGTATCATCAAGATGAATGGTATAATTTAACTTATCGTTAAAGCGCATTTTTTGAAGCGTAAGATAATGTCTTACAAGTTCGAATTCCTTGGTGATCTGTATACGATCATTGCCGCGACTTAGCGATAATCTAAAAATCTGTGATAGCGAAAAGAGCATCTCAGCGATAACCTCTTGGTCATTTGACAATGCCTTCCAGTAGATGGAATCTAAAGCATTGTATAAAAAATGTGGGTTGATTCCTGCTTGCAAAGCCTTAAGTTCGGCTTCTTTTTCTTGGAGTTTAAGAACATAGACTTCATCAATAAGCGACTTTATATTTATAACCATTTTGTTATAGCTCTCACTTAATATACCGATTTCATCGTAAGTTTTTACAGGAACACTAACACTAAAATCCCCTTCTTCAAAATGCTTCATTGATTGCAAGAGGCGTTTAATAGGGGCACTGATATAGGTGGATAAAACGAGGGATAAGGGCAATGTAATGGCAATACATGCTATAATAATAAATAGCCAAACCGTTGAATCTCTCGTATAAGATTCGGTATAATAATCTCTGTTGGTGATGGAATAAATGGTCCAATCAGTTTGTGGCAAGTGCTGGTTTGAAACAATAAACTGTTTATCGACATATTGTGTATCTTCAGTCATTGTTTGAAGCCAATCAAACTCCGTATTTTCATTTTCATAAGATGCGCCAAAGGCATATATTTTTTCACCGGAATCAGAGTAAATGACGATACGTTCTTGCTCAGTATTAATAATAGATGACAAACTCTTATCAATCACATCATGATTAAATGTAATGGTTAAAAACCCATGATAATAAAATTCTTTACTTAGCGGATTGACAATGACGCGAGATAGGGCAAATTTGTCAAAGGAATTATTCAGAATGATATCCTTGTTGTTGGTATCAAGCAGATGCCAATAGGGCTTACCATTAAGATTCTTACAGATGTTGTATAAATCGGTAGATTTAATCTGGCTAAACGCATTGTTATCGGTGCTTTCATCGGTATATACAAAAAATAAAGGTGCTTCACGATGTCCATAGATAATAACAGAAGAAATGTAGGACTTTGAAGCGATGAGTTTATAGATGAATTTAAGGTTGTTTTGATTATATAATGTGTCAGTCTCAACTTCACGATTGGCTTCTATGACATTTTGCAGATCAGAATTAATAATCAGATAAGTGGAGATATCTCTTAAATCATCTTGAATAAATGATAGGTCGGATGCAATTTGATGAAGGGTGGTTGAGTGTTGCGTGGTAATAATATCGGTCAAGCGCTGGTTATGTCGATTTTGAAAATACAAAGAAATAAAGATTGTGACCATTAGGATAATACTATAAAAAAAGAGCAAAATTTTGTTGCGAATACTTAGACGATTGATTTTATTGATTAATAATTTCATTATTTCTCCAAGCCGATTGTCATATAGTGTTGAAAAAATTCTTACATAAGAGTATCTTAAATCATATCATTTTTGGTGTCAATCGCGTAGAGATTAATATATAAAAAAAGGGACGAATCTAAAAAATGAGCCCTAGTTCTATGTTAAATCCTAGGATATGATGAGAACACAAATCAAATAGGAGGATAAGTATTATGAAAAAGCAAATGAAGCATTTATTGACCATGTTCTTACTTGTTGCAATGTTAACAAGTCTTGTAGCATGTGGAGCACCAGAGGGGGATACACCAGAGGGGGATACAGCAGAGGGGGAACAATCTGGAGCAGCTCAATCTGAGCAAAGTGATACAAAAGAAACAGAAAGTGAATCAAGTGATAGTGATGATGCAGTTGAAGAAATTGAGCTTTCAGTATTTACGCACTTACCAGACAGAACAACGGGGTTAGGACTTTTGGAGCAGACGGTTTTTGACCAGTATACTGCTGAAAACCCACATGTAAAGTTGAAAATCGAAGCATTAGAAGGTGAAACATATAAACAAAAGATTACAGCATACCTATCATCAAATGAATTGCCTGATTTGTTCAATGCATGGGGAAGTTCGACATTTTTTGACCCAATTACAACCAATGGATATGCAGCGGAATTAAACATTGAAGATTTTGAAGATTATAATTTTATTCCGGGATCACTTGATGGATTTATGAAAGATGGAAAATTATATGGTCTTCCTAAAATCTTGGACTTTATGGTTTTATACTATAATGAAGACCTTCTTGCAAGCAACAATGTTGAGGTTCCAGGTACATGGGAAGACATTATCGAATCAGTACCTGCCTTTCGTGAAGCGGGACTTTCTCCGGTATCTTTTGATGGTCGTGATGGATGGCCGCTGGGTGTGTTGTTACAAGAGATATTAGTTAAGCAAACAGGTAATCAACAGTTGATTTATGATATTGTAGACCAAAAAGTAGATGTAACAACATCAGAAGAGTTTTTAAAGGCAGCAGTTACATTACAAGATATAACAGCTAACAATGTTTTCCAAGATTCGTACTTAAGTGCAGATTATGGTGCGGCACTGAATCTATTTGGTCAGGAAAAAGCGGCGATGTACTATATGGGTTCTTGGGAAGTTGGCCTAGCTAAAAGTGAAGCTTACAGTGAGAGCTTTAGAGAAAATGTTGCGGTAATGCCTGTACCTGGATTTGAAGAGGGTGAAGGCTCAATTGAAAACTTACTTTGTTGGTATGGTGGTGGATTTGCAGTTTCAGAACATTCTGAAAATAAAGAAGAGGCTATTAAAATGCTAAAATTCATTATGCAGCCAGATGTATGGGCAAAAGCTGCATGGCAAACAGGCATTGCAATGCCGGCTCAAGAATTTAGTGGGTATTTTACAGGCGATGAGACACAAATGCAAAAAGATGTTGTTGCCATCTTAGAAAATGGTGTTGACACAAGTGGTACGGTTTGGATAGATTATTCCTCGCCTTCTTTTAAGACAGATGTTATGAATCTTACACAAGAGCTTGCTGTTGGAGTAATCTCTCCAGAAGAATATGTGGAAGGTATTGCTAAAGCTATTGAGGACAGATAAGCGTTACTGTAATGAAGTTGTTTTTTAAATGAAGAAAGAAAGGGAGGGGATTTCCCTCCCTTTAATATAGAGGTGTATATGAAAAAAGTATTAGAAAACAAATGGGTGATAGCATCGCTGTTGATTCCTGGAATGCTCTTATTTGCTTTTGCCGTGATTATTCCAATTATCTACAGTGTCTATCTTGGATCAACGGATTGGAAAGGTATTGGAAAAGCAAATTTTGTTGGAATTGAAAATTATATTGAAATTTTGACGGATGATAAAGTATTTGTTAAGTCGGTGCTTAATGCAATGCTCTTAGGGGTTGTCTTAATCGTCGTACAGCATCCTTTTGCAATATTTATGGCAGCGTTGGTAGATAAAGTCGGAGGACGTTGGGAACGGATTTTTAGAACAATTTTCTTTATTCCGTGTGTTATTTCTATTGTTGTAACAGCAAAGATGTGGGTATCTTTTTTAGATCCACAATATGGATTTGTTAATGCAATCCTTCGTTCGGTTGGATTGGGAGATCTTGGTCGGGCATGGTTATCAGATCCGCTTACCGCGCGCTGGTCCATTATCTTTATAGTTATGTGGCAAGGGTTTGGATGGGCATTTTTGTTTTACTATTCCGGGCTTAAAGGTATTGGTGTAGAGATGTATGAAGCGGCAAAAATTGATGGAGCTAATCCGTTACAAGTCTATATACATGTAGTCTTGCCGCTAATTAAGCCGATTATAAAAGTGTGTATGCTTATAGCCATTATATCCGCTTTTAAACAAATGGAAACGGTTTACCTAACGACCAATGGCGGACCGGGAAATATGACGCAATTTGTTGCAAATTATCTATATATTACAGCATTTAATTCCTATGAATATGGTTATGCGAATGCGATTTCAGTTGTATTTGTTCTTATTTGTTTGATAGTTACTGGTGGATTTAACAAGATATTTAAGACAGAAGATTATTAAGGAGTGATGGAACAATGAGAACAATATCAAATAGTCGATCGGTTCAACAAAAAAGGATAAACAAAAGTGTAACATTTATTATTTTGATGCTAATTACAATTGGTCAGTTATTTCCCTTAGTATGGCTAGTGGTTTTCTCGTTAAACAAAAGTGGGGATTTATTCGGTTCACATCTATTGAAGTGGCCTAATCCACCGCAGTGGATTAACTATGAGTTGGCATGGACACAGGGGAATATACCGTCGTATTTATTTAATAGTATTTTAGTTACATTCTTTACCATTAGTCTTACGGTTATTTTGTCAAGTATGCTTGGTTATGTGTTTGCTAGAATGCAGTGGAAGCTTAAGGAAGTTGTCTTTACTATTTTGCTTCTGGGAATGATGATTCCGATTCATGCAACGTTATTACCGAACTTTGTTATCTTTAAAAATATAGGTTTATATGATACGTATTCAGGGTTAATTATTCCTTATGTTGCTTTTCAGTTACCGATATCTACCCTTATTATGCGTGGATTTATGTCGACACTTCCCAAAGCACTAGAAGAAGCGGCGGTTATTGATGGATGTAATATTTACCAGATTATCTTTAAAATTATATTGCCGATAACAAAACCGGCTATGGTCACAGTTTCAGTGATGACATTTATTGCAGCGTGGAATGAATTCATCATGGCAGCGACTTTTTTAGGGAGTGAAAATAAAAAGACGTTAGCTTTTTCCGTATTTAACTTTACAGGGCAATATAGTTCAAATTATGCGGTTCAGTTTGCCGTGATGACATTAGTAGCGATACCATCAGTTATTGTGTATATTATTCTAAGTGAACAAGTGGCGCGTGGGGTGACAGAAGGCGCTGTGAAAGGATAAGATTATGAGGCTTCAGTTAATAGGTGAGATACAACATTTAATACAAGGATGCCGATACCTTGCAGATGAGCTGGGAATTGATATCATTGAGCAAGACAAAGGGAAGAACTCAGCCGATAAAGTATATGTATATGCAGTTCAAGGGGACTTGGAAGTGGTCAAGAAACGAGAGGGAACCTATATTATCAAATACGAAAAAGCCCATCATTTTTTTAGAGCGCTGGGGATTTTGGTTGAACATAGTCAACAAAGTACATTTCGCATTGTAGAACACCCTAGATTTGAACGCATGGGTCCTATGGTTGACGTGTCAAGAAATGCCGTGATGAAAGTAGAAACCATACAGCAGTTTTTGCGCAAAATGGCACTTATGGGGCTTAATCAATTTGCATTATACATGGAAGATACATTTACAATTGAAGAACGGCCATATTTTGGATATAAACGGGGAAGATATTCCTATGATGAATTAAAAGCATGTGATGATTATGCCCATGCGTTAGGGATTGAAATATTTCCTTGTATCCAGACATTGGCACATTTAGGAGAAGTGCTTAAGTGGGATTGGACACAATCTATTAAAGATACACCTAAAAACCTTCTTGTTGGGGAAGCAAAAACCTATGCGTTTGTAGAACAAATGATTGTCTCAGCAACAAAACCCTTTAGATCCAATAGAATCAATATAGGCATGGATGAAGCGCATTTACTAGGTACAGGTAAGTATCTGGAAAATAATGGCTATCATACACGTACCCATATTATGCGCCGACATCTAAAAGCCGTTATGGATATTGTTCAAAAGCATAAGCTTTGTGCGTCCATGTGGAGTGACATGTTTTTTCGAGCATTGACAGATACGGAGAATCACTATGTTCTAGATAAAGAAGTATCTCAAGAAATTGTTGAGAGTAAACCCAAAGATATACGATTAGTCTATTGGGATTATTATCACCATAATCAAGAGTTCTATGAACAGTGTATTGATCGGCATATGGCTTTTGGTGAAGTACCGATTTTTGCCGGTGGAGTCTGGACTTGGAATGGACCTGCTGTCAATTACAATAAAGTTTTTTTGACAGCCAATGCATATATGGAGGCATGTAAGAAAAAAAAGGTGCAGGAAGTCTTAATTACTGCTTGGGGCGATGACGGCAATGAAGCCAATATCTTTGGAACATTGCTTGGGATGCAATTGCATAGTGAGCATGGTTATACGGACACCGTTGATATGGAGCATTTAAAACGAAGGTTTGAAGCCTGTGTAGGCGAGTCTTTTGACGCGTTTTTGGCGATGGGTCAATTTGATGGGACACCGGGCACTGATTATACCGCGAGTCATACATCCGTATACAATCCTTCAAAATACATTTTGTGGCAAGAGTTGCTTGGCGGTCTTTTTGATTGTCATGTACAAGGGCTTGATTTGCCTAAACATTATGAACAACTCAAGGAGACGTTTGAAAAATATACGACAAAATCTCAGTATCCTTTACTTATGGAGTTTTATAAAAACTTGGCAGAAGTATTAAGCATTAAAGCTGAGCTAGGCATACATATATCTAAGGCGTATAAAGTTAAAGATATGAAAGGTTTACGTAAGATGATTGATAGGGAACTTCCGGACTTATGTGAAGCCATAGAACGCTTGAATGTAAGTCACCGTGAATTATGGTATAGCACTTATAAAGCATTTGGATTTGAAGTGTTAGATATACGCTATGGTGGGTTAAAGCAAAGAGTAGATACAACCAGATATAGACTGGAAGGTTTTATTGAAGGGCGTATTACAGCGCTTGAAGAAATTGAAGAGGAGAGTTTAATCTTTGACGGTGGAGAAAAGGAACCAGGGGTAGAGTTGATAAATTTCAACCAATACCTAAGAATTGCATCAGCTGGCGTTATGGGATTTTAATGATAAAACGTGCTAAAAATGTGAAAAGCTGTAATCAAAACATATATTGATTACAGCTTTTTTATGTGCTTTTTGAATGCGCTAGTTATCAATGCGTTCAAAATAACTGACGAGAGTATTAATGTCAACAGGTTGATGGTTAAGTAACCACCACTTGGTCAAGGAAATGAGTGCACCGGTATAGTAGAGTGAGATAATGTGTATAGGCACATCAAAGTGAACATTATAATGCGTTGAATCATTTTCCAGACGCTTAATCAGATACGAAGAAACTGTTTTTTCAAACACTTGATTGACATAGTTGTTTTCTTGATAAAAAATCCCATTTAAAAAAAAATCGTTTTCTTGGGAGATAAATTCAAGGATAGAACGAAAGGCATTAAGATAATACGACTTAATATCAGACATGGCCGCGTCATATGCAGGGAAAAAGTCATCAAATTTTTGTTCGATATCTAATAATGTGAATTCAAGTAATTGATATTTATCTTCGAAGTGTTTGTAAAAAGTTGTACGATGAATTTGTGCTTGTGTACAGATATCTATAACGGTTATCTTGGCAAAAGCTTCTTTTTTCATTAAATCAATTAAAGCTTTTGTAATCATTTTTTGCGTTGTTCGAATACGGATATCTTGTGGTTTAGACATAATAAATACCTCCAAAATCTACAGTTTTAACAATATGTAGTTTTAATATACATATGTAGAAATCTGATTCTTGTTTTGTCCTCAAGAGTATTTTATACTAAAAATCATCATGTGTAAAGATAAACTACAGGTGTATATTTAAGGAGGACATAATGCTATGAAAAAAAATCAAAGACACATAAAAAACATATTGGTGCTGGGTTGCATATTTTTGCTGATGGGGTGTGCAAAGCATCCCAATGCTCAAATAGTGGATAAAAAAACAGTGGGCATTGAAACGGTGGATACTACGGTGAGTGCACATCAAGTGACAATGAGCGGTAATGTGAAACCTGTGGAAACCATGAAACTTTCTTTTGAATTAGCAGGAGTTGTGGAGAATGTTTTATATGAAGAAGGGGAACGCATACAGACCGGTGATGTTATAGCAAAACTTGATACGGTGAATTACCAATTAGCTGAAAATGTAGCACAGGCTGACTTGCATATGGCAGGCATCAGTGTCAATAACGCTCAGCTACAATATGAAGTTGCAAAAGCAGAATATGAAGCAGTAAAGCTTCAGGCCGATACGGAGATTCCATCAAAAATTGAACAAGCAAAAGCACAATATGACTTGTTGGAGACCAATTATCAGCGAATGCAAGAATTATATGATGAAGGTGCTGTGGCAAAAAGTGAATTGGAACAAATGTTGACAAAGTATACCGTGGCAAAAGAGACCTATCAACAAGCACTTGATGCTCAAGAGATTACTCAGGTCAAGCTTAATGGAGCAAAGCAAAAAGTGGATGCATATGCGCTTCAGATTAATGCTTCGGTGGAACAAGAGAACAAGGCACAAAATTCAATTCAAAAAGCTTCGAATGATATGGAGGATACATTTTTAAAAAGCCCAATTGAAGGGGTTATATTAAAAAAAGTTGTCAATACCAATGAAACAGTAAGTGCGGGATACCCGATTGTTGTTGTAGGACGCACAGACCAGATGTATGTAGAATTTGGTGTATCGGATGCCTATATTAATAAAATAAAAAAAGGACAAAAAGTTGCGGTTAAAGTCTATGCAAGTGATCAGCTAATGGAAGGTAGCATCGAACAGATTGGCATGATGTCAGATCCGGCAACACGTATGTTTCCGGTAAAAGTGCTTCTAGACAATAAAGATGAGATGTTAAAAGCAGGCATGATTGTTGAGGTTGCCTTAGAACTGAATGAAGAGGATGTTGTGTTGGTACCCATCGAAGCAGTTATTCGATTATCAGCGGCAGATAAAGTGTTTATCTATAATAAAGAAAATGAAACAGTGGAAGAAAGAATAGTCAAAACAGGCGAAATCCTAGAGGACCGTATCCAGATTCTTGAAGGACTTGACACGGGAGAAATATTAGTGGTCGAAGGCAACTTCTTGCTCAATGATGGAGATAAAGTTCTTGTGGAAGGAGGTGAAGGCAGTGGCGAAGTGGAGTATTAATCATAAAAGTATATTAGCCTTATTATCAATTATTATATTGATTTTTGGTGGATTTTCTTTAGTTCAAATGGAACGTCAGGAAAACCCGGCGGTTGTTAGTCCAATCTGTACGATTAAAACGATATACCCAGGAGCAAGTTCACAAGATGTTGAAAAGCAGATTATCAAACTCATAGAAGATGAAGTGGGGACATTAAGTGAAATCAAACACATAGAAAGCTATGCCATGGATTCGGTCGGTATTATCAAGGTCACATTAAAAGATATGAGTGATGCTGACATAAATACCTCATGGGATAAAGTACGAGAAAAAGTGGATTTGGTTAAAACAGAGCTACCTGCTGCAGCTGAAGAACCCAAAGTGGAAACGGACTTTACAAGTTCATATGGCTTGATTATCGGTATATCTTCGGAGCAATATCACTATAAAGATATGATCGACAATGGGAATATGCTTGCAGATGCCATAAAAAAAATTGATACTGTAAAAGCGGTGGATATTGATGGTGCTGTAGAAGAGCAGATTGTTATAGAACTGAATATGACAAAACTCATGACTTATAAAATCTCACCTAAAACCATTCAACAAGTTATTCAGGCAAGAAATATTAATATCCCGGGCGGCAATCTAAAGGTAGATGAGAATAAAGTTCCTGTTCAGATTACGGGAGAATATGAATCGATAGATGAGCTGAAAAACACTATTGTCGATGTCTCGAGAGAATCAGGGACTCCTGTTTATCTAAAAGATATTGCACAGGTTAACATCGTAGAAGAGTCGGATGTAGCAACAACTTATATTAATGGAGAAAAAGGAATCCTTGTAGGGGTTCAGTACATGGATGGGGTTAATGTTATTAGAGAAGAACAACGAGTTCAAGAGGTGGTTCAATCTTTTATAGACACGCAGTTGTACGCTGGAATGCATATGAATGAAGTGTATAATGAAGTGGATTTTGTTCAAGAATCCATTAGTCTATTTTCCAACAACCTTTTATCCGCAATTTTCTTAATCCTTATCGTTGTATTAATCACAATGGGAGTTCGAAGTGCTATTGTTGTAGCGCTCCCGATTCCGTTAATTACATGTATCGTTCTTGGGTATATGTATATAAGCGGCATTCCGTTACACCAAGTTTCAATTGCTTCTTTGATTATATCCCTAAGCTTAATGGTAGCTAACGGAATTGTGGTTAATGATAATATACAGTTATACTTACAAGAAGGAAAAACTAGAGAACAGGCATGTACAGATGGTGTAGAAGATGTAAAAATCCCTATTCTTACCTCTACATTAACGACGATTGCTTCCTTCTTGCCGTTAGCGATGATGCAAGGGTCAGCCGGAAAATTTGTTAATTCCCTTCCGATTCTCGTTGCAGTTGCATTAATAGGTTCTTTAGTAACATCTATATCCATTGTCCCTGCACTTGGATATTCACTGACAAAATCAGAGAGTGAAGTGAACATTCAATGGATGGCTAAAATAAAGGAACGATTGCACCTAGATCATGTCATGAACCGATTTCAAAAACGTTACGGGCAGGTGTTAAAACGTTCATTGGCACATCCTAAAAAAGTGCTTTTACTTTTCGGAGGGATTTTTATCCTGTCGCTAGTGATTATAAAAACGCTAAGTATACAACTTTTTCCTCCCGTAGAACGCGAACAATATGTGTTGAATATAACGACAAGCAACAGCGCAACCATATCAAATACTGAAAATATTTGTCAAGAAATCGCCCAAGTACTTGATCAGGAATCGTCGGTCAATGACTTTTCCTATAAAGTAGGAGATGGTTATATGAAATATTATATTACTTTTTTCCCAAATGACTTGGCAAGTAACAAGGCGCAGTTCTTAATTGATGGGACACGCAGTGAAGCAAAAAATGTTGAAAAAAGAATTCAAGAAGCGGTTCCGGGAGTACTGACCAATATAAAATATCTGGAGATTAACTTACCATCCAACTATCCGATAGAGGTGCGTATATCCGGTCCAGACATCAATCAGCTACGTCATATTGCCGAAGACATGGAGCCGTATTTTCGTAGTGTTGAAGGATTAAAAAATATAGAGAATAACTTTGGATACAATGGGTACAAGCTTAATATACAAGTAAATGAAGAAAAAGCAAATATGGTAGGTATCTCAAATTATGAAATCGCATCGACGGTTCGAATGGCAGTTAATGGCTTGGAAATATCTGAGCTTAAACAAAAAGATATCAAAAAAGACCCCTTGCCTATCATTTTAAAAATGGAAGAAAAAAATAAAGGGGAAGTTGAACGGCTACAGACAATTTTTATTTCTTCACAATTGACCAATGAGAACATACCGTTGACAGAGATTGCGACAATTGATACCGATACATCTTTTGGAAAAATTATTCGTCGCGATGGAGAACGAACGATTACCGTCGGCGCGTTCGTTAATGAAGGATATAATACTAATAGCTGTATGCAGCAATTACAGGCAAAACTAGAGACCTACTCTCTACCCGATGGATATTCTATGGTCTATGGTGGTGAAAATGAAACAAGTGAAGAAGCATTTTCTTCGATGAAAGTGCCTACAGTCATCGCCTGTATACTCATATATTTAATTTTAGTCTTCCAGTTTGGAGATTTAAGGGAGCCTTTTCTTATCATGGGCACAATACCATTATCCTTTATCGGAATCATCTGGGGATTAAAAATTATGAAATATCCAATTGGATTTATGGCACTTCTTGGAGGCATAAGTCTGATGGGGGTGGTAGTAAACAATGGAATCGTTCTTCTTGATTATATTAAAGTCAAGGTGCAACAAGAAGATAATCGAGTGGATGCAATTACACAAGCGTGTAAAACACGTCTTCGACCCATTATGATTGGTATGATTACTACGGTCATCTCTTTATTGCCGCTAATGATCTCGGGAGGAGCGTTATGGGCACCGATGGCGACATCGATTATTTTTGGAATGCTTCTGTCTTCGGTATTGACACTCATTGTTATACCATGTGGATACTTATTGTTGGTCAAAGAATAATTTGGGGAAAATTGGACATAGCTACAGATATAGATTAAAATAGAAAGGAGTAAAATTTAATAAGGAGGGGAAAGAATTGGAAGAGGAACAGCAGGTTTTTTATCCAGAGCGACGTTTTTTTGCACGTATGTTTGACTTGACGCTATATTCAACCTTGTGGTCGATGATACTTGCCCTTGGATTTCGCATCAATATATCCAAAAGAAGTAGTGGAGGAGAATTATTAGATTTAGTGGTAACAATGGTGATAATGCTTACACTAGAGCCTCTTTTACTACAGTTGTTTGCAACAACACCAGGAAAGGCTATTCTTGGACTTCGCCTGACACAAAAAAATGGGGGAAAGCTTTCATACGCCCATGCAGCTGAACGTATGTGGAAGGTTTTTGGAAGTGGAATGGGGTACCATATACCTATTTATAATTTAATTCGACTTTGGAAAAGTTACAAACTATGTGCGCAAAAAATAATATTGCCCTGGGATAAAGAGGTTGCATACACCATTAAGGACAGGAAAACATACAGAACGATTCTCTGGATAACTTTATATGCAGGAATAATTGGCGGACTTTTTCTGACCATGTTATCACAACTTATTGCACCAAACACCGGTGCTTTGACGGTTAAAGAATTTGCAGAAAATCATAATTACTATGCAGCGTACTACGGAATAGATTTTGACAATTCTTTTTTAGATGAAAACGGAAAGTGGACTAAGAAGCAATCGGATGGAAGTGTAGAGATTCAAATCGGACATACCCAAAATCCAGAGTATCATTTTGAGCTTCGTGAGAGCAAAATCACTCAGGTTTCCTATTCCGTGAGCCAAACAAAGGGGGAGAAGTGGATTGGTGGATATACTAATCATATGATTATAGATACGCTTGCCTTTGTCGGTGCATTAAATGATGAAATAATGTTTTCCAAGGTGACCCAACGCATTGTAACACATATTCATCAGAATCCTTTTGAAGATTTTTCGTTTGTTGAATCAGGGGTGAGGGTTACCGGTGATTATGAATATAAAGGTTATGAACAGGTTTTTGACAACCTGCTAGTACTAGAAGAAGAGGCAGATGAAAATTACTTTGAACTAAACTTTTCCATGAAGATAGAGTAAAAGGAAAGAAGGGATTTATGTGAGTAAAACAATTGTTACGGTAACTGGTGGAAGTGGCTATATCGCCTCTTGGATTATCCATGATTTGCTACAAGAAGGACATGAAGTGCGTACGACAGTTCGAGACAAATCCAAAGTAGAAAAATACAAACATCTTTTAGCACTGGAAGAACAATCACCTGGTACGTTAAGGGTCTATGAAGCCAACTTAACTCATGAAGGTTCTTTTGACGAAGCGGTTGCAGGAGCACAAATCGTTATACATACAGCGTCACCTTTTTTCTTAGATGATAAGAATGACCCGCAAAAAAATTTGATTGATCCTGCAGTTGAGGGAACGAAGAATGTACTTAATGCGGTGAACAAATCAGATACGGTGACGAGAGTAGTGCTTACAAGTAGCCTTGCAGCAATATATGGGGATAACCAAGATTTGCACAATAGCCGAATAAGTGCCCTTAATGAAGAAATGTGGAACACAACAAGTACACTTAAACACAATGCGTATAGTCTATCAAAAACGGAAGCGGAAAAAGTGGCATGGGCAATGGAGAAAGAGCAGCTTCGATGGAGATTAGTCACGATTCATCCGGGATTTGTGCTAGGTCCATCATTGACCACGCGAAAAGATTCAACGAGTATAGAAACCCTTCTACGTATGTTACGCGGAGACATCAGTATGGGGGCGCCTGAATTGTCTTTTATCTATTCGGATGTGAGAGATGTGGCAAGAGGACATGTGTTAGCAGCCTTTTCATTAGAAGCAAAAGGACGCTATATTATTGCAAATGAGGCAGGCGATTTACTCGATCTTAGTCGAATCATCGAGAAAAATTATCCCGCACAATATAAATTGCCAAAGCGATATGTTGCAAAGTGGATTCTGTGGATTATCGCACCAACCATTGGTTTTTCTAGAACATATGTCACGAAAAATGTCGGTTATCCTTTAGTTTGTGACCATTCAAAAAGTGTCAAAGATTTAAAAATACAGTACATCCCATTGGAAAAGACCGTTGTAGATCATATTGAACAATTAAAAAGGGATAAACTGATATAAAGGTTTATCAACAGAGGAAGCATATTTTTAACAAAAACAGTTGTTAGGAGTATGCTTTTTATAATGCATATCGTCCTTAAAGAATCCTATATCAAGTGAACATATGTGCAAAAAAGTTGTATATGTGTACAAATGTATAAAAAGGTTGTAACATGTATATATACAGTTTTAAAGGAGATGAAAACATGCAAAAACATATTATTGATGAGATTTTTAAATGTTACTCAGTTAACGCGATTGAGATTCAAGGAGAACCACATTTGATTTACGCAGCAGAAGGGGTGGGCTCGTGTCAAATCTATTCCGGTGAGCAGTTTAAAACAAAAAAAGTGCTTTGGGAAGGTGGCGGCGGAACAATGTCCATTGTTGCAGTACCTGACTATGAAGGGTACTTTTTTGCATCAAAAGGCTTTTATTCTATGGTGGATTCAGAGACGAGCGCAGTGTATTTAATTCGTTATGAGCAAGGGCAGTTCAAGGAAGAAAAGATTTTTGATATTCCTTATCTACATCGGTTTGATATTATTGAAAGTGAGAACTGTAGGTATTTTATTGGATGTACACTGCATTCGGGGAAAAAGGACAAGGAAGATTGGAGCCATCCAGGCAAGATTTTTATAGCAACACTACCAAAAGATTTAGACCAAAAGATTGATGTAGAGCTTAGTGTATTAAAAGAAGGATTAACCAAAAACCATGGATTTAACCGAGGGCGCTGGAGAGGTCAAGACGTTGTATTTGTGGCATCGGAAGAAGGGGTGATGGCCGTTATACCACCAATAAAGGGTGAAAACTGGGCGACAGAGCAGATTTTTAATCATCCGGTCAGTGATGTTGCAGCAATTGATATTGATGGAGACGGAGAGCTTGAGTTTGCATTGCTTAGTCCCTTCCATGGCAATCAGATGCATATTATGAAGCAAGGGGAACAAGGATATGAAAGTGTATATACGTATCCTATAACTATGGATTTTTATCATGCGATATTTGCTGGGCAAATTTATGGAAAGCCAGCATTTGTTCTTGGGGCACGTAAAGATGAACAACAACTATATATGGTGCAATACCATCAAGAAGAAGGCTTTAAAGCTACTTTACTCGATCAACATGTTGGTTCAAGCAATGTGCGAATCATACATATTAATGGCAAGGATTATGTAATGTCAGCAAATCGTCAGATTGGTGAAGCTGCATTATACGCTATGAATTAAGCTAAATACCTAAAAAAAGTACTAATAAAATGTATATATATACTAAATACACAAAAAAATAATGAACAAACGTTCAAAAGATTATATTTTATAGACATATGTTCCATGCATTGCTATAATTATATTATCAAAAGACGTCTGAATGAAAAAAAATTAAGTATTGAAAGGGGTACAACATGGAGTTCGTATTAAATTTATTCTTAGCCTTTATCAACAAATTTTTGGGGCAAGCGCCACTTTTGCTTGGTACAGTCGTTTTTATAGGATATATGTTACTTGGAAAAAAATGGTATGAATCTTTGGCTGGATTTATCAAAACATTTGTCGGATTTAAGATTCTTCAAGTAGGAACGGGAGGCTTGGTTGGAACATTTCGCCCGATTATCAATAGTTTATCTGAACGTTATGGAATAGAAGCATTAGTTATTGATCCATACTTTGGACAAACTTCAGGAACAGAATTTTTAGATTCGGTTAATTCCTTAGCATTTGTTGGGTATGTTATGATGATTGCATTTGCCTTTAATATCTTACTCGTTGCATTTAGGAAAATAACAAAGATAAGAACACTGTTTATTACCGGACATATTATGTATCAGCAGTCGGCAGTATTGCTTTGGGCGCTATATTGGGTTATTGAAGGTGCAGGAGGCGAACCGGTTTCACCGTTTTTACTTGTGATTACAGGATTACTTATGGGAACATATTGGTCTGTTATGTCAAATCTAATTATTGAGGCAACACAAGAAGTGACAGATGGCGCAGGGTTTACGATTGGGCATCAGCAGATGTTTGGTGCATGGATTGCATATCGATTAGGTGGAAAACTTGGAAACAAAGAACATGACGTCAATCGTATTGAAGCTCCTGGATTCTTGTCTATTCTTAATGATAACGTTGTTGCAAACTCATTAATTATGACGGCGTTTGTCGGAACTATAATGGTTATATTAGGCAAAGATACCTTTGAGTACAACGAAAATAATTATTATTTTGCAACCTATGTTTGGGAAACATGTGCATATTTTGCGGTATACATTACCATATTGTTGACAGGTGTTCGTATGTTTGTTGCAGAATTGACAGCATCTTTTCAAGGGATCTCTGATAAAATCCTTCAAGGTTCAGTTCCAGCGGTAGATTGTGCAGTTACCTTTGGATTTTCACCTCAAGCTCCTTCTTACGGCTTTATCTTTGGATTCTTTGGTCAGATCATTGCAATCTTTACATTAATATTGATAAAATCTCCAGTTCTAATTATTGCAGGATTCATTTGCTTGTTCTTTGACAATGGAACATTAGCTGTTTTTGCCAACAAAGCCGGAGGACGCCGTGCTGCAGCAATCATTCCTTTTATTGCAGGACTCATTCAAGTATTTGGTTCGGCGTGGGTACTTAGCTTTTTAACTGGACCTGACCAAGTTATCGGATGGATGGGAATGTTTGACTGGGCAACATTATTTGCTGGAACAACGGTTTTATCCCACTATCTTGGAATTATTGTTCCGATTGTATTAATACCTCTATTATTAATCATCCCTCAATTGCAATATAGACGTCACAAAGCGACTTATTTTACAACGATGCGAGATGAAGTGAACAATCTTAACTAAGTGATTATAGGAATATAAAACTATTCATAGTACGTAGGCCGCCTTACAATGACGGGGAGGCCTATAGTGCTATAGAAGGATGAACAAAAATTCAGAAAATTATAAAAAGCGGACAAATGTAACAAAGGTGACAAATGGAGGAAGCTATGATTAAAGGATTTACATTAACAAAAGACTATATTCAGTTTGTAGAAGGATTTGAACATTGGGAAGAGGCAGTGAAACAATCGGCACAGCCGTTATTAAAACATGGACATATTAAGCAATCCTATATTGATGGCATGATTGAATCGGTTAACGAATATGGACCGTATATAGTTATTGCACCAAGAATTGCCTTGCCTCATGCAAGACCGGAGATGGGGTCGGTTTCTGTAGGCTATAGCGTTATGCTAAGCAAAAAACCGGTAAGCTTTATGGAAGATAATAGTAGTGATGCAGAATTGTTTATTGCATTGTCTTGTGTAGATGCAGATACACATTTACAAATGCTTCAAGAAATTGTAGAGATTTTATCCGATGATCAAAAACAAAGCAGTCTGTTTAACGCAAAAACAGTTGATGACGTTTTGAAAGTATTTAATGAATAACGCAGCGAGTCTAGAAAATGTTATAATATAAGAAAGGAAAACAATGATGAGTAAAATTAATGAAATTACAAGAGAGAGTTGGATTTTAAGCACATTTCCTGAATGGGGGACATGGTTAAATGAAGAAATTGAAAATACAAAAGTAGAACCTGGAACTTTTTCAATGTGGTGGCTTGGGTGTACAGGTATCTGGTTAAAGTCAGAGGGTAATGCGAATTTATGTGTGGATCTTTGGGTAAAAACAGGTAAAAAAAGTCATGGTAATGGGTTGATGAAAGAACAGCACCAACATCAACGAATGATTGGATGTGTTGAGCTCCAACCAAACCTTAGAAATGTTCCGGTTGTGATTGATCCGTTTATGATTAAAGAAATTGACGCTGTACTTTCAACCCATGATCATGGCGATCATATTGATGAAAATGTTGCGGCGGCAGTTTGCCAAAATACAGATGCATCTGTAAAATTTATCGGGCCCAAAGCGTGTACTGACTTGTGGAGAGCATGGGGAGTGCCAGAGGAACGTTTAGTTACGTTAAAACCGGGAGATACTTATAAAGTCAAAGATGTTGAGATTGTCGCATTGGACTCTTTTGATCGAACAGAATTAGTTACAGCGCCTAAAGGAGTAACACTTAAGGGAAAAATGCCACAGGAGATGGATGATTTAGCTTTGAATTACCTATTCAAAACACCAGGAGGCAATTTGTACCATAGCGGTGATTCCCATTACTCCAATTACTTTGCAAAGCATGGAAACGAACATGAGATTGACGTAGCTCTAGGTTCATTTGGCGAAAACCCACGAGGAATGACAGATAAATTAACGGCAGAAGGTATTTTGCGTATGGCGGAGTGCTTAAAGACCAAAGTTGTTATACCGATTCATCATGATATTTGGACAAATTTTATGGCGGACCCCAAAGAGATTACAACCTTGTGGCACATGAAAAAAGACCGATTAAAGTACAAGTTTAAACCCTATATTTGGCAAGTAGGAGGTAAGTTTACTTGGCCAACCGATAAAGATGGAATGGAATACATGTATGACAGAGGTTTTCACGATGCATTTGCGATTGAACCGGACCTGCCATTTAAAACTTTATTATAATAGTAAATGTAATCAAATAAGGAGGAAGAAACGATGTTAAAAGTATTAGCTGCGTGTGGAAATGGAATGGGATCAAGTTTAATTATAAAAATGAAGATTGAAAAGGTACTTAAGGCAATGAATTTGCAATGTGAAGTACATCATGCTAGTGTGGGTCAAGCAAAATCCGATGTAAGGCACTATGACCTTATTCTTGTGTCTGAGACACTCGCCGGCGAGTTTACAAATCTTGGAAATGCCAAAGTAGTGGGATTAAAAAATCTTCTATCGGAGGAAGAAATTAAGACAAAAGTTGAACAGGCATTAAATCAATAACGGAGGAATCATGTTTAAATTAAGCGATAATCCAATAGGGATTTATGAAAAAGCCATTCCAAATAAATTTGATTGGGCTACAAAAATAAAAATTGCAAAAGCAGCAGGATATGAGTTCATTGAAATGTCGATTGATGAAAGTGATGAACGTCTATACCGTCTTGAGTGGAGCAAAGAAAAACGCGAGTATATCAAAAAACTCTTAGCAGATAATGATTTTTATATTAATTCAATATGTCTAAGTGGGCACCGCAGGTATCCTTTTGGAAGTCGAAACAATCAAGTACGTAAAAAAGCCTTTGATATTATGGATAAAGCAATTGAATTAGCAAAAGATCTTGGAGTTCGAAATATACAGCTTGCAGGCTATGATGTATATTATGAACAATCAGATGATGTAACAGTACAGCTTTTTATTGACGGATTAAAGTATGCAACCAAAAAAGCAGCAAGTGCAAATGTTATGCTATCAATAGAAATTATGGATACCCCATTTATAGGAACCATTACTCGGTGTATGCGCTTCATTAATGAAGTGCATTCTCCGTGGTTGCAAATTTATCCGGATTTTGGAAACTTGAGCCAGTGGACAGATGAACCGGAACAAGAACTTGCTAGAGGAATCAACCATATTGTGGGAATACATTTAAAAGATACAAAAAAAGGTGTTTTTAAATGTGTTCCCTTTGGAGAGGGAACTGTTGATTTTCAAAAACTTTTTCAAAAACTTGATGAATTGGAATTTCAGGGACCCTTTCTTGTAGAAATGTGGGCAGATAACGAGTTGGACATGACCGTTGAAGAAAGTATAAAATATATTAACGAGGCCAAAGAGTGGCTTATTAAGAAAGCAGGGGATCGATTTTATGCAAATGCCTAAGCATATCGAAGCGCTAAAAGTACAAGTATTTGAAGCGAATTTAGAGCTGGTTAAACAAGGACTAGTTATTTATACATGGGGAAATGTAAGTGGCATTGACCGAGAGACCGGTCTTGTCGTGATTAAACCCAGCGGAATTGATTATGAAACAATGACAGCAAAAGATATGGTTGTCATTAATCTTGAGGGGGAAATTATTGAAGGAAACATGAAACCTTCTTCAGATACACCAACACATCTTGCTCTTTATCGAAAATATGATAAAATTAATAGTATAGTACATACGCATTCAGAGTGGGCAACGTCTTGGGCGCAAGCTGGAAGGGATATTGCGTGTTATGGAACGACACACGCAGATTATTTTTATGGTGCTATTGCCTGCACGCGAGCGCTTAGTGACCAAGAAATTAACGGGGCATATGAGTTAAATACGGGCGCTGTGATTATTGAAACTATTGAACAGCGTCAGATACTGCCAATGGAGGTTCCGGGGATAATTGTTTTTAATCATGGTCCGTTTGCTTGGGGGAAGACTCCGGCAGATGCCGTACATAATGCAAAGGTAATGGAAGAAGTTGCAAAGATGGCCTTTCGCTCTGAGCAATTAAATCCAAACTTAAAGCCTGTTAATCAAGTACTATTGGATAAACATTATCTGCGTAAGCACGGCAAGAATGCCTATTATGGTCAAGACAATAAATAAAAGACTACTTTTGAGTGAGGTGAAACAATGATAGATAAGGATGAACAACAGCTCCTAATCGATGCATCAGTGTTGTACTATTTAGAAGGCAAAACGCAAAGCGAAGTGGCAAAAACGCTTTTTTTGTCACGTCCAAAAGTATCAAGATTATTAAAAAAGGCTAGAGATTTACAAATCGTCGATATTACCATCAATTATAATAATGATAAAATGGAACAACTCCAAGGTGAGATTCGTCGTACATTTAATGTTCCCAATGTTGTTATTGTTAAGACGCTCTCAGATGAACAAGAAACCTTGAACGAAGTTGGAAAAGCAGCAGCAAAGGAACTGGGAATGGTTTTACATGATAACATGACCCTGGGGATTTCATGGGGACGACATGTGAGAATATGCTCGTCATATCTAAAAAAACATGACTATTCAGGTATTCGTGTAGTTGAACTTTTTGGAGCAATAAGTTATGATATGGATAAGCTAGATATGCTAAGTATTGGTCGAAGTATCTCAAGTAAGTTGGGTGGAAAGCTATATCCATTACCATCACCTATTTATATCGATGATGCAAATGCAAGAAAAGCAATCATAGAGACACCGCTGATTAAGAATACGCTTAAGATGATCGAAGAGTGTGATTTGATTTTGAGCGGTATTGGTGCTGTTGATAGTGAGACATCAACATTTCAGACGCTTTGGGATAATTATGTAGAGGCAAATATTAAGCAAGAAGTTATTCGTCATGGAGGTATTGGCTTTATTCTAGCGCACTTTTTCAATCAAAAAGGTGAATTTTTAGACATTCCTGCAAATGATAACGTGATTGGAATTCGAACAGAAACGATTAAGGAGAAAAAAATCTTTGCTATCGCAGCAGGCGAAAAAAAGGCCAAAGCTATTTTTTCAGCGCTTAGAGGTGGACTGGTCCATACAATTGTATCGGATGAACAGACACTTCGCTTAGTGCTAAAGTATGGCCAAAAGTTAAAAGAAATGGAAAAGGGAGGTTGCTAATTTGATACATGGAATTGGTGCGAGCGAAGGCATATGCATAGGCAAGATATTTAAGTACGATCATGTCGATGTAAAAGCGGCAACAAACACAGTGGAAGATTGTGGAGCAGAGATAGAACGGTTTAAGCAAGGCGTAAGCCAAAGCATTGTTGATTTAGAAGGAATCAAAGAGCATGCGCAAGAAAACATCAGCCCGGAGACAGCGGCGATTTTTGAAGCACATATAGAGATTCTAAAAGACCCGGAGTTTATCGGTCAAGTTAAAGAAGTGATAGAGACAGAAAAGATCAATGGAGAATATGGGCTTGAGAAAGTCAGCCAACAGTTTGTGGCAATGTTTGAAAGTATGGATAACGAATATCTGCGGGAACGTGCGGCAGATATAAAGGATGTATCCCGACGAGTGCTCATGCATATGAAAGGGCTAAAAAGTCATGACTTAAGCGAGATCAATTCAGAGGTCATCTTAGTGGCAAGAGATTTAACGCCATCGGATACAGCCCAGTTAAACCGCCGATGGGTCAAAGGATTTGTGACGGATATAGGCGGGCGAACCAGCCATAGCGCCATTATGGCAAGAACCCTTGAGATTCCGGCAGTAGTAGGTACGATGACAGGATTTGAGAGCTTAAATGATGGCGAGCAGGTCATTCTAGATGGGAATGAAGGCATCATCTATCAGAACCCGGAACAAGAGCGATTGGAAGAATATGCAGAGAAAATACAAGAGCTTGAACGCCAAAAGAAACTGCGAGAGACCTATATAGAAAAAGCCAGCGTAACTGCCGATGGAGTGCATATCGAGATTGGAGCCAATATCGGAAGTCCAGAAGATATCGAAGGAGCATTGTCCCATGGGGCAGAGTGTATAGGACTATACCGAACAGAATTTTTATATATGGGCAAGAAAAACTTCCCTACAGAAGATGAACAATTCGAGGCGTATAAAAAAGTACTAGAAGCCATGGAGAACAAACCGGTGGTAGTAAGAACACTCGATATCGGAGGAGACAAAGAGTTGGATTATATGACAATGGATAAGGAGTTGAATCCATTTTTAGGAAATCGTGCGATACGTCTGTGCCTGTCGAATGAGGAGTTGTTCTTGACCCAGTTAAAAGCATTGTTGCGAGCAAGCATCTATGGGAATCTGCATATTATGTTCCCGATGATAGCAACGTTAGAAGAGTTGCGCCAGGCAAAAGGATTGCTTGAAGTGGCCAAAGAAGAGCTGAAACAAAACACAAAGTATAGTGAAGCCGAATTTAAATATAAGATCGGAATCATGGTAGAGATACCGTCAACAGCCATAATGGCGCCGGTATTTGCAAAAGAGGTGGACTTCTTTTCCATAGGGACCAATGACTTGATTCAGTATACATTTGCAGCAGACCGTATGAATGAGAACGTATCCTATCTATATCAACCGTTTAATCCGGCAATCTTGAATCTAGTACATATGGTAATAGAGGCGGCCCATAAAGAAGGTAAGTGGGTCGGAATGTGTGGAGAGATGGCAGGCGAACCCTTGGCTCTTGGACTACTGATTGGTTTGGGGTTAGATGAGTTTAGCATGAGTGCGCCAGGAATCTTAAGAGCACGCCAGCAAGCAGCAAGGATTGATAGCCGCCAGGCAAGCAAGATAGCCAAGGAAGCATTAACATTAACCAGCCAAGAGGACGTTTTGGCACTTGTAAAAAATGTGCAATGGTCAATATAACTATATAAAATAAGCATTCACAATAATCCTGAGTCTTTTACTCAGGATTATTTTCGTTGACAAATCAAATAATAAAAGTTAGAATAAAACTGTTGAACATAAATGAGATATATTATCAATACGAAAAGAGCAAGGTATATTTTTTTAACGCTATAATGAGAATGACTACTGATATCAATAAAAAGAGGTGAAACATGGAATGGTTTGTTAAAAATACTACTTTTTTTCTTTTACAACAATACAATAAACAGTAGAAAGGATTAAATATGAAACAACAAAAAATGCACACAAAAGATTTAATTACGACAGGAGTTTTTACAGCAATATACTTTGTCTTGTTCTTTGCTATGGGTATGCTTGGTTATATACCAATACTTTTTGTTTTGATACCGCTATTATTACCTATGGTTTCAGGGATTCCATTTATGCTTTTTTTAACAAAAGTCGACAAGTTTGGAATGGTTACGATTATGGGAACGATACTTGGAGGCTTAATGATGTTGACAGGGCATTCGTATACTCCAATTATTACAGGTGTTGTCTTTGGTGTGTTGGCAGACTTGATTTTTAAACTGGGAAATTATAAGAGCAAAAAACTTTCTGTAGTAGGCTATGGAGTATTTAGTATGTGGTTATTAGGCATGCTGTTACCTTTTTGGATTATGAAAGATGCATTTGAAAAAACGATGACAGATAGTATGGGTGCTGATTATACACAGGCAGTACTAGGTCTTTTTGAAAAGGCAGCATGGACTTTTCCGTTGATGGCATTTTGTGGCGGGGTTATTGGTGCAATCTTTGGTTTTAAAATGCTTAAAAAACATTTTGAAAAAGCAGGAATTGCCTAAGAGGATTAAAGGAGGAACGTTGTGGAAAAAAGCTATATGCAAGTAACACTTGATCAGGAGCAACAAAAGCTTGACCCACGCACAAAGATTATGATTTTACTCATTATTAACATGTCTGCATTTACAGTTAATGCATGGTATGTTATGGCGCTAGCTGCAGCAATACCCTTATCTTTATTATGGTTAACTAAGCAATATCGACAAACAATGTTGCTGACAATGGTATATGCGAGCTCACTTGTTTTATATATCTTATTGCTGGATACTGCTCATGGAAGTGTTAGTATAGTGATTGCAATGTTAACAAGTGTTATTAATCGTATGGGACCAGGGCTTTTAATGGGATATTATCTGTTGCGGACAACTACAGTAAGTGAATTTATTGCGGCAATGGAGAGATTAAAAATCCCAAAACAAGTGACCATTCCTTTGTCGGTAATGTTTAGGTTTTTTCCGACAATTAAGCAAGAGCATGCATCAATCAACGATGCGATGAAAATGCGAGGGGTCAGCTTTGGAAGCTCAAAAGGCAATATATTAACATTAATGGAATATAGATTAATTCCTTTATTTATCTCTTGCGTTAAAATAGGGGAAGAACTTTCATGTTCTGCATTAACAAGAGGTCTAGGCGCAGAGACGAAAAGAACCAATGTATGTCATATTGGTTTTGCCTGGAGGGACTATCTGTATACATTTTTTGCACTGGTAACATTGGTGTTGCTGATTTACTCAAAAGGAAGGTGAGCGTGTGATTGAGTTAAAAAAAGTATCGTTTCAATATGATAGCCACCAACGAAGCAATGGAATTATCGATATTGACTTAACCATTCAAAAAGGAGAAGTTGTATTGCTATGTGGCGAGTCCGGATGCGGGAAAACGACATTGACCCGTTTAATTAATGGGTTGATTCCACACTACTATAATGGCACACTATTAGGTGAAGTGCGAATTGATGGTAAAGATATGTGTCAGATGGATTTGCATGAGATTTCCCAGCATGTGGGAAGTGTCTTTCAAAACCCACGTTCACAATTTTATTGTATGGATACTTGTTCAGAGATGGCTTTTGCGTGTGAAAATCAGGGGATGTCGGTAGAAGAAATAAAGACACGCATACAACGCACAGCGTCACATTTAAATATGGAAAAGTTGATGCAACGTAATATTTTCCATCTCTCAGGAGGCGAAAAACAAAAAATAGCATGTGGATGTGTCCACACAGCGTCACCAAATATTATCGTGCTAGATGAGCCGTCCTCTAATCTTGATACTGAAGGGACGCAAATCTTAAAAAATATTATTCACCATTGGAAGGATGAAGGTAAGACAATTATTATCGCTGAACACCGATTACATTACTTAAGCGATTTGGCGGATCGTATGATTTACATGCAATCAGGAAAGATAGAGAAAATTCTTTCGATGGAAGATGCGAAAAAAATAGAAGGACATGTGTTTAAAAAATTAGGATTAAGACCATTGAACCTTACAAAATTGTACATGAAAGAGAAAATAAATGAAGATGTGGAAACGAAGATACAGCTGAAAAACTACGTCTATAGCTACAAGAAAGAAAAAGTAAAGGCATTAAATATTGATGCCCTAGATATTCCGAAAGGTAAAATTGTTGGAATCGTAGGGCATAATGGGGCAGGTAAATCCACGTTTGCTCGCTGTCTTTGTGGATTATCTAAGAAGTTTAAAGGAAAGATACAGATAGAAAGTCAAAGTTACAATCAAAAACAATGTGTAGGCAAAACATATATGGTTATGCAGGATGTCAATCATCAGCTTTTTACTGAAACGGTTCTAGATGAAGTTATGTTAAGTATGAAAGAAGATGATACTCACCGTGCACAGCAAATACTTAAAAGCTTGAATCTATTGGACTTACAGCAGCTACATCCCATGTCCCTTTCAGGCGGTCAAAAACAAAGAGTCGCTATAGCAGGGGCCATCGCTTCTCAAAAAGATATCATTATTTTTGATGAGCCTACAAGTGGCTTGGATTTAAAGCATATGATGCAGGTGTCTCAAAATATTAAGCAATTAAAAACCATGGGAAAAACAATGATTATCATTACCCATGATTTAGAATTTATTATGGAAACGTGTGATTATATCGCATACTTAAAAAATGGAGAAATTAAAGATTTTTATAAGTTGACGAAAGCAAAGCTATCTAAATTAATCGCTCATTTTAGTGTAAAAGAAGCTATAGGTACATAAGTACTTTGGTACTAAAGGTGGTTTCATCATAATGAATTTTCATAACGCCATCGAATTTTTTGATGGAAGTTTGAATACTTTTTATCCCTAGCCCATGACTGCTTTTATCTTCTTTACGTGTTTGAATACCTTCAGAATTATTATGAATAACACCGTCAAAAGAGTTTTGTATTTCTATAATTAGCCGACCTTTGGTATAGTTTATCTTTATGTCAATCCAACGTTTAGGACTACGTACAGTGGCTTCTAGAGCGTTATCTAGAAGATTGCCTATGATGACAGCTATATCAAAGGTCGGCATCTCTAGTTTTGGAGGCAATAAAATATCTGTCGTAATAGCTATACCCTGAGCTTCAGACTGTTGGAGCTTAAAGTTTATAATACTATCAACAGTTGAATTTCCTGAGGTGGCGTACTCTTTGTTGATGTTACAGATGTCTGTCAGCTCGCTAAGACGTTCAAGAAGTTCATCCTTACGCCCGGCAACAGCTAAGGGATAGAGTGGTGACACACGGTTTTTAAGATCATGACGTAAAGTTCGCATCTTTTCTAGGGTGACTTTCATCATGTGGACTTGATATTCATAGTAACGGTTTTGCTCTTCTGCAATTCGTTTATTCATTTGTGAAACTAATAAGTCTGATATCTTGTCATACAGATAGAAGGTGAAGGTGTTGATGAGTAATGCACTGACGATACTTAATAAAATAGTAGGTCGTGATAGAGAGGTATTCATAAAAATAGCAAAAAGCATTATAATTGTTCCTACCGGAATACATAATAAACTAAGCCAGTAGACGTTAGATATCGGATATTCATTACGCACGTTTTTAAAGCCTTGAACAGCAAAAACCAATGCCAAAGAAGCGATACGTATAACAATAATTCCAAAAGCAGATTCGTATTGAAAGGGAACGAGAAGATTAAGCTGTAATACACTCGTTAACACGACAAATATTGTTTCAATACTCATTAAGGAGAAGTAAATCATTAATACGGATAGCATGGACTTTTTAAAACGTCCTTCATACAAAAGGGTCAGTAAAAAAAGTAAAATAATATTGGCAACCATAACAATAATGGGTAACTTCAAAAAAACATGGGTAATCGTAATAAGAATAAAATAGCTAAAGTATGCAGTGAGTTCAATAAAGACACTGACTTTGCGTGTAGTATAAAATATATGCATAAACTTAAAAATAACATAAGCCATAAAAAAATTGCCAAGTACATAGATGATATCATAGTTTTGCAATGCCATAAAAATCCTCCTTATAAGTCATGAAGCTGTCGGTTGCGAAATGAGCGACGTTTGGTTTTACCGATAGGCAATACTTCATCATTGGTCATTACCACTTCGGAATAACGCAAGACTTTTGCATGATTATAGTTAATAAGATATGAGCGATGAATTTGAAAAAATTGATAATCGCCCAATGTTTCAAAGACATCTTCAATCGTACTATAAAAAGCGTCTTTTGAAGTTGTGGTTACAATAATAATCTCTCGCTTTCGACTTTCAAAATAGAGAATCTCACTGATAGGGACATTATAGATTTCATGCCCTTTTTGATACTTAAAGTATTTTTCCGTAAGCTTCATACGATCAAGAGCAAGTTTAAGGTCATCAATAACGACGGATTCATCAATAGGCTTGGGGATAAAGTGCAATGGCTGCACATCAAATAGCTGACGGTCATATTCGTCATTTCCTGAGATGTATACGATTTCAGTTTTATAGTCTTTTAAAACTTGGCGAATCTGTTTACCCACTTCAACACCATTCATTTTTCCAAGTTCAATATCTAGATAGATAAGGTCAAACATGTTTTTTTGACGAAGGTACTCTATGAGACTCTCACCGTTATAAAAAACACTAATCTCCATTTTCAAATGCGTTGCACTTGAATAGCTGTTGAGTATATTTTCTATTTGAGAGCATATGAACGTATCGTCATCACAAATCGCAACATTAATCATATAAAAAATCTCCTAATCATTTAAAATATCTACAGATATTATAACCCATAATTACATTTTTTGCCATTCGTTACATCAAGAAGTACTGTTCGTTACATCAAGGCGTTTTTGCAATTTTTTTTTGTTATAATAAACGAAACGCCATTGAAAGGAGGAATTCAGTATGAAACGAATTGTATTAAAATCAAGTGCGGTATTAGCAAGCTTGGCACTAATGTTTACGGCGTTCAATGTCAACACAGCGTGTATGTTATTTGTACATCAGCCAAAGTTGCCAGATAATGCTAAGAGATTACGCAGTTTTTAAGAGGGGTTCTAATATACTGAAATCTTTGAATCAAAGTAACAAAATGCAACAAAACGTAATGAGTGGAGATATTTTAAATATATTGCATAAAATAGGATAACAGCATACTGTTATCCTATTTTCGTGTATGGATAAGCTGTCCAAGAACAACCATAAAACCGACACAAATGAGGGAAATACTTAGACAATATGTCATGCTGTCCAACCCTAAAAACAAGAATATCCCAGTTAGTAAAAGCAAAAAGACTAAAATAATTCGAGAACGTTTTTTATAGACCTGCTTTTCTAATCCATCTAAAGGCTTATTAGCATCCTCAACAGGTGCAAGGATGAAGATGAAAAGGGAAGCGAGGCCAACAAGGGGTAAAAAAATCCAAGGGATCCATGGAACATACGATAAAAAACTAAGAACAACGATGATCATAGCAATAGAAAAAATATAGCAGTTTCGCTGTGTACGTGCATGATATCCTCCGGCAACAATTCGAAGCAAGCCATAAGCTGCGGTGAAGACAAGTGCTTGCCAGAGCATCCTAAACAAGAGACCGACAACGACAACGGATAAAAGGTTCCCTATAAAAATAGTACCTTGCCAAAAGCCGTAAGTATATAAGTCCTTGTCTTCGCTTTTAATGATTTCCCATTCGATGAGTTTGTTGGTAAAGCGTTCGGCTAATTGATGCATCCTTCTTTTTCCTCCCAGTTTATAATAGAATAATTATATCATAAATTTTAACACTTGACATTATTACTAATTAGTAATATAATAAGCCTATGAAAAAGAATAATAGCTATGGAGAACATAATGATTTAAATTTGAAAACCCTGATTGCATTATCCAGAAGTTTTCAGTCCGTTCGCAAGCGTGAAGTCACAACGATTCGAAAGGGAGGCTTGACCATTGCCCAATTTGCAGTTCTTGAAATCCTCTATCACAAGGGGGCGTTAAGAATTGCAGAGATTATTGACGGAACGCTTTCAACCGGAGGTAACATGACAGTAGTTGTTGAAAACCTTAGAAAAGAAGGGTTTGTCACCCGAAAAAAAGACCCTGATGACGGAAGAGCTTGTTTGGTCGAGATTACGAAAAAAGGAGAGCAATACATTGAAGCCATTTTTCCAGAGCACGTCAAAAATATTAGTCAGATTTTTGATGCCTTATCGACACAAGAAAAGCAACAGCTGATTCAATTACTAAAAAAATTAAGTGATGGCGCAAATTAAGCGCCATTATTTCAAAATATATATTACTAACTAGTAACAAAAAACAACACAAAATTAAGGAGTGTAATCTATGAAAAATGTAAAATTAGCAATTGTTTATTATACGATGAGTGGTTCAAATGATCAATTGGCACGATGGGCCAAAGAAGCTGGCATTGAAGCAGGGGCACAAGTGAGAATGGTTAAAGTTCCAGAACTTGCACCACAAGAAGTTATTGAGGCGAATCCAGCATGGAAAGCTACGGTGGAAGCGACCAAAGAGGTGCCGATTGCTTCTCTAGAAGACCTTGAGTGGGCAGACGCAATTATCTTTAGTACACCGACCCGCTTTGGTGTCATGGCAGCCCAGATGAAACAGTTTTTAGACACAACCGGCGGACTATGGGCCGAAGGGAAAACGGTTAATAAAGTTGTGAGCGCCATGTCATCTGCAATGAATCCACACGGCGGTCAAGAAGCAACAATATTATCGTTATATACAATGATGTATCATTGGGGAGCTATTGTTGTGGCACCGGGATATACAGATCCTGTTATCTATGGAGCCGGAGGCAACCCTTATGGAACATCGGTTTCAGTTAATCAAGATGGACAAATGGTTGAAGATGTTGAAGCGGCAGTGAAGCATCAGACAAGACGTACATTGGACATTGCATCCAAAATTGTCGGATAATTCTAGAATTATTACTCGTCCTTCCAAGGACACAGGCGTTTTTCAAGATAATCCACAAGTAAAAACAGAACAATGCCCATGGAACTGATAATAATAATACCTGCGAACATTCCACTATACTGCATTTTTAACCATTGATCCATGATAAAATATCCTATTCCATACTTGGTGGCGTAATTTTCAGCAAAAAACAGAACAGAAATAGCTGTTCCAATGCTAATACGCAATGTGGTAAATACATCAGGTAATATAGCAGGTAAGATTACATGACGATAGACATCCCTTTTATTAGCACCTAATGACTTAATGGATAGGTAGTAAAGAGGATGAATATGATGGACGCTATCGCGTACAGACAAAGTAATCTGAAAAAATAAAATAAGGTAGATCAAGATAACTTTTGACGTATTGCCTAATCCGAAAATCAGCATAATAATTGGTAAAAATGCTATTTTAGGAACTGGATAAAAGGCGTATACCAAAGGAGTAATCCAATGATCTGCCTTTTTATTTATTGCAATAATGATGCCTGTTAGGCCACCTAAAAAAACCGCAATGAGAATACTTGAAAAAACTCGGAGTAAACTGACACTAAGATGGGAGAGCAATAATTTAAAGTGGGACCCAATAAAGAGTAAGGTTTTAAGTGGAGACGGTATAAAAGGCCATGGAGACACAAAATATAAAAAACTCCAAAAAAGTAAAATAACAACTGAGCTATATAAAAAGGGATGGCGTCGAATGGGTGTCATCATGTCCTCCTTTTAAAAACTTTCGAATGTGCTTAATACGCTTAAAGTAGGCATCAGCTTCTCGCCAGTGTAAAGCTGTACATTCAGGGTTGTCAATTGTATGGGCAATAGTTCCATCCGGATGCATAATAAAAATGGTTTGCGCCAAAAAAACAGCCTCTTCAATGCTGTGAGTAACCAAAAAAAGAGAAAAATCCGATTGGCACAAGGTAGCTTTTAACTGATCTTGTAAATCTTCTCGGGTTAAAGCATCAAGTGACGAAAAAGGCTCATCCAAAAGAAGCAGGTCCGGCGCAAAAAGTCCGGCTCTTGCAATTGCAACGCGTTGTTTTTGACCACCACTTAATGCTTTGGGGTAGTGATGAATATGTTCGCCTAAGCCAAGCTGCTTAAGAAGTGCTCGTGCCTTTGATTCGATATCGTGTTTGTTTTTTTGGGTAAGGCTATTTAGATTTAACTGTAATGGAAGAATGGTATTTTCAAAAACGGTTTTCCATGGAAATAGACCATATTCTTGTAATACAGTACTAATCTTTAAATCAGGCTTAAGTTTTTTTTCGCCGATAGTTTGCGCCCCATTGGGCAATAAATTGGCAATAGCATATAACAGGCTGGTTTTCCCACAACCTGAAGGACCGAGTAAAGCATAAGAGGTTCGAGGCATTAAGTCGAGACTTAGATTGGAAAAAACAGACGTCTGTGGATAGCTAAGGCCATAATTTTTCAAAGATACTAGAGGTAATGGGTTGCTTGGGTTACTCATGATGCTCACCCCATGCGACATAACTTGGATGAGCAATATCGATTAAAGAGAGGATGCGTGCAACCGTTTGATCAATAACAGCGTCTAGCGATTCGGGATGGGTATAAAAGGCCGGAACAGGTGGGAAAATAGTACAACCTGCTTGGCTAACTTTTAGCATATTTTCCAAATGGATGGGAGACAGTGGTGTCTCACGGGTAACCATCACGAGAGGACGACGCTCTTTGATACAGACATCTGCAACGCGAGTCAAGAGACTATCAGAGATGCCATAGGCAATCTTTCCTAATGTGCCCATTGAACAAGGGGCAATAATCATGGCATCAGTTTTAAAAGAACCGCTAGCAATTGAAGAAAAAAGATCATCATTGTCATGATAGATTAAAGCATCGTTACGATAATGTGTTAAAAGTTGCTCTAATGGTTCAAGTTCATATTCAATCACTTTTTTGCCTTGAGAAGAAATGACAAGATGTACTTGATGATGAGCTTGGAGCAGAGCATCAAGGAGTTTGATCCCGTAGATGCTTCCACTGGCTCCGGTAATAGCTAAGATTATTCTTTTCATAAGTCCTCCTAGAAAAATATATCCATGGAAGCGCTAAATAGTAAGACCATAGATATGATTTGATTCAAATGATACGATACAAAGTTCATTTTTTTTCTGTTGTCAGAGTCAACAAAGGCATGTTCCATAATCAATAAAATACCGCTAACAACAACACCAACAAAGTAGATATAGGACAATTGAGTCATCAATATCAATGATAATAATGTTAGCCACATCAGAAGATGAAGAGCTCGGGCAATCCATAAACTATTACGCAGACCGAAGCGTGCGGGGATAGAAAATAATCCTACCTTCGTGTCAAAGGCAATGTCTTGGGTTCCATAGATAATATCAAAGCCGGCAACCCACATCGTGACAACTGCGCCAAGGGCAATAGCCGGCAAATCCAACTGACCCTTAATCGCGATCCATGCACCAACAGGGGCGCCTGCACAGGTGATTCCAAGGATTATATGACATAACCAAGTAAAACGTTTGGTATAAGAGTACAGTGTGAATAAAATCAGTGCAACAGGGGCTAAGTATAGACACAAAGGATTAATCTGTGCGGCTGCAACAACAAATAAAATATAGCAGGCAATTGTAATATATAGAGCTTCTTGGCGTCGAACTTTTCCGGCAGGAATATGTCGTGATGCTGTTCGAGGATTTTTTTGATCAATCTCGGCATCTACATAACGGTTTAGTGCATTAGCTCCATTGCGCCCGGCAAAAAGAGCCAGCATAATCCAAAAAAACACACGCAGTTCAGGAAAACCGTCAGCGGCTAAAAATAGTGCAATGAGGGCAAAGGGCAATGAAAAAAGTGTATGTGAGAACATCACCAATTCGCCATAATCATGAAGTTTTTTTCGTATTGTTTGAAGGATAGGTATTTTTTTAGTCGATTCCATATAGATTCCATTTCTTTGTAACGCGTTGTTTAATAGGTTCAGACATTTCAATATCATCAGGCCACGGACGCTTGAGTCCGTCGCTATCTCCTTTTTTGGTTGCATTGATGATTAGACAGATACTACCATCGTCACATGTCTGATAAGTAATGTCTCGGTTTGCATCAATATTATTAAAAACCTTCCAACTTACTGTGCTATAATCATCAAGGGCAATATTATCATCAACCAGGATACGGTAGCGGCAATTATAAGGCTCTGCGTAAGCTTTTGGGTCACTTATATGCAGCACTTGAATTAGCGAACTTACGCTTTGGGTGGTGATAGGTGCATCCTTGCTTTGCTCAAGTGGAAGTTTTTTTGTGGCATCGATACCTAGACGATACCCTTGAAAAGCTCGGTTGGATGCGTGATCTAAGGCATCAAGCGGGCCTTCACTCACAACATAGTGACTTCTTATATTGGCATGATATACCATGGCTTTGATAACCGCCTGATAATCATGAACATCGACAGTCTCGTCAACGATAATCAACATTTTGGTGTACATCATCTGCCCAAGTCCCCATAGTGCATACATAGCTTTATTGGCGTGAAGAGGAAACGCTTTTTTTATGGAGATAATAGCGCAGTTATGGAACACACCTTCTAATGGAAAATCAATATCAACAATCTCAGGACATTGAATTTTCATGAGAGGAAGGAAAATACGCTCCGTTGCTTTGCCAAGATAGCAATCCTCCATCGGTGGCTTGCCAACAATGGTTGTAGGATAGATGGGGTGTTTTTTGCGTGTGATTTTTGTCAAATGAAATACGGGATACATATCAGCTAGGGAATAGTATCCGGTATGGTCGCCAAAGGGACCTTCAAGGCGTTCTTCTTCTAGGTCAACATAACCTTCTAAAATAAATTCTGCATGGGCAGGTACTTTAATGTCGCAAGTAGTCGCTTTGACTAATTCAATAGGACGTTTTTTTAGATAGCCTGCAAACAAAACTTCATCAATCATTTTAGGTAAAGGAGCTGTTGACGCATAAATCGTTGCAGGGTCACAGCCAAGTGCAACGCAAACAGGCATCCGTTTACCTGCCTTGCGATACTTTTCATAGATTTCCTTGCCATCTTTATGCAAGTGCCAATGCATGCCGGTTGTTTTTTTGTCATAGACTTGCATCCGATACATTCCCACATTTTGTTGACCATTTTCCGGGTCTTTTGTAAAGACTAGGGGTAAGGTGATGTATTTACCACCATCTTGAGGCCAACACTTTATAATAGGAAGTTGTTCTAGATCCGGTTCTTCAATGACCTCCTGGCAAGGGGCAGATTTTACCGTTCTTGGAAAAATAAATGGGAGTGGCGCAAGTTTGGGAATAGCTTTAATCTTTCCGACGAGAGAAGCATAAGCACTCAAATTCATAAAATCTTCAATCTGTGATGCGATATCATTGAGATTATTAACACCCAAGCCCATCGACAAACGTTCATAGGTACCTAATGTATTGATGATTAATGGATAGTTTGATCCTTGAACATTAGTAAAAAGAAGAGCTTTACCATATGCTTTTGAGACTCTGTCGGCGATTTCGGTAATTTCTAAATCAGGATCCACAGGGGTATCAATGGTTACAAGCTGGTTGTTCTCCTTTAACGCATGGATAAATTGGGGTAAATCTTTATAGGTCATCGTAAAATCCTCCGTAAACATCGGTTTGGCTTTTCGCCATAATTGTAATCATTGTATCTGAAATCTAGAACACTGTCAACGCAGCTAAAAGCATCGATTTGGTTTTTATAAGTGATGAGCAAAGTGTTAATAAAATGTTAATATTACCCATTTGTACAGAAAAAAATAGACGTGATAATCATCACGTGGTATGATTAACAACGGTAAAAAATCAGGGGATGTATGGAGTTGCATGAAATACGAAGTGAAAGGAAGACAATATGGAAAAAGTGAAGTTCTCAATTGGCAAGAAAATTAGTTTGATTGTTATGCTGCTTATGGTACTTTTAATCACAGTAGTCACCCTGTTTTTTAGGTATACAACAGTTGAGCTTGCGACAGCCCTATCATTAAAAAATGCCCAGGATGTTGGGCAACAAACTGCCCTAGGCATCGACTATTACCTAAAAGGATATGAAAACATTGTCAAATCATTAGCGTCCCAAGAGTCCATCCAAAATGGAAACCGCCAAGAGGTTGAAAAAATCTTAACAACATTTATGGCATCTGACAGTGATATAAAATATCTATATGTCGGGTACGAAAATGGAGACTTTATGTCAGGAAGTGGAGAAGATAATACAGGATATGACCCTAGAAAAATGCACTGGTACCAAGAAGGAAAAGAATCATTGCATTATTCGGATGAATATTTTGAAGACGGAGAAGAACTTATCACTATCACATATCCACTTTTAAATTCCCAAGGAAATTTTATTGGGGTGGTGGGAGTAGACCTAGATATGGATACATTTTCAAAAACGGTAGCTACAATTAAAGTTGGAAAAAAAGGGTATCCCATTATCGTCGACAGTAACGGAATTATACTGGGACATTATGACAGTGAATCCCTTGGAAGTTCCATCGAACAGTCGCCATTAATGCAAGCCATGCTTAATGAACAAAAAGAGTTGGATTATCGTGTAGAAGAAGACGGACAGCAAGTCAATAAATATGCATCTTTTAGCCATCTAAATCAGGTTGAGTGGACCGTTATAACGACCTATTATTATGATGAAGTCGACAGTATTGTTACACAGATTATGACATTTGTTGCAACCGTTGCCTTCATTGTCTTTATCATTGCTCTCATCATTATTTTCTTATTTTCTAAAAAAATATCCAATAACATCGGAAAATTAATAAGCGTTATGGAAGGGGTTAGTAAAGGGGACTTAAGCCAACAAGCTAAAGTGTCTTCCAAAGATGAAATTGAAGTGTTAAGCTATCATTTTAATACTACAATTAAGGAGCTTTCTTCCTTGGTAAGTCGTATTATTAATGTCTCAGAAGAACTTAGTGGAACGTCACAGATGCTTGCATCAACCAGTGAAGAAGTAAGTGCATCGGCAGAGGAAGTATCAAAAACTGTGGAAGAGATTGCGCAAGGAGCCACAAGTCAAGCAGAAGATGCGGAAAATGGTGTTCAAATGATTCATCAACTGGCTCAAAAGATGGAAGAGCTTGGAGAAAATACTGTTCAAATGATTGATTCGGTTAACGAAAGTAATCAAGCTTATGAGGTTGGTGTCGTGTCGGTTGAGACATTAATTGAAAAAAACACCCAATCACGTGAATCGAGAGAATCCATCGAAAAAGTCATTACCTCGCTTAATCAGCACACATCAGACATTGATATGATATTAACAGCTATATCATCGATTGCAAGCCAGACAAATCTATTGGCGCTTAATGCATCTATTGAGGCCGCACGTGCAGGAGAACATGGCAAAGGATTTGCTGTTGTTGCTGATGAAATCAGAAAACTAGCAGAAGAATCTTCTAAATCCTCAGATGAAATTCGAGAGATTATGCAATTGATTCAAACCGATAGCAATACCTCAATTAAGACCATGGATATATTAAATGAAAATTCAAAAGACCAGGTGTTAGCAGTTGATTCCGTCGTTAGCGCATTTAAATCCATTAAAGAAGTCTATAACCAAGTGACAGAAAAAATCAATACGATGAGCCAATCAGTAACGACAATTATTGCGGATAAGGATGCCATGACGTCCAGTATTGAAAATATTTCTGCGGTATCGCAAGAAACAGCAGCAGCGTCTGAAGAAGTAACGGCAACAATGACGCAACAGTCAGAAGCTGTCGATTCAGTAGCGATATCTGCACAAAAATTAAATGGGATTGCAATAGAACTCCATGATGAAATAACAAAATTTAATATTTAGTGTGTAGGATAGGCACTTCAAAAAAACATTCATAGACGTAATAGCCGATCATATGGTAAAATAATTTTTGGATGGTTCAGTGAATGGTCATAAGTAGGGGTTATTCGCTGGACCAGAACTAAAATTGGAGGAAAATGAAGTGAAAAAAAGAAATGTAGTTCAAAAAATGATGGTGTTATTGATGGTAGCGGTATTGCTTATGGGATGTAGCAGTGCAGAAAAGAAGACCTTAAATATTGGAGTGATGTCGGATTTAGGGGCTGTACCCATTCTTATCGCGCAAGAAAAAGGCTTTTTTGAAGAAGAAAATATTGATGTGAATCTTGAAGTGTTTCGAAGTGCAGTTGACCGGGATAGTGCTTTACAAACAGGAAATCTAGACGGGGCAATGGCGGATATGCTGACAATTTTCTTTTACCAAGAAGCTGGGTATGATATGAAAATGACCTCAAACACATATGGAAATTATAAACTTGTCTCTGCACCGGGAGTGACAGCGGATACATTTATGGATATCGAAAGCAAGCAAATTGGACTCTCAAGTAATACAGTTATTGAATTTGCTACAACAGTCATTGCAGATGAGATGGGATTTTATGACAGCCTGGAAAAAGTGGCGATTCCTCAAATGCCTGTTCGATTAGAGATGCTTAGCACGAATGAATTAAGTGGGGCTACCTTACCGGAACCATTAGCGACAAATGCAGTAATGGATGGGGGAACAGTCATCGGAGATACACAAAGCCAAGGATTATATCCGGCGATTATGATTTTCTCAGAAGCAGCTGTTACTGATAAGACAAAAGCCCTTGAAAAGTTCTACGTAGCATATAATAAAGCAATAGATTATTTAAATTCTACAGATAAAGCAGAATATTATGGATTGTTGGTTGAACATTTAGGATTTTCACAAGATCTACAAGATACATTTGAGATTCCTGCATTTGAACATATTGCAGTGCCAGATAAACCCACGTTTGATGTTACACAGACATGGATGCAAGAAGCAGGCTTAATTGAAAATAGTTATAATTATGAAGAAGTGAGTAACTTAAACTTATTACCCAATCGTTAAATTGGAGGCGCATATATGAATATATCAGGAACAAAAGTAGCCATTATTGGAACGGGCAATGTTGGAGCAACGACAGCATATAGTTTAACAGTTCAAGGTATTTGTTCAGAGCTTGTACTTATTGATCGAAATCAAGAAAAAGCTATGGGGGAAGTTTTAGACTTGCAGCATAGTATAGAATATCTTAATCGTAATGTACGTGTAAGCGCAGGAGATTATTCACAGTGTCAAGATGCGCATATCGTTGTGATCACGGCGAGTGGAAGTATGGACGGCGTCCACTCCCGATTAGATCTTTTAGACAAGAATATTCCGATTATGGAGGAAATTGTTGATCAAGTGATGGCAAGCGGATTTAATGGATATATTATTGTTGTATCCAATCCTGTAGATGTACTTAGCTATTATGTCTACAAAAGATCGGGATTATCAAAATCCCAGGTTATCGGAACGGGAACATCTATTGAGACGGCAAGATTAAAGCAAATCATTGGAGAGCGCATGCGTGTTGATCCGCGAAGTGTGGATGCTTTTGCTATGGGCGAGCATGGAGACTCTCAAGTTGTTCCATGGTCCCATGTAAGGGTTGGAGGAAAAAGTTTTGACGATATACTTGAAGACAATAGTCATCGATTCCAAGAGGTTGATAAAGAAAAAATTGTTGAGATGACCCGTATGGCAGGCAGTGAAGTGCTTCGACGCAAAGGCAATACTGAATATGGAATTGCAAGTGCAACAACAGGAATTATAAAATCAATTCTTAGGGATGAAAATCAGATTATTACAGTGTCGACGCTTTTAGAAGGAGAATACGGAGAATATGACGTCTACTGTGGTGTGCCGGTGATTCTTGGTAAAGAAGGTGTTATAGAAATCGGAGAGTATCGGTTAACGGCAGATGAGAAGGAAAAGTTTCATGCGAGCTGTGAAATCATACGCGAGCATATTAATAAACTTTCTCTTGATAAAACAGATAAAAGATGATAAAGTATATATGGTCTAGGGAGTATAGCTCAGTTGGTTAGAGTGCTTGCTTGACATGCAAGAGGTCGCTGGTTCGAATCCAGTTACGCCCATAGAGAAAACACCTATATTTTGTAGGTGTTTTTCTTTTGTTTAGCTATTAAATTACATCGTGCATCATATCTTCATCTCTTTTTTTTAGGTCTTCTTTGAGGCAGGGGAACTTGTTGAAGGAGAAGGGAAACATCTTTGAACTTTGTACCTGTCATTTGCAATTCTTGAGAATAGTGCCAATAATTATTTGTTGTTTCAGGTTTGGAATGCGCAGCCCACATCATTACAATCATCGTATTATATCCTTCGAGCAACCAGCGTGTTATACGAGTATGCCTAAAGTAGTGCATATTACCACGCTTAATGCCAATGCCTTTTATATTTGTATCCACATAACTTGCCACACTAGAATATGTTAAAGGCAATCCTTGTGTATTAATAAGCAAGAAATCACTGTCAGTTTGAGGACGCACAATCATATAAGATTGATATATTTGATAAGTCGCATGAGAGAGTGGCAAAGTTCTATCAGCATAACCTTTCGTACCCTTTATAGTTACATATGATTGAGAATGTGTATTTACATCACTAACACGTATAGACAATAATTCAGATACCCGAGCGCCCGTATCTAAAGCGAGAGCAAAAAGTAATCGTTTCAACCATGCGGTCTGACTATGACCTTTTATACTTGCAAATATAGCCACAATTTCATCATCCCTAAAGACTTGTTTTTGCACTTTGTATTGCTTATATTTAGGCGTTTGCTTCAACCAATTAACAGCGGAATATTCGTTTTCATATGTCCAATTCAAAAAAGCTCTAATAGTTTTTATATAACTAGATACTGTATTTTGTGCCAAATCGTCACGATCACGTAAGGATATTATATAATCCATGACAAGTTGTACAGTCAAATCTTCAATCTCAATATCTCCGATACCTTGCTCGATAAATATTCGTTTTATCTTAAATCCATAATCCTTAATAGTATATTTACTATACCCATAATACGTTTGAAATCTTACATATTCTTCATATACACTCGTTAATTTCATTCTTATCACTCTCCGTTTTAATATCAATGTATCTTACTTGGTTACTATATCCTTCAGCCTTTACATCAACCACTTTATCATGTATGGCCTGACTTCTTAATAATTCAATTAGTTGCTCTTTTTCATCGTGCGTTAATGCCAATTCAGTAACAATAGGCTTGTTCAGATTACGACTTGCCCAATATCGTTTTTTTCCTTTTGTCGCTTGCATCAACTCCTTGGTTATATACTTTGTAATATAATTAGCTGTTTTTTCAGAATTACCGACTTTTTGAATATCTGAATATCCCCAACCATAGTTCCCCAGGGAATATATCAACCGTCCTTTTTCAATCTGTGCCGGGGATAACTTGGTTTTGTGAATAGTGTATTTTCCAAAACTGTATACCCCTGTATCTGTAATATTAATATTAGGAATTGAACTGAATACACCATGAAAATGATACGCACCATCTTCATGCAATTCGGGGACCAAGACATAACGCATGTCAGGGTTTTTACGTCTCATAACCTTTAAAAAATTCTTCATCTTTTCCGTTACAACAGAATAATCATAACGATTAATTTTAGAACCATCAAACGTAAGTGTAACAAAATATTCCCAATAGTTTGACCTTGCCAACTCATAGATGGTATTCAAAGTTCTATTTGCACTTACAACCATGCTACGGTCACTATCTGATTTATCAGATTTTTGTTCTAGAGCATATTTACTTTTATTCGAATCATCTTCATTTTTATCACTTTCTCCATCTTCAATTCCTTGCTTATCCTTTATATTTATACCTCTCTGATAAATCCGATACTGCTTTTCCGTACCATAGTCATACACCTTTACATTATATGACATGATAACTCCTATCTTATTGTATACATTCTAATATTTCAGATGCAACTTTATTAGTCACCTTAAGTTTGCGCTGAAGCATAGAGACCGTCAAAAATCCTTTATCAGTAAGTAACAATTTAGCCTTATCAAGACGGTCTTTAAATAATTTGTCTTCATCAACATATCTGATATTCGTCTGACAAAAATTAGATATGGATTTATCAAAATACATGCAGTTGTCTATAGCCATTGTAGAACACCAACCATCCTTGAAAAATGCGTGTTGGCAAATCAAACAGTTAACAGAACATTTTCCGACCAATGTTTTTTCAGCCGATTGAGCACTTATGATTCCAACTTTGTAACCTTTATAGACATTAGTTATTTGTTTTTGTCGCTTAATTTTATGTAACATTTTTCTCACTCTCCTAAGATTTTATTGCCAACAGTTCCTTAAGTGTTGCTATCGTCAAGTATTATAGAACGACACCATGTTTCAATCCTTCGGATTTTGAAACATGGTTGCCGTTCCTATGAATTACTTTGTGATATATATTCTTCCATTGCCGATACAAAAAGCATAGCTTCATCAATGGCATCATCTAAACTTGGTGACGTGAAAATAATATCTTCTAAAGCATTGTAAGGTAAAATAACACACCAATTACCTTGTCTATCTTCCGTTATACATTTAACCTCTTTTTCATAAAATAAGTATCTATCCGCACTTAAACAAAACATGTTTTCACCCTTTCTTAACACTCTGACAACTTAAATTCATTACTACTAATTTCTCTTTGCTGAAAGCCGACTTCGGAATACCTACGTATCTTTTTAAAGGTGTCATAGGCATCACGTATTTCTTCTGAATGTACAAAGAAGTAACGACCTTCATGTTTCTTAAATTCTTGCTTTTCATTATCCCAATACTCTGGACGTGTCTTTTTTACGATTGTTAAGCATCCAAAATATGTCTTGGGTAAATAAACGAACGTAACTTGTTCACGTATTGGCTTTGCAATCCGACTGAAGACTTGAGCCGTACCAATTAACATTTTACGTTGTTTTCTTTGTTGGCTGATTTCAGTTAACATTTCATACGGGAAGTTCTTTGAATCGTTACTATTGAACCAGTTCTGAATCTCGTCCAATACTTCAATCTGACCATACTTCCCATTTGTATTTTCAACCATCTGCTTCCAATGATTTAAAGGCTCGTCTTCATGCTTATATGCCATATTGGTACGAATGATAGACTTTGGATATTCAGCTTTTAAATCCATCAATTTCTTTGTTACAGCGATAGTTTTCCCACAACCTTGAGCACCACAAAACATATGTAAACCATACTCCTTAAAATCGTAGGGATCAGTATTCATAAAATCAAGAGCCTTTTGTTTTGGAAATTCGACAAACAAACGGTAAAACATGGATTTTTTTTCAATCTGTCTATCATCTTCAATACGTTTCATACCTTTTAAAAAGCGTAAATGGAGTACATTAAACAAGAAAATAATTAATACACTCACTAGAGCAACGATAAAAGGGGATAGAACAATACCTAAAAGGGCACTAATAAACTTAAGCATATCAAATGCTATGTGCATCATTTTATATCACTCCTATCTAAAAAAAGAATTTGTTCGGACTAGAAACAGGTAGCTCCATCCTTAAGAATGGATCATAATATGTATAATTTCGTCTTACAAACCATAGATAGTCATATTTTTGCTTTCTGAATGAACATTTACTATTCTTTTTCTTTTTCATATTTTCAATCTCCAATCTCCAATCTCTATTAAGTAAAAGGTAACATTTCCCATATCTTCACAACAGACTTTACAATAAAGGTAAAGTGGGTTACTGCCAAAATTAACAACATTTGTATAATGAAATGATGAATAGGAAAGAAGTAAGAAACAGACTGTATTAAATCAACAATAAATTGCTGATAAATTTGCATATCAGGTAGACTTGGTAGTTCAGGAAACAAGTCAATAAAGTCATAAATCGCACTGTCTAGCATATTAATCCCCCCTTATGTTTCTATAGCCTTAGGTAATCGTCTAAATAGCTTCAAACCTGTAAAAAACCATGTTGTACTCGTGATAAAAAGCATGATGTAATTGCGGTTATCATCGTACCAATCGAGATTTAATATATTATAAGTTCCATGAATGCCTAATTGACCATTAAAAGTGACATTAAATTCAGGTCTTTGTGGGGAATAATCAGCCTGTAAAATACCCTTAAAAAATTCATAGAGCTGATAAAACAAGCCAAACTTATCTTTTAAAAGTTCAAGTATTGCCGTTCCATCTACAATGGTAAAATTAGGTCTTTTAGTGTTGTTCGTAATTTCTTGAAGAAGTTCACGCTCAGTCATGTCTGTTAAAGAACCATCATATGTACCATCAGCGGGAACTAAATCGCCAAAATAACGACGGAAAAACTCATCCCACCAAGTCGGCGGAACAAAAGGAACACCGTCTTGGTCTTCTTGCACAGGAACATCTTGTACATCTCCATGATCTAATACGAGATTACCAGCATCACCTTGTACAGGTGGGAAAAGTGGAATAGTTACAGGGGAATTTTTATCAAAAGAAACAGAACCAGTTGTATTACCATATGCACCATCTAAAACAACATTTGAAAGTATAAAATCATAACCCTCACCATAAGTTTTATAATCAGGATAATAAGATTTATAAACTTTACCATCTTGAAAGACATAGACACCACATACAAGACCGTTAACCAAAGTACCACCACGGTAAGTACTTGTAGTTATATAGTCAGAAAAAATAAGTTTATAACTATGTTGCGAAAGACTAGCAGTTAAAGCAACATAAGGATAGCCATCTAAAATTTTTTCGTTGTAAATTTCCAGTATAGCGGGAATCATATATTTATTATCGGGCAGTATAGTATACGGTTCTCCAGTCTCAATATTAAAAAAATCAGCAGTCAAAACAGAAGTTGATAGCTCCAAAAAACCTTTTTCAGCTCCGTTTGTCAAAAATCCATTCTTAACCATATTTTGCATATCAGCGAATAACTGCATAAAATCGTCTTGATATTGTTTAGGAACATACTTATATAGTTGAACAGGATTATCTGCAGCATAATATCGGTCAATGTACTGAGAATAAGTATCTGACCATTCTCGAACACGAATATGATATTGACCTAATTTCTTTGAAACGTTCGACATATACCAATTGTAAAACTCACGAGCGTGAGAATCACTTGGTGTTGTTTGCGTAATAAGATGCGATGCAACAGATGATGTATCAGTTTTAATACTTATTTCTTCACCCGTTGTTTTATCTTCAAGTTTAAATCCATCATTTGTTAAAAATATGTGATACAAAGTCTTCACAGAATCAACCGTTTGTACAACATCATTTGTATCTAAATCCATGTCATATTCTTCGTTAATTTTATTTACTAAATACGCACCTGACACAGCGACTAATAACTTAGCTACGGCATCAATTGCAAATTGTGACACAACTGTTTCGGCAGCGGCATTGACTTGTGTTTTGCTATATTGTGTTGTTAAAACGGTCATGAACATGAGCGTCACCAAGAATACGGCTATTTTCTTTCTGTATTCATACACGATATTTTCTCCTTTCTGTTTTTTGGGAATTCCCCTTCGGGTCGGGCTTTCGTAAATCGAGCCTAAAGTCTCGACCCTTCGGGCTTCAATCCCTAATTCATTTTGATAAAAATAAAACCCCTATTGCTAGGGGTTGGGTGATTAGGATTAGGCTTTTCTCAATGAACTGAAAAGAAATGCTAAACCTTTTCTAACTCCGATAAAACCGATAGTAACAGGAATAACAACAGGAATCATCGCAATTACTTCACTTAATGCACCCGTTAAATCAACACCAGTCAAATCAATCATAGTAGCTAAAACCTCCTCTTCCATAAAATTAACCTCCTAACATGAACTTAAATAGCTTGTAGACAAAATTAATAACAAGGAAGAATAGAAAAAGAGCAATAACACCCATGATAAATTGTAGACCTATGGTTATTTGTTCAGCGTATGCAATTAGAGTTTGCAAATCATCTTGAAGCATATCCGTCACAGTCCTTTCAATCATATCTTGTATAATTTGTTCTTCCATGGGAAATCATTCTCTCCTATCCTAAGTCATGTTATCAAGGGTAAATGTACTCACTCCGTTCGCCCTTGACAACATACCTTTTATTTTGCTACGCACTTTTTGAGCGAAGGGAAGGAAACATAAGACAGACTTGCATCACTTCGCATTCGGTCAGAATAGCAAAATAACCGTCTATACTGAATTAAATACGAGCTCTGCTAAAAGAAACATTTTGAGATTGCAACTTAAGTACTTCTTATATTTCTTTCCCAATAGCTAGGCAAGGAATCGAACCTCACAAACGCACCTTTTGCGCTAGCTGACCTAATAATAGAGAGTGTATAAAAAGTATCGATTAGATACGTTCTACCTTTTCAAAACCCTAAAATCCATAAAAATTGTACCGATTAAAAAAAACAAAAAACATACAGCAACAAAAATTGAAACTATGCTCATGCGGTTGCCTTGCGTGTGCCGGCAAGTTTGAATGCAATCATATCAACTTTTTTGTACTGTCCTGTTTCGATATCAATGGTGACATCGTAGGATTGCATCGGTTTCAAGTCAGAGTGGTTACTTTCAGCCTCACGACTAACAGAGATTTCTTGTTGCTTCATTTCTTCATCTAAAAAAAACAACGTAACAATCTCGAATGGGTTATTTGTTTTTTTGCTTACACCTTTAAATACTTCTGTTCTTAGATACATTAGATTTACTACTGATTTCATAATTATCATTCTCCTTTATTTTCTTCAAATCTCCATCTTTTGTTATCTCATATACATTCGAGCGATGCTCATCTTTCACATCTTCCAAGGTTTTATAAAAAACTAAAACCTCATGTCCTACATACAGATACTTCATACCACGGGACAATTCAACACGTTGCGAAAAAGTTAATGCGTTAAAATCTTCTGTCAATATTCTCCTATATGAGTTTGCAGCAGTCTGCAATTCAAATACTCCGTTGAAAATACCATCTTCAATAGTTGCTCGACTAATAGTATAAATCTCATCGTCACTAGATATGACGTAAGCATCAAGAATTGGCAAATATTCAACAATTATAAATGTAGTATGCCAAGACTTATTGTAATAAATTTGACCTAACTTAATTTCATACACTTCACATACACTCCCTTCAATGATATAATTAAGTTTAAATAACTAAAAACACTAATAAGTTAAATATATTTAACTCTTGAATACATTATGGTAAAATATATTTAACTTGTCAAGGGTTAAAATTAAATATATTTAACGAGGTTTAATTATGGAATTCAACGAACGGATAAAAGCATTGATTAAGGAAAAAAAGACAAATAGCGCTCAATTAGCAAAAGCGGTCGGAGTAAGTAAGCCAGCAATGTCGGGTTATTTAAAAGGCAGCTCTATTCCCAGTGCAATAATATTAGGTAAAATAGCAAAGGAACTAGAAATAACAAGCGACTATTTACTTTTTGGAAGTAAAGAAAATATACTAGGAAAGGATGAAGAGAAATTATTGAACTATTATTCAAAATTAGATAAAAAAAATAAACTTATAGCAATTGAAGAAGTAAAGCATTTGTTAGAAGTCCAAAAAATTCAAGGAATGTAAATTAGATCAGGGAGAATAATGATGAGGGAGACAGAAACACAAAAAAAGTTCCGAAAAGAAATGGGTAATCTAAATAGGAATTACAAAAAAGAGAACAATGGAGTTAATTATTTTATTATCGGTGCAATCATTTTAATTTTAGGATTCGTTGTATACAATAATAAAGATTCAGCAGCTTATAATAATGTTGTAGAAAAAATACTTGTTCAAGATAATACAAATAAAAAAAATCAGAAATTTGAAGAGAATACTGCAAAACATGCAACAAATTCTACAATAAGGTCAATCGGCATAATAATGGACTATCAAACAAGAGCCTATAGCCTAGGGGAAAATGTGACGCTAGAGGAATTCGATATAATATATCAGGAATATCTTGACTATAAACACAAGCCATCAACAGAGAAACTATATAATAAAAGTATAGAATTATTTGAATTATATAGAGAAAGACTTATACGCGAAGAAAACAATCAAATAACAAGTGAATTTGTAGATTACTATAATAAAAAAAATAACGAGATACAAGAAGACATTCATAATGAAATAGTAGATACTTGCAAAAAGAACTATATTCGAGTTGAATTTGAACGTGGAGAAAATGGATATTATAGATTCCATTCATTGCTATAAAAAAAAGAAGGTTTTCACCTTCTTATTTCGTGTTGAATAGATTTGATTATTGATATATACATCATTTGATTATCCATATTCTCATCCATTAACATAAGATGCGAAAGTAATTTTAACTGGTAAATAACTTTTTTCCTTTTCTTAATATTCATGATTACCTTATCAACCCTCTCAAAAATTATCGAACGTGGCGAACGCTTGTTCTTATTTTACCACAGTAATATGCTCTATTCAAGATAAAAATGCGAATGCTTGTTCGTGTTTTTTAAGGGCTTGTTTTAATTTTAATGTATAACAGGCATATTAGCTATATATAAATAAGGCATTTAAAAACAGAGATAATTAATAACATTGCTTGACATGCAAGAGGTCGCTGGTTCGAATCCAGTTACGCCCATAAAAAGCCTGTTTTGTACATGAATTTGTATAGAACAGGCTTTTTTACTTTGCTTTTTGTTTTAAGATGTTATAATACAAAGAGAGTATTTATAAAAATGTAGTATACAAGGAGTGACATAGATGAAAAAAGAGTTGGAAAAACGTTGTCAACAGTTTATCGAGAACAGAGATAAAATCAAAGAGGCTTTTGTGTGGAATGGAGGATTGATTCACCTTGCATGTGCCGCAATCTTTACTGCGAACAATAAATCTGCCGATATTCAGCTTCTTTTTTCAAGCAAGCAAATGTTAAAACAGCAAGTGGGTCCGTTTTCAAACTTTAGAAATACTGCACAGGCTGCCATCATATCTATGCTTGCCGTAAGCGATTATCCGGGAGAGTATTTAGAAGAAGGACTTGATGTATATGCAGCACTAAAAAAACGCTTTTGGAGTTCGACCCATCTTGCATTGGCTGCAATGGTTATCGCTCAATTGACAGATAAGACAGAATATATGGGTATTGTAGAACGTACCCGAAGTATTTATGATCGAATGAAGTCGGAGCATCCTTTTTTGACAGGCAGTGATGATAGTGCATATTGTGCGTTAATGGCTTTATCTGATAAATCGGATGATGTATTACTAGAGGATGCACAAATAATCTATACCACGTTAAAGGAACATTTTTTTTCGGCGAATGCAGTACAGTCGCTTAGTCATGTTCTTGCACTAGCAGAAGGTGAGATTGAAAAAAAGGTAGAGCGCACGATTGAATTATACAGACAGCTTAAGATGAGAGGATATAAATATGGGACTTCATATGAATTGCCAACACTTGGTGTCTTAGCCTTAGGAGAACAAAATATTACGGAATTAGTTGAAGAGATGATAGAGGTTGACACATGGTTGTCCAAGCAAAAAGGGTTTGGTTTTTTTGGTGGAGTCACCAATAAACAGCGCCTTATGTACGCAGGGATGCTTGTGGGATATCAAGAGGATAACGACAAAATGTTGCAGACAGCAACGTTTAACAGCACAGTATCTATTATTATTGCACAGCAGGCGGCAATGATGGCGGCAATTGCTGCCGGTTCAGCATCTGCAGCTGCCTCAAATTGATTGAAAAGGAGACTATATACATGCAGAAGATTATTTTTTTTGATGTTGATGGAACATTAGTGGATTTTAACGGAGAAATGCCGAAGTCTAACCTTCATGCTTTGGAACAGCTTAAGCGAAAAGGACATAAGATATATATATGCACAGGCAGAAGTCGCTTTAGTCTGACGCAAAAACTATTGGATGCGAATTTTGATGGAATTATTGGCGCATCGGGAGCCTATGTTGAATGTGAAGGTCAAGAGATATATCAACACATTATGAATCCAGATGATGTACATAATATCCTTGCGTTAGCGCAAAGAGAAGACTGGATCTATAGTTGCCAGACAAAAGACCAGATTTTGATGCCGGACAGATCCAAAGAGAGAATGTTGAATTATTTTAAAGAGCAAAAAGGCTTGACGGAAGAACAAATCAAAGAAAATCCGCTTTTTGTTAATTTCTTAAAGAAGGGAATTTCGTCAGAAATTGAAAAAAATATTGATAAGATTGAAAAGATTGTCTACAGAGAAAGCCCCACTCCCATACATAAAGTCAAAGAAGTGCTGGGAGAAAATATCGAGGTGACAATGTTAAGCTTTGAAGGTGCAAATGAAGGAAGTGGTGAAATATCTACAGTAGGTATTCACAAAGCATTTGGCATCCAAAAAGTTCTTGATTATTATGGAATGGACCGATCTGAAAGTATTGCCTTCGGTGATGGACTCAATGATATTGAGATGATGCAATATGTTGGTCTAAGTGTTGCCATGGGTAATGCAACAGATGCAGTTAAAGAAGTTGCCGATATGGTGACAGACGCAATCTATGAAGATGGGATTATCCATGCTTTAGAAAAGTTAAAATTGATACAATAATGTGTTATAATATAAAAATATAGACATGTGTACAAGGCATAGTATATAAATCAATGGAAAGAGAAGATGCCATGAAAAAAATATTTTTTACAGTCATGAGTGTACTTATTATGATTTCATTTTCGTATCAAAGCCAAGGGTCTGTCATTAAAGACAAAAGTGAGAATGTACTTTATACGTATATTGATTCTTCGCAGTTTATGGCTTCAATATATTGGGAAGATGCCTGGTCCGATTTACAAGGTGGAGACTTCGAATTAGTCGTTGTAGCAGATGATAATCTGGATGACCCCTTATATAAAGGCGTAGTACAAGATAATTCTATTATGTTTTCTTATCCTGAACAGACAAAAAAGTTGAATATACAGCTTTATTATCAAACAGGTGAAGAAGAGCTATTACTTCAGGAAAAAGAAATAATGCTGATGGACGGTGAATTTTTAAGAGGCAATCAAGTAAGTGAAAAAAGGTCTCCTCGACTTAATTTAGACTATTACTCGGTAGAAGAATCTAGGTTGCATATTGAAGTCAACGATAATAGGCAACAACAGGTGATCTATGGGGAAGGTACGATTGCGATTGATTTAGAATCAGGTAATAATCGCTATGAAGTTTTTTTTGAAGGACAAGAGCATATTATTTATGGTGTGAGTGGTGAAGTGTTTTATAATACGGTTCCGCCAAGTATTCAAATTTATGATGAAACGTATGTGATTAATCAAGAGACAGAACGAGCCAGTATTCAGGGAAAGGTTGAGAATGGATCGTATCTTATGATTAACCAGCGCGAGGTTATACTGGATAACAATGGTGAATTTGAATATGATGTAGAGTTGAATGAAGGTAAGAACCGAATTACTCTTTTTGCAAAAAGCGAAGCAGGTGTTAGTAGCTTTCGTAGCATTATCATTGACTATCAACGAGAAAAAGCCACGCAAAAAAGCAATGTATGGAAGATTGTTTTTGGGAGTGTAGCAGGGGGATGTGCAGTTTTAGTTTTAGCTTTGTATTTAGTAAAAAAACGTAAGAAAAATTAGTTTTATAATGGAATAAAGGTTCATAAGTAGAGGATGGATGTACTTGATTGGTTGTGCTTGTACCCATCCTTTTTTGATGCATTGTTTTTTGACGCTAGCAATGATTTGGAGTAAAATATAAATTAAGCACATGTAATGTAAAAAAGACTCCAAAGGAGATAAATATGAAAAGGTTTAAGTTTAAATCTATTGTCAGTAGACTCGCATTTCATGTATCCGTTGCGGTGTTTTTGGTCTCGATTGCCTTTAGCACATTAAACTACTTTGGAGAAAAAAAGGACATTGAAGAGAGGATGAGTGCAAAACTCGGATATATTCTTGATACCGCATCGTCAAGTCTTACACTCCCAGTATGGAGAATTGATTATCCGGCTATGGAAGGTATTATAAAAAGTTTTGCTAGAAAGTCGGAGGTTGTATCTATAGAATTGTTTGACTTAGATTATCAACCTATCTATAGTGCAACTAAAAGTGACAAATCCTATGAAGAATATATGACATATACGGATGAAGTTGGCATCTTATATAATGGAGAATTCTTGGCAAGTGTCAAGATATCGATAACCGACTATTACGAAGTGAAATTCTTCCAAAAAACGGTATCGAAAAACATGCTTCTTCTAGTCTTTCAAATTATTATTATACTTTTTATGATTCAATTTTTGACGACAAGAGAGCTTCAACCTTTATCCAGAATTAATCAAGCGGCTAAACGTATTGCAGAAGGCGATTTTGAACATTTTATTACGGAAATTGGTGATAATGAAATAGGTGCCCTTGGTACAACGATTAATAATATGCAAGGCAAGCTTAATATACAAAAAAAACAAATCTTGCATAACATGAATAAAATACGTCTTCAAAATGAAAAACTTGTAAATGCCAATATGGAAATAGAAGCTCTTTATGGTCAGACCAAAGCATACAGCCAACAGCTTGAAGCATCAATTGAGATGAATCGGCTGGCGTATTTTGAGACCGTAAAAGCCCTTGCAAAAGCGATAGAAGCCAAAGACCATTATACAGCAGGACATTGTGAGAGAGTTGCAAGTCTATCTGTAGAGATTGGACGCCATCTTAAATTAGAGGAACAGGATTTAGAGACATTACACTTAGCGGCTACCCTACATGATATTGGGAAAATTGGTATTTCATCGGAGGTTTTAAATAAAGAAGGAAAACTGACAGCAGAAGAGTATGATTATATCAAACAGCATCCTAGAATTGGATATGATATCCTTTGTGATATCACGTCATTAAAAAAAGCAGCTGAAATTGTACTTCAACATCATGAACGTTGGGATGGAAAAGGCTATCCGTGTGAGCTAAAAGCTACAGAAACATCTCTTGAAGCTAGGATAATAGGGATAGTCGATGCGTTTGATGCTATGACAAGTAGTCGCCCATATAGAAAACAAGCACGATCAATAGAAGAAGCAATGCGTGAAATTCTAAACGGAAAAGGTAAACAATTTGATGAAGAAATTGCCGAGATTCTTCTCAAAATCATTGTCTTAGAAGGTGAAGCTTATGAAAAAAAATAACAAGGCTCCTTATATTCCGATGTATTTTCGCTATGTAATGTTAGCTTTATTTTTGGCGTTTTTTTTAACGATTTATTTTAAGAATCTTCAAATGCTTCAAACAACATCTGAAGAGATAACCCTCATGAGTGAATATGAGACTGTGTTTAATATAGAAAATCTCCAGACAGAACCTATTATTTTAGTGACCAATAATTATGAACCATATATCTATAATGACCCAGACCGCTTTAGCTTTGTGGAAAAAGTTGTAGAAGCGGCGCTTTTGGCAGCAGAAGTAGATTACGTAATCGAAAGATATCCTTGGGAAAGGTGTCTAGAAATGGTTCAAACAGGCAGAGCATTTGGAACCTTCCCTTATATTGAAACCAAAGAGCGTAAGAGCAGATATATATTCTCATCTAGTATTATGGATACAATGGATGACTTTACGGTACTTTTTTATAATCGTCAGATACCTGAGTTGGAGGGAGGGCATATTGATAATATGCAACAATTGAGTACATACCGTATAGGCGTGATGAGTAATTTTTATTATTTGCCGATAATTTCAAATTACAACTTGAAAACAGAGACAGCATATGATCAGGTATATCTTTTTCATGAACTTGCAGCGGGAAGGTTGGATATTGTTGTATCCGATTATTATGTTGGAGAATACATATTGGAAGAAAACTTACCAGAACAAGCAAAAGATATTGGGGTATTAGATTATGAGTGGCCCGTGCATTATGATTATTATAAAGTCATGATGGACAAAGAAAATCCCAAAGCCAAGTGGTTTATACAAGCTTTTGATGAAGGCATGCAGATTATACAAAATAATGGACAATATGATGACTTATATAAGAAATTTCAAGATGAGTTTTAACGTTAACCGTAGGTTCAATTTTGTGAACATGTATTGGAGGGAATGCCATGAATAAAAACCGTAAAAAATCAAAGGTATCTTTTAGCATTTCGTTAAAAATCACATTAGCAATCATCGTAGCGAATTTAGTTATTGTATCGGCTATTGGTATTATGGTAGGTCTTATAGTCGATAAAAATGTAGGAGAACAAACCAAGCAATATGCAATGGAGCAATTAAACGGACATCTAAATCAAATACATCATGTCTTTACCGAGATTGAGATTGCAACAAAAGTCCTTGAATCGGAATTAGCAACTATGGTTGATGTTCAAAAACTCAAAAATGATATAAATTACGAAGAACAATTCAATGAAGAAATTACCAAGATGATAGGTAATTTTGAAGAGAACCTTGATATTACGCGAAGCATATATATCTATTTCGATTATGAACGCTTTGGGAGAGAAATAGATATGTGGTATAATGATGCGAACGATGGTAATGGGTTTGTTCAGCAGGCTTCTATGGGAGGCGCAGAATTTTATGTGGATGGATATCATGCATGGTATCATGAGCCCATTAAGGGTAATTCTATATGGACTGAGCCCTATATGTCTACAGCCGGAGCACCTATAACCTCTTACGTTATGCCATTAGAAGTTGATGGTGAAGTGGTTGGCATGGTTGGAATGGACTTATATTTAGGTGACATACAAGAGCAAATCAATGAGTTGGTTTTATTTGAAAGTGGGTATATTTATTTGATCCATGGAAATGGAGATTTGATTGTCCACAAGGATCATGGATGGGTTGATGGGAAGGCGCAAAGTCTTCTTGATTTAGATAATGGACAAGAAGTTTTAAATGCAATGAAACAATCACCGACAGGGATTTTAAACACAGTCGATGCATCAGGTAATAAGATGTTTTCAGCTTATGGTCACCTTTCCAATGGCTGGATATTAGGCTCAAGTATTCCTGAGAGTGAGATGACGGCGGTATTTCGTAATATTATCATGTTTTTAATTATGATTGCTTTAATTGGATTAGCCATTGCGATTGCTGTTGCGTTTTTTATTGGCAGAACCATTAGCAAACCGATCTATACCATTGTTGAGGCGACAGAAAAAATCAGTGAAGGTGACTTAACAGTCCAAGTTCAACTCAAAAGCAATGATGAGACGTCGTTACTTGCATCAGCCCTTAATAAAATGAGTGGCGAGATTAAGACACTGATAAGAGAGGCAAAAAATGTTGGAGAGCAAATGATTTTTACTGCAACGGATTTGGCAGCTATGTCAGAAGAAACGAATGCAACGGTTGAAGAAGTTGCAACGACTATTGATGAAATTGCGAAAGGAACAAATGAAACAGCAGCAGAAGCTGAGAGTGGTGCAAGAATAGCAGGAATCATTGATGAAAAATTTGATGTTTTGATAGAAAAAAGTAAGATGATGGGGGAAAATGCAACAGAAGTTATTAGTATAAACGAAACAGGCCTTAACACACTGGGCATATTAAAAGATAAATCTAAAATTGTAGAAGCGTCCAATGCGAATGTTGTGAAGAGCGTTGGAAGTTTAGAAAAAAGAATTCAAGAAGTAACAGATATTATTAATGCCATATCTACGATTGCAGATCAAACCAATTTATTGGCTTTGAATGCATCGATTGAAGCGGCAAGGGCAGGAGAAGCTGGACGGGGATTTGCTGTAGTCGCGGAGGAGATCCGAAAGTTAGCTGAAAGTTCTAGTGCTGCAACTGATAAAATCAGTACCATCGTCAGTGCAATTCAAAAAGAGAGCACAGATACGGTGCAGGTCATGGAACAGCTGAGCATTATAACTAATGAGCAAAATCAAGCTGTTGGTGAAGTGAGTGGTTCGTTTGAGACTATTTATGCATCTGTAGATAGAATGACAAAAGATATTGATATGGTTATATCTGAGTTGAATGATTTGTATGCAAGTAAAGACGAACTGATTCGTTCATCGAATAATATATCTGCTGTGTCAGAAGAGACGGCAGCAGCAACACAAGAGGTAAATGCATCAATGAATGAACAAACCAAAGCAGTAGAAGAAGTTGCAACGAGTGCAGAAAAACTCAATGTATTGTCACTAAAGCTTAAAGAGCATATTGATGTGTTTAAGGTACAATAAAAAAGGAGTTACGCATATGACAGAGCAAAATACAACGTATAATCAACTTAAAAATGAAACATCGCCATATTTACTCGCGCATGCCAACAACCCAGTCAATTGGTATCCCTGGGGTGAAGAAGCATTAGAAAAAGCGCGTAGAGAGAATAAAGTGATTTTTTTAAGCATTGGATACCATGCTTGCCATTGGTGCCATGTTATGGAAGAAGAAGCTTTTAAAAATAAAGCGGTAGCAGCATATCTTAATCAATATTTTATTAGCATAAAAATTGACCGCGAGGAACGACCAGACCTTGACCATCAGTATATGACTATTGTCAATCAAATCGCCGGGCAAGGCGGCTGGCCATTACATGTTTGGCTAACGCCATCGTTGACGCCGATTTATGGAGGAACATATTTTCCGCCTCAAGATCATGTTGCTAAACCTGGATTTATGACGGTGCTTGAACATATTGTCAACAAATGGGAAGAGGGACCAGAAGCAATAGAAAAAAGTGGCACAGAATTTATTGAACAGATGCAGCAACTAGAAGCTATTGAACCGCTTCCGATGGAGGGCAATATTTGCCAAGAAAGTGCCCAAGCGATTATGAAGCGATTTGATCCGCCGTATGGAGGGTTTAGCCAAGCACCTAAATTTCCAGCGCCCCATCAATTATTATATTTGATGGGATATGACCTGGAACATTCAGATGTGCAGCTACAACATATGATTCATACGACCCTTATTGGCATGGCTGCAGGTGGGCTACATGACCATGTAGGTGGAGGGTTTGCAAGGTATAGCGTTGATGAACGCTGGGAGATTCCTCATTTTGAGAAGATGCTGTATGATAATTTGTTGCTTTTAAAAAGCTATAATGTTGCTTATGCACAATATAAGAATCCAGTCTATAAAACGATAGCCTATCGAATCGTTAGTTTTTTACGTCGAGAACTTCTGAGTTTAAAAGGTGGGTTTTATACAGCGCTTGATGCGGATATACAAGGCGTTGAAGGCGGATTTTATACCTTTAGTATTGATGAAGTCCAGTCCGTTCTTGGAAAAGAGGGCGATGGCTTTGTCAAGGCATATCAGATGACCCAGGAAGGTAACTTTGAAGGAAAGAATCATTTACACATTAGGATGGAACAATTAACCCAGGAGCATTTTAACCAATGGGATAAGGCTTTAGAACGCCTGCTTACGTATAGAGAAAAACGTAAGCATCCGGCGCTTGACTATAAAATCTTAACATGGCAAAATGGTCTTGCTATATCTGTGTTTTCGCATATGGCAAGACTTTATGGAGACCCGCAAATCTTAACACTGGCAAAAGAAGCCAAAGATTTTGTGGTATGGGACTTAAGAAAGCAAGATAGGCTTGTTAGTCATATAACAAGTAAACAACAGGGGAAGCATGTGTTTGTTGATGACTATGCCTATTACATTGATGGTCTTATTGAGTTATATATGACTATGTTTGAACCAGCCTATTTAGTGGAAGCCAAAGCAATGATGGAAGAAGCGCTAGAGCTATTTTGGGATAATAATCAAGGAGGTTTTTTCTTAGCAACGCGTGATAATCAAGAAGTGACCATACGACAAAAACAGTTTCTGGATACGGCGACTCCATCAGGTAACAGCGTTATGGGGCATAATTTATATCGCTTATATGTGCTAACCCAAGACAAACGCTATGAACAGATGTTTCGACAATTACTAGAGGCCTATGGACACTATTTAAAAAAAGTACCGGGGTATTGTTCCTACGGACTGCTTCCATTACTTCAAGAAGAACGCGGAAGTCGCCTTTTGAAAATTGCTATTACAAAAGAAGATAATTGGCAGGAGTTATATCAGAAAATCGGAGATAAAACGATGGATTATGACGTGATTTGTCTTGTGGATAATCCTGAAATATATCCGATTATTAATGGAAAAACAACATATTATCGTTGTGAAGGTTTTGTCTGTAAAGAACCTAGCAATGTGTTGATTTAGGAGATATTGAGAATGAAAAGAAACGTTAGCTTAGATGAAATAACCGATGGTAAAATATATACCGTTAACGATATGGTGCGTGCAGATACAGGAGGCTGTCAAGGTTGTCACGTGTGCTGCACAGGAATGGGAGAATCGATAACCTTAGATCCATATGATGTATATCGCTTGACCCAAGGCTTAGCATGTTCCTTCGATGAATTAAATCAAAGCAAGCTAAGTTGGCATCGTGAAGATATGCTGATGTTACCAAACTTAAAAGTGGAAGGGAAAAACGAGCGTTGTATTTTTCTCGATGAAAATGGACGGTGTACAATACATGTATATCGTCCAAGCGTATGTCGCTTGTTTCCCCTTGGGCGATATTATCATGAAGACCAATTTAGCTATATATTGCAAGTACACGAATGTGTAAAACCCAATCGGTCGAAAATAAAAGTGAAAAAATGGATAAATAATCCCGACGGAAAAGCCTATGATGATTTTATCATGGCATGGAGACGATTTAAGAAAAACACTCAGGCATATATGGAACAAGTGCAGGATAAAAAGCAGATTGAAGCAATGAATCAGTTGGTGCTACATAGATTTTTTGAGACGCCCTATGATAATGAACGAAGCTTTTATGAACAGTTTTATGAGCGTTTAGGTTAACTTGAAGAAAGGCTTGACTTCGAGTATACTATAAGGGATAAGATGATAGAGTAATGAATAAGGAGAGGATACATAATGATGCTAAGTATTAAAGAGGCTGCAATAAAGGTTGAGCTGACACCACATACATTAAGGTACTATGAATCAGAGGGCTTGATTCCTTTTCTTCAGCGCGATGAACAAGGGCACCGAGTATATCGAAAAAAAGATATCGAATGGATACAGTTTATCTTGTGCCTGCGCAACACCGGAATGTCTATACGAGAGATGAAAAGCTTTGTAAAATTGTACAAAGGCGGAGAAGAGACAATACCTGATCGGATGGAGATTTTATATGAACATAAAAAACTCATTGAAGATCAACTAAGAGAGACTAAATGGTACCTGAACAATATTAACAACAAGATAGCATATTATGAATCGATTAACAAGGAGTATCTAAATTCAAAGGAAGAAAGGAAGACATTATCCCATGAATAATTTTGTGTTTAAAAACTCGACAGAACTTGTTTTTGGAAAAAACGTTGAAGACCAAACGGGCATCTATACTGCCAAACATGGTTCAAAAGTACTTTTACATTATGGTGGTGGAAGTATAAAAAGAACAGGATTGTATGATCGGATTATAAAAAGTTTAGAGGAGAATAATGTTGATTATATTGAATTAGGCAATGTTCAAGCCAATCCTAGATTATCTCTTGTTCAAGAAGGTATTCGACTGTGTAAAGAACAGCAAGTTGATTTTATTTTAGCTGTTGGTGGAGGAAGTGTTATTGATTCAGCAAAAACCATTGCGGTTGGAGCAAAATATGAAGGGGATATTTGGGAGTGCTTTGTCGGTGAGGCAAATGTGACAGATGCTCTAGGCTTAGGCGTTGTCTTAACGATACCTGCAGCCGGAAGTGAGACAAGTATGGGAGCGGTTATTACTAATGAAGAGGGATGGTTAAAACGACCATTAGGTCATCCGTTGATGCGTCCTGCGTTTGCACTTTTAAATCCGGAATTAACCTATACACTACCGGATTATCAAACAGCATGTGGCGTCTCGGATATGCTTGCCCATACGATGGAGCGGTATTTTACGAATACGACAAATGTGGACTTAACGGATCGGTTGTGCGAAGCGACGATGCGTACTATTATAGAAGAAGGACCTAAAGTTCTTGAAAATCCAACAGATTATGCGGCAAGAGCAGAGATTATGTTGGCAGGGACTGTCGCACATAATGATTCCTTAGATCTAGGACGGGAGACGGACTGGGCGTCTCATGATATTGAACATGAACTTAGTGGAATTTATGATATTGCTCATGGTGCTGGGTTAAGTATTGTTTTCCCTGCATGGATGAAGTATGTATACAAAGAGAACAAGCCACGATTTGAACAATTTGCATATCGTGTCTTTGGAATTGAGCCTCAGTTTGATGATTCAGATGCCAGTATAGTGAAAGCGATCAAGGCACTTGAAGATTTCTATGTAAAAATGGGACTGCCAATTCGTTTGGAAGATGAAAATATAACTGATGATCGTTACAGTGAAATGGCAAAAAAAGCAACAAATAACGACACAAGAACACTTGGGCATTTTAAAGCTTTAAATTCTCATGATATTCATGAAATTTATAAATTATGTGCAATGCCGAAAAAATGGTAATTATATGAAAAAACAGTATGAAGATTTTGCTTTTGTTTATGATGAACTAATGTCAGAGGTTCCCTATGAACAATGGATAGCATTTATAAAAAGTGTTTTTGATCAATCGGAGACAAATATACAATTAGTAGCTGATCTTGGCTGTGGCACAGGGAATGTAACGATTCCCCTGGCCCAGTCCGGATATGATATGATTGGGATTGATTTATCAGAAAATATGTTGATGATCAGTCGTCAAAAAGCCGAAGAGGCTGGAGTCAATCCTTTGTTTTTATTACAAGACATAACGCAATTTGAACTATATGGAACGGTTGATGGCGTGATAGCCGCTTGTGATAGCTTGAATTACTTGTCTTCAAAAGAAAAGATATTGGATGTTTTTTTGCTGGTTAAGAATTATTTGAATGAAGGTGGTATCTTTATCTTTGATGTCAATACGGAATACGTTTTTGAGAAGGTGTATGGAAATCAGACATTTACCTATCGCGATGAGGATGTAGCCTACATTTGGGAAAACACATACGACAAAAAGAAGCAATCCAACACCTATGATATTAGTTTTTTTGTTCGGGACGATGAGGAAAACTATGTACGTTTTGATGAATATCATAATGAATATGCCTATGGGCAAGCGACACTTGAAGCTTTAATTTTAGAGGCTGGCTTGACATTGCAGGCGGTTTATGATAATTATAGTTGGAAACTACCGCAAGAAAACACAGAGCGATTAACATTTATAGTCAAAAAATAGGAAAGAGAATATATGGATAAATTATTAAGAGCTACAACAACAAATGGTGAGATACGTGCTTTTGCAGCCAATACGAAAGAACTTGTTAATATTGCCAGAACATATCATCAGACATCCCCTGTTGCTAGCGCAGCCCTTGGGCGCTTATTGACAGCTGGGGTGATGATGGGAGCAATGTTAAAAAGTGAAAAAGAGTTATTGACTTTGAATATTCGTGGTGAAGGTCCAATTGGGGGCGTGCTCGTTACAGCTAATGGAACGGGACAGGTCAAAGGATATGTCAATAATGCATTAGTGGATTTGCCTTTAAAGCCTAACGGAAAGCTGGATGTATCCGGAGCTATCGGACCGGGGACATTAACCGTAATTAAGGACCTAGGAATGAAAGAACCTTATGAGGGACAAGTAGAGCTGGTCTCAGGTGAGATTGCAGAAGATATCACTTATTATTTTGCAAGCTCAGAACAAACGCCATCAGTCGTTGCGTTAGGGGTATTGGTTGATACGAACTATTCAATCAGACAAAGCGGAGGCTTTATTGTTCAATTGCTTCCTCAAGCTAGTGAAGCAACAATTACCCAGCTAGAAAAAAATATTCAAAACTTACCAAGTGTGACAACAATGTATGAAAATGGACTAGATGAAAAAGGCATGTTAGAGAAGGTTTTGGAAGGATTTGAGGTTCGAATTAATGACACGTCTCATCCAAAGTATTACTGCAATTGTAGCCGAGAACGTGTTGAAAAAGCGCTGATTAGTATTGGAAAAGAAGAGATGGATTCCATCATTCAAGACGGAGAGCCAATTGAAATGGCGTGCCACTTTTGTGATAAAAAATATCGCTTTGATATTGAGCAACTAAAAAACATGCATATATAATATATTAAATCCTCAGATAATGAGGATTTTTTTATTTTCAAAAGCTACTTGACAAAGGTTCTCATTTGTTGTAGTATAAAACCATACCCCCCATAGGGGGGGTGGAAGGTGGTGCGAAATGAAAAAAAATTATGAAGTCGATGGGATGACGTGTACAGCGTGTGCGCTTGCCATCGAAAAAAAGTTATCCAAAGTTGATGGAATCGATAAGGTCAATGTCAACTATGCGAATGAACGCATGATTGTTGAATTTGATGAAGATAAAGTCGATGAAGCACTTTTAGCGAATCAGGTTAAAGATATTGGGTACCGGTTGAAGTTAGATCAGGCAAATACTCAGCATAGTGGACTTGAATCTCCTGTTGAAGCACATCTACGCGATATGAAGAGGCGCTTAATCGGTTCGCTGATTTTTACAGTTCCCGTGTTTTATATAGCAATGGGACCGATGGTAGGGTTGCCTATCCCATCATTTTTATCCGGGATGCAAAACCTATTAATTATGGCATTAGTACAGATGTTGTTGACGATTCCGGTGATGATTTTGAATCAGGAGTTTTATATTGTTGGATTTAAGACCCTGTATAAAAAAGCGCCGAATATGGATTCTTTGATTGCAGTAGGTACAACGGCTGGGTTTATCTATGGGTTATATGTTGTTTTTCAAGTGGCTTATGGATTTTCCTATAATGACATGGATAGAGTACATCAATTTTCCCATGATTTGTATTTTGAATCAGTTGTGGTTATCCTGACACTCATTACACTGGGTAAGTTTTTTGAGATTCGAGCAAAAGGCAAGACGCTAAAAGCTATTGAAGCCTTGATGGAATTGGCGCCGGAAGTTGGCTTAGTTGAACGTAATGGCGAACAATTTATGGTACCTGTTAAGGACATCGTACATGGCGATATTTTAATCATAAAAGCTGGAAATAAAGTTCCTCTTGATGGGGATTTGGTTGAAGGACGCTTACTTATGGATGAATCCATGCTAACAGGCGAAAGTCTACCTATTCAAAAAGAAGAGGCAGCGACAATATTTGCAGGAACATATTGTCAAACAGGGTTTGGAAAAATCAAAGTGACAAAGCTTCGTGAAGAAACCGCTTTGTTTGGCATCATAAAATTAGTTGAAGATGCTCAAAGTACCAAAGCACCTATCGCAAAATTGGCAGATACTATTAGTGGGTATTTTGTTCCGGTAGTTCTTGGGATATCCCTTGTCACATTTATCGTGTGGATGGCGCTGGGGTATGGACTTGAATTTGCGTTTGTCATGGCAGTATCAGTTTTAGTAATATCTTGTCCATGTGCTCTTGGGTTGGCGACACCAACGGCTATTATGGTTGGAACCGGTAAAGGTGCTTCCTATGGAACGCTGATTAAGGGTGGAGAAGCCTTAGAGCAACTACATAAGATTGAAGCCATTGTTTTTGACAAAACAGGAACACTGACACGTGGAGAACCACACGTAACACAAATCCGCTATGTCGATTCCAAGGTTTCAGAAAAAACGACACTGGAATATCTTGTTAGTATAGAATCTAGGTCGGAGCATCCATATGCACAGGCAATTAACCATTATGGACAAGAACATCAAGTTCAATTGCTAGAGACACAAGAATATGATACGATTCCAGGACATGGAGTAAAAGCGAAAATTAATGGTCAAGAGATATTAGTTGGAAATAAAAAACTGATGAATGATCATAACATAGGTTTAGCAGAGGTAAAAGATGAGCTAGGCAGTATAGCAGAAGAAGGCAAGACACCTCTATTAATGGCAATCCAAGGCAAAATTGCAGCTTATATTGTTGTTGAAGATGTCATTAAAGAAGAAGCGCCGGAAGTCATTGAAAAGATTAAACAACTTGGTATTGAAGCTATTATGCTCACAGGGGATCATAAAAAAACAGCACATGCGATTGCCAAAAAAGTGGGTATTGATCAAGTATATGCTGAAGTATTGCCAGATGGTAAAGCTGACATTATAGATCAGATTAAGGCACAAGGTAAATCTGTTGCCATGGTCGGTGATGGTATTAATGATGCAGTTGCGTTAACCAAAGCAGATGTTGGCTTAGCCATTGGTAGTGGAACCGATGTTGCTATTGAGTCGGCAGATGTGGTATTAATGAAAGACCATCTTTCCGATGTACTTACAGCCATAGAGCTTAGTAAAGCAACCATTCGCAATATTAAGCAAAATCTATTCTGGGCATTTTTCTACAACGTGGTCGGTATTCCTATTGCAGCAGGTTTACTATATACGAGTTTAGGCATTCGTCTAAATCCAATGTTTGCAGCAGCAGCAATGAGCTTTAGTTCCGTGTCTGTTGTAACCAATGCCTTACGTTTAAAACGTTTTAAACCAACCTTTTCAAATACTGGATCGAAAGGCGTAAGAACACAACAAGTAAAGAATAAACCAACAAGTGAAAACCAGACAAATGCAGTGAATACAAATGAAGTAAATACAAATAGAGTGCAACAAGAAAGGACGATGATTATGAAAAAATTAATGATTGAAGGAATGACCTGCATGCATTGTGTAGGACGTGTTGAAGAAGCACTAAAGGCAGTTAATGGGGTATCTAGTGTTATGATCGACTTAGAGACAAAAACCGCTGTTGTTAATGTGGAGTCCGGTGTTGAAGAAAGCGTGTTGTCCGAAGCTGTTGCAGAAGCTGGCTATACGGTAACAAGTATTTCAGGTATATAGGTATGAATGAAGAACGTAAAAAAGCAATGAAAATATTAAAAACAGCTCGAGGGCAGGTAGATAGCGTCATTACGATGATTGAAGATGACCGCTATTGCATTGATATCGCTAATCAGATTTTGGCAGTGAATGGTCTTCTTAAACGTGCAAACTTGGAAATCCTCAAGCAACATATTAATCACTGTGTAAAAGAAGCCTTTGAAGAAAATTCAGGAGAAGAAAAAGTCGATGAGGTCATTAAAGTCATCGGGCGATTAATTGATACAAAATAAGGATTTGACCATCAAAGCATAATCCATTATAGTATTTTCAGATTTTTGAATTGAAACTACAATATGCTTATAAGCAACAAATATTCCGACAATTTTAATGAAAAATGCAAAAACATCTGATAATATACTTGCATTTTCAATAAACACGGTGTATAATATAGACAAAGGTTGAATCCGGAATCACCTTATAAACTTATAAATCGTAAGCTTACACAGTATTTAGATGACAAAAGGAGTGATAGGTATGATTGAAAAGCTCCAAATGGTAGGATTTATACGAGCAGTAAAATAAGGCCCCATGCGTTGCGAGGGGCGTGTAACAACATATGTTTATCAAATGACGTAAAGAAGTCGTTGATAATAGGTGGATATGTTTGACATGTAATTATTATAATGAAATATTATAGTGGTCACAACTAACACCTAAGCAATCACATGTGTTGTGAGGTTGATTATCACGTAACTGACGGTCGAAGAGAAAGGCCGAACAAGTAAACAATTAAGTAGTATAAGTATATATGCAGTAATAAAAGAGACCAAGGAAACTTGGTCTCTTTTATGTTGGTATGACGAAAAGTAGGAAATGTGATATAATCATCATATGAAAAAGTCAAAGAATAATTATAAAATAGATGAAAAATTTTCAAAGCAATTAGTGGAGTGGTTTGAAAAAGAGCAACGGATACTTCCATGGAGACAGACAGATAATCCTTATCATATTCTGGTCTCAGAAGTCATGCTGCAACAAACACAAGTGAATACAGTCATCGCATATTATCTCCGGTTTTTGGAAGAACTTCCGACACTAGAAGCGTTGGCTCAGGCATCGGATGAACAATTGCATCGCCTTTGGGAAGGGTTAGGATATTATTCACGTGCGTTTCGCTTGCGTCAGTTTGCGGTGGAAGTATGTAGCAAGTATGACGGAAGGATTCCACAGCAAAAAGAACAATTACTGTTACTTCCTGGGATTGGTCCGTATACATGTGGCGCATTGTTGAGTTTTGCATTCCATATAAAAGAACCGGCAATTGATGGCAATGTTAAACGTGTGTTGGCAAGACTTACAAATGATTCGAGAGATATCTCCAAGGCAAGTACACTAAAAGATATGCAGGAGACAGTTTATGAATTGATGCCAAAAGATCCTTATGCGTTTAATCAAGGGTTGATTGAGTTGGGAGCTACGCATTGCCGACCTCGACAGCCTAGATGTGGCCTATGTCCAGTAAAACAATTTTGTCATGGGTATCAACAAGGTACCTTAGAATTCCTGCCGAACAAACCAAAAAAGAAAAAGCAAAAGGAAATGACCGTGCCTGTGTTTTTGTTTCACGACAACCAGGAGGTGCTTTTTGTAAAGCGCCAATCCGAAGGACTACTTGCGTCCATGTGGAGTTTGCCGATAGTTGAAGTCGATTTATCCCATGTAATTAAAGAAAAAAAAACAATAAAAGCTAAGGAGATTATAGAATTAGCTACCGTACAAGATTTTTTTAGTGAGAACTTTGGACAAATGTTAAGCCCAAGTACGATGACCATCGTCGGACCTATTAAGCATGTTTTTTCACATATCATTTGGAATATGCATGTGGTCATTGTCAAGGACCAAGCTTTTTGGAATCATGTAGATAAAATTGAATCACCCGAAATCATCAAAACGACAATAGAAGAGATTTCATTGCCAACGGCTTTTAAAAAGTGTGTTGAGTTCATTCAAAAAAAGGAGCTTATATGAAAAAATATGATGTAATCATAGTAGGCGCAGGAGTGATTGGATGTGCCATTGCAAGAGAGCTTAGCCGCTATCAATTACAGGTAGCGGTTTTAGAAAAAGAAAATGATGTGAGCTGTGGTGCATCTAAGGCCAATAGTGGGATTGTTCATGGAGGCTTTGATGCAAAAGCAGGAACAAATAAAGGATATTTTTCTCGCCGAGGCAATCGCATGTATGCAAAATTAAATGAAGAGCTGAACTTTGGGTACTTAGAGTGTGGATCTTTAGTTTTGGCTTATGATGATAAAGAGTATGAGACGCTGCTTCGCTTAAAGGAAAATGGAGAAAAAAACGGAGTCGATGATCTTCAGATTCTTGACCATGAAGCGGTTATTGCGATGGAACCACATGTGTCTACAAAGGTAAAATATGCCTTGTATTGTCCTTCATCAGGAGTGACATCACCCTATGAATTGACCATTGCTCTTTGTGACAATGCGATTGAAAATGGTGTGGATGTTTTTTTGAATACAGAGGTTACAGATATTACCCTGAATCCATCAACGCAAGCAAGACCACGATTTGATGTGATAACAAGGGAAGAAGTTTATCAAGGCGACTATATTATCAATGCAGCCGGTGTGTTTAGTGACCGTATTGCACAGATGGTTGGAATCACGGATTTTACAATTATTCCACGCAAAGGTGAATATATTTTATTGGATAAAAAGCAAGGGCATTTGGCAAAGCATGTTCTTTTTCAGACACCCACAGCAAAAGGCAAGGGAATCTTGGTCACACGGACATTTCACGGGAACTTGATGCTAGGACCTAATGCTCAAGAAGTTGCAACGCGTGATGCTATTGGTACGAATGAAGAGGTGCTAACTTATATTGTGGATACTGCTAGAAAGTCCATTCCTGATTTTGATATGCGGTTTATGTTGACATCGTTTGCCGGATTGCGTGCAACAAGTTCAACCCATGACTTTATTGTCGGACGTAGTCAAGTCGATGGATTTATACAAGCGGCAGGTATTGAATCGCCAGGACTAACTTCTGCACCAGCGATTGCACAATTTGTTGCTAAAACATTAGAAGAGTCAGGCTTAGCTCTTGAAAAAAATCCGACGTTTAATCCGAATCGCCCGCCAATTATTCAAAAACAGGACGAGGACATTATATGCTTGTGTGAACACGTGTCAAAAAAAGAGATTATCGATGCACTCAGTCGAGGATTATATATTGATCATATAGATGGTGTCAAACGACGAACACGTGCCACCATGGGGTCTTGTCAAGGACATCGTTGCAGGCAAAAAGTGGCAAAGATCATTGCTCAATATCATGGTATTGAGCAAGAGCAGGTAACGCTTCGAGGCAAGGAATCCTTTGAGCTTCCTCCAAGAGAAGACCGAATGTTTTGGAAAAAATTAAATCAAAGTGAGGATTAACGAAATGAAGACAAAAGTTGGACATCTCTTGGCTGCATTTGTTGCGTTTGTATGGGGCGTAACGTTTGTATCAAGTAAGATACTTCTAAAAGACTACACACCGATAGAAATTATGTATATGCGATTTGTGTTGGCATATATTGGCCTTTGGATTATCCATCCCAAGCACCATCCATATAAAAATTTTCGTGAAGAGCTGAATTTTTTGATTGCAGGTATTACCGGTGTTTTCGGGTACTTTATGCTGGAAAACTCTGCAATGATATATACATCTGTTTCAAACACAGGGTTGATTTTAGCGGCGGCACCTTTATTTGTATCGATTATTTTGCATGTATTTAAACAAGATGAACGCTTTGAGCTTAAGATTCTCATCGGCTTTATTTTTGCTATGCTTGGTGTTGGAATCATTGTCTTTAATGGACAAGTGGTGTTGCAAGTCAATGGATTTGGTGATTTTTTAGCGATTATGGCGGCGATTATTTGGGGATTCTATTCGTTATCCTTAAAGAAAATGGACCAAACACTATCGTCTATTATCTTAACACGTCGTACATTTTTTTATGGTATCCTATCGGCAACTCCTTTTGTGTTCACACGTGGACATGGCATCGATTTAATGCCCTTATTTGAAGGATATGGCTGGCTGCACCTTGTTTTTCTAGGTATTGTTGCATCAGGTATTTGTTATGTGTTTTGGAATTTATCCATTCGCTATATCGGTGCTATTAAAGCCAGCAATTATATATATTTGATGCCGTTATATACAATGGCAGCATCAGCGATTGCGCTAAAAGAAGACATTACCCCATTGATGTATCTGGGATGTGGACTTATCTTATGCGGTGTATATGTTTCAGAGCGAGGAATGAAACCTTGGAATGCAAAAAAAAGTATAAAAGTGTTACCGGATTCAAAATAAGGAGGCGTGTTTATGATTGAACAAGGGCGGATAGAAGTTCATTGTGTTAGCGAAAAGAAAAAAGATGCGGCATATGTATTATATTGGATGCAGCAGTCACAGCGTGTTTCATATAATCATGCCCTTAATTATGCGATTGAACAGGCCAATGCATATGATGTTCCGCTTTTAGTGGTTTTTTGTATTACCCCGGACTATGTGGATGCTAATGCACGACACTATCAATTTATGCTGGAAGGCTTAAATGAAGTGGCAAGGCAACTTTCAAATCAACGCATTGGATTTGTGTTAGAAACAAGTCATCCGGTCAGTGGTATTCAAAAATATATGGAAAAGACAGAACTACTTGTAATGGATAAAGGCTATTTACACATACAACGAAAATGGAGGGAAGAAGTCCTACAAGCCGGTCGCAAGTGTAGAGATATTTCTGTTGTCGAAGTGGATACAGATTTAATTGTACCTGTTGAAAGCGCTTCGGATAAGGCAGAACATGCGGCAAGAACGATTCGACCCAAATTATGGCGCCAATATCCAAATTTTGATCATACACCAGGCAGCTATATAGTGAATAAACCTTGGGAGAATAGGTTGCTTCAAGGCTTAGGGATATGCAATCAAACTCAGTTATTAATGGAACAAGAGTATGACCAGTTGATGCAAAGCCTTGGAGTGGATTTTTCGATTGCACCTTCCAAGCTTTATCATGGAGGATATACGCAGGCAGTTCGCGTCATAGAAGATTTTTTTGAGAACCGATTAAATGCATATAAGGATCCATCGCCAGTTGCAAGAAATACATCGCATATCGGTATGTATTTACACTTTGGACAGATAAGTTCCCTTGAAGTACTTAAACGCCTTTATGCTTATGTATCCATTCAAAAACAAAAGAAGAATGCGTTGGATCAAGAATCTGTTGATGGGTTTATAGAGCAAATCTTTATTCGACGGGAGCTTGCATATAATTATGTGTTCTATACTCAAGGCTATGATCAGTTTGAGACCATGACGGACCCTTGGGCATATCAGACAATGGCACAACATATCCATGATGCGCGAGAGTATATCTATACTTTAGATGAACTTATTGCGTGTCAAACCCATGATGTCTACTGGAATGATGCTATGCGTGAAATGGTTGAAACAGGTTATATGCATAACTATATGCGCATGTATTGGTGCAAAAAAATTCTTGAATGGTCCCCATCGTATGCACAAGCATATGCTAACGCTATATATTTAAATAACCGCTATTTTATTGATGGTCGGGACCCTAATGGATATGCCGGAGTTGCTTGGTGCTTTGGAAAACATGATCATGGGTGGAAAGAACGTCCGGTTTTTGGTAAACTACGTTATATGAATGCCAATGGGCTAAAGCGTAAGTTTAAAATGTAATAGATACTAAGTGAATGAAGGATAGACAGATAAAAAAGGAGAGCTTATGAACCAACAATTAAAACTTATATCATGGAATGTTAATGGAATACGTGCAGCAGTAAAAAAAGGCTTTATGGATACGTTCCATAGCTTAGATGCAGATATGTTTTGTCTGCAAGAGACCAAGCTTCAAGAAGGCCAGATTGAATTAGAACTTGATGGATATTATCAATATTGGAATTATGCAGAAAAAAAAGGATATTCAGGAACAGCAATTTTTACTAAAATCAAGCCGTTAAATGTAACGTATGATTTAGGAATTGAACATCATGACAAGGAAGGACGCATTATAACGGCAGAATATTCGGAGTTTTATCTGGTCACTTGCTATACACCAAATTCCAAACGCGGTCTAGAACGCTTAGAGGATCGTATGGATTGGGAAGATGAAGTTAGAGCGTATTTGAAAGGTTTAAATGAAAAAAAACCTGTGGTATATTGTGGGGACCTTAACGTTGCCCATGAAGAAATTGACCTGAAAAATTGGAAGACCAATCGTATGAGCGCTGGATTTACTGATCAAGAGCGAGAAAAGATGTCACAATTATTGGCGACGGGATTTGTCGATACATTTAGATATTTTTATCCGGAGGCAACCCAAATGTATAGCTGGTGGTCTTATATGGGTAAAGCGCGGGAAAATAATACAGGATGGAGAATTGACTATTTTATCACTTCCAAGGATTTTGAAAAAAATCTAGTTGATGCAAAGATACACATGGATGTATTTGGAAGCGATCACTGTCCGGTAGAGCTTGAGATAAAATTATAGATATAACTAGAGATAAAAAAACAGTACGGATAAGTAATATCCGTACTGTTCAGACTGTAGACAAA
>DGAD01000003.1 GCA_002382805.1 Clostridiales bacterium UBA4039
CAACATTTGACAAAGAGCCTTTTTTTTAAAATCAAATCAAAGCTGACTCATGATATTTACAGCATTATCTTTGATAAGTAAGTCAAAATGTTCTTCAAAATAACTTAAAGCTGTATGTCGATGAACAGCAGCTTCACCGTATTCAGATAAGGTGCCGCGGATAAGTCGGTTAGCCCAACGTGGAATATTATCTGCAATAATTGCAAGATAGTATTGATTGGTTTCTATGTTCTTAAACAGTGAACTGCGTGTGAAATCAAAGTCATTAATCTTTTGTGCAGCATGCGAAACTTCATCTAATGAATTGAAAATATATACATAAAAAACATCAATAAGTTCATCTTTGATACGTTCTTTTTCGAGAGCGGATTCTTCGACAAAATTATCTTCCGTTGATGTTTTTTTCTTAAATGTCCGAGTTGTCGGGACTGGGAGATTCGCAAATTTATCTTCAATGTCATCAGGATTGTCTACTTTTGTAATAATAAGCATAATGCTATCTGATGATAATGGAACAGCTTCAATCATTAATGGAGCGTCATTGGCCTCGAAACCAAATTGATCACTTGCCTGCATCATCATATCCTTAAAAAGTTCTTGAGCCTTATCCGTACCGTATGCAAGCTCGCTTACTTTGATTTGTCGGGAAGTTAAATCACTTTTACTAAGAACGCATTTGATTTGATTGTTATTGATCTTTTCGATTTTCATAGGATCACTTCCTTCCAATACAAGTGTTAGAAGATAAATAAATATATCTCTTCTAACTATAGTATACCTGATTTTACAGTGTTCTGTAAAGTTGTTTGTGTTATAATTTTCGGTAAAAACACCCTAAATAATAAGCTTTTTCTAAAAATTCATAAAAATTTAATAGCTTTGTCACACAATTACACCGAACATTAAAAAAGAAAATACGAATAATGTTCGGAAATGCTTGCTTTTTATGAATTGTTTTGATAATATATTAAAGGACTGTGCCATGGGCGCAATCAAGTTATTATATATAATAGAATGTAACGGATATTATATCAATGGGATACTATCCTGTCAATAAAAATGTGTTTTGGAAGGAGAAATTTTATGGCAACAAAAGTTATTATAGGTGCACAATGGGGAGATGAAGGTAAAGCGAAGATCATCGATATCTTGTCTGAAGAAGCTGAGGTTGTCATAAGATCTCAAGGTGGAAATAATGCAGGCCATACAGTTGCAGTTAATGATAATGTATATAAATTCCATCTCATTCCTTCAGGAGTACTTTATCCGGGAACGGATTGTATTGTAGGTAACGGTGTGGTTATCGATCCTAAAGGGATCTTAGAAGAAATGGATGGATTGGCAAAGCGTGGTATTTCATTTGAACGCTTAAAAATCAGTAAACGTGCTCATGTAGTTATGCCTTATCATAAAGCCTTAGATGGTATCAAGGAAGAGGCAAGAGGAGCCAATGACATTGGTACGACAAAAAAAGGAATCGGTCCATGCTATATGGATAAAGTGGAGCGTTCAGGTATTCGTATTTGTGACTTGTACAACGACGAAGTATTCTCAGCGAAAGTACGAGAAAATGTTGAGATTAAAAATAAAATTATTAAGCATGTCTATAATCAAGAAATTCAATTTGATGCAGATGAAGTCATTGCTGAATACCAAGAATATGCTAAACGTCTAGCTCCATATGTTGAAGATACAACAGTGTTGGCATATGATGCGATTAAATCAGGTAAAAGAGTTTTATTCGAAGGTGCTCAAGGGACGTTATTAGACATTGATTTGGGAACATACCCCTACGTAACGAGTTCACATCCGATCACAGGTGGTGTGTGTGTGGGTGCTGGAATCGGGCCGACGATGATTGATGAATGTATCGGTGTTATGAAAGGTTATGTAACCCGTGTAGGAAAAGGACCTTTCCCTACAGAGCTTTTTGATAAAGTTGGAGAACAAATACGTGATACAGGTCATGAGTTTGGAACGACGACTGGACGTGCAAGACGCTGTGGATGGTTTGACGCCGTTATCGGAAAGTTTGCGGTTAGAACAAGCGGATTAACAAGTATCGCACTCAATAAAATTGATGTACTTGCCAATATCGATAAAGTAAAAATTTGTGTGGCATATAAAAAAGGTGATGAGATCATTCATGAGTTCCCGGCAAGTCTGGAAGAATTGGCTTTATGTGAACCGGTATATGAAGAGCTTGAAGGATGGGGACCAATTGACCATATTAGAAACTATGAAGAGTTACCTGATGCTGCAAAAGCTTTTGTAAAACGTGTAGAAGAGCTTTGTGGAGCCAAGGTATCAATGGTTGGCGTAGGTCCAAATCGTGATCAAAACATTTATGTGAATGCATAATTATTAGTATAAATCGTTAAGGGTATCATAGGAAGGAATGCATATGAAGGTAATAGTAGGCCTAGGTAATAAAGGGCTCAAATACGCTCAGACACGACATAACATTGGTTTTGAAGTGATTGAGTTATTAGCACATCGACATAACATTCCCATGAATCAGCGCAAGTTTAAAGCGATTGTAGGTCAAGGTATCATAGCAGGAGAAAAAGTCCTGCTTGTGATGCCTTTGACGTATATGAATTTAAGTGGGGAATGTGTTCGCGAAGTATTAGATTTTTATAAACTCAGCGCAGAAGAGATTATCGTCATCTATGATGATTTGAGTATGGATTTAGGGGCGCTGCGTATCCGTGACAAAGGTAGTGCCGGAGGGCATAACGGAATTAAAAATATCATCAACCACCTAGGTCATGATGTGTTTTTACGTTTGAAGGTTGGCGTAGGACCGCAACCGGCCAATGTAAAAGCAGAACATTTTGTATTAGACAGGTTCAATAAAAGTGAAATTGAAAAAATGACACAAAGTATTGAACATACTGCTGATGCGGTGGAAGCAATCTTAAATAAAGGTCTAAACTATGCGATGAATAATTATAACAAAAAATAAAATCAACTTATGAAAGTGTGATTATGTGCAAAATATTATTAACCCGTTAAAGTCTCTGGAAGTGTTTGAAGCGGCTTTACGGCATTTGAAATACAAAAATTCGCATTTGAATATTTCCGGTATATCGGATTCTCAGGTCAGTCACTTAGTGAGTGGCCTTTTGCCCGTTGGAACAAAAGTAATTATTACACCCAATGAGAAGAAAGCAAAAGAAATTGTCGAAGATATGAAGTTTTTTGAAGGAGAAGGTGGAGAGCATGTGCTCTTTTATCCTTCAAAAGACTTGATTTTTTATAGTGCCGATGTGCATAGTAATGATATTACACGTGCGCGAATGCTGATTTTGGAACAATTGATTCAAGGCAATGATGTTACGCTTGTTATGTCGGTAGAAGCCCTTGTGGATCCGTTGATTTCTTTTGAAAAAATCAAGGCAAAAGTATTGACGTTTACAATCGGTACAGAAACGTCAGTTACACAATTAGCCAAAGAACTTGTCTACTTAGGCTATGAACGCGTTGACCTTGTGGAAAGTCGAGGACAATTTGCGCTTCGAGGCGGATTAGTCGATGTCTTCCCTATGCATATGGAGGATATCGTTCGTATAGAATTTTTTGGCGATGAAGTGGACTCGATACGTTTAGTCAACCATGAGACGCAGCGTTCGATTACCATGCTTGATGAAGCAATGATTCTTCCGGCTAGAGAAATTGTAGTTGATGATGTGACTATAAAAAAAGCACTTGAAGAATCGACTAAGGATTTTGAGCAACACTACAACAAATTAAAAAGTAAAGACCTATTAGATGAAATAGGTGAGTTAAAGCGAACATATGAAATACTGACAGATAAAATCAGCCAATACGGAAATTTTAATGGTATTGAAAGCTATGTCTTTTATTATTATGATGAAATCCATAGTATTCTTGATTACCTGACTGATCCCAAGATTGTATTGGTTGAACCGGTGCACATAGCAGAGCGCATCAAGGGCATGACCCATGAATATAATGATAGTATGCAGACGCGCTTTGAAAAAGGACACTTATTGCCCAAGCAGTTGGAGTTGGGGCATCGCTTTAACCATATCATAGACGAAATAGGAACATATCAGACTATTATGATGAGCAGTCTTTTCTCAACCAAAAAAATCCTGCCTTATGATGAACATTTGCAGTTTAATATCAAATCGATTAATGTATATCATCAGAACTTTGATTTAATGATAAAAGACATCAACTATTATCTGAATCTAGATTACAAGATGCTTCTGGTAACTGCGTCGCGTACCAGGGGACAACGCCTGCATGAGTTACTTGGAGAACATGATATTAAAAGTCAGGTTATCAAGGACTATGAACAAGAGCTTCCAAGCGGAGTGATTAATATTGGTGTGGGTCAGATTCACCGAGGATTTGACTATCCGGATGCAAAGTTTGCGATTCTTGCAGAAACAGATATGGCAGGAACAAAGAAAAAAGTTAAGAAACGTAAATATTCTGGCGGTAGCAAGATTGACCATTTTTCAGAACTTAAAGTAGGCGACTATGTAGTGCATGAGCACCATGGAGTTGGAGTTTTTCGAGGGCTTGAGACGATTGAGATTGATAATGTGAGCAAAGATTTTATCAAGATTGACTATCGGGACAATGGTAGTTTGTATATCGCTACTAGCCAACTAGACGCTATTCAAAAATATATTGGTGCAGAAGGCAAGGCACCCAAGCTTAATAAACTTGGAACGGCAGAATGGAAAAAGACAAAGGCTAAGGTCAAGGGCGCTGTAGAAGAACTTGCTACGGAGTTGATTGAGCTATATGCGAGGCGCCAAGAAACAAAAGGTTTTGTATACAGTAAAGACAGTCTATGGCAGCAAGAGTTCGAAGAGATGTTTCCCTATGATGAGACGGATGATCAAATGAATGCCATTATTGATACTAAAAAAGATATGGAAAGTACAAAAATCATGGATCGTCTTATTTGCGGAGATGTCGGATATGGAAAAACGGAAGTGGCTATACGCGCAGCATTTAAAGCGGTTCAAGATGGCAAACAAGTTGTCTATCTTGTACCGACAACGATTTTAGCTCAACAGCATTATAATAATTTTATTCAACGCATGAAGGACTTTCCGGTGCGTATTGACATGATGTCACGATTTCGAACTAAAAAAGAACAAAAAATTACTATTGAAGGTTTGAAAAAAGGCTTGGTCGATATAGTTATCGGAACCCACCGCCTCGTATCAAAGGATATTGAATTTAAAGATTTAGGTTTATTAATCGTTGATGAGGAACAGCGCTTTGGGGTTGCGCATAAAGAAAAGATTAAGCATATTAAAGAAGATGTGGATGTTTTGACATTAACGGCGACACCCATACCTAGAACTTTGCATATGAGTCTGATTGGTATTCGGGATATGAGTGTCCTTGAAGAACCGCCAGAAGAACGCCAACCCATTCAAACCTATGTTCTGGAACATAATGATGAACTTATCAAAGATGCTATATATCGTGAATTGTCCCGTGAAGGTCAAGTATACTATGTGCATAATCGTGTCAAAGACATTGATGAGGTTGCGCTTAAGATCAGTGCAATGGTTCCTGAAGCGAATGTGGCATTTGCCCACGGACAAATGAGTGAACGCGAGCTTGAAGATATTATGGTGGACTTTATTAATGGAGAAATCGATGTCTTGGTATCAACAACGATTATAGAGACGGGACTTGATATTCAAAATGTCAATACGATCATTATTCAAAATGCGGACCACATGGGCTTATCACAGTTGTATCAATTACGCGGTAGGGTGGGGCGTTCAAGTCGTTTGGCTTATGCATATCTTACATATAAGCGGGATAAGGTACTTCAAGAAATTGCGGAAAAACGTTTAAAAGCCATCAAAGAATTTACAGAATTTGGTTCGGGATTTCGTATTGCTATGCGTGACCTAGAAATACGTGGCGCGGGAAATATCCTTGGACAAAGTCAACATGGGCATATGGATGCTGTCGGGTATGACTTATATTGTAAATTACTCGAAGATGCTGTAAAAAAACAACAAGGTAAGCATTATGAAGAACGGTTTGAAACAACGATTGAATTGACTGTAGATGCATTTATTCCACCATTTTATATTAAAAATGAAGTGCAAAAAATTGAAAGTTATAAAAAGATTGCTTCAATTGCATCTTTAGAGGATTATGAAGACATGCAAGATGAATTAATCGACCGATATGGGGACTTGCCTAAATCCGTTGAGAATTTATTAGAAATTGCATTAATCAAAAATCTATCCAACCAACTTTATATAACCTCTGTTGAAGAAAAAGGTACGAATATCCTCTTTGAAATGAAACAAGATGCGGCAATTGATCCAATAAAGATACCGGAAGTTATTGCTAAGGATGAAAAGCGACGACGTTTTACGGTAAATCAAAGACCATACTTTACCTTGTTATTAAATAAGCAAGAATATCGAGAGAAGTTTAACTATATTAAATCTTTATTACATGACTTAAAAGAATTGAAGTCTAAGCGATGAACACGTATAATAAGAATAATAGGCGCTTGATGGGAGTAGTGACTGGAGAAAAAAGCTATGGACAGAAGCTACCATGTACATATTCATGTGATACGTATTATGATTTTACTACTTTTATTAAGTAGTTTTTTGTCATGCTCAAAACCGGAAGAAACCCAAGAGACATATATGCTAAAAATTGATGAAATGCCTGTTGATGAAGCAGAGGTTATGGTATATGCATATCAGGTATATGAAGAATTTATCAATATAGGTGGAGAAAACGTTTGGGAATTTGAAGATTTTAGTGGAGGAAAAAGTGCTTTAGATGTGGCGGCAGAGGCCGTTCTAAAAAACATCGTACGTATAAAGACCATCCAAAAAAAAGCAGATGAATTTCGTATTCAATTGTCTGAAGAGCAAGTGCGTATCAGTCGTACACAAGGTTCGAAGTACTATCTTCAATTACCAGAAGCCTTTAGACAAGAACATGGGATTACAGAAGAGACAGTACACAAGGTTTTTATAGAGTTTGCTAGAGCCCGAAGTGTATATAATGACTTGACCAGTGACCTCAATCCGGACGAGGAAAGTGTTGAGCAAGTCATGCTAGAAAACAGTGAGTACAGAAAGCTCGTTGAAACAGCCCCGAAAGACTTTTTGACGCAAATGACCGTTTGGCAAATATTTGTCGCCGATGATGCGCAAGGAACGGCGCTGGATAATATAGAACACATCTATCAGCAGATTATTGAAGGTGTAGATTTTGAAGAACTTGCCATAACCTACAATCAAAGTGATGTGATGGAACAAACATATTCAAAAGCATTACTTCCTGAAGCTTTTGCTTTTGAATTAGCGCAGCTTAGTGAAGGGGAAGTTAGTACAATACTTGATGATAAGGATGGCTACTATCTTTTTAAGATGATAAATATCGAAGAACCATCGCCTGCGCAATTACTGGACTTTAATAATAATTTTATTGAATACGAACAAAAGATTCGCACGGAAACGATTGAACAACTAAAGTCAGAACATTTTGATGTAGTATATGATGAGTGGCGGCGCAACACGATTGTGGATGTTGACCGTGAACAATGGGAAAAAGTAGATTTTGATTTTGAATAGGGGGTTGCCTATGGATGTTATTGTAAAAGATTTATGCGTACATTATGGAAAAGTCAATGCGCTGCATAAAGTGAATCTCGCAATAGAAAATAAAGAGTTTTTGGGCGTTATCGGTCCTAATGGCGGTGGAAAATCGACATTGATTAAAACAATTGTTGGCTTAATTGAACCAACAAATGGAACCGTTGAAATAAAAAAAGGGTTGAGGATAGGATATGTTCCTCAATTTACTTCATTTGAAAAATCATTTCCAACCACAGTGGAAGAAGTTGTGTTAATGGGAGAAGCCAAAAAGCAACAACGATGGTTCTATCGAACGCCCCAAGCATCCTATGACAAAAGTGAAGAATTAATGCGTTTTTTAAACATTTATGAACTTCGCCATCGTCAAATTGGGCAACTTTCAGGAGGACAGATGCAAAAGGTCCTTATTGCAAGAGCGCTGATGAACGATCCGGATTTAATAGCTATGGATGAACCGACGGCAAGCATTGATGCGAAGACGAAGATGGAGATATATAATCTTTTGCAGGAACTCAATCAAGAAAAGACAATTGTAATTGTTAGTCACGAGGTAGAATCGTTGATGCCCTATTTAGATAGTGTGTTCTGTGTTAATACGACAGCTCACTACTATCACCGTGATGAGACACATTTGGCAAAGCACCTGACCAAAGATATGCAAAATCTTCATGATGAATTGTATCCAGGGTGTCCAGTTCGAATATTCAAGGAGCACGAAAAGGTAGAGAAATGATAAGGAGACGACTATGTGGAATGCAATTATGAATTATAGTTTTATGCAAAACGCGCTTATTGCGGCTCTACTAGCCAGCATTGTATGTGGAATTATCGGAACCATAATTATTGAAAAGCAATTGGTCTCCATGAGTGGAGGTATTGCCCATACATCGTTTGGTGGAATTGGGTTAGGATATTTGTTAGGGATTGAGCCGATTATTGGAGGTTTTGCATTTGCGATAATGGCAGCAATAGCCATCGTGACGATTCGACGGCGTGCAAATACATATACGGATACATTAATTGGAATGTTCTGGTCTGTAGGTATGGCTCTGGGAATTTTATTTATAACATTGACACCAGGATATCCACCGGACATGACCTCTTATCTCTTTGGAGATATACTGACGGTATCCAGTACGTATTTATATTTGATTATGATTTTGGCGCTGGTTATTATTTTTGTCATTATCGGGAAGTTTAAAATTGTCAAAGGATATTTATTTGATGAAGAATACTTGCTTGTACTTGGTTTAAATGTAAGGTTGTACGAATATGTGCTTTTTATAATGATTGCCATGGCGGTCGTTATTATGATTAAGGTGGTTGGCATTATTCTTGTCATAGCATTATTAACCATTCCGCCAGCGATTGCAAAATTGTTTTCAAATCGATTGGAAAAAATTATGCTGTTATCAATTTTTGTCGGAACCTTAGTTAGTGTGATGGGATTAATATTCTCTTATTATTTTGATATTCCCTCAGGTGCGACGATTATTATCGTATCGGTAACGTGCTATATTATTGCCTATATGTTAAAAGGGATTAAACCAAAACTAAATTCACATTAAAGCTATTGCATTCTAAATAAGAATGTGTAATACTGAAAAGTAACGAATGAAAAGAAGAAAGGTGTCGTGTATGTATAAAAATTATGTTTTTGATTTGTATGGAACACTAATTGATACGAAAAAAAATTGGAACCATGAATATTTATGGGAAAAAATGAGCCAACTTTACTGCTTTCATGGAGCATGTTATGATTCAGATGAATTTAAGGAGAAATTTGAAAAATATTTAGGGAAAATCAGAGAAAATGATGCCGATGATCAACATGTTGATATCGATATTGAAGATATCTTTTTCCAATTGTTTAAGAAAAAAAATGTGAAGCCAAAAAACAAACTTGTTCGTGAAGCCGCTCGAGTATTCTTGTTGCTTATAACAGAAAACTTAGAAATTAAAGCTTACGTGAATCAATTGATTGAACAGCTAAAAGAACAGGATAAAAACATTTATATTTTTGCCAATGGACAAGCGACATTTGCAAAAAATGAACTTCGAGCAGTCGGATTGTATGATGCATTTGAAACTATTGTTATGAGTTCAAATACACGTCTTAAAAAGACGAACGATAAGGCATTTGAATCCTTTATAGAAAATCAAGGGCTAAAAGATAAAAAGACATTGATTATCGGAAGAAACTATCAAGAAAATATCGATGGAGCAGCACATATTGGACTTGATTCGGTACATATTATAGGAAAAGATGAAGAGCCGCTTAACGACACGAAAGCGACATATACAATCAAGGAAGATGAGATCTTAAAAATCCTTGAACTGTAGGACGGGAGCAGAGTATGGAAAATAATGTTGTGCTTAAAAAGGCAAAAGAAGGTTTGCGTATTGGGCTTTGGGCATTTCTCATTGACTTTGGCTTTGGAGTTTTGCTATCGCTCATCATCAATGGGTTTTTTATAGGGCAGATAAACCAATGGGTTAATGGCTCGCTAAGTGAACAAATTACATTTTCATTCACAAGGTTTATTCGGGTAACTAGTTTTATTATGAACATCAGCGTGTTTAATGGTGGCGGAACGATACAAAATGGAAGTGAGTTTCATATTGGTGCGTTGATTTTTGCATTGATTCCAATTATTGCTTTTTGGTTAGCTGACCGACGAGAGAACAAGCTCAAAACTTTTGGATATATTGAATTCGTTGTATACATATGTTCAGCAGTTGTTTTTTCTCTTTTATTAACCGGATATTCTTTAATCACAAAAGGAGAAATTCTTGGATTAGGTTATCAGTTTGGGTCGTTAAAGAACTTTGTGATGACGTTTATTATTGTTATCTGCATCCAGTTTTTTATCAGTTTAAATTATAATAAGGAATTTTCTGCTGGATTTAAAAGTGCACGTATTCTTTTAAGAATTCTTCTTGGACTAGGGATAGTTATTGGTCTTGTGGGAACGATTCTTTTATTAGGAAGATATACAGAAAATATTCTATTGATTATTGCGGCTGTTATTGCATTGTTGCCAAACCTGGCAGTGTATATCATGTTTACATTAATGGGGATATCTGTTGAATTTGGTGAGCAGTTGACAAAGCTTATGGAGATGGCACAGATTGATATTAGTTTTACAATGTTATCATTACCTCTTCGTATTACTTTTATCGTGCTATATTTCTTATTATTGTTGGTACTAGTGTTACGAATAAAAAAAGAACATTACTTGCGTGAGCTGGTTTGGTTTGCACTAAGTTTTAGCTTTGTTTCGTTTATTTTAGCTTATTGCACAACGATTAACCTTGGATTTGTAAAAAATTTATTGGATGTACAATTTGGAATTAACTACAGTGTAGCCTTTGGCGTTCCTTTTGCAAGTATTTTATTGACAGGACTTCTTGTCATGTTTGCAAGGATATTAAAAAAGGAATTGAGATAGACTTGACAAGCGATTAGGAATCGGATAAAATCGAATAAAAGCAAATGACGTTGAGTAGAACGAGTACATATTTGGTCTTTTTCAGAGAGAGAATCCATTGGCTGGAAGATTCTTAAAGTAACCGTTATGGAACCTATCTATGAGTCCCGTGTGAAAGCATGGCGTATGCCTTACGTTATCAAGGTCTAAAGATATGCAGACACTGCATAAATTAGGGTGGTACCACGATGATATAACTTCGTCCCTTAGGGGAGGGAGTTTTTTTGTGTTCTACACATGTTATACAAAGAAAGGTGAGAAAAATGGCAAAAGAAAAGAAAATGGTAGAAGCAATCACCTCCATGGGTGAAGATTTTGCAAAATGGTATACAGATGTAGTAAAAAAATCGGAGTTAGTCGATTACTCAAGTGTAAGAGGCTGTATGGTAATCAAGCCGTATGGATACCGTATTTGGGAATTGATTCAACAGCAGTTAGACAGTCGGTTTAAAGCGACAGGGCATGAAAACGTGTATATGCCAATGTTTATTCCTGAGAGTCTCTTGCAAAAAGAAAAAGATCATGTGGAAGGCTTCGCTCCTGAAGTAGCGTGGGTGACACATGGCGGAAATGAAAAATTACAAGAACGCCTTTGTGTTCGTCCAACATCAGAGACCTTGTTCTGCGAATTTTATTCTAAGGATATTGAATCCCATAGAGATTTGCCACGCCTATATAACCAATGGTGTTCCGTTGTACGGTGGGAAAAGACGACACGTCCATTTTTACGTTCCTTGGAATTTTTATGGCAAGAAGGTCATACGGCACATGCAACGGCTGAACAAGCGCAAGAAGAAACCATCAAGATGTTAAACGTCTATGCAGAATTTTGTGAAAATGTATTAGCCATTCCAATGATTAAAGGACGCAAGACGGAAAAAGAGAAATTTGCAGGTGCAAATGCAACATATACGATTGAAAGTCTAATGCATGACGGTAAAGGGTTACAATCCGGAACGACACATAATTTTGGGGATGGATTTGCAAAAGCCTTTGGTATTCAGTACACAGATGAAAACAATCAATTACAGTATGTACACCAAACATCATGGGGTGTGTCAACACGTTTGATTGGTGGAATTATTATGGTACATGGCGATGATAATGGATTAGTTCTACCTCCAAAAGTGGCGCCTATCCAAGTGGCAATCATACCAATTATGCAACGAAAAGAAGGAGTATTGGAAAAAGCGAATGCATTAGAACAAATGCTGGCAAAGCAGTATCGTGTAAAATTGGATGATTCCAATAAAAGTCCGGGTTGGAAGTTCAGTGAATATGAAATGAAAGGGGTTCCAATTCGTATTGAACTTGGACCTAAAGATATTGAAAATAATCAAGCGGTTATTGTACGACGTGATAATCGAGAAAAAATCTTTGTTAATCTTGATGAATTGGAAGAAAAAGTAGCTCAAGTGCTTGAAGATGTACAAGCAAGCTTATTAAAAAAAGCAACGGAGCATCGTAACGCACATACATACGAAGCGACATCCATGGAACAAATGCGTCAAATCCTTGAGGAAAATCCTGGATTTATCAAAGCAATGTGGTGTGAAGATGAAGCATGTGAGAACAAAATCAAAGAAGAGACAGGAGCGACATCAAGATGTATGCCTTTTGAACAAGAGCATATATCGGATACATGTGTATGTTGTGGAAAACCTGCAACAACTATGGTGTACTGGGGAAAAGCATATTAAGCAAAAGCTTTCTCGTCGCAGTACGATGCCGCTTATGTGGAACTTTTCTATAGCACAAAAAAAAGATGCTCCGATGAGCATCTTTTTCATTTAGATTGTCTATTGGACTTGAATAACGCCATTAACACCCGGAACTTGCTCGATTAATACCGTTTCGATAAAGTTCTTTAACGTCATTGTTGACATTGGGCATCCACCGCAAGCGCCTAATAATCGTAAGGATACAATTCCTGTATTGTCAACGCTAACAAATTCGACATCGCCACCATCACGTTGTAATGCAGGGCGTACATCTTCAAGAGCTAATTTGATTTGTTCTTCCATAATATAAAAACTCCTTCATGGTCATTGTTTTCTATAACTACTATATGATACTCGCTTTCATTCGTTTTGTCAATTTCAAGTCGCGAGTTTTTGCTTGTTCAAGTAATGGACCAATGCTATAATTGATTTACAAGAGGTTCCACATGTGCATAAAAAATAGAGAGGCAGGGGATTGTATGATTAATAATAAATGGATAAGAAGATCATTGCCTTATATTATTAGTATTATTATTTTTTTAACGTTAAGTATGGTTGTAGATAGTCAAATAGCAAAAAGCCAAGAAGCTGAACGATTAATGGCAGCGGGAAGATATTCGACATTTCAATACGAACTGACAAGTATACTTGACCAAAAAGTCATGTTGATGAATGGAATTATATCATTGATTACATTTAAAGATATGAATTTAGCCGATGAAGAGATCTATGCATATCTAGAATCCATTGTACCCCAAGAACAAAAAATGATACGAACTATTGGAATTCTTGAAGATACAACTGTTCGGTGGTCGTTTCCCTATGCAGATGGGCAGGGAACAGTGGGGATCGACTTGGCTAAAGTAAGCGGTCAAAGTCGTGGAGTTCTAACGGTAAAAGAAGAACGGGTCAACTATTTTCAAGGACCGGTCAAATTGGTTCAAGGAGGCGAAGGATATATTATTCGCTTACCCATATTATATGACGATGGAAGTTATTGGGGGCAATTAAGTCTTGTGATTGATCGAGCGGAATATGTTCGTGAGATTTATAAGATAGCAAGACGAAATGATATTCGTGTACATATTGTATCTAAACATGATCGAAGAGTCGTTTATGGGGACGCAGAAGTTTTAGAAAAAAAACCACTGGTGTTTGAACTTAGTAATGAACGCATGGACCTAGACATATATGTTATTCCTCAAAAGGGTTGGCAAGAACATTCGCTGACGTTATTGGGTGGGTTTGTTATCAGTTTGCTCATAAGCATTGCCATTGGAATCGGCATTTGGTATAATCTTCAAGCGACCCAAAAATTAGAAAAAATGGCCAACAGAGATTTTTTGACAGGAATGTATAATCGTCATTTTTTTGATGAATATATTGGAATTGTGATTGGAGAAGCACGTAGATCAAAAGAAGATATAGGGTTTGTACTGATTGATTTGAATGATTTTAAAGATGTCAATGATACTTATGGACACTTGATAGGTGATGAAGTATTAAAAAAGACGGCGCAAGTCCTTAATGAACATTGTCGAAGTAAAGACGTTGTGTTTCGTATTGGTGGAGATGAGTTTTTAATTGTGTTGCCCAATATTACGTCGCCAAGAGTGATTAAAGAGTTTATAAAACGTATAGAAGCATCTTTTGAAGATGCCTTTGCCTTTGGGCAATATTCGATTCATATTTCGCCGGCGATTGGTTATGGAATGTACCCAGAAGATGGTGTTGATGTGGATTCAGTAACACGAGCAGCAGATGAACGCATGTATACGAACAAAAGTGAGCATAAGCAAGAAAGGGAAAAAGAAGATGTATGATATTGTAATTGTTGGAGCAGGAGCAGCTGGGGTTTTTTGTGCATATGAATTAGTAAAAAATTCTCCGGACAAAAAGATTTTGATGATTGAAAAAGGGCTTCCATTGGATAAGCGTAGTTGCCCGAAAAAAACCCATGGTGTCAGAGAATGTAAATGTAAGACATGCTCTATTATGGAAGGTTTTTATGGAGCTGGTGGTTTTTCAGATGGTAAATATAATATCACCAATAACTTTGGCGGCGATTTATTTGAATATGTCGGAGCAGAAAAAGCATTGGAATTGATGTGGGAAGTGGACAAAATCAATTTAAAGATGGGCGGAGAAGATGCAAAGCTTTACTCAACAGCTAATGGAGACTTAAAACGCAAAGCATTGCGTCATGACTTGCACTTATTAGATGCACAAGTACGTCACCTAGGAACCGATAGAAACTTGGTCATTGCATCCAATATGTATGACTATATTAAAGATAAGATGGAGATTCGTTTTAATAATGAAGTAACGAATTTAGAAAAAATGGATGACCATTTTATAATCGAAACCAACAAAGATACATTTAAAGGTAAGAAGCTTATTGTAGCGACAGGACGTACAGGCTCAAGTTGGATTGGGAAGTTGTGCGAAAAGTTTGATATACCAACGACAAATAATCGTGTCGATATTGGTGTTCGTGTAGAATTGCCTGCACTTGTTTTTAAGCACATTACAGATGATGTATATGAAAGTAAGATTGTCTATAAAACACAAAAATATAATGATTTGGTCCGAACGTTTTGCATGAATCCATATGGAGAAGTGGTTACAGAAAACTATGGAGATATTGTAACGGTTAATGGACATAGTTATGCCGATCCCAAAATGCATACTGAAAATACAAACTTTGCGTTACTTGTTACCAATCGATTTACCGAGCCATTTAAGAATAGTAATGAGTATGGAGCATCTATTGCACGCTTAAGCAACATGTTAGGTGGCGGTGTTCTTATGCAACGGTTTGGCGATTTGGTTAAAGGGCGTCGCAGTAGCGAACGCCGTATGCGCAAGTGCTTTACCCGTCCGACAATGGATGCGACGCCTGGAGATTTGAGCTTAGTTATTCCAAAGCGTCAACTGGATGATATTATTGAGATGATCTATGCACTTGATAAAATTGCACCGGGAACGGCGAATGAAGATACGTTGCTTTATGGTGTTGAGGTGAAGTTCTATAACTCAAATGTTAAAGTGGATAGTAACTTAGAGACATCGGTCGAAGGGCTTTATGTTTTAGGCGATTGTTCGGGTGTGACCCATTCGTTATCACAAGCGGCAGCCAGTGGAATACATGTCGCAAGGATTTTGTCAAAGGAGATGTAAAATGATTGAGGTAGTTGATTTTTCTAAAATTTATCGATTAGGGAAAAAGCAACGCAATGAATTAAAAACTCAAGAAAAATATAAAAAAGCTGTGAACCAAATTAGTTTTAAAGCCTATGATGGTGAAATCTTTGGATTGTTGGGACCTAATGGTGCCGGAAAGACAACAACACTACGCACCCTATCAACTTTGATTAAACCCACACAAGGAAAACTTAGTGTTCAAGGCATTGATGTGGTCGTAGATGAAAAAAGTGTCCGTAGTAAAATTGGCTTTCTTACCAATGAACTAAAATTAGATAAACATTTTACTCCGGCATATACAGTCGAGTATTTTGGCCAATTGCATGGCATGAAAAAAAACCAGATTCAAAAGCGGCGCCAAGAGCTTTTTGAGTACTTTGGTATTCAAGAATATCAGCACAAAAAAATCAGTGAATTATCTACAGGAATGACACAAAAGCTTTCACTTGTAGTGAGTTTAATTCATGACCCAGAAGTTATTATTTTTGATGAACCTACCAACGGATTGGATATTATTACGGCAAAAGCCGTGACAGATTACCTTATACGTCTAAGAGCTGAGGGAAAGCTTATTATTATTTCAACGCATATCATGAATGTGGCAGAAAAATTATGTGATCGCATCGGAATTATTATTGAAGGTAAAATTGTCGCTCAAGGGAATATAGATGATATTTGTCAGTCCTTGGATGCGATGAACTTAGAAGATGCATTTTTTAAACTCTATGAATGGCATCATGGGGATACGAAGGAGGGGTTGATATAATGCTGTTTGTTGTGGTGAAGAAGGAGTTGCTACGTGTCTTTACGGATCGACGCTTGGTCTTTTCAGCATTTGTCTTGCCTGCACTTAGTATTTTTATTTTGTATTCGCTCATGGGTAAAATGATTGGAAATATGACCCAATCCATTGAAGAAAATATTCCTACAGTTAAAGCGGCTAATGCACCGGAATCTTTTCGTGAATATATGGCGACCCAATCGATACCGGTGGAATATATTGATATGAAGGCATTAGATACGACAAAGGAAGAGATTCTTACAGGAACGACAGAGCTTCTTCTTGTATTTCCTGAAAACTTTGAAGTAACTATTCAAGAGTATGCAACAGCCGACAAACCTGATATTCATACTTTTTATAATCCGTCAGAAGAGTATTCTCAATCGGCAAAAAATACCTTTGAATATACACTGTTACCAGAATATGAAACGATGTTATTAACACAAAGGTTTGATGGGATAAATGCTTTTACTGCATTTACAATTGATCAGGATAATGAGCAGAGCAAGATAGCGCAACCGGGTAAGGAAGCAGGGTTTTCTTTGGCATTTATGATGCCGATGCTTCTAAATATCATGCTGTTTGCGGGTGCAATGGGCATCGGTATTGATGTAATAGCAGGGGAGAAGGAGCGAGGCACAATGGCTACGATGCTTTTGACCCCTGTCAACCGTGAGACGATTGCAATGGGAAAAGTTATTAGTCTGGGGATTGTTGCTATTGTAAGTGCTATCTGTACGTTTGGTGCAATCATAGCATCTCTTCCCAACGCGTCAGCACTTTTAGCGGCAGGCAACGAAGTGTCTATATCGGGCTTGGCTTTTACAGGTATGGATTATTTGATGCTTTTGGTCATTTTAATTGTTCAAGTCGGTGTTTTTGTTGGATTGATATGTCTTATTTCTGTTATTGCAAAAAGTGTTAAAGAAGCGGGGACCTATATTTCGCCGATTTATATTTTGGTGATGATCTCGGCTTTTGGGACAGTCTTTACCACTGGTGATGTGAAGCTTTACAATTATTTTATTCCAGTCATGGGCAATGTATTTGCGATCAAAGAACTATTGTTAAAAGAGCTGTCTTATATGGAATTTGGAGTTACCGTAGGGGTGTCATTAGTATTGATTGGAATTTTATTAAAGCTAATAACCCTTGCTTTTAATCATGAAAAAATAATGTTCAACTGATTGACATAATGGAGGAATACTATGGAACCTATTTTTTTTGATCCAGACTTTAAAGAACGTGTGTGGGGAGGAGAAAAACTTTCGACACAATTAAATAAAACCATTCCGTTTGCACATACAGGAGAGAGCTGGGAAGTGGCTTGCCATGATAATGGACAATCGAAGGTTCGCCTCGGACAATATGCAGGAATGACGTTGGAAGAACTTTTGATTCAAGAAGGCGAAGCTGTGATAGGAAAGCCCTTTTTGCCAGGTGATAAGTTCCCGCTCTTAATAAAGTTCATTGATGCAAAAGAAAAGTTGTCGGTGCAGGTACATCCTGACGATGCATATGCAAACATACATGAAAATGGAGAGTATGGTAAAAGTGAGGCATGGTATGTTCTTCAGGCAGATCCGGGTGCAACATTAATTGCAGGGTTAAAGCCCGGAACAACGCGAGAAGTATTTACGTCAAAATTAGAGGCCAATCAATTAGAAGATGTGCTTAACGAAGTTCAAGTTCAAGCAGGAGATGTTTTGGATATTCCGGCGGGCTTAATTCATGCGATTGGTAACGGGATTTTATTGGCAGAAGTTCAACAAAACTCCGATACCACCTATCGTGTATATGATTGGAATAGAGTAGGGCTAGATGGACAACCAAGAGAACTTCATATTGAATCGTCCATTGCAGTGAGTGACTTTTCCGGGAAGCATTCAACAGAGCTTGCCAAGCCTTCGGTCCAAACAATGGATACATATACCTTAAAAACGTTTGTACGCAATCCATACTTTGTACTAGAAGAGCTTCACGTTCATGATCGCTTTACATCCTCAGGCCGAGGTCAATATTTTGAGATATATATGTGTGTCGAAGGAACGATGGAACTAGACTACGAAGGTGGACACATCAACGCTTTCAAAGGAGATGTGTTTATGATACCGGCAGCACTGCAAAAGTATGCATTGAAAGGACATGGGAAACTCGTAAGAACATATATAGAAAAGAAGGCTTAAAATGATGCAGTTTAAAATACCAAAAAATGTTGAGTATATTTTAGAGCAAATCCATAAAAGTGGTGAAGAAGCATATATTGTCGGAGGCTGTGTACGTGATATTATAATGGACATGGAACCGGAGGACTATGATATTACCACTTCAGCCCAGCCAGAGCATATCAAACGTCTCTTTCGAAAAACGATTGATACCGGCTTAGAACATGGGACGGTGACCGTCTTAATTGACGGTGTAGGCTATGAAGTGACAACGTACCGAATTGAAGGTAAGTATGAGGACTATCGCCGACCAACAGAAGTGGTGTTTACCCGCTCTCTAGATGAAGATTTGCTGCGTCGCGACTTTACCATTAACGCGATGGCTTATAATCCCATTGAAGGAATTATAGATTTATACGGTGGTCAGGAAGATATTCAAAAGAAGGTGCTTCGATGTGTTGGACATCCAGAAGATAGGTTCAATGAAGATGCTCTAAGAATGCTTAGAGCCATTCGGTTTAGTGCTAAATTAGACTTTGATATTGAGATGGCAACCTATGAAGCAATGAAAAAATATGCCTATCTCATTGAATATGTCAGTGCTGAAAGAATATATACAGAAATAACAAAGACGTTGCTATCAAAAGAACCGTGGCGCATTGAAGAACTTGCAAACTGTGGATTGATTCAACATATTTTGTCAGAGTATATTTTGCACCTTGAAGATCCAAGCATCTATGAAGCCTTGATGCGAGTGCCGCCAGCATTGCATTTACGTTGGGCGATATATTTGTCAGGAATCTTATCGGCATATCAGCATCATCCAAATCAATCTAAAATTATTGCAGAGATTTTAAAAGCATTAAGGTTTGACAATAAGACCAGTGAAAAGGTAAAAATGTTGATAACACAAGAAAAAATGACAATTTCTGTGGATAAGCTCAGCGTTCGTCGTCATGCAAGTTTATTGACTCCGCCCATGCTTTATGACTTGTTATGCTATAAAGAAGCAAAAGGGTTGATTTTACCGAAAGAACACGAGAGAATTCGAGAGCTTCTGGATACAATTGTTCAAGATCAGGATTGCTTATCTATTAAAGACCTTGATATTAGTGGCAAAGATCTCATAGGGATGGGAATTAATCAAGGGCAACGTATCGGTCAAGTATTAGAAGAACTATTGGAGTATGTGTTAACGTATCCCAAGAACAATCAAAAAGATATACTTATAAAATATGTTCAAAAAATAATGAAGTAGGTATTACAATGAATGCTGTCATGCGAATAAACTACAGAATTTGGCTATTAAGCCTTTTTATTCTTCCTTTTATTCAAGGAGGGTATTTTAACTACGCTGTTTTGGGTTTTGGAGTGATACACAGTATTGTGCTTGGGGTTGTGATTGTATCGGGAAAATTCACCTTTCGTATTGATGGTGTGCGCTTATTTGCAATTGGTCTTTTTATATTGAACTTACTGAACTTCGAATCGGCGATTGATATAGGGATGCAGCCTTTTGGTATATTGCGTAATCTAGTTCCTGTTATGGTGATATTATGTTACGATAGTTTTAAGGCGATAGACGAAAAACAAGTCAATCATCAGGTGGCAAATACGTTTATTATTTCAGCAACGTTCATGGCGCTTATTGTTATAGGAAGTATTGTCGTGTTGCCAAACCCGCATGTAGTACGTAGCTTTTTTATTCAGGAGAGCCGACTAGGCGGTTTTTTTCAATATGCCAATACCTTTGGGATTTATATATTTGGAGCAATTGTCCTTGTCATCTATAAAAATCCACCAACACGTCTTCGCCGTAGTTTGCTTATGATATTCACGATGATGATTGCCCTAAGTCAAAGTCGTATGACCTTTGTTGTCTTATGTGTATATTCGCTTATTCTTTGCTTTTTTTTACCAAAGCATCGAAAAGACATTTTTTGGATGGGACTTGGATTTATATTGAGCCAAGGTATTCTATATTTTTTATTACCTGAATTCAACGTTTATCGTTCATATGACTTGGATATGAATGCAAGCGAATTTCAATCAAGATTACTCTATTATGAAGACGGAATAAGTATGATTCGTCAACGACTTCGTGGCTATGGCTACATGGGGTATTATTACACACAACGTTTTTTTCAAACAGGAGCAACCTATCATGTGCGTTACATTCATTCTTCTGTTTTACAGGCAAGTTTAGATTATGGAATTCTTGCAGGGGGACTTTTCATTGGACAGCTCGTATTCTTTCTGAATAAAATACTTCAAAGCATTCGACAAAAGAAAATAGAAAAAGCAATAGGGTTTATAGGAATTACAGGATTTTTCCTGCATTCTTTTGCAGATTTTGATGTTCAGTTTATCGCATATGTTATTCTTTTGCATATGTTGGTGCTCATCATTGACGATAATATAGCAATCAAGAGTGTTAGACTGCAGACAGCGGCTATATACCTCATAGGAGCATGGGTTGCCATCTTTACAGTGGCGTATGCATATTTTTTAATTCCTGCTATATATACATATCAAGGTGAGTATGAAAAAGCACTAGAAGCGTATCCGTATTATACGAAGGCGATGACAGGATGGATACATGAGGGATATAATCAAGAAGAGGACTTTGATGCAAAGGTGCAGCGCTTTGTTGAGCAAAATGCCTATTATTATGAAGGATTTGCATTTTTGAGAGAATACTATTATAATAGTGGAGATTTAAAAAAGAGTTTGTTTTATTCATATCAATGCAAAAAATTAGCGCCGTTGTGGATAGAAAACTATGCCAGACACCTTGATATTTCCTATCTTATATTACATGGACGTTATGAAGCCGGGACGCTATCAAAAGACGACAGTTTATTTTCAGAAATATTTAGACTAGAATATGAATTGGAGCAACTAGAAAAAGAACGTGGCAATAGCTATAACATTAAGCATAAAGCTCAGTTTAGCCTAACACCGCAGATGACAAGAAGAATTAACATGACCCATCGTTTATATGATGCGGTTATGGAATAAGTTTGGAGATGCTATGAAACTAAAAGTAGAAAAGAATATATTGACAAAGATGATTATCGCTGGAATTGTAGGGCTAACCATTATTATTATTGGAGGCATTATCTTTGCCAGCTCTTTAAAAACAGAGGATAAGGGCAAAGTTACGAGTGCGCTTCCAAAACAAGAGAGTGATGAAGAACTAAGTCAAGACGCGGAAAAAGACAAAACATATACCCGTGGCTTAGGATTAGTGACAGAAGTTGATAAGTTAAATCAGAAGATGGTCATTGTGGATGTGGATACCAGTACCAGTCTAACCTTAAAAGTTACAGCAGCCACATCCATTGAAGATGAGTATGGAACACATATTGTGCTCGAAAAGATTATCCCTGGGTACTTGGTTAATGTCAAATATGAAGTGGATGATTATGTAACAGAGTCAATTAAGATTGCGGCACAAGTGCAAACCATTCGTAACATTGATAACTTTGTTGCCAATGAAGAATTAAAGACGATTCAAATTGGAAGTGATATTTATGAATATGACCATAATATTTTAGTGGAAAATAGCGAAGGACCAGTTGAGATTTCCAAGCTAAGTGTAGCAGATGATATCGTCGTTCGTGCACATGAAGGTAAGATTTGGTCGATTCTAGTGGAAAACGGACATGGATTTTTGGTACTAAAAAATTATGAGTCTTATATTGATGGACGCTTAGAAATAGGAAACCGTGAGTCTCATACCATCGTAAGGGATATGAAAGTGCCTATTAAAGCCGGCGTGCATCAAATTGTAGTTACAAATGAGCAGATGACACCGTATTCGGCATCGGTCTTTATAGAAGAAAACGAAGAGTTCGTTGTGGACCTTGGCGAGTTGGCACCTAGAGTGGCAACCGTTCGACTAGAAATTGTCCAACCCGATGCGACCGTCTATATTGATGATAAAAAAATTGACAACCCGACGCAGGAGCGCCAGCTGGACTATGGAGAGTATTCGGTTCGTGTTGAAAGTCCGGGATATGTGTCTTGGGAAGGGATACTGGTTGTGGACCAAGCCTATATTGCTCAGCGCATTGACATGGAAGTTGAACCGTTATATATTTATATTAGTGGACCTGCGGGAGCTAATTTTTATGTTGATAATGTGTTAAAAGGCACACTTGAAGCAAATAAACCCCTTGGAGTACCTATTACTCCAGGCGGACATACGCTCCAATTACGTAAAACAGACTATAACACATGGGAACGTAATGTGTTCATAGAAGATACAGGTGAAGATTATTATTATACGGTTTCGTCGATGACGGAGATTCCTACGGTTCCTGTTCCAACACCTGACCAAGGCAATGGACAGACACCGAATGATCCGACCCAACCTAATGCGAATCAAAATGATGGAACAGGGACAACGAATCCTGTCCAAGATGTATATGGAAACTAAATACCCCAGTAGATAAACAAAGGAGGAAAATGGATGAGCTATATGGAAAAATATCAAGAGTGGTTAACGAATCCAGCTATTGACGAGGAAACAAAACAAGAATTAAGAGCGATTCAAGACAATGCAAAAGAGATTGAAGATCGATTTTATAGGGAGTTAGAATTTGGTACGGGTGGCTTACGTGGTGTTATTGGTGCCGGAACTAATAGAATTAATATTTATACCATTCGAAAAGCAACACAAGGTCTTTCAAACTATATCAAAAAAGAAGGCGAAGAAGCCATGAAACGTGGCGTTGTTATTGCTTATGATTCTCGACGTTTCTCACCGGAATTTGCGGATGAAGCGGCGCGCGTTCTTGCAGCCAACAATATTACAGCTTATGTCTTTGAATCCTTAAGAGCAACACCGGTATTATCCTATGCAGTACGCCAACTCAATGCAATATCGGGTATTGTTATTACTGCAAGTCATAATCCTCCTGAATATAATGGGTATAAAGTGTATTGGGAAGATGGAGCACAAGTTACGTCGCCAAAAGATAAAGCGATTATTCATGAAGTCAATTCAATTACGGATTATGAAACGATTGCAACAATGAGTCGTGAAGAGGCTGAGAGTGCCGGACGCTATCATGTTATCGGTAAGGAAATTGATGATGCTTATATCGAAGAACTAAAAAAATTAATTATTGACCCACAAGTCATAAAAAAAGAAGCAAAAGGCTTCAAAATTGTCTATACACCACTACATGGAACAGGGAACATCCCTGTGCGTCGAATCTTAGATGAAATCGGATTTGAACATGTGTATGTTGTTGCAGAGCAGGAATTGCCCGACAGCGAATTTTCTACAGTAAGCTACCCGAATCCGGAAGATATTAAGGCCTTTGAATTGGCACTTAAGTTAGGAAAAGAAAAAGATGCAGATGTTATTATGGCAACAGACCCCGATGCAGACCGTTTGGGCGTCCTTGCGAAAGCTAAAGATGGCAGTTACGTTCCGCTTTCCGGTAATAATATAGGTATGTTACTTATGGAATATATTTTAAAACGCAAAAAAGAAAAAGGCATATTACCGGATAATGGAGCTGTTATTGGAACCATTGTATCGACAAATATGTCGCGTCCGATAGCAAAAGCATACGATGTAGAATTTATGGAAGTCCTTACCGGATTTAAATATATTGGTGAAAAAATCAAAGAGTTTAAAGAAACAGGGTCATACGAATATCTCTTTGGGTTTGAAGAAAGCTATGGCTGCCTAATCGGTACACATGCAAGGGATAAAGATGCAGTTGTAGCCGTGATGGGTGTTGCGGAGCTAGCGGCATATTATAAATCACAGGGGCTAACATTATATGAAGCATTGATTGAACTCTATGAAAAATACGGATATTATATGGAGTCCCTACAAAGTATCACACTTAAAGGTGTAGAAGGTGTGGCGACGATTCAATACATTCTTTCACAACTTCGTGAAAATGCTCCTAAAAGTTTTGGCGGAAAGCAAGTTCTTGCGGCGAGAGACTATGAAGAGGGTGTGATTAAGAACTTTGTGACAGGTGAAACCACTTCTACAGGGTTACCTTCATCGAATGTACTCTACTATGAACTTGAGGATGACCTTTGGTTTTGTGTAAGACCATCAGGAACAGAGCCTAAAGTTAAATTTTATTTTGGTGTTAAAGGCGAAAGTGAAAAAGCAGCATTAGCATTGCGTCAACAGCTAGAAGAAGAAGTAATGAAGTGCATAGATCAAATTATTCAATCCAAATAGTAGTTTTGACCTATTGGTAAAATAGAATAGAATTCATTAAAATTTTGAAACCCCTATAAACTAGGGGTTTTTTCTTAAAAAAAACTTGCGAAAAAAGGTTGACATGTAAGAGCGAATTTGTTATCATAATCAGTTGAATTGACTATCTTCACGTATTGTGGTATAATGTATACAATGCAGTCAAAACATATGTTTGCCAAAGGTGAGGTGTGATATGATAGGAAGAGATGATCTTTTTCAAGTCAAGCAGGAGATTAATAATTATGTGGGCAGTCGGGTAAAAATTCGCGCCAATAAGGGTAGAAAGAAAATTGTGGTTAAAGAAGGGATTATTGAAAATACATATCCAAGTATTTTTGTTGTAAAAGTCTATGATAGATTTCACCGTTCAGAAAGGGTAGTATCCTATAGCTATACAGATGTATTGACACATACAGTCGAATTATCCTTGTGCAAGGAGATCGTATCATAGAATAAATCTATAAGAATTGTGAAAAAGCGCCAATAGGTCGCTTTTTTTATTGCGTACTGATTCTTTTTTGTATATAATATGAAGTATACAAAGTACATTGGAGAAGAAAATGCGAGAAATCAAATTGAAAGCAAGAGCAAAAATTAATATTTCCCTAGATGTTATCGGGCGCAGAGATAATGGATACCACGATGTTTTAATGATTATGCAAACCATTAATCTATATGATAAATTGCTTTTGCGAAAGCAAAAAGAAAATCAGATCACGATACATACGAATTTACCTTATTTACCTGTGGACGAGCGTAATTTGGTATATAAAATCATACAGTTTATGAAAGAAAAGTACGCCATTGAGGATGGTGTGTATGTGGATCTTTATAAGATGATTCCAGTAGCCGCTGGTATGGCGGGTGGAAGTTCAGATGCGGCACAAACAATTATCGGAATGAACAAGCTTTTTCAATTAAGATTATCACAAAGTGAAATGATGGATATCGGAGAACAGTTTGGAGCAGATATCCCATATTGCATTATGCAAGGAACCGTGTTGGCATCAGGATTAGGGGAACAACTGGAAGTACTTGATCCATTTCCAAAGGCATATGTACTTATTGGCAAGCCACGTTTTAGTGTATCGACACCAGCAGTATATCAACGCTATGATGATATACTGCCACAGGAACATCCAGATACGGATACACTTTTGGAAGGAATCCAAGAGCAAAATATTCAAAAAATATGTGCTCATCTTGGCAATGTTCTTGAAAGTGTTACGATTGAGATGCATCCGGAGATTGCAAAGATTAAAGCGGATATGTTGATGCTAGGAGCCCAAGGATCACTTATGAGCGGAAGTGGACCGACAGTATATGGTCTGTTTACAGATAAAAAGAAAGCTGAACAGGCAAAAAAAAGATTACGTAAAGAACATAATTTACAGTTTGTCTATCTAACCACAATATATAATCGAAAGAGGGATTAGTTATGGAACAAAAATTAAAAGTAAATCTAAACGAATACTTACCATTACGCGACATTGTTTTTAATACGCTTAGAGAAGCGATATTAAAGGGAGATTTTGCACCAGGCGAACGATTAATGGAAAAACAATTGGCAGAACGCATGGGCGTTAGTCGTACACCGATTCGTGAGGCTATCCGTAAACTTGAATTAGAAGGACTTGTTATTATGGTTCCGCGCAAGGGTGCAGAGGTTGCTAGTATTACCAACAAAGATATTATTGATGTACTAGAAGTACGAGCAACCTTGGAAGCTCTAGCGGTTAGATTGGCATGCAAAAAAATGTCAGATGAAGAGTTAAATGAACTTGTTGAGGTGAATGAAGAGTTTAGGATTGCTGCGGCAAAAAAAGATGTCGAGATGATTATCAACAAGGATGTTGAATTTCATGACATTATTTTTCATTCATCAGACAATGAAAAATTAATTCAGATAATTAATAACTTGCGTGAACAGATTTATCGTTTTCGTGTTGAATATATCTATAAAATGGAAAATTATGATCAACTCGTCATAGAACATGATGAGATTGTCAATGCGATGAAGGAGCGAAGGGGCTTAGATGCATCTTCGATTGCGCTTCGCCATATTGAAAACCAAGAAAAAAGCGTTTTGGAGCTTTTTAATCTATAGAGTTAGAGAATAGTAGGAGATGTTATGCATATTGGACCTTGGAATTATGTAGTTGTAGATATTGAAACAACCGGTATTAATCCGACAGGTAATTATATTACAGAAATCGGTGCGGTAAAAATTATTGATGGTCAGGTGAAGAAGCAGTATAGTCAACTGATTAATCCAAAGGTGACAATCTCTCCACAGATAACACAGATTACAGGTATAGATAATGCCATGGTAGAAAATGCACCTAGCTTTGAGGAAGTTATTCCAGAGTTTTTAACATTTGTTGAAGACCTTCCATTAATAGGACATAATATCTTGTTTGATTTTTCATTCTTAAAGTATCATTGTCAACAATGTGGGTATGCGTTTGAACATACAGGAATCGATACACTAGAGATAGCCAAGTTGTGCTTACCTACCTTAAAAAGTCGAAGTTTAACATATTTGATTGAACACTTTGAAATAGAGCGTGAAAAAGCGCATCGTGCTTACCACGATGCGTTAGCAACTTATGAATTGTTTGAAGTGTTCAAAAAAGAATTTTCGGATATGGACCAAAAGATTTTTGATCCAAAACCTTTGCACTGGCGGGCTAAGAAGAGTTCGCCGATTACCCCAAGGCAAAAGTCATATCTGAATGCATTGATTAAAAAACATCGTGTCTTTGAAGACGTTGCTGTGGAAGCATTGACGAAAAGTGAAGCAAGCCAATATATTGACCGAATTCGCTTTCTAAAAGGCTGCTAGTTTTTTCTCAATCATTGTTTTATTGAGAGAATCTAAAGAAGACGCTTTGTGTTTTAAATCGGACAGTTTTTGATGTTGATGATGTTGTGCGTAGAGTTTGGCAAGGGTTATATAGTGATCACTATAATCACTTCCAATACGTATGGCTTCTTCAAAGGCGTGGATAGCTTCTTGATACTCTTCAAGCTCAATCATCAAATGTCCGTACTCGGCAAGAGCTTTTAAAAATTGGTTATAGTTGGCTTCATTTTGAGTAATGATGGTTTGATTGGCCGTTCCAAATCGAATACGAACTTCTGTATTGGTTAAATTAGAAAAGTTCATCATGTCCATAGTTGATAATTCTTGAAGATGCTTACTTACCTGTTGATAATGAATTTTCTGACCGGCTTCAAGTGAAGGGATATCCGGCAGGGTTAACCATGTCAGATTGGGAGTGATGTAATCTTCTGGGTGAAGTTCCTTGCGTCGAGTGGATAATGATTTTTCTTCTTTGGACCAAAATTGTGCACGATTTTGGTTTTCTTGATGCATATTTTTTTTAAGATGATGCTGAAATAATGCCACAAGAATGATAAAAATTATAAAAATGGATGGAAAAGACATGATTTGCCTCCTTATATGTTAATGGAACTTGATAATCTAGATAGACTATATTATACTATGTATATGCTTTAAGTGTCAAAGTGACTTAGGCGAACATACAGATGTTATCAGTTAAAGAAATGGAGTGATTTGGTGTTTTTTACAAATAGAAAGTTAATAAAAAGAACCGCAGTTGTTGTATCAGCGGTTATTATTATGGCGTTGATTATAGGAATGATTGCTCCATATATGATGTAAAGAGTTGCCTTTGGCAACTTTTTTTGTTCTCCAGGAAAGTCTTACTTGAGCTTTCTGCTTTGAAACGCAGCAGAAAGCGTCAAGGACCTTTCCCTCCGCGAACAATATCTCTTTGAGATAACGCGACAGAGTCGCTTTGTTCTGCAAAAAAATCTTGACAAAATATGTAGCTGTGATATCATATAACAATAAGTAGTATTGATAACCATATCAAGGAACATATATAACGATTAGAGGTAGAGGTGGAAAATGACAGTTAAAATTCAAGATCCTATTAGTGCACTTACACATTTTTTAGGGGCGATTCTTTCGCTAGTGGCCGTTACATATTTAGTTATAAAAGCATACTATGTAGGGACAACACTACATATGATTGGCTTTGGGATTTTTGGACTCAGTTTGGTCCTATTGTATTCTGCAAGTACTACGTATCATATTATGGAACAACCCAAAAAAATGAGTCGTATTATGAAGCGCATTGATCATATGATGATTTTTGTATTGATTGCAGGTACATATACTCCTGTTTGTCTGATTCCTTTGCAGGCAACCAATGGTGGACGCACAGGTTTGACAGTGCTTGTTGTTGTATGGATTGCAGCGATTCTAGGTATATTTTTAAAATTATTCTGGATGAATGCACCGCGATGGCTTTCGACGCTACAGTATATCCTAATGGGGTGGATTGCTATTTTTGCCATCTATCCATTGTTTAAAACAATGACATCGGCTGGTTTTTTCCTTCTTGTGGCAGGAGGGGTTATCTATACAATCGGCGGTTTAATCTATGGAACGAAGTGGCCAAAACTTAAAGGAAAATGGTTTGGATTTCATGAAGTGTTTCATTTGTTTGTCATGGCAGGAAGTGCATGTCACTTTTTCATGATTTTGACATTAATATAAAAAGTGTCACTTGATCTAAGTGACATTTTTAAGGAACTCCTTTTAGTTTCATGATAAAAACTGCTATAATGGAAGAAGATGATTCTGTAAAATACATTCCATGAGGTGAAAAAAATGTTGACATCGCGAACCAAGGAGATTATTGTCCAGATACTTGAGGCCGACGCGTATATAACAATTCAGCAAATAGCAGATGAAATAAAAGTAAGCTCACGTACGGTGTTACGTGAGCTAGACGCCGTTGAGACGTGGTTTTTGCAGCAAAAGGTTCCGTTTCGAAAGAAAAAAGGACGAGGGTTAAAAGTTGAAGTATCAACGACAGTTAGAGAGAGATTACTGACGACCCTTTATTCAGAAAAAGGAAATATCATCTATACACCACAGGAGCGCCAGATTATTCTTAAGGCCGAATTACTTAAAATGACTGACGTGACAAAAATATATTCACTGACGGTCTTGCTGGATGTGACCGAAGGGACGATTAGTAATGATTTGCAGCAAATCGAACCATGGTTTGCTCAATATGACTTATATATTGTTCGACGCCCCGGATTAGGGATATTACTCGAAGGCGATGAAAAGGCAAAGAGAAAAGCGATTGTCAATTTGATTTATGAACATTTTCATTTTGTGGATTTGTTTGAGCTGATGACAGAAAGTCGGCAAAAACATTTAAGTATCAGTGTGTTTAAAAAATATATCAATCGTTCGATTCTTGATTTGTTGCATCTAGATAGTTTGACGTACATTAAGGAGTTAATCACGCGTTTAGAAAAAGAGCATTTTTATTATTTTGCAGACAATGCATATATTGCACTTTTTATCCGCTTTAGTATAACACTTAAGCGCGAAGTGTTTTGGCAAAAAAATATATTGGATGAGCGATTAAAACGGCAACTTCGAAAAGACCCGGTTAATCAGTTGCTTGAAGAATGGATGGAGGATTTGCCAAACAATCCATTCAAAAAACTACCGGAAGATGAACGCTTATATTTAGTGATGCACATTAAAGGGAGTAAACTTCGAGAAACTGGTGCAGAATTTAAGATGAGCATGACAGATGACTTTAAAGTCATCCAGTTAGCAAAAGAGTTTATCAAATCGGTTGAAAAAGAAACCGGTATTTATCTTTCGGATAATGACCAATTGATTTTTGGACTTGTAAAGCATTTGAGGCCCGCATTATATCGCATGAAGATGAATTTGGACATTATCAATCCTTTGCTCACAGAAATCCATGTAATGTATCCTAAACTTTATGATAGTGTAAAAAAAAGTGTTCGAGTCATTGAAGAAAAAGAAAAACTAAAAGTTCCAGAAGATGAAATCGCATATTTGGCAACCCATATCGGGGCAGCTATTCATAAAGGCACACGTGAAATTGTAAAAAAATATAAAGTAATCGTCGCATGCATGTATGGTATCGGAGCGTCCCATCTTCTAATTTCACAATTAGAAAAAAATTTTTCTAATATTGTCATTAGTGATGTGGTAAGTGTCTTTGATAATATTGAAGAAAGGATGCAAAAAGATGGTGTGGATTTGCTCGTGACAACCATTGAGCCTAAAGAAGTCAGCGTTCCTTATGTTGTTGTTGGCTCGATTTTACAAGAAAAGGATTTGCATAAGATTAATCAGGCATTACAACGCACCAAGCCAAGACCTGAACCGGAATCAATAAAAAGTGCAGACAGTATTTATGAAAAATATGTGCACCTAAAGCGGTATGCAGATATTATCTTAGAGGTAATTGAAAACTATAGGTTTAGCGACCAAGTTCAGATGCAATCATACAAGCAGTTGATTGCTTATGTTAGCCACCAGATTGCTTCTTCGAATGAAGAAATCAAGGTTCTTGAGAAAGCGTTCCATGAAAGAGAGGAAAAAGGGGCGACGATACTAAACAAAAAAGGTGTGATTTTGTTGCATTGTCGTGCAGATATTACAAAGGAAATCTGTGTTAATATTCTTCGATTAAGTGAACCGATACAAAATAAAAGTATTCATACAGTGGTTGTTATGGTGGGACCTCTTAGATATGATGAAAAAATCCTTGAAGTATTATCTGAAATCACCCATGGCATTATATCAACTACAATGTCAGATACCATTCAAACGGGAACGGCGGATGTGGTGCAAACCCAGTTATATCAAATGTTGGATAAGTTTTTTCAAAAGAAAGTTTTAGGCGTCTAAAGCTTTCTTTTTTCTTTGTCCCATTTATGTCACTTAGTGCAATAGACAAAGTTAAAGGTCTATTGCTTTATTTTTAGCTAAAGTAGGCGCATAATGAAAACATACCATTGATCAGTGGACAACTTAATTTTATATTAAATAATGGAGGTATGTTATGGATCAAGCAGTTAAAAGTAACGTTGGTTCACGGGAAAAAATTCAAACATTCGGACGATTTTTAAGCGGAATGGTAATGCCAAATATTGGAGCGTTTATTGCGTGGGGATTGATTACAGCATTTTTTATACCGACAGGATGGATTCCAAATGAAAATCTTGCAACACTTGTCGGACCGATGATTACGTATTTATTACCATTGCTCATTGGTTATACAGGAGGAAAAATAGTTGCTGATGTACGCGGAGGGGTTCTTGGAGCCATAGCAACCATGGGAGTTATTATAGGTACATCGATTCCTATGTTTATCGGTGGAATGATTATGGGGCCTCTTGCCGGTTGGTGCATTAAAAAATTTGACCAATCCATTGATGGAAAAATACCAGCAGGATTTGAGATGTTAGTCAATAATTTCTCGGCAGGGATTATTGGTGGGGTGTTGACAATATTTGCGTATTTAGGTATTGGACCTGTTGTTGAAAGCTTAAGCAATTTTTTAGGGTCTGCGGTGGAATCTATTGTAAGTGCAGGATTACTTCCGATTGCATCGGTTTTCATTGAACCTGCAAAAATTTTGTTTTTGAATAACGCGATTAATCATGGTGTGCTCAGTCCTTTAGGAATTGAACAGGCAGCAGAAACCGGACAGTCTATTTTCTTCTTGTTAGAGACAAATCCGGGACCAGGCCTTGGAATTTTATTAGCATATTGGGTATTTTCCAAAGGAATGATTAAACAATCAGCGCCAGGAGCTATTATCATTCACTTTTTGGGTGGAATACATGAAATATATTTTCCATATATTTTAATGCAGCCATCGCTACTTTTAGCAGTCATTGCAGGAGGCGCATCAGGCGTATTTACGTTTGTTGTAACTGGAGCGGGACTAGTAGCAACACCATCGCCAGGAAGTATTTTTGCGTTGTCGGCTATGGCACCTAGAGGAGGGCTGTTACCGGTATTACTTGGAGTGGTAATATCAACCACAGTGTCTTTTTTAATCGCATCTGTGTTGATTAAGCGCAAAAAAGGTGTCGGTGAAGATTCTTTTTCGAAAGCAAAAGAACAAACATTAAAAAATAAGGGAAAACAATCAACAGTTATTAAAGTATCGAACGTGAAAAAAATCATTGTAGCATGTGATGCAGGTATGGGATCCTCAGCAATGGGAGCCAGCAAGTTACGCAATAAAGTTAAAAAGGCGGGCTTGGATATCGAGGTGCTTAATACATCAATTGATGCATTGCCAGAAGATGTAGATATCGTGATTACACATAAGCAATTAACCAATAGGGCTAAGGCAGTAGTGCCAAGAGCGCGTCATATTTCAATAGAAGATTTTATCATGACCGATGCTTATGATCAATTAATTGAAGAATTAAGCGAATAGATGTATGTTATGGTTCATAATGTGTCATAGGCACATTATGAATCATATGTATAAAACATAATGGAGGATTGTGATGGCAGCATACAGTCAAAAAATACAAAAATTCGGACGTTTTTTAAGTGGCATGGTTATGCCAAATATAGGCGCATTTATTACTTGGGGATTAATAACTGCTCTATTTATACCGACAGGATGGATTCCAAATGAAAAATTTGCTCTTGTCATAGATCCGATGATCACCTATTTATTGCCGTTACTTATTGGGTATACAGGAGGAAAAATTGTAAGTGACGTCCGCGGGGGTGTCCTTGGAGCCATTGCGACGATGGGGATTATCATTGGAACGACGATTCCCATGTTTATTGGCGGAATGATTATGGGACCTTTTGCCGGATGGTGCATCAAAAAAGTAGATCAATTGTTTGAAGACAAAATTCCGGTAGGGTTTGAAATGCTTTTTGCTAATTTTTCTGCAGGAATGGTGGGAACGGTTTTAAGCTTAAGCGCCTATGTGGGCATAGGACCTATTGTAGAACGCTTAAATCATGGGTTAGGAGTTGCTGTTGAGGCAGTCGTTCAAGCAAATGCCTTGCCATTTGCTTCTGTATTTATAGAGCCTGCCAAGGTCCTATTTTTAAATAATGCGATTAATCATGGAGTTCTTGGACCATTAGGTGTTGAAGAGGCTGCTAAAACAGGACAATCAATTTATTTTCTTTTAGAAACGAATCCTGGACCCGGCCTAGGCATTTTATTAGCTTATTTTGTGTTTTCGAAAGGCATGATCAAACAGTCAGCGCCAGGAGCTATTATCATTCATTTTTTAGGAGGCATTCATGAGATATATTTTCCTTATATATTGATGCAACCTAAGCTGATTTTTGCCGTCATTGCAGGTGGAGCAACAGGGATTTTAACCTTTGTACTGACAGGAGCTGCACTTGTGGCAACACCGTCTCCAGGAAGTGTTTTTGCCCTGTTAATCATGGCGCCTAAAGGAAGCGCAATTCCGGTTTTTTTAGGTATTGTTTTTTCCACAGTGGTGACATTTTTGATAGCATCAATATTAATGGATCGTAAAGTAGAGCAAGATGAACATAGCCTTAACACAGCGCAGGAAAAAATGCAAATAATAAAAGGAAAACAGTCGTCCATAGTTCAAAGGATGAATATAGATAGATTGCCAATTGAGAGTAACGTGTTACAGGGCGTTCATAAAATTGTTGTTGCATGTGATGCGGGGATGGGGTCTTCAGCGATGGGAGCAAGTAAGCTTAGAAGTGCATTGCGCCAAAGAAATATTGAGGTAGAGGTGCTTAACAAACCTATTGAGCAGATACCTAAGGATACGGATGTGGTGATAACCCATCAGCTATTGACTGCACGTGCGATGCAGATGTGTCCGGAGAAGATACATTTATCGATTTCAGATTTTTTGATGACAACACTTTATGAGCAATTAGCGCAAGTATTGGAAAAGGAGATGGGTTCAACAGATGAACCCGGTGAACATATGAACAGTTTAGAAGAAAAACCAACACTTCAAAAAGAAAATATAAAGCTAGGTCTGACAACGGTGACCAAAGAAAAAGCAATACGCATGGCAGGGCAGATTCTCTATGAACAAGGATATGTAGAACATGAATATATTGATGCTATGGTTCAGCGCGATAGTGAACTATCGACATACATCGGAAATGGTACCGCCATTCCGCATGGAGTAAGTGATGCCAAAAAGAACATCAAACGAACGGGAATTAGCGTTCTTCAATTTCCGGATGGGGTCGATTTTGGAGGCAATCCGGTGTATTTAGTTGTAGGCATTGCAGGCATAGGCAATGAACATCTGGTTATCTTATCAAATTTGGCGGAGATTGTTGAAGATGAAGCAAAGGTAGAGTTACTTAGACGTACACAAGATGTAGACTATGTATATAAACAATTTACTAATCAAGTATTTTAAGAAAGAGGTTGAACGATGAAAACAAGTGGAGTGAGATTATACGATGTAAATACATTAAAGTTAGAGACATTTGAACTGCCGACAATAAAAGAGGATGAAATCCTGGTGAAGGTCATTAGCAATAGTATATGTATGTCCACATACAAGGCGGTCATTCAAGGGTCAAAGCATAAACGCGTTCCAGAAAATATAGCTACAAATCCAACAATTATGGGGCATGAGTTTGCCGGAGAAATTGTTGAAGTCGGTCAAAAATGGCAAGGAGAATTCAAACCGGGAGAAAAATTTGCCATTCAACCAGCATTAAATTATAAGGGAAGCCCCTATGCACCTGGGTACTCTTTTGAGTTTTTCGGTGGATTGACAACATACTGTGTAATTCCTCAAGAGGTAATGGAACTAGGTTTTTTACTTCACTATGATGGAGATAGTTTTTATGATGCCTCCTTGTCAGAGCCTATGAGTTGTGTTATTGGAGGCTTTCATGCAAATTATCATACCGAAACTGGCAAATATGTACATCATATGGGAATTAAAGAAGGGGGCAAGATGGCGCTATTAGCCGGAGTGGGACCAATGGGACTAGGGGCAATTGATTATGCACTCCATTGTGATCGACGACCATCGCTGCTTGTTGTTACAGATATAAATGAAGAACGGCTAAAACGAGCCGAGCGACTGTTTGGCGTTGAAGACGCAAAAGCTCAAGGTGTGGAACTGCATTATGTAAATACAGCAGCAGGCGGTGCCATCGATACATTAATGCAATTATCTTCCCAAACAGGTTATGATGATGTGTTTGCCTATGCACCGGTTGTTTCAGTTATTGAACAAGCGGATGCAATACTGGGTAAAGATGGTTGCCTAAACTTTTTTGCAGGGCCTTCGGACAACACATTTAGTGCAAAAGTGAATTTTTATAATGTTCATTATACGCCAACCCATATTATGGGATCGACAGGGGGCAATGATGATGATATGAAAGAATCATTGGCGATGTCATCTAAGGGACTGATTAACCCGTCAGTGATGTTGACACATGTTGGGGGAATCGATAGCGCTATTGACACTATTCTTAATCTTCCAAACATTCCGGGAGGAAAAAAGATTGTCTATAATGATATCGAGATGCCGATGACAGCCATTGAGGATTTTGAAAAGCTAGGTGAAACGGATCCGTTGTTTAAAGGACTTGCGCAATGCGTAGCTAAAACCAATGGATTATGGAATCTAGAAGCGGAACGTTATTTACTTGAAAATGGCAAAAAACGTTCTTACTAAGAGGCATGACACAATTAAGATGCATAAAGTATAGAAGCACCCCAAGGCTAATATGCTTAAACACAGCGTTTTGATTGATTAGTCATAGATGCGTTGAAGAAACATAACGCAAAAAATACATAATCTTCCATTAAATAAGATAAATCCGTTTCTATGATTTATCTTATTTGCTTTTTTCACACTTTATGGTAAAATACACATAATGTATTGATAGTCATCTAGGAGGAAATTATGCGATTACAAAAAGTGAAAAACTGTTACACATATATGGTTGTACTCATACTGATAGCAAGTATGATAAGTGGTCCTTCTTTATTAGCAGCGACCAATGATCAAAGTTATGCAGGAAATCAGCTTCAACAGTTAGGCGTATTAACAGGGTATGCTGACGGAAGTTTAGGACTTGATCGAAAGATAACCCGTGCTGAAGTTGCAACGATGATGGTTAGAATTCGTGGATATGCTAATGGAAATGTTGCTGGTGAGAGAATGAACTTTACAGATATTAATGATTCGCATTGGGCGTATAACCATGTTCAAAATGCTTATCGTTTAAATATGATTCAAGGGTATCCGGACCAAAGTTTTCAACCAGAAGCCAATATTCGATATCAAGAGGTTGTGGCTATTATGGTCAATACTCTCGGGTACAAAGATCAGCTAGTTGGTGAATGGCCGATGAACTATATTACGAAAGCCAAAGAGCTGGGTGTGATTCCGATGAGTAGTCAAACAGACCCGACACAAATTGTCACACGCGGAGAGATGGCTTTGATTGTATGGGATACTCTTTTGGTAAAAACGACAAATTAAGTTATGACAGCACACTTTCAAAGAATGGTAGGGACATATGAACATTGGTAAAATACCTGAAACAGTTTTAAAACGGTCGATTTTTAAGCAATTGCAAGTGAAAAGAGAAGAAGTACTCGTAGGTCCTGGTGTGGGAGAAGACTGCGGTATAGTTGAGATAGCCCCGGATGAGGTTATTGTCTTATCAACGGACCCGATTACAGGAGCAGCTCATGATATAGGGACTTTGGCGGTACATATTACATTAAATGACTTGGCAGCAAGTGGAGCTACGCCAATTGGTCTGCTCATTACCCTTTTGTTGCCTGATGGATATACGGAAGATGCACTTAAAGTGTTGATGGGTGAGATTAGTCAAGAGACCCAAAAACACAATGTTCAGATTATCGGAGGACACTCCGAGGTAACGGATGCAGTAATTCAACCGATTGTTAGTGTAACAGGCATTGGTAAAATTAAAAAAGCACAAATGCTGCGCCAAGAACTGGTTAAACCGGGCATGGATATCGTGATGAGCAAATGGGCAGGACTTGAAGGAACGACAATTATTGCAAATGCAGGAGAAGCGTTGCTAAAGGAATACTATCATTCCCAACTTATATCTAGGGCAAAATCTTTCGACCAGTATCTTTCCATTATTAAAGAAAGTCAGATTGCCATGAAATATAAAGTATATGCGATGCATGACGTTACCGAAGGTGGGATATTTGGAGCCTTATGGGAACTTGGAGAAAAGATAGATTATGGATTGACTGTTGATCAGTCAAAAATACCAGTGCAGCAAGAAACCGTTGAAATATGTGAATACTTTGATTTGAATCCATATATGCTCATTGGTAGTGGAGCGTTACTCATTGTAACAGAAGATGGGCATAAGATGGTTGAAGATATGAAACAAGCCGGTGTATTGGCAACAATCATTGGTCGAGTCGATGAAGGGCATCATAAACGCATTAAATTTGAAGATACATATCGCTCTATTGTTCCGCCTAAATCGGATGAACTTTATAAAGCATTAGAACGATGTGCACAAAAATAGATATGGAGGGATCATGAATGAAAGAACAATTATTGTATGCACTAGAAAATCATAGCAAAAGAACGGTTAAAGATTTAGCCGCCATGTTTGGTACCTCTGAAGATATCATTAGCCAAGAATTGACTCAGATGGAAAAAGAACGTATTATTTGTGGATACCACGCACTCATTAATTGGGATAAAACCAATACAGACAAAGTTACGGCATTAATTGAAGTTCGCGTAACTCCTCAACGAGGCGAAGGTTTTGACAAAATTGCACGACGTATCTATATGTTTGAAGAGGTTAAGTCTGTATATTTGATGTCGGGTGGTTTTGACCTTACAGTAATTATTGAAGGAGCAACGATGAAAGAAGTTGCACTCTTTGTCGGACAGAAGTTAGCCCCCTTAGACTCGGTTTTAAGTACGGCGACCCACTTTGTATTGAAAAAGTATAAAGATTATGGTGTTATTTTTGAAGAAGAGCGCAAAGACGAACGAATGGCGGTGACACCATGATGAATCGTGAATTGAACCGAACGGCGGTCAATATTCCGCCTTCAGGTATACGAAAGTTTTTTGATATTGTTACAACGATGAAGGACGCTATTTCACTTGGTGTGGGTGAACCGGACTTTGATACACCTTGGCATATTCGTGAAGAAGGTATCTATAGTTTAGAGCGTGGACGAACTTTTTATACATCGAATGCAGGACTTGTTGAATTACGTCAAGAGATCTGTAATTATTTAAGACGCCGCTTTGAACTGGATTACCATCATGACACAGAGATTGTTGTGACAGTGGGCGGAAGTGAAGGGGTTGATGTTGCCCTTAGAACGATTTTAAATCCAGGAGATGAAGTGTTAGTTCCTGAGCCATCATTTGTCTGTTATAAACCGTGTGTCTCATTATCAGGAGGGATACCAGTACCCATTGCTTTAAAGGTTGAAAATGAGTTTCGTCTTACACGAGAAGAGGTTGAAACGCATCTGACAGATAAGACAAAAGCGATTATTTTATCTTTCCCGAATAATCCAACAGGTGCTGTTATGAGTCGTGAAGACTTGCAAGCGATTGCTGATGTGGCTATAGAACATGATTTGATTGTTATCTCTGATGAAATCTATGCAGAATTGACATATAGCGATCAGCATGTTAGTATTGCAACTTTGGAAGGTATGCGAGAACGAACGATTATTGTAAGTGGATTTTCAAAAGCTTATGCGATGACCGGATGGCGGATTGGGTATGTTGTGGCACCTGCACAGTTTATTGATGTGCTTAAGATTATTCATCAATATGCGATTATGTGCTCACCGACAACTAGCCAATATGCAGCTCTTGAAGCGGCTAAAAACGGAGATAAGGATATCGATGAGATGAAAGTAGCCTATGACCAAAGACGACGGTTAATGGTCGAATATTTCAATAATATGGGGCTTGAGTGCTTTGAACCTCAGGGTGCATTTTATGTTTTTCCATCGATTCAAAGTACCGGGTTGACGTCAGAAGAATTTGCAACACAATTATTGAAATCGAAAAAAGTAGCGGTGGTTCCCGGGACAGCTTTTGGGGATTCAGGCGAAGGATTTATCCGATGCAGTTACGCTTATTCGGTGGAAGAGTTGAAAGTGGCACTTGAACGTATTGAAGAGTTCGTTCTTGAAATTCGAGAAAAAAAATAAGAGAGCTATAGAGATTAAGACAAAAAAACTGACTCTATATACTAGAGTCAGTTTTTTTATGCCTTATCTTTTTTGCAGTCCGTGCATGTTCCATAAAAATATACTTTTTCACTAACGATGTCAAAGTCTGTTTCTTTTTGTACGTTTTCTTTAAAAGCCTGTAACGATTGTGTATGTAAATCCAAGACCTTACCACAGGATAAACAAATCATGTGAGGATGTGATTTAATGGTTGCATCATACCTGGAACTATCATCACCAATGTTTAGTTCTGTAGCTAAATCTGCTTTTTTTAGGGCGTCAAGTGTTTTGTATACAGTTGCTAAGCTCATTGTTGGATGGGTTTGCCTAAGAGCTGTGTAGATATCTTCGGCAGTAGGATGTGATGTCGTTTCGTATAGGACTTTGTATATTGCTAAACGTTGTGGAGTGACTTTGAGTTTCTTAGTTTTTAGAATTTCTGCGAGTTGTTCCATCAGAAACCTCCTCCTATTAGATAACAAATATCAAATGATAATATGTATCATTTTATAATAAAAAGCAATAAATGTCAAGGTGTTCAATAAGAGAATAATTTTGACGATAAAAACAATTGATGGTAAAATAAACATAAGAAAATAAAGGAGGTCAAAATATGGCTGGAATTAATGTAGAATATATAAATCCGTTTATAAGTGCGGCACAAACAGTACTTAAGGACTTTAGTCAAATTGAGTCATCTATGGGAAAACCTTATCTTAAACAAGCGACGTATGAAGGGGATATCCTAGCGGTCATTATTGGAATTACAGGTGTACTTCGCGGACAAGTAATTTTTACTATGGAGACAGGTACAGCATGCTATATTGCTTCAAAGATGATGATGGGGATGCCGGTACCTGAACTAAATGATATGGCAAAAAGTGCAGTGAGCGAGATGTCCAATATGATCCTTGGTAACGCAGCAACGATTTTCTCAACGAAGAACATAGCGCTTGATATTACACCTCCTACAATTACGTTGGGTAATAATTTGAGTTTTTCCGTAAGCGACTCAAAAACGATTTGTGTACCGTTAACATTTAATGACTATACATTAGAGATTAATATAGCGATAAAGGAAGCATAAGATGAATATTGTACTACTTGAACCAGAGATTCCTTATAACACAGGTAATATCGGACGAACATGTGTGGCAACCAATACATCCCTTCATTTAATCAAACCCCTAGGGTTTTCACTTGATGAAAAAAGTGTACGACGTTCAGGACTTGATTATTGGAAAGATGTTGATTTGCATGTCTATGAAAACTTCGATGACTTTATGGAAAAGAATAACCATCCGACTGTATACATGGGAACTACAAAAGCAAAGCAAACCTATGCACAAGTATCCTATGATCCCAATGCGTTTATTATGTTTGGAAAAGAAACGCAAGGGATTCCAGAAGAACTTTTGCTAAAACATAAAGAAACTGCCATCCGAATTCCGATGGCAGAAGGTACACGCTCACTGAATTTATCGAATTCAGTAGCTATTGTACTTTATGAAGCATTACGACAAAATAATTTTATGGATCTAGAAAATGAAGGGCAACTTCATCGTTATGCATGGTGATGATTCTTTTTAGCAATCGCCAAGGTAAAGGTGAATGTTGTCCCTTTTCCTAGTTGGCTATATACTTCAATCGTCTGGTGGTGGGCTTTGATTATTTCTCGAACAATCGATAATCCGAGTCCGACACCTTTTTTATCTTTTCCACGGGAACGATCAGCTTTATGAAAACGGGTCCAAATATTTTTTAGGTCCTCTTCAGCGATACCAGGACCGGTATCTTTAACAGAGACATGTACTTGGTTTCCAGAAAGAGTTGTCTCGATAATGACTTCATCACCAGTTTCACAAAACTTGATGGCGTTATCAATTAAGTTGGTTAGTGCACGCTGAATTTGGTTATAGTCTGCGTGAACAACAATATCTTCTTCTTCAATAATAAGGGTCATCTTGATTTCTTTTTGAAGAATTTTTTGCTCAAACTGCAGCAGTGTATTGCGCAGTGTCTCGTGCAAATCAAAATCTTCCATTTCAGGTTTAAGCACTTCATTTTCCATTTTTGTCAAAAGCAATATATCGTTGGTTAGCTTCGTTAGGCGATCAGTTTCATTAAGAACAATCGTGAGATATTTGTCGTACTTTTCCGGTGGAATGGTTCCATCCATAACCGCCTGCACATATCCACGAATAGACGTCAATGGTGAACGAAAGTCGTGAGAGATATTGGCAATAAAATCGCGGCGAAGGTCTTCGAGTTTTTCAAGCTCTTCAGCCATATAATTCATACTCTCAGCCAATTCGATGACCTCAGTACTAAAGTTGGAGTCTTCAATCCGGGCAGAAAAATCACCACTAGCAATAGATTTGGCGGTCGCATTAAAGGACCTAAAAGTCTGACTTATACTCCTTGAAAAGACATAATTGGAAATGAAGGTAACAAAAATAAGAACGAAGAAGCTAACCAAAATGAGATTATACACATAACGGATATCTTCTTTTATTGAAGGGTAAGGCGAGACCAGAAGGACGGCGCCATAGCGGGTGCCATTGTACTCCAACGGGTGGGCAACAGCGATCACTTGATCAGCTTCATAAGGTTTAAATGAACCGATTTTGGTGACCGTCTCACCAAGGATTGAGCGGGTGGCAAATTCATGGGTGACGATGGTATTGACTAGAGAAAGTGATGACGGTTCACTGTCAAAAATAACGCGCTGATCAGGATCAATGATAATAATCCTTGATCCTGCGCGATAGCTATATGTATAGAGTTGATTGTGAAACATTGATTTTTCAAGAGTGCCTTGAATATATGAGTCATAATATTCTGCTTCAATCGAATGTATTTCATTGAACATTTTCCGATAACGGGAACTTACAAAATGATTGGTAATTGTTTGAGACAATGTACCAAACAGTATCAGAAAAATGACAATTGTTGTCAAAATATAGATAGCTAAAAATTTTCCGGAAAATGTTTTGAACATTATTTCACCTCAAACTTATATCCTATTCCCCACACTGTTTTTAGTCCCCAATAATCATTTTCATCAATTTTTTCCCGAATACGTTTTACATGGACATCGACGGTCCGTGTATCTCCAATGTATTCATAACCCCATATGCGATCTAAAAGTTGCTCGCGGGTGAATACTTGATTGGGATTGGAAGCTAAATAGTATAGTAGCTCCAATTCTTTTGGAGGCATGTCGATTTTGCTGTCATTATGCAATACACTATAGTTTGACAAATTAATCGTTAAGTTTGGCAGATTAATCTGTTTCCCTTTGCTTTCTTGAGGAGTGTAGCGGCGCAAGACAGCTTTGACACGCGCCGTAAGCTCTTTGTTGTCAAAGGGTTTGACCATATAATCATCAGCCCCTAACTCCAGTCCAAGGATTTTATCAAAGGTTTCTCCTTTGGCAGTTAACATGATGATAGGCACGGTGCTCATTTGACGGACTTCTTTACAGACGTCATATCCGTCTTTTCCAGGTAACATTAAGTCTAAAAGAATAAGATTTGGATTAAAGGACTTGACAGCGTCAATGACATCGTTGCCATTGTCCACAATTTTTGTTGCATAACTTTCTTTTTCTAAATAGAGCGCAATAAGTTCACTAATATTTTCATCGTCATCAACGATGAGAATTTTGTTTTTGGTCTCCATAAATATCCCTCTTTTCTAGTCATTGAATGTTACAATAGTTACCCCGCTATCGCCTTCACCATATTCACCTAAGCGATAGTCCTTTACATGTGTTGTTGTTCGTAAGAACTGATGAACGCCTTGTCGCAATGCACCTGTTCCTTTTCCGTGAATAATTGTCACTTGTGAAAGGTGGGCAAGATATGCGTCATCAATGTATTTATCTAAGACAGTAATTGCATCACTAATCATTAATCCACGCAAGTCGAGTTCTGTTTTGACATGACTAGGAGCAGATACTGAAGTGGTGCCTTTGTTTTTGTTGCCTTTGGCAATGGTATATTTTCTTGCAGTTCCTTTTTGTGTAGGAGTGTAGCTCATATTGTCATCGGCTTGTTCTAAATCTTTAAAAGGAATAGTGGACTTCATAATGCCTAATTGTACAGTGGCTTCTTTTTTGTGAGGATTTATATGAATCAAAGTTCCTTTTTGATTTAGAGAAGATACAAAAACGCTGGAGCCAATTGCTAAATCTTCAACACGAACTTTTTTCCGTGACGCTTCTTGTGACGTTTTCTTGGTCTTAGTAGCTTTGTTGATTTTTTCTCTTAATGCAGAGCGCTGTGCTTCAAGTTCAGACATATTCATGCCCGTTCCATCTTTAACAAGCTCGTTCATTCGACGAATGATAGCATCAGCTTCGGCTTTGGAAGTCTCTAGTACGCGTGCAGCATTCATCTTGGCATCGTGAAGAATCTGTTGTTTTTGGGATGCAAGGTGTTTTTTTTGCTGTTCAACTTGACGTTGAAGCTCTTCAGCTTCTTTGCGGTACTGTTGAGCACGCTCTTTTTCAAGTAATGCGGTTTTTTTGTTGGTCTCTAAATCCGTGATGAGATCTTCAAAGCGAATCTCACGTCCGCTTAAGAGTTCTTTGGCTTCATCTATTATTATATCAGATAAACCTAACCTTTTGGAGATAGCAAAGGCATTACTTTTTCCGGGGATGCCGATTAGGAGTTTATAGGTCGGACGTAATGTGTTAACGTCAAACTCACAGCTGGCATTTTCAACGCCCGCAGTAGAGAGGGCATAAACTTTTAGTTCAGAATAATGGGTTGTGGCAATCGTAAGGATATTCGCCGCTTTAAGATTTTCCAAAATAGCCATAGCCAAAGCTGCACCCTCTGTAGGGTCGGTTCCGGCACCTAGTTCATCAAAGAGAACGAGGGAACGGTCCGTCACTTGTTCTAAGATTTGTGTGATATTGGTCATATGTGATGAGAATGTACTTAAGGACTGCTCAATACTTTGTTCATCGCCGATATCTGCAAAAATATTGTCCAAAACAGTCAGTTTAGCACCATCTGCAGCAGGAACGTGAAGACCGCTTTGACCCATAAGTGACAAGAGACCGATGGTTTTTAGAGTGACTGTCTTACCGCCTGTATTGGGGCCTGTAATAACAAGTGTAGTAAAATCCTTACCTATATATATAGTCGTGGGAACAACCGTCTCAGGATCGAGTAACGGGTGACGGGCTTTTTCCAAATATATATGGTAATCCACATTAAATGTTGGACAAGAAGACTTGGTATGAATGGAATAGTTTGCTTTGGCGGATAAAAAATCTAAATGTGTGAGCATAGCAATATTCTCTTCAAGAACGTCCTTATATACGGCAATACGTTCACTTAAATCCATAAGTATCTTTTGAATTTCTTTGGCTTCATCTAGGTACAACCCGCTTAAGTGATTATTGAGTTCAACAAGGGCTAATGGTTCGACAAAAAGTGTTGAGCCAGTAGAAGATTGATCGTGAATCATTCCTTTAAACTGATTGCGGTACTCTGCTTTAAGTGGAACACAATAGCGGTCATTACGCATGGTATAATTATTATCTTGAAGCATTCCGGATTGACTAGCAGAATGAATGATTTTATTTAGCTGACTTTTGATTTTTGAGCTGCTAGCTTTAATATCGCGACGAATATCATATAGACGTGGGCTAGCTTGATCAGACACTTCGTCTTCAGAGACGATACAGCGGTTAATTTCTTTGGCGAGAGCAGGTACTGGGTCAAGGGTTTGAAAATACGGCGCAAGGCTAAGCGTATTAATATAATCTTTGGCAGCATTATAATATGCATTGGCTTGAGCTGTAGAACGTAAGACATCTGCCACATTTAAGATTTCTACGATAGACAAAGTTCCTTGAATAGCCAGGCGTTTAATAATGGCCTGTATGTCTTTAATACCTCTTAGCGGAAGATCCCCTTTTTGTACCAATAAGCGGGTTGTATCCGTCGTCTCGTTAAGAGCTCTTTGAATATCCTCAATATGCTCAAAAGGCTCAAGAGCCATGATTTTTGATTTTGCCATTGGACTTAATGCGTAGTTTGCAATTAGATCCAGTACTTTGTTAAATTCTAGTGTGTTAAATACTTTTCTATGCATGATAAACTCCTTATATTAGCAACGAACAGATAGTAATCATTTTTTATGGGTTCATCCTGACGGACAAACCCTTGCTGTTGCCAAAAACTTATTCCTGCTACATTATCCTTATGGCAGGTTAAGAAAATTTTTTTGATCGAATATTGCCGTATTAATGTTTCAACAAAGCGTTTAAAGATTAAAGTTCCATAACCACTACGCGCAAATTCTTTGCGAATGATTAATGTCTGAATCCATAAGTTGGAATCTTTTACTGGATAATAACACTTTAAAACACCTAAGATGACTTTGTTATTGGTAAAAATATCATACTGCAACGCATCTGCATCTTCAAGGTCTTTTTCTTTGAGACCATCTTGATTAAGTGCGCTGTCAAAGGCAAAGCGATAATATGCATCGGTTTGTGACAGGCGCTTAAAGGACGCATGATATTTACTTGTAGACACAAAAATAATACGATTCGAATGAATAGATAATGATGTATTCATGTCAAACCTCCTTTATCCTCTATTTTACATGAAACGAGAGAAGAATAAAAGAGTTATTTTGCCCATTTCCAAGGAGGAGATTTGTCCTTGCTATTTTAAATAATGTGGTGTAAAATAGGACTAAAGTACTATGTGTGATGAAATGAATTATTACAAAATCATTACAATTTATGTTATAATAGCACTTGGAATTACGAAATTAGAGAAAGCAGGTATATGAAAATGCAGTTTAAAAAACCTCGCATTCGTAATAAGCATAAGGCTAGCGGAAAAGAATATCTCACCATGATGTTTATCACAGATGCTACTAAAAGCGCAAAAGCAGTTAAGATTCCTAAGTGGGTTCGGTTTCCAGCATTAATTCTTGCAGTGATGCTTGTATGGAAATCACTAGATATATATTCATATGTAGAATCACTTGAAGCACAAGTCGCATATCAACAAGAAACCGTTCAAGATGAGATTAGCGACAGACAGGCAAAAGAAGCAAGAATCAAGGAATTAGAAGAAGAGATTGCTTCATCCGTAACAAAACGGCATGAAAAACTAGAAGAATTAAAGACTTTGGCCATTGAACTTGGCATCAAGATTGAAGACTTAGAAGCTTATCGTGAACAGATGGAAGAATTCAAATCTGAGATTGACACAAACCTTGGTACATATAATGCACCAAAATCCAGTGATACAGAAGCTCAGACAGATGAAGAAAAAGACTTATTAAAAGAGTATACATTACAGATAGACCCGAATTATGAAAAAAAGCGTGTGCTGTCAACTTCAGCGCCAACAACGCATGATATAACCATGATAAAAGAAGAACAGTTAGTTAAAGCCGATGAAATTGTCAATAACATCGTCCTAGATGAAGAGACATTTGAGGCAGAGTTTGACTCTGAGATAAAAAAGATTACGGATTTTCTCCGATTTGCTTCATCTAAAGTTGATGAAGACTCAGGGCGATTTGCAGATACCAATGAATCTTTAGAGGAAATGATTCCATACTTGGAAGCGTATCCAAGTGTTTGGCCGATTAAGAATACATATATTACCAGCCCCTTTGGATATCGAAGTAATCCATTTGGCGGAAGAAGCAGTGAGTTTCATACAGGTGTCGATCTTAAGGCACGATATCAAAAAGTATCGGCAACGGCAGAAGGTGAAGTTGTCGTATCAGAATATCTATCTGGATATGGATATACAGTGGTTATTGACCATGGACATGGATTGATGACGAAGTATGCACATAACTCTGAATTATATGTAAGTGTGGGAGAACAAGTTGAACGTGGAGACGTTATATCAAAATCCGGTGATTCGGGTAGAAGTACAGGTCCACATTTGCATTATGAAGTACTATTGAATGGAGAACCGGTGAATCCGGCTGAATATATATACTAGAGAGGACAGTTTATGTTATCATCAAAGAAACCAAACTATGAACGCCCAGCAACCTTGATTGGCAAAGACACAGTGATTGACAGCAGTTTAATGAAGTCAAAATCATCCGTTCAAGTCAATGGAGTACTAAATGGAAACATTGAATGTGAAGCAAGTGTCGTCGTTGGACAGACAGGAAAAGTGGTAGGGAATGTGAAAGCGGCTTTCTTACTTGTTGCCGGAACTATTGAAGGACAAGTGGATGTAACCCATCAATTACATGTGAACAAGACAGCAAGAATACTTGGTGATATTCATTGCGGTTCGATTATTATTGATGATGGCGCCATCTTAAATGGTAGCTTTACAATGACGGACAAATCGAAAGCAGCTAGTGATACAAATAAAAAAGATAAGAAAAATTAAAATATGTAGATTGTTTATAGCATGTTCACATTCTGTTAAAATAATACGGTTATAATAGAAGTAGATTCAATGTCAAAAGTATAATTTGATTTGTTATGGAGTGTGATAATTAATATGGAGTATAACGTTAGAGAACAATCATTTTACACAGAAAAGAAAAAACCTTGTAATAAGGTCAGATTATTAATAAAAACACTAAAAAAATGGGTGAATAAATGCTACAATTAAAGTAGCATTTTTTTATTGCTCGAAAAAAATCGGACTACAGTCTTTAGCCTTGAAAATATTGTCATATAGCTAATAGGGAGGTTGAATATGAAGTATGCATGTAATATATCCTATGAACTGATTGAATTATTAAATAAAAATCCGTCGATATGTGATTATATAAAAATTGGTGCTTTTGGAGCCACCAAAGATATGTTAGATCAAGCATATACATTAAAACCTTTACTGATTCATGGATTTGGGTGGCATGAACGGGGAGGAATGCCTTCGACAAAAGAGATTGATTATGATAAAATAAATCAGTATATTCATAAGTACAAGTCGCCATTTATTGGAATTCATAGCTTATGTTTTCCAGAAGATGCCAAAAAAATTCAAAGTGAGAGTGTATTGGAATATATGATTCAACAGTTTCATAGATTTGATCAACAGATTCATACAGAGTTGCTTATTGAAAACATGGATTTTAACCCTTATTATGAATATCCGACCACATTGGTTGATACGGTTAGACCTTGGTTCCTTCGTGAGCTCATTGAACAAACAGGACTTGGATTATTGCTGGATATATCCCATGCCAAAGTGTCTGCTTATCAGCTAGGGATGGATATCCAGACCTACTTAGAGGGGCTCCCTCTTGAGAAGATAAGAGAAATCCATTTTTCAGGCACGAAGTTTGATAAAAAACTTGGCGTTATAGATGTCCATGGTATAATGGAGGCAGAAGATTATCGTATTGCAAGATATCTTCAACAACGATTAGAGCACTTACCATCCAATCATCTTGAGATGATTACCCTAGAATATGGAACGATTGTTACAGGAAGCACAGATCCTAAGGCAATTACAGATCAAATACATCAGCTAAAAACAATTTTTATGTAGAAGGAGTTATTATGCAATTTATTGAAACAATTCGTGAAGGTAATGAAGTAGTAGACCACTATTTATGTTCATCCAAACAAATATTAAAGACGCGTGCCGGAAAAACATATTATTCTGTCCGGCTTCAAGATAAGACAGGAACTATTGAAGGTAAGATATGGGATTTAAACGATGGAATAGGACATTTTGAAGCAGGGGATTATGTCAAGATTGACGGCTCTGTGGTAACCTTTCAAGGCGGACTGCAGCTGAATATACGTCGTGTTCGAAAATGTCAAGAAGGAGAATACAATCCGATTGATTATGTTCCCATGTCTGAATACAATGTGGACGAGATGTATGATGAACTGCTTGGGTTTATTCAGAGTGTAGATAATAATTATGTCAAACAACTGCTAGAGAAGTTTTTTGTTGAAGATAAAACCCTTGCCAAACGCTTTAAAGCTCATGGAGCGGCAAAATCCGTGCATCATAACTATTACGGCGGTTTATTGGAACATACGCTTGGAATTTTACGTACATGTGATTTTTTGGCAAAAAGTTATAAAGAAGTGGATCGTGACATTTTGATTGCAGGGGCTTTGCTTCATGACATAGCAAAGACGGAAGAGATGACAGAGCTTCCAATGGTTGAATATACGGATTCAGGACAATTATTAGGCCATATTATTATTGCAGTTGAATGGATTAATGAAAAAGTAGCCGAGATTCCGGGATTTCCAAAATCCCTAGCCTCAATTATTAAGCATGTTGTTTTGGCACATCATGGAGAGTTGGAATACGGTTCGCCTAAAAAGCCGGCAATATTAGAAGCGATGTTACTTCATTATGCAGATAATATCGATGCAAAAGTAAAAACATTTTCAACGATTATGGCACAATCTGAAGAACAAGATGATTGGGCAGGTTATCAGCGATTATTTGAAACAAATATACGAAAAACACGTTATTAAACAAATGACATAGAGGTGAACGATGAAACAGGTATGCCCAGTAGAAAAAAATCAAATTTATACGATGGAGATTACCGGAATCGGAGCCAACGGAGAAGGGGTAGGTCGTATCGACGGCTATACCCTTTTTGTGGATGGAGCGATGACAGGTGATCACATCGAAGTTAAGGTTATCAAAGCCAAGAAGAACTATGGCTTTGGTCGTCTAGTGACGATACTTAAACCTTCAATAGACCGTGTGGAACCCCGATGTCCGATAGCCAAGCAATGTGGCGGTTGTAGTTTGATGCATATGGACTATAAAGTGCAGCTTCAATATAAACGGGGACATATATTAGATGCCCTCGAACGTATTGGTGAACAAGATCGACAGATGCTAGAAGAAAAAGAAGAGACGATTATCGGTATGGATGAGCCGTGGTTTTATCGCAACAAGGTTCAGTTTCCTGTACAAGTAGTGAGTGGAAAGCTGCTCATTGGATTCTATGCCAAGCGTTCCCATCGGATTATTGAGACGCCGATTTGTTATATTCAAGATAGATACAATGAACAGATTATTGATGTGCTTCGTAACTTTATCACTAAGCGGGATATCTTGGTCTATGACGAGAATAAGCATAAGGGACTGTTGCGTCATATTGTTATCCGTAAGTCGCATCATCGTGAAGAATTCCATGTAACCTTAGTTATTAATGGGCAGAGCTTTCCTCATCAGCAGGAACTCATAGATACGCTAACACAACTCGATCGTGTGGTAGGCATTAGTCTGAATATTAATCAAGAAAAAACTAATGCGATATTAGGTTCCAAAGTACTTCATCTGTATGGACAAGAATATTTACGCGACCAAATAGGTGAGATAGAATATCAGATTTCTCCTCTTTCCTTTTATCAGGTTAATCCGATACAGACAGAAAAACTCTATGCCAAAGCCCTTGAATACGCTATGCTTACAGGTGAAGAGATTGTCTATGACCTTTACTGTGGCATCGGAACCATTTCCTTGTTCTTGGCCCAGCAAGCTAAGCATGTCTACGGAGTAGAAATCGTCGAAGCGGCCATTGAAGACGCCAAAACCAATGCAGATATCAATAGAATCACTAATACCTCCTTCCACGCAGGTAAAGCTGAGGATATTGCCCCAAAACTTTATCAAGAGGAAGGCATCACTGCTGATGTTGTAGTCGTGGACCCACCACGAAAAGGCTGTGATACGAGTCTACTAGACACTATTATAGAGATGAATCCACAGCGAATCGTCTATGTATCCTGTGACCCAGCAACACTTGCTAGAGATGTGAAAATATTAAATCAAAATGGTTATGCTATTGATAAATGGTGTGGGGTAGATATGTTTAGCCATTCGACACATGTGGAGACGGTAATAAGGCTATATCGTAAGGAAAGCTAAGCTACCAGAGATGTTGTGATATATTCAAATAAAGCGATATAACTCATTGTTTTCATGAACAGTGGAGTGAGTAAACATATTACTATAGTATAGTTTCAGATTTAAACACCTCATATAAATGTCAAGTTAAGGAAGAATCTCAGAGATGGGGTTCTTTTTTGTTTAAAAATTGAAATAGTTTAAAATTAAATGTATAATAGTATAAAGTGAGAATTGTATGATAATGGAAAAAAATTTCTAGTTTTATATAATACTAGAAGGTTGACTATGAAGAAATAGTTGATAAATTGTGTTAAGGATAACAATTGATATGCAGAATATTTTGATGGGGTATTCTACAGGTTAGGAGGATAAGGGTGTTTGAAAAAAGATTAGAGAAAAACATAGACAATTGGAAGAAGAATCTTCTCGAATTGGGAAAAAGAAATAGGCTCATTAATTATAGAGAAACGAAACGTTCTAATATAAATATTTCTACACCAGAAATTGGTGAGTTATTTGAAGAATTGGTTCTTAAAGAGAATCCTATGATATTTCCAGAACCTATAGATGAATTATTTGATGAAGAGGATGACGAATCAGAATCAAGATTTAGTGGGAATATTAGATCAGACAGATCACTTAGTGATGAACAAAAGACGCTTAGAAGTCTTAGAAATAAGGCCAAAAGTTACATTGAAGAGCAAGGTATAAATGTCCTGTATATGTCATTTGGTTTTCTTGAGTGGAGAGAAGCTCCTCATTCAGATGTTGTTATTAAATCACCTCTAGTACTGGTTCCTGTAAGCCTTACAATAGAGTCTATTACTGATCCGTATGTATTGAGATTACATGAAGATGAAATTGTTATGAATCCAACGTTGTCTTTCAAGCTTGAAGAAGAGTTTGGAATAAAATTACCGGAATATGACACTGAAAATGAAGATATAGTTGCTTTTTTAAAATCAATAGAAGATATTATTGGAAATAGTTCGTGGAAAATAAGTTTTAGTACGAGTATTAGTTTGCTTTCATTCATGAAAATGAATATGTATAAAGATATAGAGAATAATATTGAACGAATAAAAGAACATCCAGTATTAAAAGCTTTAGCTGGAGACACATCAAGTATAGAACACATACCAGAAGATTATGATGGTTTTGATCATGATGCAAAGGTTAGACCAATTGATACTTTTCAAGTTGTTGATGCAGATTCTAGCCAACAAGATGCCATCCTGTATTCAAAAAAGAATATTAGTTTTATTTTACAAGGGCCACCGGGAACAGGGAAAAGTCAAACTATTACAAACATTATTTCAGAAGGATTAGCAGATGGTAAAAAAATACTTTTCGTATCAGAAAAGGCAGCAGCATTGGAAGTGGTTTATTCAAGGCTATCCAATGTAGGATTGTCTGAGTTTTGTATGTCATTGCATAATAACAAGAAAAATAAAAAGGAAGTTTTAAATGACCTTCATCAGACTTTTACTCTAGATAAAAAAGTATTAAAAGAAGATGCTATTTATGCATTACATAATTTGGAAACTGAAAGAAAAATATTGAACCAATATGCGAATGATATTCATATTAAGAATGAGCCGCTTAATATGAGTATTTTTGAAATAACAGGCGAATTAGCAGCTTTACCGGATGGACAAGATTTGGTTTTTGGGATAGAACATGTTGAACAGATTACCAATGCAGACATAATCAAAATTAAAAAAGCGCTTGATGACTTTTCTCATGTGTTAGGGATGATGAAGAAAAGTTATAAAGATAATCCATGGGTAGGATGTAATTTGAAAAGTGTTACTCATGAATTTAGATTGAATGCAATAATTGAATTGGAAGAGTTATATAAAAGAATTAAAGAGATAAATGTAGGCTTGAATTCATTTAATAAAGCCATGAATGTGGATTGGTCAATCAACTTGGATGAACTAGATGATTATATTGGTCTTCTAGATTATCTAGGTAATATGCCTAGAGAAATACCGGAACAATGGTTTGAAGAGAAGACAGAGAAGATTATTAATGCAATTCAAAAAGCCAAAGATTATAAATACACACTTGAGGATTATTATCAGATTACGGATAATCTGCAACTGAAGTATGATGAGAAGTACTTTGATATAGATGGGCAGAAATTTTATGATAATCTAAATTGTCTTAAAACGAAAATAAAAGAAATGTTAAATGAAGATAGCTTTTCAGTCAGCTATGCTATGGATAATGTAGATAAATGTATTGGTGATGTTAGTAAATCTGAAAAGGCACTATCAGCTGTACTTACGGTTGCATTATCAGTTAGTGAACAATTTAATCTGAATCCGATTAAGAAGTATGATGAAATAGTGGAGTTGAAGGAACTTTTAGTTGCTTTGGAAAAGAAGCCTAATCCAACTGAAATGTGGTTTGATGAAAATCAATATAAAGTAGTTGAAGAACTTTTGGTTGAAGCAATTGAAAAGAAAAAGAATATTGAAGATATACAGAGCTTGATAGAGAGCAATTTTGAAAAAGACATAATAAATATTGAGTATAAGGAGATGTTAGTTCGATTTAGAACTCAATATACAAACTTCTTGAAAGTTTTCAAAAAGCCATATAAAACTGATAAATCGCTTATTAATGGGATGTTTAAAGGAACCGATAAAATAACAGATGAAATGATAATGAATGCTTTACAATCGGTTTCGGAACTACATGAGAATAAAATGTGGTTTGTTGAAAATGAAGAAATTCTTAAAAAAGCCTTCGGTAAAAAGTATCTTAAAGAAAATACAGATTGGGAATCAATCGCTGCAAACAGAGCAAACTTTAATGAATTGAAGACGATGTTAGGTAATAGCTATAAAAATGGCTCAATAGTTAAAATTCTTTGTGATAGCGAGTATATAGAGGAATTAGTAGATAAGACAAAATGTATTCATGAATATATTTCAAGTCAACAATGGAACGATGTATTATTTCTTTTAAAGTCGGAAATAGTTAAAAATACTGAAATACTTTCCATACCTAAGATTTTGAAGAAATTTGAAACCGTACTTTTCGAGTCAAGAGATATTATTGAAACGCTTAATGGATATAGTAGTGTCAAAGTGCAGTTTGAAATATTAATGAATGACCTTGAGAAAAAGGCGAAGCTAGAATTTGTTGAAGCGGATTTGGAAAGAAATTATCAAAATTTAAAAGAAGTTTTTAAAACATTATTTGCAGGTACTGATACTAATTGGAATCAAATTATTGAGTTGCTGGAATGGACTGAGAAATTCTTAAAATATAAAGCTGGATTTGAACTTTCGGATACATTAATCGAACAACTTAAGATAAGTACGGAATATAATCAATTATTGAAAGTTTTAAATAGAGACATTGAATCATTCAAAAAGAAGTGGAATTGGTTTAAGTCACTATTTGATGAATACCGGGGAATTGCGGATGTAAACACAGTAGAATTAAATAAAATTATTGAAAACTGCATAAGTGGAATTACGTTACTTGAAGAATGGGTTGATTATAAAACTAACAGGCAAACTTGTGAAGATATGGGGTTAAGTGAATATATTCAAAAAGCTGAAGAGGCTGGAATGTTGAAAACGCATCTTAGAATCGGATATTTAAGAAGATTCTACAAATTATGGCTTGATGCAAATATCGCGAAATATCCATCTGTATTAAATTTCAGGCAAAGAGTACATATGGAAAGAATAGATAATTTCATAGAGCTTGATAAGCTTTCATTTGAGGTTGCAAAAGCTAGAATCAGAACAAAATTGATTGATTCTTTACCAAACAGAAATTATACTGCTTCAGCTGGTGATGAAATTAGCATATTAAATAGAGAAATGAGCAAACGTCGGAGGATAATGCCGTTAAGAAAACTGTTTGCAGCTATTCCAAATTTATTGATGACATTAAAACCATGTATGATGATGTCTCCTCTGTCGGTAAGCCTATTCCTGCAAGCGGACACATATGATTTTGATATAGTAATCTTTGATGAGGCATCTCAAGTTAAGACAGAAGATGCAGTCGGTGCTATTATGCGTGGAAAATCAGTGATTATTTGTGGAGATGATAAGCAGTTGCCACCAACTAGCTTCTTTGGCACATCAAAGTCAGGGGATGATTTTGATACGGATTCTGATGAAGAGGAATATGATTCATATGAATCAATATTAGATGAAGCTTTAACGGTGCTGTCAAATAGAACATTAAAATGGCACTATAGAAGTAGACATGAACATTTAATCGCATTTTCAAACGCTAAGATTTATAATAACGAGTTAATCACTTTTCCTTCGTGTAAGGATGATGTACCTAATGAAGGGGTTGAATATGTTTATGTTGAAGATGGTGTATATGATAGAGGGGGAAGCAGAAGTAATTCTTTGGAAGCCCAAAGAGTCGCAAAACTTGTTATGGAGCACTTTACTACTCATCCTAATCGTTCCCTTGGTGTTGTCACATTTAGTACATCTCAACAGACTGCTGTAGAAGATGAATTGAGAATATTACGGAAGAAGAATAATTCATATGAACATTTTTTTAGTGAAGAAAATAATGATGCATTCTTTGTGAAAAATCTTGAGACCGTTCAGGGGGATGAAAGAGATACAATTATATTTAGTATTGGATATGCGAAAGATGGAACAGGGAAACCGATGGCTATGAACTTTGGGCCATTATCAAAAGTTGGAGGTGAAAGACGTCTTAATGTTGCCGTCACAAGGGCAAAATATAATGTGAAATTAGTTGGATCTATACATCCAACAGATATTGATTTAGACAGAACTTCATCTGAAGGCGTACAGTTGTTAAGATCATATATAGAGTTTGCAAAGCATGGCCCTAGAGCATTGGAAAAAGAGATTACTGTAAATTCAGAGAAGGAATTTGATTCTCCTTTTGAAAAGAGTGTCTATGATTATCTTGTGCGTAAAGGTCACAAAATTGATACGCAAGTTGGTTGTTCAGGATATAAAATTGATCTTGGTGTAAGACATCCTGAATATAGTGGGGTCTATATTTTAGGGATAGAATGTGATGGAGCAACCTATCATTCTACAAGAACAGCAAGAGAAAGAGATAGAATCCGTCAAACAGTTCTTGAAGATATGGGGTGGAAAATTCACAGAATTTGGTCAACTGATTATATAAAAGATCCAAAGCGAGAGAATGATGTACTTCTTGAGTTAATTGAAAAATTGATTGAGGATTTTGTTTTAGATGGCGATGAAATAGTCGCAAATGATAATATACAAGTTGCAACTGGTATACATGAAAAAATGCTTCAAGATGCAGAAGAAACAATAAATATTCTTCATCCGGATATTGATAAATATGGGGTCGTATTATATAAAGCAACAGATATGTGTGAGCTAGATGGGTATTATGCGGATATTGAAGATTTTTCAAGTGCGGTTAAAAAAGTTGTTGAAGTAGAAAGTCCGATACATTTTGAACTTCTTTGTCGTCGAATAGCACCTCTAACAGGTCGAGAAAAAGCAACAAAAGTAGTTCGAGATATTGTTGCTACTGCATTAAGTTATTGTGAGGATTCCTTAGAATATATAAATGAATTTGTATGGAGTAAAAGTGAAGAAGAGTTGTCGGTTAGAATACCTGAATCAGAATATGATATTCGTGATATTTCTCATATTGCTCCTGAAGAAATCGCTGAAGCAATGAAATTGATAATCAAGAATAGTTTTGGAATTACACAGGAAGGTTTGTTCACTGAGACTAGGAGAATATTTGGGTTTTCACGTGCTGGACAAAAGATTACAAGAGCGCTTGATGAAACATATGAAAATTTGATTGATAAACACATTATCAAAATGAAGGATGAAAGGCTTGTCATGGAATAATTTAATAAATATAAATAGTATAGTTACTGGAGGAGTTGGTAAAATATGATGGATTCAAATGAACTTAATGAAAGAATTGAAAAAATGGCAAGCAGTAAAACTTTTGACTATATTGAAGCGTTTGAAATATTGAAAGAGAATAAGAATGATATTGAATTGTTTAGGAATAAAATTTTTCCGGTGATTAAACTTTTTGTTCCTAAAATGGTATATAAGTATTGTTCTTTTGGTGATAATTTGGAACTTAATAACTTGAAGCTTAAGACCCTTTCGGATAATAAAGTATTTTTATCACATCATTCCAATATGAATGATCCTTTTGATAGTAAAGGATTATATTATGATAATCTTAAATTAGCAAAAGAAGTGGATAGGTTAAAAGATTGCAATGGTCTTATTATTGAAGATTTTGCAAAAGATATGGTTATGACTTGCTTTACAGCTAATGATTTTAATTGTTTACCTATGTGGGCTCATTATAGCAATAATCACAATGGTTATTGTGTTTCATATGATACTGACATCCCTGAAAATCATATGCTCTTTAGTACAATAGTTCCTATACAATATATTGGAAATAGGATAGACATGACAGAATATATGATAGATTATTTTACAAAGCTTGAAAAATTAGTCGATAAAAATATAGAAAAAGGAATTACTACCCATATAATTAGAGATTATGGAATGGTTTTCATTAGTCTGTTCTTCACTTGTTTAAAGCAAAATAAATGGTCATATGAAAATGAATATAGAGTAAGTGTAGGGAAAACACAGGGGAATGATTATCTGGAAGCTAAGCCGAAAGCAATTTATATAGGCATGAATTGTTCCAGTGAATATGAAGAAAAATTGATGGGAATAGCCGATTTTAATGATATTGAAATATTTAAGATGAAACCAAATAATCATACAACTTCATATGAATTGATACCAATGCCAATGGAATAATTTGAAAAAAATGGAAAATATAAGGGGGAGCTTAAATGGTAAAGAAAAAAAGACAGTATCATATATGGCAAAACAATATCTTGGATTTACAAGAAGACGGTGATAAATTAAGATTAACCATCAGTAAAGATGAAGCAATCATGACCAGTGAAACTTTTCTTTACTATATTTTGCATGAAAAGATTATGGGTAGATCATTTGATCCTGATGAAGAATATGAACAAAATGATGAAGGCATTGATGTCCTTATTAAGAAGAATCTTTTACCAATTATTTCAATAGAAACCGGTAGAACTCGAAATAAAAAAACGAGTAAGCTATTGGAAAAATTGCTAAAGGATGGCTTTTATTTAACGGATAAAAATAAGAATCATTTTGTTTTTCTGGATAATGTATTATCTGGTTCTCAGAATAAAGAATGCCGTCAAATATATGTTCTTGAAAAATATTATAAAAAGCTAAAGGAATATGTCTCTCTTGGTATTGAACCAACTAAATGTACGGTATCGAAAAATCTTACCAGAAACGCATTAATGACAACGGATGTTTATTTAGTCCCGATTAAAATGAAAAAACTAGGAATCTGCATTATTCCAGATTGTGAAGTGCCGGTTTATGAAACAGTCAATATGGTTAAGCCATATGAAAGAACACTGGATGAAACAAAAAAATACAAAGAATTAGAAGCGTATTTCGAAACCAAGAAGCAATATTATGCTCTCGCAAAGGAAGCTAGAACACTTGTAAGTTCAAGTGATTGCAGCTTGAAAAGTGAAACGAAAGATAATAGAAATAAAGACAAGTATAAGACGCTTAATCAATGGGAAGATGATGGCAGAAGAATTAAAGTCGATCAATTACTAGAGCCTTGTGCAAGATTTAAAATAGTTAATGATGAGGTAAGGTACACTCCGCTATATAGTATTGAACAGACGGATGAATTGAGTGAGGATGATGTACGAGAATTACCAATAAATGAATGGTCAACAGGTCTTCAGCTTGTAACAGAAGAGAGCCACGAATGTATTGAAAATGTTTTTGATGGAATGGGATTAGTAAGTAAACGATTAGGGAATGTATTTAAGTCACATCTTGGCGTTCCATATAATATAAATGGATATCAATTAAGACTGCCTTCAGTGAAAGGTTTTTTTCCATGTGTTGATTTCCATGGATATTATGAAAAACATGGGATTTCTGAAATCGTTGATATGTGGGGAGAAAAACATAAGATTAAAGAGATTGACCTTTTGATTACGGAATCAACGTTTAAAGCAAAATTGAATGTGGTTTTAAATAAAGACGGTACGGAAAAGAAAACTTGGTTGTTCAATTCAATTGATGATTATAAAGAAAGACTGATTGAATATGGTTATGATGCCATTGGAATTTCAAATTATGCAAAGCCGATTGAAGAGGAATACCGAAGAGCTACCTATCAATTATGGCTGGCATTAAATATCCATAAATTTGATATGCTTATGTTTGCAAATATTCAGGGGGAAATGTTGCATAAAGTGTTGTCACTTTATCGTAAAGAAGAAATTGATTGGGATGATGTCAAATATATTCAAAGTTTCTTGAGATTGATACGAAGTGAAAATCCTGATTCTAATTTAGGAAAAGACTGTGCGGATACAATAACGGCACTTTATCTTGATAAGAAAATGGCATTTGATCGCAAGGTTATCCGTATGATTAGGGATGTTATTGAACGTAAAGTCGATGATATGAGTTTGGGAAGAACCTATGTTAAAGGGAAGTATATGTATGTTACTCAGGATATTATTGCGCTCTTAAGATATGCAGCTGCGAAAAATCATGATACATGGGAATACTGTGGATTTTTAAAAGAAAAGGAATGCTATGTCGGTGAAGCTATTATAGGAAGAGCTGTATTGGCTAGAAATCCGATTGTATCATATTCTGAAATAACGACAGTAGATTTTATCAAATATGATGATGAAGATTCAGAATTTATTAATCATATAGATAATATAGTACAGCTACCATTAGGAACAGAACCAGACCGTCTCGGAGGATTAGACAAGGACGGGGATGAGGTTTTAGTAATGCCGGTAGATTATTTTCTGAATGAAAATGAAGTGAAATTTCTTCAAAATTATAATTTCATTGTTGATGATGAATCAAATAAACGTCATGGTAAGAATCTATTGTCTGAACTGAATAAGGAAATAAAGAATTCTGCTATTGAGAATATAGGAAAAGAAAAAGTGACACTCGAGGACTTTGTAATAAAAAGTTATGTACAGGTAAATGATGACGATAAGGCTGTTGCTCCAAGTAAGGAATGGTGCAAAGAGAATGTTATTGATTTTATTATGGTATCAGAAGACAAAACCGGACAAATAACGGATATTGATTCAACCATTGAAAATATTGGATTAGCTGAAGGTGATGTTACAAAGTATGCTTTGCCAATTGCTATAATGAAAGACCTTCAAGGAAAAATGATTGATGCAAGTAAAAGCGGTTTATTCGACCAAGTTATTATTCCAGAAGTTATAAGAAAAAAATTCGATAAGCGTCCTTTATTTATGAAGTATAAGGGTGCTAGTGAATTTAAGTTAGACTATAAGCATGAATCGGGGTTAGACTTTCTTGGAAAGCGTATGGAGCAATACAAAAGTTATGTAAAGCGAATACTTGTTGATGATGTTAATAGAAAAATTAAACAACAGTCCTTTAACAATATTTATAAATCAATGCTTAACCCAGATTTAGATGGAAGAATTGTTCGACAAGTTATGGACGATTTAAATGATTTATATTCTAGATTTATTAGTAAAAATCGTGATTTGGCAATATCAAGGTCAAAGATTAATAAATATTCTAGTGATGACCGGTATAAAGAGCAACGAGAACGAGTAGATCAAAAATATAAAGAATTGTACCGTGAAACGAAAGAAAAAGCAGAAGAGATTTGTAGTTGTCCATCCTTATTGGCAACAGCAGCAGTTAGGAAAACTTATATTGATACAAAATCAAACAATCAAAACGAGAACTATTCATTTTGCTGGGTAGTTGCTTCAGAAGGTATTTTACAAAACATTAAGCTAAATGAAGATAAAGAAAAAGTTTATATTGTTGATGCGACGGAACAAGATGAGAATAGCTTTGAGTGGTTAGGTGAATACTTTAAAGTGGTTAATGAATTTTCAGAATACGACATTGATTTTGAAGGTAAGAATATGGACATACCGGATGAGTATTATCGAAAAGAGGAAGAGCTGCCTGATTTAGAAAATCTAAAGTTTACATTGATGGGTGTGGACAAAGAGAATACAGAGATTGTTGCAGATAGTATTGACGGGAATAGCTTTTTCTTGTTTCAAAATGATAAAGGTTGGGTTTGTATGCTAGATGATATCAGCATTAAAGAAAAAGAAGTCGTGACTTCAGAGTATGATCTGAGAAGTTATATTGATAAAGAGATTACAATAAAAGAAATTCTAAGAGCTAAAAATGGACAATCTGTTATTCAGGTTCTTGCGGATATCAAAGGATAGTCAGCAGCGAAGCTGCTTTCGAGTGAGAAATCACAGGAAGGAGGCAGCTTTAATGAATGATAATGAGACTATTGTAATCTTGTCAGAGAGAATGGCAGGATGGCTTATGTATAACCGATTTCATAAAATTGGTGAAAAGCCGGACTTAAAGAACAGGAACAGAAATGTATTTATATTTAGACAGTCAGAAGAACTAAGGAAAGCGATGGAAAAGTACAATGAGTTAGGAGTATAGGGCTGAGGTGACAATATTTTGGAGACAAAGAATAAAAAAATCGTATTAGAAAAAATTCCGGTAAATCGAACTTATAAGAATGATAAGGTGATTGATACAGTTTTATCTCATACGGTACAACTTAAAAAAGTTAATGACATAATTGAGGAAGGGACGGAAGACTTAACATTTGCAGAAGCCGTAAAAAATTATCCGGCTTTTGAGAAAAGAAATTTTTCAGACCAACAGGTTCAATTCGCATTTGATGCAGCAAGGATAATAACAGGAGAGTTAAAAGAGAAAAAACCTATTTTAGTTCCGGTTCGATGTGGATTTGGTAAATCTACATTTATAAATGCTATTGTACTGACTATCCTTAATAACTTGAAATTAAAAGGTGAACCGATTGAAGAAGCAGGAATTATTATTGTAACAGAACGATTAGAAGATTTGAAACAAATGCAAGCTTTAATTCAAGAGCGTATGGGTTTATATGATCATCAAAAACGAACAGATGATAAAGGTCGATTTTATGACTTTGAAACACCATATATGTATATTTTGGAAAGTTGGAATCTGGATATTAACTGTGCTATGAGGGTGAAAAATTATGAAGAGTCATTAAATACTTGCCCGACTTGTCAATTTAAAAGCGATTGTAAAATTGGAAATCAAATTAAAATGCAATATAATAGTCCTATTTTAGGAATTACTACACCTAGATTTAACTATTATGCTGATAACGGAAATCTTAATGCTATTGGAAAGTGGAGAGGGATTAATAAGAAAACTGATGAAAAAACAACCTTAGCAAGAAAACTGATATTGATTGACGAAAAACCTCGATTGGCAAAAGTAGACGATGTTTCAAGAGAATTGGTTGATAGGTTAATTGATACTGTTTCTAGAATTGAAGAACATGAGTACGGATCATTTAGAGCTGATAAGAAAAAGATGAAAGCGGAATTGCGCAATGTTCGTAATAAAATTGACGATCTAATTACTAAATATGAAAAATACAAGAATGCTTATGTGAAATTGAATGAAGAAGTTTTTAGTAAGGAGTTTCTTGAACTATGGAATATTCATCTTAAGTTTGTACATAAGAAGCATATCGATGCAATTATTGATATGTTCAGCCATGGTGCAATATTTTGTAAAACAGGGAAATACGATCTTTTCAAAACCATTGGAATGAGTAATTTTATAGTAGATGAATATAAGACTATGATATTTGATGGTACAGCAGAGTTAACCCTAGAATATGATAAAAATGATTTTATTTTATGGGATGTAAATGATTACCGTGAATATAATAATGTTACTTTTCATAATGTTAAAGAAAACTATTCAAAACGAGTCATTGAAGAAAATATTGAAATGCTAAATCCAGTTGCAGAATGGATTGAAAAAAATCTTAAAGAAAAAACATTTGTTGTTACTTATATGTTTGCTAGCAACTATTTTAACGATTTGGTTGAAGAAAATGAATTTATCGTTAGACTAGAAGAAGATGGGATAGAATCAATTCCCTATTTTGGAAATACTAAGGGCAGAAATGATTTTAATGAGTGTTCCAAAATGGTTCAAATTGGCTGGAATAGATTAGATTCACATACCTATATATCTCATTTTATTGCATCAAACAGGGTTATACAAAAGGCTTTTAATGATAATTATGATAAGAAGTTTGATTCGATTCAGGCGTTGCTAATTAATAATAATGGATCTTTTACCTTTTCGGATGTTGAGTTTTATAAGTATATGCATCTTATTAATCAATTTGAGCAAGAGGTTTTCAGGACAAAGGTAAGAGAATTTTCAAGTGAAGAAGATGTGGATGTATATTTATTTAATCTTAATGAAACCATGGAGTTAATGATTAGGCAGAGATTTACAAATTGTAAAATAGTTGAAGAAGAGTGGAATGAGATTGAAATATATAAATTCTTGAACCGGAAAAATGCAGATAGTAAGATAATTAATGCCTTTTATGACTGGCTTAATAGATGGGATGGGAAAGCTATATCTGTAAAGGAGGTAAAGGAAATTAATAATATTTCTGATTCTTATTGGAAAAAAATAAGAAGTAAAAAAATGATAAAAGGTATTTTTGATATGCGCAATATACAGACGGTAAGAGATGGTAATAATTATTCATTAGTAAGTTTAGCTGAAAACGATTAATAAATAAGATATAATTATTAGGGGTATACAATTAGGGGTATACACTTTCCTATAAAATATATTATAGAGATTTGTACCCACCCAATTGTTCATAATAACATATAGTTAGAATTTGTGAATATAATATTCTCGGCATGCTTGCATGCTGAGAAACGCTTTTAAAGGTTTTGAACTTGTTCTTGTTCTATAATTAATTCTTTTAGTGTATAAATTGCTAAAGACGGGAACGTTTTATTTTTTGTATTATTGTATTATATGGATATTATTTTATTTAATTGTTTAACTGTTATCTACGCCGCCCGCGAAGCGGGGCGTCGAGTGAGCAAATTTATTCCAAAAAGAAAAATGTATGAATCTATCAATTTGATAGGTTCTTTTTTTATGCTCGAATGTAACTATTAACTTGTGACAAATATACGGAGGTCATTATTATGACAGTAAATTACGATGAATTTAATGAATTAGCAGGACAACTTGATTACCAAGAATCATTACTTGATTCACCTGAATGTACACTGGAATTACTTGTAGATTTATGCAAACAACAAAATGAGATTATTAAGCAAATGTTGAACCAAGTGGAGATGAATCAATACAATATCAACTATCTTGACCTTGCGAAAAAGTCTATAGCATTAACAAAACAAGAAAAAAATGAAATATGTATCAAAATTGAAACAAGTATTCTAGAGTACAAAATTGATGATGTAAAATTGCCAAAGCATTTGACTGATTGGAAAGATATGTTAGCTTGTGAATTAGCAGATGTGTTTGGCGAGGAAATCATAGCAAAACTATCAGTAAATGATGATAGTAGAAATCAAGAAATCATAGGATATATCAATTATGTCTGCGATAGAATGGGAATTTGCGGTAGAGAATTTGATGCAGTCCAAAAGTCGATGAAAGTTGTTAATTAATATGTACTATTTGAAAAGGTGGGATATAAAAAAGATGTTCCACCTTTTCGCAAAAGAATCTTACAACGCCATCGAAGATGGCATTGCGCGGAAAGAAAAAAATGTATAGGTGACGATGTCTAAACTAACGGTAGGGTCTAAAGTGAAACGTTAAACAGTTAATGCTCATTGGTAAAGGAGAAAATGAGATTATGAAAAACAATGGATGTTATTATGAAGAAATGGATTTATTTAGCATGAATTTGGAATATGGTCAACAATATAATGAAGAGTATGAAGAGTGGTTTTATAAGGCATATTCAGAATATTATTCACTTTCTGAAGTAGAAAAAATGTGGGTTAAGTCAAATATAAAAGATATCATAATAGATTGTGACTATTCTGTAGATGTGCTTCCTAAAACTATTAATGAATGGGTGATGAGATTACACAAATGGAATTCAATTATCTATGGGACTGGGTTATCTAAGAAGTTAATAATAACAAGTGTTTATGGAATTGATGAATTTATAGAATTATTCAATGAAGTTGTATCTGAATTACAATCGGGTATTTGATTAGTAATGCTATTGATTATGTGATGGCGAGCAGAGAAGGCTCGTCATTTAATAGTAGGAAGGATGAGGAGAAAGTGTTTAAAAGATTAATCTATGATATTTTGGGAATAATACTTATTTGCATAATGTCTATTTTGGCGGTTATAGGACTAAAAGTAATAATTGATGAGGGCGTTCTATTTGAGTTTTTTATTATTAGTGTGATTTGTGCCACTATTATGTCGATTTATGAAAGGGTAAAAGAGGGGATTTATGAATATAGAAAAAATAAAGCTAGCTGATTTGGTGTATGCAGATTATAACCCAAGAAAGGAACTGAAAGCCGGAGATGCTGAATATGAAAAAATAAAGAATAGCATCTTGGAGTTTGGTTATGTGGCTCCGGTTATAGTTAATCAATATGGATGTGATAATGGTAAATACAGAATTGTAGGTGGTCATCAACGTTCCACTGTATTAAGAGATTTAGGATATACGGAAATAGAATGTGTTGTTCTTGACGTTGATGAGAATCAGGAGAAAGCACTTAACATTGCACTGAATAAGATTACTGGTGAATGGGATGATGAAAAGTTGAGTAAGCTTTTGGATGAATTACGTCTGGAGGAATACAATATTGAGTTAACCGGTTTTAATTGGGATGAAGCAGAAGCTTTATTTGATGAGTATACATCGGAAGAGTTTGTTGAAGGTGATAATCCTGATGATGATTTTGATATTGAATTACCAGAGGAACCGATTAGTCAACTTGGGGATTTATGGATTCTTGGTAAACATAAGCTGTTATGTGGTGATAGCACGAAGGAAGATGATGTCATGAAACTTATGGGGGATGACAGAGCAGATATGGTGTTTACAGACCCCCCTTGGAATGTGAACTACGGTGCGGTTGATGAAGATAATGCTATGGGATATAAGCCAAGAACGATACTTAATGATTTCATGGGAGCAGAAGACTTTAAGCAGTTTATGTACGATGCATTCAATTGTATGAATGTGGCATCTAAGGATGGAGCTATGACTTATGTTGTGATGTCGGCTCAAGAATGGGGGAATATGATGCTGACTCTGGCTCAAAATAATTATCACTGGTCATCGACAGTGATATGGGCAAAAGATAGGCATGTTATGAGCAGAAAAGATTATCATACACGATATGAGCCTATTTGGTATGGTTGGAAACAAGGAGATACGAGATTACATCCTTTGAAAGATAGGAAGCAAAATGATGTATGGGATATCCCAAGACCTAGAAAGTCAGAGTTACATCCAACTTGCAAACCTGTTGATTTGGTTATCAGGGCAATTAAGAACTCATCAAGTATAAATGATGTTGTTTTAGATTTATTTGGTGGTTCCGGCACAACACTTATTGCTGCTGAAGAAACTGGAAGGATATGTAGGATGAATGAACTTGATCCGAAGTATGTTGATGTTATTGTAAAGAGATATATTGATAAGGTTGGAAGTGATGCTGATGTTAAATTGATAAGGGGGCAAAATGAAATTAAATATAATAAGCAGAAAATGCAAAAAATGTAAACTATACGAATTGAAATATTGCAATGGAAGATTGTTTGTTAGCAATGACCCTTGCAGAAAACTAAATGCCCCGAAGGGCAAATAATTATATCTTCTTTTGGGAAACTAAATTTCCGTTTGCATCATATAAACAGGCAGTATCACCATCGTTATTCCAGATGAACCAATCTTTATTTTGATATAAATGGTACTGGGGTAATTTACCTTCACTTGGGTTGGAGATATAATTATTGGTGCCAGTACCAGTCATTACAAAAACTAATTCATTAGGTTTTAAGATTAAGTTAGTCGTATTAGATGTATTACTTGGGAAAACATAAATGTGAATATGTTTTTGACCAGGACGATAGTCGGTTAATTTCCAAGATGAAATATCAATTGATGAATCACCGTTGTTTTTAATAAGAATATATTCATCATTTAATTTTTCTTTAGTGTCCTTCCCATCGGGGTCATTATGGATGCTAATAATTTCAATGTTCATTTGATCTCCTTCCTCATCTTAATAATAGTTTATAGATTAATTATAGTATTTAATGTGTTTTGTTGCAATTATAGATTGACTTATACAGCATTTAGAGTGACTAATGTAGTACCAAATATTAAGGAGGATTACATTATGGAACGAAAAGAAATGGTTAAGAAGTTAAGTGAACATTTGGGGGTGAAAGCCAAATATCTAGGTGCACCAAGCTTTAATTATCAGATTGAAATTGATGGTCAAGTTATCACAATTGACAGAGATTCGACAATTACACTGCAAGATGGAAAAGAAGTAATATTTGAAGACTTAGTTGGGGAGCAAATTGAAGACCAGATTAAATATGAAGTTTCTGTGCCGATGGAAAACCAAAGATATCAAAGCTTAAAAAATTTATGTTTTTTCATTTACAGTAAGCAAAGTATGATAAAAAAGGTGTTTGAAGTCCAGCAGGATATAATTCCTAATAGACTTATTGAAGAGATTATGATGATTGAAGATGAGAATCTTGAAGAGTTAACCGAGAAAATCAACGAAATATCAAATGGGTTAAGGGTTGAGCAGATACGTGAAGAGTTAATGCTAATATTTGACTTTTTTGGCAGAGCGTTCAATAAGGAAAGACTCATGGCTTATAGTGAGTTTGTATTGGCGATAAATCAGTTGGCATTAGAATCTAAAAGAGCGTCTAGCAAGATTACGGCTACAGATAATGAAAAATATACATTCAGGGTGTTTTTAATCCGGTTAGGGTTGAAGGGGAATAGATATAAGGAAACAAGAAAAATTTTGTTGGAAAATTTAGAAGGTAATTCGGCATTTAGGTAAACTAATTATGGCAAATAAAAGAAAGAACAGGAGACGAAAATGAAAATAGGAAAAATTTGTTGGAAAAAAATGGAGTTAGGTGATAAGGTTTCTATTAACAGCTTGTTTAATAATGATAGAGCTTCCGGTTTGAAAAGTGAATTCAAGCGTGTAATTATTGATTGCTTTAAGAAAGGTATTTTAGGAATTGAAAAATATGAATTAACAGATTATCTTTCAGAAGATGAATATTATGAATTAATGGAATATCATAGTAGAGATAACTTTATATTAAGAGACTGGATAAAAGATTATACAAATGAGCCAGAAAGCAAGTTAGTACCGTTTGTTGAAATTCTTAAACGTGCTTATCCGGAGTACATAATTGACAGGTCTACTGAAGCTAAAAATGGATTGTTCTTTCAAAATTATCCGGAGTTGTCTGTTGGCTATAGTTTTAAGAATAGTAATGCAAGAGCTAGAATTTATTTACATGATACAGAAAGCATATATTCTTCCATAAATGATAATTTAGAAAATCTGATTGAATGTTTGAAAATTACAAAAGATTCACTATGCATTGTTGGATGTGAGCCGGTAGGAGAGTTGAAAAGAATATTTTGTTATCGTCTTAGTAAAAAGCAAGAATTTAATGAGGCAGTTGAAGACTTGGTAAAGTCTGTGATGGCAGATATGTATAAATATGAGGTTTAGAATATGAAGAGTCAGAAATGGCTCTTTTTTTAATGGGGGTGATTATATGGGAAGACGAGGAGTTCCGAATAAAACGAACAAATGGGAAACGCATATACAACCACGTCTTTCAGAAATAAGTCAGTGGTTAGTAGATGGGGAACAGGTTTTAGATATATGTAAGAAGTTAGAAATACACCATGACACGTGGTATCGTTATCTAAAAGAAAATGAGGTTTTTTCCGAATTGGTGGATATGTCCCGAACCGCTGTAAATAATAAGGTTGAGCGGTCGTTATTGCGTCTTTGTATGGGTTTTGAGTACGAAGAGATAAAGACTATCGTGGAAGAGGATAAGAGCGGTAAAAAACGCACACGTGTTGAGAAAACAAAGAAATATCAACCACCGTCATCCAATGCATTATCATTTTGGTTACGTAATCGTGCACCAGATCAATGGAATGATAAGCGTGAGTTGATATTAGATACCAAGGATAATGAAGAAGCTAGGAAAAAGTTGTTTCTTGAAATGATAGAAGCGGAGATTATTGAAGTAGAGTGTGAAGAAGATCAAGCTCAGTTGGTTGATTCTGAGGAGCGTTATGAATCAGAATAATATTATGTCGCCAGTAATTTGATAGATAAACCGGAAATTTACAGCGACAAATCCCATAAATACGTTATGAATAAGTGAAAACTGGACACATAATGACTGCTATCGGTGCAGCTATTCATGCGAGTATAACTTGCTATTAAGTACCTTCAACGGTAACATATGACTACTAAATCGTTGGAGGTGCTTTTATTATGGAACTAGATTATATTGAATTATTTAAAATGTATCTGTATGAACAGGAACGCAGTCAAAATACTATCGATTGCTACAGCAGGGATATTAGGCAGCTTAGGGGGTATACTTCTAATTATGGCGATGTGGGGTTGCAGGACTTGGCACAAATAAATTTGACACATTTTTCAAAAGTTTTGAAGTCGAGTGGTCAATCTTATAAGACCATTAATCGAAAGATTACATCTATAAATTCATTTTACAAGTTCATGTATGATAAGGGATATGTAGAACATTTACTTTCAGTGAAGCCATTGAAAATTCGTATTGGTAATGAATTTAAAGGGTTATCCAATCAGGAATTATGGAAGATTAGAACAGTGATTCATAAATCAAATAACAAAATGCATATATGCCTATTCGAATTACTTTACAATACCGGCATTAGAATATCAGAGTTAGTAAATTTGAATCTTGATTCGATAGCTATATCAGCAAGAAAAGGAAATATCATTGTTTTAGGTAAGGGAGAAGTTGTGCGAGAGATTCCATTGAACAAAGAGGCTCGCAAGGCAGTAGCGGACTATTTGGAAATAAGACATAAAGTTGAAGGAAATTTGCTAATCGGTCAAAGGGGAAATCTTAAACAAAGTGGCGTTAATCGTATTTTGAAGAAATATGGCAATCAGATGGGTATTGAAATATCGGCTCATAAACTAAGACATACATTTGGATTTCAATTAGCGCAAAAGAATACTTCTCCATATGTTATTCAGAATCTTTTGGGTCATGCGAATGTAAGTACATCAAGCATATATTGTCAATCAACATCAAGTGAAAAAATTAAAGCAATAGAATTAATTGATTAGAGGGGATAAAAATAAAAGATAAAGAGAATTTAATGTTTGCGTACCTGAAAAAATACTTCTCGCCAACAAAGATTAAACAGTTGGTTGAGGAGTTTTCTTTTGCAGAATTACGTAAGTTATTGGGGGAAATGGATATTGAATTTTTTGCTCGGTGCTATTGTCCTAAATACTTTGATAGGGAGTTTGGGCAGTTCCATCGTGAATTATTCGATGAATTAAAGAAAATGCTAGACACTAAAGGGTCGATTGAATGTTTTGGATTGCCAAGGGAACATGGTAAGAGCACAATCAACTCTTTTTTATTGCCATTATATGTAATCTTGTATAACAAGTCACAATTTACATTAATTATTTCAGCAACAGAATCAATAGCAGTACCATTTTTGGATATGATTAAGTCGGAGCTTGAAGAAAATGAAATGTTGATTGAGGACTTTGGAATACAAAAAGGTAACCGGTGGAACAATAATGAAATATGGTTAAAAACGTCAAGTGGTGTTGATAGTTGTATTATGATTCGTGGTATTGATGGCTCATTGAGGGGTGTTCATTATAAACAACATAGACCAACATTGGTATTAATTGATGATTTGCTTAAGGATGATACCGTTAGAAGTGAAACCAAACGTGAACAGATTAAGTCAACATTCAGAGATGTTGTTCTGCCAATTGGGACAAGAGATACGAATATTCTTGTAGTTGGAACGGTAATGCATGAAGAAGATATTATGAGTGACTTGCTGAAAGGTAAAATTGCAGGAGTTCGTAGTATTAGAAAATCAGCTATCATCGGATGGTCACCGAGAGATGATTTATGGGGTGAATGGGAAAAACTATATAATGATTTAAATGATGAAGACCGGTTGGAAACTGCTAGGTCTTTTTTTGATGCCCGAAAACAGGAAATGTTGGAAGGAACTTCTATATTATGGAAGGAATATCTTGATTATTATTATTTGATGACGAAGAAGCAGGCTATGGGAGATAGGTCATTTTATAAAGAAATGCAAAATGATCCAAGGTCTTCAGATGAATATATTTTTCAAGAAATAAGTTATTGGGATAAATTACTATCATTTTCTGAATTGGAAATTATTATGGCGATTGACCCTGCTATAAAGGCATCAAAACGAAGTGATTATTCTGCTATAACAATTTTAGGTCAACATAGAAAAACAAAGCAGATTTATGTGATTGATGGTTCGATACATAAAGTGCTGCCAGATGGATTGTTTCAGATTGCCATTGATAAATTGAGGAATTATCCGGTTGATAGAATTTTATTTGAAACGGTACAGGCTCAGGACTATATCAAAACAAAATTTGAAGAGGAACTATGGAACAATAAAATCTATGTACCAATAGAAGCAGTCATTCCAAAAGGGAATAAACATGAACGTATTATAAGCCTAGAGCCGGATATTAAGAAATCTCATATTCTTTTCAATGCAGATAATGTAGCGTATAATAGACAAGTAAAAGATTATAATAAAAATGCCAAGAATGATGATGCACCGGATAGTTTATATATGGCAGTACAAGGTGTTCAAGGAACGAAGAGGCTGAAGTTTTATAATAGAGAAAAAGTATTTGTGTAGAGAAGGATTTGATATGGATGATTTATTAAAGGAATTATATGTTCGTTATGGGAATTTCTTGTATACCGGTAAACCGATTAGATCAATTCAAACAGCATTACGGATTTATAAAGAGGGAGCTAAAGATATAAGGGAACTTGAAGAGAAGATAAAAAAATACGAAATTAAAGATTTCAAACAAAAAATGAATGGAGAATATAGCGAACTGGTTGAAGAGATGAAGTTCACACAACCATGTTCCTTTTCGATGCAAATGATCTATATTTGGCTAGTCCTGGATTCAATGGATGAAGAGTTTTTTAATGTAATAAATATTGAGAAATTGCGATTATATCAGATAGTACAGTCCATTACATTTTATTTATTATTTCTACAAACTGATGCTTTTTCAGATATAAGATTATCTCAAAATGCTCGAAAATTTATTTTTGGTCGAGAAGATTTCTATATAGGTCTTACAGAAGCAAAAAAAGTATGTTGGAGCATATCTGAGGAAGATTTTTATAAATTTCAAAATTTATTTGCTTTTGATATTAATAAAAATGATGTTGAAGAACTTAATGAAGTTCAGCTATTTTTAGAAGGTGAAAGTGTATTTTTGCTATGGATAAATGATTTCTTAGAATATATATTACTTGATATTGAAAAGAAGTATCTAAATTGGTCAAAATCTGAAAAGTATTCAAATGATAAAGGATTCGGATTTGAGAGAATGGTTTATGGATTTACATCACAATTTTTTGAAAACATAAAGTGTAATGTATTTTATCATGAGAAGAATAAAAAATCAGAACTTGATATTATTATTGAAGATGGAAAATATTTAATTATTGTTGAATGTAAATCAGGAACAATAGATTTAGGAAATGCTTCTTCAAATAAGGAGATTAAGATAAAGGTTAATAATAAGCTTAAGAAAGCTTATAAAACACTTGATAGAATAGCCAATTATATTGATAAAAATGACATAATTGAATTTGTAGATAAAAATAATATGATTTTATTCAAAGCGCAAAAAAAAGACTATGAAATTATTTATCTACATTTGTCAATGTATTCGATGGATTCGATAGCTTCAAGTATTCATATTTTGAATGATAAATATTTTGTATCTACGGAGATACCTAAATTAACTTTATCATTTGAACACTTTTTAGCTATATGTATAGATTGTTTTGAAAAGAAAACGTCGATTGGTAAGTACTTAGTGAATAGAAGAGATTTATTAGTAAAATACCCAGAAATGAAATTTGACAATAATGAGCTTGATTTATACTATCAATTAACAAATAGATCAATGCTTCAAGATTTTATAAAAGATCAATTGTTTGATAATTTCAATAATGATATAAGATTTACCTCAACATTTAAAGATTCTCAGGGGAAAGATACGCGACCTGCAAGTACTCTTCTTAGGCAGATGGAAAATAGGCTGTTTTCTATGATTATTGACCTGGGAAAACGTTCATTTGGTTTAAATAAAAGGTATATTAATTATATGAATCAATATTTAAGAAAAGAGAAGAACAATTATTAAAAAACAATAAAACACTTGTAATAAAGGTGAGTATATAGTAGTATCTGTTTATAGCTAGTCATCCTTTCACGTGCGTCTAAGCACATATATGACTAGACTATAACCCTTATTAATTATTTATACTCCCCTCATCAAAGGAAGCTCTCGGAGCTTCTTTTACTTTGCAGTTTTTTATTGAATGGGGGATGAGAAGTATTGGAAATAAATAAAGAATTAATAGTAGAATTAGTCGGTGAGCTTCGATCTAAACGGTCGGGGCTCTTTTTATATCAGCAATATTATGAAGGAAAGCATGATATTGTTCGAAGTTACGCCATGCAGGAAGCTAGAAGTAACATTAAGGTGGTCTGCAACTTTCCAAAGAAATTTATTGAAGAGGAAATATCCTATACATTAGCCAATCCGGTGAATTACATTTCTTCTAATGATGATGTAACCGTTCTGGATAACATCGACTTAGCTTTCTCCACTTGGGAAAAAGTACATAACATTGAGTTGTTGAAACAAGCTTTGATATTTGGAGAAGCTTATGAACTGAATTATATTAATCAAGAGGGCGAGTTTCGTGCAGCAGTCTATTCGCCAAGGGATATGTTGATTGTTGAGAATGAAACGGTGGATAAGTCGGTAATAATTGCTATCCATCTGTTTACAAAAAACAGTCTGGATGATACCGAGTTTTTGGATGTGTATATTGGAAAACGGATTTATCATTATGAAGTGGATTTAGGGTATGAATATGGACTAAAAGAATTAGGAGAAGATAGTCATATATTTAATGGTGTACCGGTATCAGTGTGTAAAGCGAACTTGGAATCCATGAGTATGATTGATGATATTAAAACACTCAATGACAGTTACAATAATGTCTTAAGTGACTTGGTGAATGAAGTATCCGATTTTAGAAATGCATTTTTAACCATTGTCGGTGCTGAGTTAGAAAAAGATGATGTGGGTCGACTAAAGGAAGAGGGCATTATTCAAATCCCAAAAGATGCAAAAGTGGATTTCTTGATTAAAAATATCAATGATTCTTTCGTTCAGGGATTATTGACGACCCTTGAGAAGAAGATATATCAAATGGCGAGTCATATTGATACGAATGAGAAGATTCAAGCCAATACATCAAGTTTGGCATTACGAAGCCGCTTGATATCATTAGAAAATAAATGTTCCTTATTACAGGCGATGCTTGAAATGACCATTAGAGAGCGATTGAAACGGTTCTTTGCATTTTTAAAAGTACAAAGTGGTGTTGACTATGATTATCGAAGGATTAAATTGAAGTTTACCAGTAACGTCCCAACAGACTTAGCGGTGACAGCTCAGGTTATTACCCAGTTGCAGAACACGATATCTCAAGAAACAGCATTATCTTTATTACCATTTGTTGAAAATCCAAAACTGGAATTGGAACGATATCTGAAAGAGCAGGAACGATATGGTGAATCCTTATTAAGTGAGGCACAAAATGAGTCTGCGTAGGGACGTTCAGGATTTAAGAGAAGAGATGGAAAAATATGGTGGTAAGGGTATGGACGTTGTATATAAAGCCTACAAAAAAAGTCTTGAATTGATACAGATGCAAATCGCTAGAATATATATGGATTATTCGAAAGATGGGGAACTGCTTCTTAGCAGACGACAACGATTTACTATTCTGAAACGTTTGGAAGAACAGATTAAGGAACAAGCTGATATTCTTGGTAAACTTGATGAACAAACGACAACTGAATTATTGAAAGAAATCTATGAAGAAAGTTTTTATAAAGCCGCTTATATGATAGATAAAGGTTTAGAGATGAGCATTAATGTTGCTATCATTCGACCGGAGTTTATTCAAGCGGCTGTTTTTATGCCCATTGAAGGTGAGAAGTTTTCAGACCGAATATGGACAAATAAAGAGAAGTTGGTTAAGAAATTAAGAAGTGAAATCGAAAGGGGTATGATACAAGGGGATTCTATAGATAAAATGGCAAGACGAATAAGACGTACATTTGGTTCCAGTGCATATGAATCAAAGCGATTGATGCGAACTGAGATGGCTAGATGTATGACCATGGCACAAGATAAGGTTTATAAGGAAAGCGGTGTTGTAAAACAAATTTTATTTGATGCAACCCTTGACCAGAAAACTTCGGATATATGTCAGGAGCGTGATGGGCATCTGTATGATATCGAATCGGATTATCCAAAACCACCATTACATCCTAATTGTAGAAGTTGTATTGTGCCAGTGGTTGATGGATGGTCACCAACAAAGAAACGTGAAAATATGAAAAATAGTAATGATGAGAAACCACTGATTGACTATTCAAGTTATGAGACTTGGAAAGCATCAAAAAATATTGATTAATCTTGAGGGATGAGAATTATAACCGATGGGGATAAGCACATCACTCAAACTGGGAGGATAAATAATGGAAGAAAATGTAAATGAAGTAACAGAGGTTGAAGAAGTAACGGGTGACAATCAGGATCAAAATAATCAAGCCAGCATTAATGTAGAAGAATTAATTGATAATCCTGAATTCAAAAAGTTTATGGAGTCTTATGCGGACAAACGTGTAACGGATGCAGTGAAGACAACAACTAAAAAATTGAAAGCGACCTATGAAAAAGAAAAGAAGGAAGCACAAATGTCCCAAGAAGAGATTCTTCAACAAAAAGAGAAAGAGCTATATGAACGTGAATTGAAGCTTGAAAAGATTGCTTATTTCAAAGAGAAAGACTATGCCCTAGATTTATTAGATTATGTCGATGGAGAAACCATTGAAGATATTCAAGAAAAGGCAGATGGGTTACAGTCGGTTTTAGAACAGGTGATTGAAAAGGCAGTGAATGAACGATTAAAAGATGGGTACGTTCCACCAAAGTCGACAAGCAAAGGAACTAAAGAAGAGAGTATTGGGTTGAAATTGGCGAAGCAAGTATCTGGACGTCAAAAGTCAACAGAAGAACAACAACAAGTATATTTTAAATAGGGGGATGAATTATGAGATTCGTAGAAACAGATTACAGTAACAAAAAAGAGATATTAAAGTTTATAGACCACTATGTAGCCATTGGGGTTATGGTGGATGATACCGACATCACAGCTGATGAGGATGGAAAGAAGATTGTAGCAGCAGGAACCATTGTTGGGGGAGCATCTCAATCAGCATTAGCAAATAGTACAGAACCGGTAGCAAAGAAAAATACACAAGGAACCGATGCAACCGAAGCAGAAGGTATTTTATTAGAAGATGTAGACGTTACCTATGGTAATGCGTCAGGAGCCATGATTATTCATGGATTTATTGATGTGAACAAATTACCGGAAGCACCGGCAGCCGATGCCGTCACAGCACTTAGACAGATTACATTTATAGGGTAAAAGATAGGGGGATTTTATGAGTACAATATATGATTTAGTGAATGCAAAAGAGATTAGTGTATATTACAACAATAACCCAAGTAATGATATTCCATACTTGGGAGCCACATTATTTCCATCAAAGAAACAATTAGGATTAGACCTTTCATGGATTAAAGGTTCAAATGGATTACCTGTGGCATTACAGCCAAGTGCCTTTGATACGAAAGCGACCATTCGTGACCGTATTGGTTTCTCGAAGGTGGAAACAGAAATGCCATTCTTTAGAGAAGCTATGCGTATTGGTGAAAAGGAACGACAAGAGATTAATAAGGTAGCAGGCTCAGCGAATGCGGATTACTTGATGCCATTGATTGAAAAGATTTATGATGATGCCAACAACCTAGTAAGGGGGGCAGAAGTCAATAATGAACGTATGCGTATGCAATTATTGTCTACCGGTAAGATTTCAATTGTTGCTAATCATGTAGCTTACGATTATGACTTTAAATTTAGTGCCGATAATCAAGAAACGCTATTAACAACAGCTCGTTGGTCAGATACAGCTAATTCAACACCGGTTCAAGATATCATGAGATGGCAACAAGTGGTGGAAGATACCGTGGGTGAAAAACCAAGCAGAGCGGTATGTTCACTCAAAACTTGGGGATATTTGATGGCAAATGAAAGTATTCGATTAGATATGAATCCAATTGGTGGCACTAATATTATTATGACCGATGCCATGTTAAAGCAATACTTTCAAGCTAAGCTTGGATTGGCTGTAGCTGTATACAATAAGAAATACGCATTACAAGATGGTACGACCCATCAATTCTTTCCAGATGATGTGTTTACGCTATTGCCAGAAGGAAATCTTGGTAATACGTATTATGGTACAACACCAGAAGAAAGTGATTTGATGAGCGGTGGAACAGATGCAGTGGTTGAAATTGTAAATACCGGTGTGGCAGTAACAACACTTAAAATACCACATCCGGTCAATGTTGAAACCATTGTCAGTGAAATTGCATTACCTAGTTTTGAACGTATTAATTCAGTGTTTATTGCGACCGTCCACACAGCATAGTAATAAGTGAGCGAACAAAAGGATAAGGAAACGAGTCAATGAAGTTAGGGCTGTACCAGATGGTGCAGTCCTTTTTAAATGGGGGAATAAAAGTGGCAGAAGAAAAGAAAACTACAAAACAAACCTATGTATGGGTTGAAGTATTAAAAAATATCAAGTATGGCAAAGAAATCTATCAAAAAGGACAAAAGATACAATTAGCACCGATTCATGCCAATATGTTAGCTAAAGATGGCTACGTCAAGAAATCAGGTGATTAATGATGTTGGAGTTATTAAAAGTATTATTGTCGATAACAGATGATAGCAAAGATGGAATTTTAAATCATTACCTTCAAAAATCTAGACGAACGATACAAGGTTATCTTGGGGTAACGGAGATTGATCCAATCTATGATGATACTGTGGTGGATTATGCGGTTGTGTTATATCAAAACAGAAATACAGAAGGATTGAAGGCACAATCTCAAGGTAGTCGAAGTCAGACTTATGTTGAATCCATTCCTGAAATTATTAAACTAGCATTACCAAAGCCTAAAGTGAAAGTAGGCACGTGATGTGGAATGATGAGACGGTCAACGTCATGGTTGAAGGGGAAGGTAGTGTTGATGAGCATGGCATATATATCAACAGTGAAGAATCTGTTATTCGAACTATTTTGGCATATATTCAACCGTATTCTAAAGAACAGGCATACAAAGATTATGGATTTCAGGAAAGTGTTAGTTATCGATTGTTTATAGATGGTGCTAAACAAGTGGAAGTTGGGGACTACTTGGAATTTTATGATGGCAAATACCAAGTCGTTAAGATGATTCAGTGGGATGATTATATGGAAGTGCTGGTGACGGCTTATGAATGATCCATTTGAAAAGGCGATTGATGAGAATCATAAAAAAGCAAAGCAAGCAATATTGGAATGTTTGTTAATGATTGAAGCTGATGCAAAGCTTCTATGTCCAGTGGATACTGGAACATTAAAACGAAGTTTAACCCATGATATCGAAGTGGAAGAAGAAACGATTGTTGGAGCAGTAGGCAGTAACATGTCTTATGCATATTGGGCAGAAAAGCATCAACCATATTTAGAACCTGCAGTGGATATGAATATGGAAGTGGTCAAACGAAAAATCAAAGAGGTGATGGGTGATTAAGGTTATAAGAAAATATTTATTACAAGATACATCCTTGGTTGAATTATTAGGCGGTGAACATATTTATCTGGTGGAGAAACCACAAAGTAAAAAGACAGATATTTATATCATCTACAATTACAAGCCATTAAAAACCGGTGTTGTATCTGAATATCAAGTGAGTTTCAACATCGTTGGTAAGGAGTTAGGTCAAATACTTCAAGTCCATAAACGTTTGTTGGAGTTGTTAGATGAAATTAGAGAACCGATTGAAATCAAAGATGAAGAGCGTACCATCAAGTCAAATCGTTTGATTAATGGTGGGGGAATTATTAAGAATGAAGATACTGGAACCTATGAAATGGTTCTGTATTTTTTAAGCAAAATATGAGGGGGAATATAAATGCATTATCAAGAGAGCGATCCGATTATATTAGGGTCAGGAGAATTATATATTGGGTTAGTAGCAGATATTACAGATTTAGAAAGTTTGGAAACAACAGAAGAAGATGCGTTAACAAATATTGGTGCTATAGAAAGTGGAGCAAGCATTACTATTGGCAGTGAAAAGGTTGAGGTGAAGTCAACCAATCGAGGGTTGGTTAAGAAGATTACAACCGATAAGAATATAAAGTTTTCAACGGGCATTATGACTTGGATACTTGAGAATATTTCAAAGTTCTTGTTGGGGTCAACCTATACGGTAGATGGAACCAGTGGAGCTAAGAAATTAGTGTTGAATCTGGAAGATGATTCACCAATTGTGTATTTACGCTTTGTTCACACCAAGAAGACCGGTGGAACATTAACCGTGAATATTTATAAGGCGCAGTTCGATGGGGAACTTGGCATTGAGTTTGGGGAAAATCCAACAACTGTAAATTATGAGTTTGTAGGTCTTGCCAATGCCAATAAGAATTATATTGAGATTATAGAAACGGATGAATAAGAAATGGGGGAAGTAAATGGCACAGATTATTGATTTAAATTTATTTGATGGGGAACCGTTAGTGATTAAAGGATTGGATGGTAAAGAGTACACCATTCCATATACGATACCGACCGGTTTTACCATTAAGCTTATGAAGCATTATGATGATATTGGAAAGCTAAAATCCAATGAAAAGGCAGTTTACATGATGAAGGAAATTGTTTTAGATATTTTGAACTTGGATAATAGTCAAGATATTGATATGGACTATCTAAATCAGTATTTTGATGACCTTCGTATTTTGAAGTTGATTATTGAAGAAACCATCAAACATATAAAAACAATATCGAATCAAAAAAACTTAAACTCCCCAGAACCGGCATAAAGGCAACTGGGGAAGTTAAAGAAATAGAGATGATGGCAAACATTGCCTTTTTGATAAAGGAAAGCCACATGGGGTATGACGACGTATTAATGTTGCCCTATGTGGTTTTTTTGTCGTTATTAAGTAAGCGCTTAATAAAAAAC
>DGAD01000002.1 GCA_002382805.1 Clostridiales bacterium UBA4039
TTTGTCTACAGTCTGAACACCGGCTTATAAGCCGGTGTTTTCTTCAATAAGTGATTCAATATACATATATAATTCTTCAACCGTTAAGTCATGTTCATATATGAACGTGGCAACGTCTTTTCCGATATAACGTAAGTGCCAAGGCTCATAACTATATCCGGTAATTGCGGTGTCTTCTTGAGAATAGCGAATGATAAAGCCAAATTCATGGGCGTGGTCTTTAAGCCAGATGCCTTCGTCCATTTCACCGAGTTCATCGACAAGTCGATAATTTAGTGCATGAAGTGTTACGTCTAATGCTAGTCCGGTTTGATGTTCGCTGTGGCCTGGCCGGGCGCTGACTTTATCCGTAGCTTCTTGTCCGCGGTTGGCAACATTACGTTCATAAATCCCTTTTTGCGTGCGATAGGAACGATAACCGGAAGCACCAAGGATAGTGTATCCATCTTCTTTAGCGGCGGAAAATAGTTCTTCCATATGCATAGCAGCTTCAGAGCGCAATTGCTTTTTCTCGAGAAACTCAGCAAAATAAAAATCAATATCAGGTTCAACGAGATCGGCAGGAACATAGTCGGCGGGCAGATGATTCAATTTATTACTTAACGTATAGATGCTATCAGCATCTTGAACATACCCGATTGCTCCATAGGTATAATTGTATTTATTGTTGACTAGATGTTGAACGAGAGGACGTAAGTCTTCGTTTTCCAAAATCATCTCAGGGGTTAAGCCTAGTTGATCAACATTAATAGGGTCAAGTGCATCGTGATAACCGGTTGTATTATCTGATGAGACTTCTAGGATGGTTCGATTGGTCCAATCGATTTCATCGAAAATGTTGAATGCATCAGGTGCCTCAGTAATCGCCTCTGTGTCAAGTGGTACGTCATTAGTGGTAGTATCAGATGACGATGGGGGAGATACGGTGCTTTCGCTTGTGGTGGAAGCATCTAAGGGAGCGTTAGGGTTTGAACTGTTGCTCTGTATAGGTGAAACTTCGCAAGCACCAAGTAATAGTGTGGAACCTAGTAGTAGTGACAATAATATATTTTTTTTCATAAAAGCCTCCAAATGATATCTAATACAGACATTGTAGATGAAAAAGAGAAAATTAGCAAGATTTTAATGAACCTTTAATCATTTTGGAAGCTGGCTATAAACTTCACTCGTTATAATCAATATATACTTTAAGAAAGAGGTGACGGCAATGTCAAAAAAATTATTTCGTTCAAGACAGGATAAAATGCTAGCAGGTGTGTGTGCGGGAATTGCAGAATATTTTGATATAGACCCTACAATCGTTCGATTAGGTTTTGCAATTTTTGTTTTCGCTTATGGAACAGGAGTTTTAGCGTATATCTTATGTGCCATTATTATTCCGGAAAGACCTTACGATTATATCGAAGATCAAACAACATATGAAGGGCATGATGCGACGCAGGAAGATGAGCATACACCCGAATATGAACACTCGACGCAAAAAAAAACTAAACAAATCATCGGTGTTGTGATTGTTGGGCTTGGAGTTTTAATGCTTGCGGACCAGTTTTTGGATTGGATGAACCGAGGTACAATCTGGTCGTTAGGAATTATTCTTGTGGGTGTATATCTCTTGGTCAGTCCTAAGCAAAGTTAGACGTGTTTTTAGTTTTCTAAAAACACGTCTTTTTATTATGAGGGTTTTCGATTATAATGGAAGAAGAATAGTGATATATGAGAGGTGCCCTATGGAAGAAAAAAAGATTCGCATTAAGTGGATAAACATTAAAACAAGACAACATGAAAACATCCATGAGGTTTCTGATGATAAAAAGTGGACAACAAGTTTTAGCATGTTTATAGAAAATCATTGGAATGAAAAAATACCAATCAAAGCGCGCATAGAGATTTCATATGAAGATGCGGGCTTTAAAACTATGGAAGAAAATATGGTGCTTGACCAACAAGAGATTAATCATTTTAACATTCATGAGATTGTGAGTGCCCCTATAGAATGGTCGACAGAGACTCCGGTGCGATATGATGTTAAGGTCACAATATATAATGCACTGGGTGAAGTGTTAGATAGTCATATGACCTATATGGGATTTGCAGGTCAAGAGCCATTTGTAGAGCGTCAAGAAGCGATTGTGTATTATCATAAAAGCGGTTCAAGTGCTTTTGATGACATTATGTGTATGAAGCAATTAAACATTCAAAAAATATATTATTGTGCCTGGGAGAAGCAAGAAGTATTTTATAATCTTTGCGATACCTATGGAATCAAAGTCATTGATGTCTTGCCTTATGTTGAGATAAAACCTCAAAGTATTTATCAGATTGAAGAGTACTATGGGTTGTATTCTAACCATCCATGTATTGAACGTTATATTGTGTCTCCGCTGATGACAAAGTCGGATTATTATTTGGTCAAAGAGATTACTTCGAAAAACCGTATTGATATTGGAGAGTATCCAGATATTTCAATAATGCCTTGGAATCGGGGATTTAGACAATCAAGGGACTACGAAGAATCAGGACTACCTCAGATAGAAGATAGTGGCTGGCTTTTTAATTCTTTGAATCAAAGCCGTCCAATTACTCGGGTGATAAAAAAAGAGCAGCAGCGTCTGCAGTTTGAGCTCAATCTCGATCAAATGGAGATCCTTATAAAAAGTCACTATGCATATATAGATACACAGGGTTTCTTGTTGGGCTATGAAGTCTTAGAAGATGGAATTAGTGTATATAAAAATATAGAAGAACCTTTAGATATTCAACCGAAAAGCCAATATCGCCTGCGTTTAGATTTGAGTGCAATTGATTTTAACATGAATTGTCAATATGATTTGAATGTATTTGCAACGTTGGCTCAGGATACAGATTATGAAAAAGCAGGCTATATTTTTGCTATGGAACAGTTTCGATTAAGAACATCCCAAAAAATGATGGAGATAGCGCCTTCGGGTTTACCAATGCGTGTTCAGGCAAAGCATCGAAAGTTATTCTTAGAGGGAGAGCGGTTTAGTTGTAATATTAGTCGACAGACAGGAGAAATCCTTAACTTTGCCCTAGGGTCCAAAGAGCTTTTTCTAAAACCCTTGAGAATGGAGTGTCGAATTGGTGAAGAAGAAAAATCCCATGCGCTTCAATTTAAAGGGTATACATTGCATGCGGTAGATAATGGAACAGAAGTTATATGTTCTTATAAAATCAAAGGTTATAAAGGTGGTCTTGAAGTCATCTTTTTGATGAATGGTAAAAATGAAGTTATTATGCAAATAAAGCCTTCAGAGACAGTGCCGTTAAAAGCAACACACCTTTTTTTACGGCTTAATGATTCGGGAGATGCAATTTCATATTTTGGCAAAGGACCCGATGATAATACGCTACAGTATAATGAAGGGGCATACCTTGGGATTTTTGACATAGATGCATTGCGAGTAGATATTAAGCGGTGTGACGTTCAGTGGATGACCATCGGGGATTATGAATTTGAAGTTAGCCCTTCAACGACATGTCATTGTAAAATAAAAAAAGATATAAATCAGTTTACAGATATCGAATTTGAATTTGTAGGGACGATGCCAACGATAAAAATGGAAGTATAGCAAAATAAGTGAAGGTGGATACATGTTTGATTTAAAAGAAGCGCTAAAGAACTTGCCGGATAAACCCGGCGTGTACTTAATGAAAGATAAAAATGATCATATCATCTATGTCGGCAAAGCAAAGATTTTGAAAAATCGTGTGCGTCAATATTTTCATCAGTCAGCGAATCATTCAAATAAAATCAAAAGAATGGTTTCACTAATTCATTCGTTTGAATATATTGTAACAGATTCTGAACTAGAAGCACTTATCCTTGAGTGTAATCTTATTAAAAAATATTGGCCCAAATATAACACAATGCTCAAAGATGATAAGACATATCCGTATATCAAAGTGACGGTAGATGAAGCTTTTCCGCGTATTATCTACACACGGGAGATGAAAAAAGACAAGGCAAAGTACTATGGACCCTATGTCAATGCTTATGCAGCTAAGGAGATTATTGACCTTGTACGTAAGATGTATAAGATAAGGACCTGCCATCGTGTGTTGCCACGTGATATTGGAAAAGAACGTCCATGTCTGAATTACCATATCAAGCAATGTGACGCTCCGTGCATGGGGTATATTAGTGCGCCGGATTATGGTAAGCAGATTGAACGTGTCATTCAATTTCTTGAAGGTGACTACCTGCCGGTGATGAATGAACTACAAGAGCAAATGCTCGAAGCTTCAGAGCGCCTTGACTTTGAAAAGGCGGCAGAAGCAAGAGACTATATCAGTGCCATCAAGGCAATCATGGAAAAACAAAAAATTGTTAAATCGGCGCAAAATGATCAGGATGTCATAGCCTTTGCCAAAAATGAACAAGAAGCATTGGTTCAAGTGTATTTTGTCCGCAATGGTAAACTTATTGGACGTGAGCATTTTCGCATGGAAAATATTGAGGAGCAAAATGGCGAGGAGATTATGACAGCTTTTGTTAAACAATTCTACTCGGGGACGCCGTTTATTCCCAAGGAGCTCATCTTGCAAAACAATCTGACTGAGGCTCATATCATTGAACGTTGGTTATCGGATAAACGAGGACAAAAAGTGTATATTCGAGTGCCGCAAAAAGGGGACAAGAACAAGCTGATAGCTCTCGCGGCAAAAAATGCGGCCATTACCCTTGAGCAATTTGGTGACAGTCTTCGTAAAGAGCAAAAACGGACGATTGGAGCCATGGAAGAACTGCGCCAAGCCATCGGGCTGGACGAGGCGATAGTACGAGTTGAAGCTTATGATATCTCCAACCATCAAGGCGTGGCAACGGTGGGATCGATGGTTGTTTTTGAACAGGGAAAACCTAAAAAAAGTGATTACCGTAAATTTAAAATTAAATATGGAAATGGACCAGATGACTATGCCTCAATGAATGAAGTTCTGTCCCGGCGGTTTACCCATGCGCTGGAAGAACAAAAGGAACTGTTGATAAAAGGCCTGGATGCCGCTCAAGGTAAGTTTACAAAACTACCGGATCTTATCCTTATGGATGGAGGAAAAGGACAGGTTAATATTGCCCTTCAAGTGCTGACAGAAGTAGGATTAGCCATTCCGGTTTGCGGAATGGTCAAGGATGACAAGCATCAAACAAGAGGATTATACTTTAATAATCAAGAGATTGCGCTGAACGTGCGAAGTGAAGCGTTTAAACTTGTGGCAAGAATTCAAGATGAAGCCCATCGCTTTGCCATTGATTATCACCGTAAAACCCATTCCAAGATACAAGTGAGGTCGGTTTTAGATGATATAGCGGGCATTGGTCCTACGCGACGCAAAAACCTAATGCGTGCCTTTGGCAATATTGAAAAAATAAAAGAAGCTTCAGTAGAGGAGCTTAATCAAGTGAATGGGATGAATCAAAAAAGTAGTGAAGCGGTTTATAGATTTTTCCATAAAGATGTGATACTATAGTGTAAGATAAAATGCAGGAAAGCAAACTGGAGGGCGACCATGGATCATGAAAATTATTATGTCTGTCTTGATGATATCATCAAAAAAATGAAACTCAAGAATTTGACGCCGGAAATACCGACCAAAGATATACGCATCAATCAAAGTGACTTAAATCGACCGGCATTACAGCTTGCAGGTTTTTTTGATTATTTTGATTCTGAACGTGTTCAGATCATTGGAAAAGTGGAGTACACCTATATACAAAACTTATTTGCCTCTGAACGTCGTGCTATTCTTGAGCGCCTATTTAAAAGTCAGATACCGTGCTTGATTTTGTCACGGAGTTTGGAGCTAATGGATGACCTCAATGAAGTGGCACATGAGACGGGGGTTCCGATATTACAATCTCACAGACCAACTTCATATTTTTCTTCAGAATTAAACCAATACTTAAAAACAGAACTTGCACCACGGATTTCTTTACATGGTGTACTTGTAGACGTCTATGGTGAAGGGGTTTTTATTACGGGTGAAAGCGGTATTGGAAAATCAGAGACTGCTTTGGAGTTGATTAAGCGGGGGCACCGTCTGGTTGCAGATGATGTTGTTGAAATTAAAAAAATTAATGATGATATTTTGCAAGGAACAAGTCCAGATATTATTCGTCACTTTATAGAAGTGCGCGGAGTGGGGATTGTTGATTGCAAGACCCTTTTTGGAGTCGAGTCGGTTAAGGAAAGTCAAAACATAGATTTAGCGATACGACTGGAAGATTGGAATCCAGATAAGGAATATGAACGCTTAGGTTTAAATGAAGAATACATGGAAATTCTTGGCAATCAAATCGTGTCACATTCGATTCCTATTCGTCCAGGGCGAAACTTGGCGATTATTGTAGAGTCGGCGGCGATTAACCATCGACAAAAAGCGATGGGGTATAATGCAGCGATTGAGCTGAATAATCGAGTGACCAATAACTTGGCAAAACGTACACAAGAGCGCAAAAATTTAGAAGAAAAAGGAACAAACAACTAAGGAGGATTTATGTATAATATTGGAATTGATTTAGGTGGGACAAATATTGCAGCGGCGTTAGTCGATGAACAAGGCACGATTATTCGAAAAGATTCAGTGCCTACATTACGTGAGCGGGATTATACGGCTATCGTTAAAGATATGGCGATGCTAGCACTAAAAGTGATTGAAGATGAAGGTATTAAGCCCGAAGACGTTCATTCTGTCGGGATTGGAAGTCCAGGAACGCCGGATACAGAAAAAGGGCTAATCGTTTATGCGAATAATTTGAAGTTCAATAATACACCCATCCGTGAAGAATTTGTTAAGTATTTTGATATCCCTGTATATATTGAAAATGATGCCAACGCAGCTGCTTATGGAGAGTTTATCTCAGGTGTTGGACGCAAATATAAAGACTTTGTCGCTGTAACGTTGGGTACAGGCGTCGGTGGTGGAATTATTGTACAGGAAAATATTATTACAGGATCTTACCATGGCGGTGCAGAGCTTGGACATATGGTTATTGATATGAACGGAGCAACATGTAGTTGTGGACGCCGTGGATGTTGGGAGGCTTTTTCCTCAGCAACAGCTTTAATTGGCAAAGCCAAAGAAGCTGCAGCAGCCCACCCGGAGTCAACATTGAACACACTTGTAGAAGGAAACCTGGAAAATATGAATGCAAAGATTCCTTTTGATGCGGCGCAAGCTGGAGATGTAATTGCGCAAGAAGTGATTGATTGGTATATTCACCACTTAGCCGTTGGTTTAGTGAATGTAATTAACATTTTCCAACCACAAGCCATTGCTCTTGGTGGAGGTGTATCTGCACAAAAAGAAAACCTATTAGTTCCGTTAAGAGAAAAAGTCCTTACAGAAATATATGGTGGAGCAGATTCACTTAAGACAGAATTACTTGTGTGTGAGTTAGGGAATGATGCAGGAATTATTGGTGCAGCGATGCTGTATAAAATGTATGACAAGTAAAAAGATTATTGAAAAGCGACTAGATATTCTAGTCGCTTTTTTCAGTAAGTGTTGTTTTTAGCTCTTTGTTACGATTTTGTTTAGCTATATCTGATTTTAACCGATTAATATGTTGTCGCTTAGCCAAAATCTCCATTTGATAAGATTGGATGGCTTTTTCTCTTGGGCTGATGGTATGCTTACGTACAGCACTTTGGCTTCGGATGTAATTAAAAATTAAAAACATTGCAATAACTAGATTCAATAATATACCAACATACAGATAGGGTGTAATGTATAAAACAGAACTAATAGCAATGATAATACCAAGAGGACGTAACATCTTTGTAGCTAAAGGTTGATGAAAGAAAATATGGGTCACAATAAATCGGTGAATATAATTGTTTGAACTCATGGAAATACCTAGAATAATTAAAAAAATCATGATACTAACTTTGGTAATTGTTGCCATGTAACGCCTCCAAAAAAATAAGATAACGATAGTGTATCATATTTTACGCAGTTTGTCTTTTATTTGCTTTATTTTCGTGAAGCTATCTTGTATAATAGGGATAGAACATATGTACGCAAAAAAAGGGGCAGTCATGAAAAAAGAGAATGAACGATATATACATAAAGTGTCCGTGCGTGAACTTGTTGAGATGGTGTTTCGCTCAGGTGATATTACCTCGGTAAGTTTAAGCCATCGCCGTATGGTTGATGGTACGAAGGCGCACCAACGATTTCAAAAGGCAGAAGCTGAAAAAGGACCTTACGAAAGTGAGGTATCTGTAAGTTATACTTTTGAAAAAGATGAAGTGATGTATCATCTAGGTGGTCGAATTGATGGGGTTATACTCACCAAGGAAAATGAAGAGACACATATTCTTATTGATGAGATTAAATCGACGACACGGGTGCTTAGCGAGATTGAACAGGGACAACTCGTGCATTGGGCTCAGGCGAAGGTGTATGCCTATCTGTATGCATTGCAATATCCATGTGATCGTATAGCGTGTCGATTGACGTATATTGAGTTGGATAGTATGCAGCATAAGCAGTTTGAGCAAGAAATCCAGTTTGGTGAATTGGCAGATTTTTTTGCAGAAGTGTTAATGCACTACAGTGCGTATGCAAAAATGGTGGATACGTATGAACGCCGGATGCACCAAAGCATAAAGGCATTTGAGTTTCCATTTGATACAGTTCGTAGCGGTCAAGATAAGCTTATGAAAGGGGTTTATCGAACCATTATGGAGGCCAATATTTTATTTAGTCGAGCGCCTACAGGAACAGGAAAGACAATCGCAACTTTGTTTCCCGGTATCAAAGCCCTTGGGCAAGACTGCACGGATAAACTTTTTTACTTAACGGCAAAGACCATCGGAAAAAAGGTGGCCGTTGAAACCTTAGAAAAAATGAAAGAAAAGGGTCTTGTATTAAAGTATGTTGTGATTACTGCAAAAGAAAAAATTTGTATACATGAAGAAGTCAACTGTAACCCGGAACATTGTCCTTATGCCAAGGGTCACTATGACCGAGTGAACGAAGGTATTAAAGCCCTATATCATGATGCGGATGGATATAGCAAAGAGGTTATAGAAGCTTATGCCAAACAGTATCAATTGTGTCCCTATGAGCTATCCTTAGATTTGGCGACGTTATCACAAGTTATTATCTGTGACTATAATTATGCATTTGATCCCAGTGCTATGCTAAAGCGTTTTTTTGCGGAAGGAACCGGTCGATATAGTTTGCTTATTGATGAAGCGCATAATTTAGTCGATCGTAGCCGAAGTATGTACTCAGCCGAAATCAAAAAAAGTCAGGTCATGGATATGAAGCGCAAAGTCAAGGAACTTGACCAACGTCTACATTTATACTTTACAAAAGTCAATCAGGTATTTATTGATATGCGCAAAGAGATGAAAGCTTTAGATCAAAAGCAGCGAGTTGAAGTGGAAGCTCCGCTATCTATAGAAACGCACTTACGCGGTATTATATATCGTATCGAAAAAATCTTTAAGCTTCATAAACAGTGGGAACATATGGATGAACTTTTGGAGTTTTATTTTTTGGCCTATGATTTTATCAAAAAATATGAAATGTATGGTCCTAACTATCGGACATACTACTTGAGAGAGGGCCAAGAATTAGTAATGAAGCTGTTTTGCGTCGATCCCCGGACGAATCTTCGCGAGATTCTTTTAACAATGAAAGGAGTCGTATATTTTAGTGCAACCTTATTGCCGATGCCTTATTATCGCTACCTGCTTGGAGGTGACGAACAAAGCTTTGGGCTTGACTTGCTCTCGCCATTTAAGCAAGAAAACCTTAAGCTTATGGTGGATGGGCGTCTGTCTACAAAATATGCTGACAGAGATCAATCGATGGGTCCTTTGATTCAAAAAATAGGTGCATTTGTTCAACAACGCCATGGCAATTACCTTGTGTATTTTCCATCGTATACATACATGAACAAGGCATATGAAGTGTTTGAGCATATCTATGGACATCAAGTGGAGTGCGCTATTCAGGAAAAAAATCTTCGAGAAGCGGATAAAGAAGCCTTTATTGATCGGTTTTCTACATCTAATGGAGAAAAGAGTTACGTGGCATTTGCAGTGCTTGGTGGCATGTTTGGGGAAGGGATTGATCTCATAGGAGAAAAACTTTTAGGCGCTGTCATTGTTGGAGTGGGTTTGCCGATGATCTGTTTTGAGCAAGATATTATCAAAGATTATTTTAATCAAACGATGGGATCAGGGTTTGATTATGCTTATACGTATCCGGGAATGAACAAAGTCTTGCAAGCGGCAGGGCGAGTCATACGAACGGAAAATGATCAAGGAAGTGTCTTGTTAATTGACAAGCGATTTAGGACAAAGCGTTACCAAGAACTATATCCCGTGGAATGGTCTCATATGGAGACGGTTTTTGATGAAAATGAGCTCAAATCAAAACTTCAGGAATTTTGGACAAGAACTTGTTGATTATTCTATAATTATTAAAAACTCTTAAATAGGCCTTCGTCATAATGGCTAAGAAAAATGACAAAAAAAAAACATGTTTATGCACACTTATTTTTCAAATCTTGCTATAATTATTATTGTAAAACCCCCCCAATACAATATATATATTAAGTTTTTGCTACACCCCATAAGAACAAATACCTTCTCCTTAAAAGGACAGCGATCGGATAGCTGTCCTTTTTTCATTTGCAATATAAGAAGCGCAACTATAGCTTTTGGCTTGCATTCTTAAGGGCAGTAGTTTAAAATTAAGTATAGCTTTACAATGATGACAAAGGAGGTAAAATCATGAGTATTCAAATACCATTTGAACAAATGAATCGTACTCAAAAAATGTTTACCTATTTTTCAACACGACAACAGATTCTTGATGAAAAAGCCATCTTTTCTGATGAAACGGAAAATTATCGCATACCGGCAGAACCATCGATGAATTCTCCGGTAGTGATACGCCTTCGTGCAGCAAAGAATAATCTTGATCATGCATATGTGTGCTATCAGGGCGAATGTTATGCAATGGACGTTATCTCATCAGATGAGTATTTTGACTATTATGAATATACACTTAAAGTGGGAGAAAAGCTCTTTACTTATTTTTTCAAGTTGACGACAGGTCGATTGACAATATATTACAATAAAAAAGGAATCATGCGTGAACCGGATCATTATTTTGATTTTAAAATCATGCCCGGATTTCGGACGCCTAATTGGGCAAAAAATGCAGTCATGTATCAAATCTTTGTGGATCGATTCAACAATTCGGATCCGTCCAATGATGTAGTAGATAATGAATATATGTATATCAATAAACCGGCCAGACGAGTAACCGATTGGAATAAACTACCCGATCAAGACGGAGTGGGTGAGTTCTATGGTGGAGACTTAAAGGGTGTCTTGGAAAAGTTGGATTATCTCAAAGAGCTTGGAGTGGATGTGATTTATTTTAACCCGATTTTTGTATCTCCATCTAACCATAAGTATGATACTCAAGATTATGACTATGTCGACCCGCACTATGGTGTGGTTATTAAGGATGCACAAGAAGTTCTTGATCAAGCTGATAAAGACAACAATGATGCAAAAAAATACATTACGCGTACGACAGAAACAGTGAATCTGGAGGCAAGTAATAACCTTTTTGCCAATCTGGTCCATGAGGCACATCAGCGTAATATGAAAGTGATCTTAGATGGTGTGTTCAATCATTGTGGCTCTTTTAATAAATGGATGGATCGTGAAAAATTCTATGCAAATTCTCACAACTATCCTGTTGGGGCATATGGTGCAAAAAGCAGTCCGTATTATTCTTTTTTTCACTTTCACAACAAACAAGCATGGCCGGATAATCCCTATTACGATGGATGGTGGGGACATGATACACTTCCTAAGCTTAACTATGAAGGATCGCCAAAACTCTATAAATATGTAATGGATATTGCTAAAAAATGGATGTCACCGCCATATGATGCAGATGGATGGCGTCTGGATGTTGCAGCTGATTTAGGATATAGTAAAGAGTTTAACCACCAGTTTTGGAAGGACTTTAGGCGAGAAGTTAAAAGTGTCAAACCGGATGCGATTATTATTGCTGAGCATTATGGAGATCCGTCGGACTGGTTGATTCATGGAGATCAGTGGGATACGGTGATGAATTATGATGCTTTTATGGAGCCGGTAAGCTGGTTCCTTACAGGAATGCAAAAACATAGTGATGAATTTAGAGAAGACCTTTTGGGTAATCATCATTCGTTTTTTGATGCGATGAAGTATAATATGGCAAGGTTTCACACTCAATCGTTGCAAGTGGCGATGAACCAGTTGTCAAACCACGATCATAGTCGGTTCTTGACTCGAACCAATCGTACTGTTGGGCGAACACACACCGTGGGTGCTGAGGCAGCCAATGCAAATGTGGATTTTGCAGTGATGAAAGAAGCGGTTGTAATTCAGATGACATGGGTTGGAGCACCGACGATTTATTATGGAGATGAAGCTGGGGTTGCCGGATGGACAGATCCGGATAATCGCAGAACCTATCCGTGGGGCAATGAAAACACGGAGCTTATTGCACTACACCGTTCATTGATTAGTCTACGAAAAGCGATTCCGGCGCTACGAACCGGATCATTAAAATTCTTATATGGAGAATATAATGTAATCGCTTATGGACGGTTTGACGATCATGACCAGGTCGTTGTCGTTATTAATAACAACAATCATGATAAGACGGTGGAGATTCCGGTCTGGGAGATTGGAGTGAGTAATTCATCGGTTTGTCAGCAAGTGATTGAAACGACGCGAGAGGGACATTCAACGGCGGCGCAAAAATATAATGTAAAAAAAGGGAAAATAAAGGTTGACTTAACGCAAAATAGTGCTAAAATATTTAAATGTAAGCATTTTTCACATGATTATGAATAATGCTTCATGGAGAAGTACCCAAGTGGCTGAAGGGTCCGCACTCGAAATGCGGTAGGCGGCTTGCGCCGTGCGGGGGTTCAAATCCCTCCTTCTCCGTTTGATTATAATGAGAACAATAAGAAAACCTCGCTTGATTGCAAGCGAGGTTTTTTGCGTTTAACAAACAATTGTTTAACCTATAATTTATAGTTTGGTTGATCCACGTACGATGAGTTCTGTCTCCAAAATGATGTGTTTGTTGGGCACCTGTGGAAACTTGATTTTTTCTAATAACAATTCACACGCTTGGAGACCGAGCTGGTAGCTTGGCTGTTCGATTGTTGTAATGGGTGGATCGGACATGGTTGATAGATATACATTGTCAAATCCGACAACGGAAATATCTTCTGGAACCCTAAAGCCCAATTTTTTCGCAGCATTGATTGCAGCAAAAGCATAGACGTCAGAACAAGCGAAAAAAGCATCCGGATGATCAGGTTGACTTAAAAGATGAAGAATGTTTGAATAAGCCACACTGTAAGTAACAGAAGATAGGTGGAGAATCCAAGAAGGGTTAATCGGAAGTCCGGCAGCTGTCAAAGCTTGGCGATATCCTTTTTCTCGGTGTCTTGCGTACTTAAAATTCATATTACAATTAATCAGTCCGATTTTTTTGCAACCAGTTGAAATCAGATAATTGACGGCTTGAGTTGAAGCCTTGACATCATCGATGTTCACATAAGACACGTTATAATTTTCGGCATGCTCAGAGCACATGACCACAGGACAACGGAAGGTCAAGTCCTCTAAAAACTTTGAATTTGGAACAGAGCAGAAAATAATAATTCCAGCAATGGAATTATTTTTTAATATCTCCTCATAATTTATTCTGCCTGCATAGTGGCTCAAATCTTGCATGAGGAGTACATGATAGCCTTCAGAACGTGCGGATTTTTGAATCCCCTCAATGACAGGACCATTAAAAGGATTATCAAAGTCCGGAACGCACATTAATATAATGTTGCTGTTGACATCAGAAAGCGTAGCCGGTGTTTTTGGAGAAAAATTCAACTCTTCCATGACGGCTACAACACGTTGCTTGGTCTCTGCTTTGACATTATTTTTATTATTGATAACTCTAGATACTGTAGCTATAGATACATTTGCCTTTTTGGCAACGTCTTCAATAGTGATTTTATTTTCAACCATTTCATATTCTCCTATACGCATTGTAGATATTCCCATTATAACGAATAAAACCTTTAATTGTAAAGCAAAATGTAAAAAGAATGAAAAAAACATGTAAATTTACAAAAAAAGAAAGAAATGACAAATCCACAACACACGACAATATACATTATGCACAAAAATAAATAATATAAATTATTTTAATTGACACAACCTAATAAAAATAGTAAGATGTGATTGTAAAGTTTCAGAAAAAAAGAAAATTTACAGTAAAGATAAGTGGAAGATAGGAGGAAGGCAGGATGAAAATGAAAGTATTAGCGTATATCCTTGTATTGGCAATGGCAGTAGCGATGCTGGTAGGATGTGGATCAAAGGAAGTAGAAGAAACAGGGGGAACAGGGGACACAGGTGAAGCCGTTACAGAGACAACAACAGAACCAGAAGGGGAAACTGAAACGGAGGCGGAGACAGAACCAGAAGCACCTGCAAAAGAAAAGATGAAAATTGGTATCTTAGCACCTGCAGTAACACATGGTTGGGTTGCAGCTGTAGCATACAATGCAGAAGCACGTTGTAAAGAGGTATCCGATGAAGTTGATTATAAGCTTTATACATCGGTCAATGCAGAAGAGATGACAACACAACTTGATGACTTAAGAACATGGGGAGCTGAGGCTATTGTCGCATTTCCACAATGGCAGGGTATGGAAGTACCGATTCAGTCAGTTATTGATAGCGGGATTGAAGTCGTAAACTTTGACATCGCAATTGATGCAGAAGGTGTATACCGTGTATCAGGAGATAATGAAGACATGGGTGTTCAAGGAGCAAAATACATCGTTGATAAAATCGGAACAGAAGGAACGGTTGTTGTACTTAACGTTCCATCCGCTGGATCAGTATCTGAGTTACGTGAAAAAGGATTCGTAGAAACAATGGCAGAGATTGCACCGGATATGGAGCTAATTACTTATGCGACAGCTTTTACTAGAGAAGATGGATTAAAAGATATGTCGGATATTTTAACAGCAAATACTAAAATTGATGCAGTATATTCCATGGATGATGAGACATCTATCGGTGTTCTTCAAGCGATTACTGAATCAGGACGCACAGATATTAAAGTTGTTACAGGTGGTGGTGGAGCGCAAGAGTACTTTAACATGATGCCTGAAAATGACGACATCTGGATTGAATCTGCACTTTATAGCCCGGCAATGGTTAAAGATGCGGTAGATATGGCAGTATCTCTATTAAAAGGGGAAACCGTTGAGCCAGTAAAAATTATTCCTACAACCATCGTTGACAAAGATAACTATCAAGAGTATTTGGACGAAAATTCTCCATACTAAGAGTAGAAGGCGAAACAATAAGAGGGCTATGGCGATGTCATAGCCTTTTTTAGAAGAAAGGTATTAAGGAATATGAAATTAGAAATGCAAAATATATACAAATCATTTGGAGCAAACAATGTGTTAAAAGGTGTGGATATCTCTCTAAGTGGTGGTGAAATATGTGCATTGCTTGGAGAAAATGGTGCCGGAAAATCAACGCTCATGAATATTTTAGGCGGAGTCATTAACAGTGATTCAGGTACGATTCTCATCGACGGGAAGCCGGTAGAATTTAAAAATCCTGTGGATTCTCTTGAAGCGGGAATTGCATTTATTCATCAGGAATTAAATCTTGTCAATGACCTAGCTATTTTTGAAAATATGTTTATCGGTCGAGAATTGAAAAACAAATATGGTTTTTTAGATGCAAAAACAATGATAAAAAAAACAAAGGAAATATTTGAAAAAATAGGACTGGAACTGAACCCTGAGCAGATGGTTCGAGACTTAGATACCTCCTATAAACAATTCATAGAGATTGCAAGAGCACTAATGATGAATGCGTCGATTATCATCATGGATGAACCGACAACATCCTTAACGGAGCATGAAATCAAAAGGGTCTTTGCAATGATGAATGTATTAAAAAGTCATGGTGTTGGCATGGTTTTTATCTCCCACAAATTAAAAGAAGTCGTTGAAATATGTAATAAGTATACTGTACTTAGAGATGGAAACATGGTTGCCACAGGCGAGATAAAAGATGTCACAACCGATGACTTGGCAAAGCATATGGTAGGACATGATGTGCGAACGGAAAGCCTGCAGCGAGACAAGGAAATAGGTAATGAGGTTCTTAGGCTTGAGAGGCTTACTGATGCCACACATTTTCGGGATATATCCTTAAACCTAAGGCAAGGTGAGATACTAGGTGTAACCGGACTGCTGGGAGATGGACGAAGTGAATTGTTTCAAGCTGTTTTTGGGGATCGACCTAAGTATACAGGAGACATCTATATCGACAATCAACAGGTGAAGATTGATTCAACAACAAAAGGTCTAGATCTTGGTATTGCATATGTGCCAAGAAACAGAAAAGAAAATGGCATCATAAAAGATATGAACATTTTGGAAAATGGTTCACTTGTTACATTAAAACGCTTGCAAAAACGCTTTTTTATTGATCGAAAAAAACAAAATACTGAATTTGACGTACAAAAAGACAGTCTAAAAATCAAGATGGAGAAAAAACTGGATTTGATTACGAGTCTATCTGGAGGAAATCAGCAAAAGATTGTATTAGCAAAATGGTTATCGTCCAATCCTAAAATTTTGATTATGGACAATCCGACACAAGGCGTTGATGTAGGTGCTAAGGAAGAAATCTATGATATTATCTTAAAACTTGCAGGACAAGGTGTTGGGATTATTGTGCTTTCAAGTGAAGCGCAGGAGATTATCAGGGTTTGTGATCGAAGTCTTGTGATGTATCACGGTGCGATTGTAGGGGAAGTCTCTGGAGAAGATATGAATGAACAAAAGATTATGCGTCTAGCAACAGGTGGCAAATAGGAGAATAGGAAGGTATACAGATGGAAAAGACAAAAGTAAAGTTCAACTTTATAACATGGTTTAAGAAAAACTGGACGGAAAGCGCGCTGTTTAGCACAGGTGTTGCGTTGTTTGTCATGGTCATCTTACAAACAGTCGCGCTGGGATTTGAATTTGATTCTTTTGGAGAATGGTTTGCGACCTGGGCTAATAACTGGATCAACATTTTGAGAAACAATGCAGGGGTTGGTATTGTAGCCCTTGGAATGGCGTTTGTCATCATATCTGGTGGAATCGACTTGGCAGTTGGCTCGACGATGGTAGCTGTCGGTGCAGTTCTTATGATGATTATTGATAATGGACCGAATGCGCTTTTGGCATCAACGGGAATCACAGGTGTACCTTTATACATTATAGGTATCGTTGTAGCTATTGCTATGGGGTGTGGATTAGGGCAGCTGACAGGTGTTTTGGTAACCAAAGGAAAGTTGCCACCATTTATAGCATCACTTGGGATGATGAAAATTTTACGAAGTGTTACTCAGCATTTTATGCAAACGAACTCACCAAAAGTACCCACCGGATTTTTGCAAATTGCAAGTTTAAAAATGGGAAATCTATTGATTATGCCCATCATATATTGGCTGGTTATCGCGATTATATTATATATCGTATCGAAGAAAACTGCTTTTGGTCGATATGTCTATGCGGTTGGTTCCAATGAGAGAACAGCAAAACTGTCAGGGATTAATGTAGGCAAAGTTAAGCGAAAAGTGTATGCTTTGATTGGTATGCTCGTAGGTGTGACAGCTATTTTGCAGGTGTCTAGAATCGGGTCTATGGACTATGCCAATGCTGGAAGTGGCTATGAGATGGATGCCATCGCGGCAGTTATTGTCGGTGGTGTATCTATGTCGGGAGGTAAAGGCTCAGTTATGGGCGCAGTCCTTGGTATGCTAATAATTGCAGTAATGAATAATTTATTGAACTTACTGGGTGTGCCTCCGTTTTTAAGAGAAGCATTCAAAGGTATGATTGTAATTGGAGCTGTATTGTTGCAGAAAAAAGAAGAGAATTAAGAGGAGCTATATGTATAAAATAGGAATAATCGGTTGTGGAAAAATTGCGCAAGTAAGACATATACCAGAATACATGGCAAATTCAAATACAGAATTAGCAGGCTTTTATGATTTGAGACAAGATAGAGCACAAGAACTTGCAACGAAGTTTGGGGTAAAGGCATATGACAGTTATGAAGCTATGCTAAAAGACCCATCGATTGATGCTGTCAGTGTGTGTTCAGCTAACCACACTCATGCCAGTATAACGATCGAAGCGCTACGGGCAGGTAAACATGTGCTTTGTGAAAAACCGATGGCCATCACGTTGGAAGAATGTGAAGAAATGGTTCGCGTAGCCAAAGAAGAAGAGCGGTTTTTAATGATTGGACACAATCAACGCTTGACCAAGGCACATCGAAGAGCAAGACAACTTATTGAGGAAGGTAGTATCGGCGATATTATCTCGTTTAGAACCACTTTTGGGCATAAAGGACCGGAGACTTGGAGTATCGATCCGGGTAAAAATATATGGTTTTTTGACAAAGACCTGGCACGTCTTGGAGCCGTAGGAGATCTAGGGATACATAAGACGGATGTTATTCAGTTTTTAACAGGGCAAAAAATTACAGAAGTGATGGCGAAGATTGTGACTCTAGATAAAAAAGATGCCACGGGAAATCTTATAGGTGTTGATGATAATGCCATCAGTATCTACACAATGGAAAACGGGATTGTAGGTACGATGACCGCCAGTTGGACATATTATGGCAAGGAAGATAATGCAACAGTCTTATATGGAACTAAAGGCATTATGCATATATATGATGACCCCACATATTCCATTACGATTACGACCAAAGAAGGTGAAAATATCTACTATGAGATTGATAAGATTCAGACCAATGACCACCAAACGGCATCCGGCGTCATTGATCTTTTTGCCCAATGTCTGGTGACACAAGAATCACAGGAAAATTCTGGAGAACAAGCGCTTGCAGCCATGAAAGCTGTTTTTGCAAGTGTGGAATCTTCTAGGACGGGAAAAGCGGTAAAGATAAAATAGAACATAAGGGAAGAAGGTTTAATATGAAAAGAATTGTTGCAGTAAATTCAAATTGTTATCATGGATATTCTATAGAAGAAGCGATTGACGGTATAAGCCAAGCGGGGTTTGGATATATTGAACTGACAGCTACAAAGGGCTGGACTGAACATGTTTTTCCGTCGATGAGCTTGTCCTACCTTGCAAAGGTAAAGCAAAGATGTCAAGAGAAAGGCGTGACGCCTATTGCTCTTAGTGGACATTGTAATTTGATGGATGAAAGTCGTATACCGGACTTTGTTGATAATATGCGATTGGCGAATTATTTTGGATGCCAATATATAGTGTCTTCAATCGGCGAGGCGCATTTAGATAATGATGTGGTGGCAACTGATGAGGAGACGGCTAAGCGTCTTAAGGAATTGATACCACACTTAGAGACTTATGATTTAACATTGGTTTTAGAAGTTCATGGACAAGAACATGGCAGTGGACAAAAGATAAAAGCGATTGTAGATCAAATACAATCTGAACGCATCGGTATTAACTATGATACGGCCAATGCCATCTTTTTTGGTAATGTCAACTTAATGGACGACCTGGATGGATGTATTGATCAGATTCAGTATATGCACATCAAGGACAAGGCAGGAGAAGTGACTGAGTGGAACTTTCCGGCGCTTGGGCAAGGAGAGATTGATTTTTTAACCATTAAGCAAAAATTAGAACAAGCACAAAACGCATGTCCTTTTAGTGTAGAGATTGAATTTACAAAGGCAGGTCCAAAAGATTTGCAAGAGATTAATGAAGCAGTGGCAACTTCGTACGCGTATTTAAAATCTATTGGGTTGCAGATATAGCTCAACGCTTAGATATAGAAAGGAAAGGCAAGCGATGTTAAAGATAGGTATTGTAGGGGCAGGAGGCATGGGGACAGTGCATTATAGTAATTATAAGCATATTGACCACTGTGAAGTTGTTGCCCTTGTAGGATTTAGCGAACAAGATCAGATTCGGTCACAAGAATGGAACCTTCCATTATATAGTTCTATAACAGAGATGATTACAAACCAAGACATAGATGTGGTCGATGTATGTACTCCCACTTTTTTACATAAGGCCAATGTCTTAGAAAGTATAGGACATAAAAAGCATACGATTGTTGAAAAACCGATGACGCTATCAAAGGCTGATGCTCAAGAAATGATGGAAATGGCAAAGAAAAACAACTGTCTGCTCTTTGTCGCTCAGGTGCTTCAATTTACCAAAGAAGTGGGTATCTTGCGAGAACTTGTTGCAAAAGAAACCTTTGGAAAGCCACTAGACGCATATTTTGAACGGCTGTCAGCAAGTCCTCAATGGGCGCAAGGAGGATGGCTCTTTGACAAGAGTAAAAGTGGATTGCTGCCTTTTGATTTGCATATACATGACCTGGATTTGATTGTCAGTCTTTTTGGAAAACCAGAGCAGGTTCAAGTCTTTGGCAATAAACGTGAAGAATCTAGTTATGTAGAACATTATCGCATGATCTATACCTATCCAAAGGTTAATGTAGTAGCCGAAGCGGCATGGTTTCATGCAAGTATTCCATTTCGAGCACAGTGGAGGATTGTTTTTGAAAATGCAGTGGTTATTTATGATGGTTCATCGTTGATAGCATACCCCTATCAAGAAGATCCTATTCACTATAATATAGAAGATGAAAATCTGATTGCCACAGGGATTAATGTACCGCCAACAGGTTGGTACTATAATGAATTAACGCATTTTTTAACATGTATAGAAGAAAATAAAAAGACTCCTTATGTAAGTGATGAACAACTCCTGAGTGTACTTGAAGTACTCGAAGAGATTAATAAAAACACATAGAAAAGGTTCTTGCTTTGCTCTTTTCATAGATATGCTATAATAAATACAAAGTTAAATGGGCAAGGAGGAGCAACAATGAAGGATAAAACCGTCGTATTAAATGGAGGTCTGGTAAACTATGATGGGAAAGTTGACTACGGACAGATTGCATCCCAAGTCATCATCCATGATACGACACCAGAAGATAAAATTATAGAGCGTGTACAGGGATTTACAGTGGTTGTCACAAAAGAAATGCCGTTACGAGGTGAAGTGATTCGACAGTTCCCAGAGAGTGTTAAGATGATCTGTGAAGCGGGAACCGGATATAACAATATTGATCTAGAAGCGGCTAGGGAAAAAGAGATTATCGTATGTAATATTCCGGCATATAGCACAGAGCGTGTTGCCCATACGGCGGTTTTATTGATGTTGAGTTTGGCTAGTTCCATGCAAAAACAGATGCAGATGCTGGCGCAAGGCAATCATGACAACTTTCATCAACATCTGATGGTCGATCATGTTGAACTTAATGGCAAGACGCTAGGGGTTATCGGATATGGTCATATAGCAAAAAGCCTCATCAAGGTAGCTGTTGCATTAGGCATGGATGTCATCGTATCAACGCGTACGCCAAGAAATGATACTGCAGAGGTAAGTTTTAAGTCTTTGGAAGAGGTGCTTAAGCAGAGTGATTTTCTCTCGTTGAACTGCCCTCTTAATGATGGGACCCGCCATATGATTAATGCCAAAACACTAGCTATGATGAAACCTTCAAGCTACCTCATTAATACGGCTAGAGGAGGGCTTGTTGATGAAAAGGCACTGATAGAAGCGCTAAATCAAGGAACAATTGCCGGAGCAGGGCTAGATGTCCAAGAAGTAGAGCCACTAGATGATGCCAGTGCACTGTATAGGATGGATACTGTTATTCTTACACCACATATGGGGTGGCGAGGTTTAGAGACGCGTAGGCGTCTTGTAAAGCTGATTGGAGGCAATATCAAGGCATTCGCTAATGGACAGCCGATTAATCGTGTAGATAGCTAAGACAAAAATGAACAAAGACAGACAGGACAAAGAGGTTGTATCGTCATATACTAGAAGCATGAGGTGATGAACATGGATTGTATTTGCAGTATTCAACAGGCCATTGAGTATATGGAAACCCACATGATGGAGAAGATAACTTATGAAGATGTTGCGCAGCATCTATATATGTCAAATTATCATTTTCATCGACTGTTTAGCATGATAACCGGAATGACTGCCAATGAATATATTCGTAATCGGAAGCTGTCGATGGCTGGACAAGAACTTGTATTATCGGAGAACAAAGTTATTGACATTGCATTTAAGTATGGTTATGAGACGCCAGAGAGCTTCACAAAAGCTTTTTCAAGGTTTCATGGAGTAACGCCGAGTGTAGCTAAACGCTCAGGGACACATTTACAAATTTTTAATCGCCTTATCATAAAAATTCAAACGGAAGGCGGTACAATTATGGAGTACAAGATTGTAGAAAAAGAAAAGTTTAATTTATTGGTTAAAGTGGAAAAATTTGACAATGAAATTGTCGGCGAAGAAGAGAACACGCTGATTCCTGATTTTTGGAAACGGTGTAATGCTGATGATACTTTTGACGTATTAAAAGCACACCGTGTTAATGGGGATGTGTATGGAGCTTGTGCACCCTTATCCAAGGAAGAGACACACTTTGAGTATGGGATTGGTAGCCTGTATGCAGGTGGAGAGGTGCCAAGTGGGTTTGACGTATGGGAAGTCAAGGCAAATCAATGGGCAGTATTCCAGTGTATTGGTACTGATGGACAGTGTATAGGCGAGACATGGGATCGTATATACAAAGAGTTTTTGCCTGGATCAGGATATAATATGCTTGATGATATTGACTTTGAACTCTATCCGACAGAGAATGTAGCCGAGTGTTTTTGTGAGATTTGGATTCCGGTGCAGAAGAAAGACTAATGGCGTCTAAACCTTTATTTTATTGCATTCCAAGAGGATATTAGGTATAATATTATTAATGGAAAATGCCAATAAAGAGAGGTAATTACATGCGAGGGATTCAAGGAGTTTATGTTATAACAAACACAGCGAATAAAAAGAAATACGTTGGAATAAGCCGAGACTTAGAACATGAATGGGACACGATAAGAACGGACTTAGAACAAAGACGAGGTAACCGACAGATGGTTGATGATTATCATCAGTTTGGCGGGATGAACTTTCGCTTTGACATTGTTCTAGTCTCGGATGATGAAAAAGAGCTGCGGCGACGAGAGAGTCAAGAAGCATATAAACATGATGTGTGGCTTAATGGCTACAATACAACGGCGACACTTAACTATCACAATATCTCAGAAGAGGATTTGCTGGTCTATAAGACAGCTTTCTTAGGGTTTATACAACAGATTAATGATGGAAAATACTTTTATAAAGACATGGTCGAGGCCCTAGGTCTAGGAACGAGTGATTTGGAAGTTATTCTTGATCATATCACAGAAGAAGAGATGCTTGAGCACCAAAAAAAGATACGTTTAGTCAAGTTGGCATCCAGTACACGTGAGTACTATGTAGAAATTAAAAGTATTTCATAAATTATGCAAAAAGGCTGTTGACAAATTCTGTAGATGTGATATTATATATCTTGTCGCTACGGAGGGGTTCCCGAGTGGCCAAAGGGGGCAGACTGTAAATCTGTTGTCTACGACTTCGAAGGTTCGAATCCTTCTCCCTCCATTAAGTTAGGATAAATCTTAGCTGATCATGAAGTTATTAAGATACTTCATGCCCGAGTGGCGGAATTGGCAGACGCACAGGACTTAAAATCCTGCGATGTAAAAATCGTACCGGTTCGATTCCGGTCTCGGGCAGTTAGCAACAAAGCATATCATAGATACAACATCTAGATATGCCCAGATAGCTCAGTCGGTAGAGCAGAGGACTGAAAATCCTCGTGTCGGTGGTTCGATTCCGCCTCTGGGCATTTGTAAATCAGAGATGGCTTGAATTCGAACCTAATAGTTCGATTTGTCTCCGAAGTCATTGTAAGAATGATTTATTATAAGACGTAAATACCGTTAATTGCGACTAGGATTTCTAATTCAAGCCCAGTAGCTTGAATTATCTATCAAGTCTCCATAAACATGATTTACTATATTACATAAATACCTCTAACATTGACTAGCGTTTCCAATTCGAACCTAATAGTTCGATTTGTCTCCGAAGTCATTATAAGAATGATTTATTATAAGACGTAAATACCGTTAATTGCGACTAGGATTTCTAATTCAAGCCCAGTAGCTTGAATTATCTATCAAGTCTCCATAAACATGATTTACTATATGCGTGAGTGGCTCAGTGGTAGAGCATCGCCTTGCCAAGGCGAGGGTCGCGGGTTCGAATCCCGTCTCGCGCTCTCAGAAGTTCCAAGATTCTAGACAACTAGGGTTTTGGGGCTTTTTTACGTGAAAAAACAAGGATTATACCAAATGTATAGAGCGAGGACGTGAGAGGGTTAAAGGTGCTTAAATAGAGGCTCGCATCTATTTAAGTGCCTTTGACACTGTCACAGCAACGATAGTTGCCAGTCGGCATAAGCCGACCCTCGCGACTAATCACTTTCGCTTTTGGAAAGTGATTAGTATCCCGTTCCTCTCTGAGTCTCCTTGAGTTCGTTCATTGAGCTTAGAGCGTCATGGATAATTCGCTTACGTTCTGACTTTTCGTTGTTGTCATAGATATAGCCATAAGTAGTTGAAATTTCTTCGTGTCCCATTAAATCTCTGATTAATTCTATCGGGACATTATTGGCATGCAATTCTGAAGCTACCGTTCGTCTTATATCATGGGCGGATTTAACCTCAATAGCAGCAGATTTACAACACTTTCTGATTCGATTATCAATTTCTCTGATTTTTGTTCTGCCATTTGCATCGACAAAAATAAAATCATCGTCATCGTAACCTAGGTCTTTGTTAATAGCCATGACTGTTGTTAACAAATCAATAGTATAATCATCCAAATCCAAGAAACGGTTACTACTTTCAGTTTTCGTATATTCGACGACAACAGGTACAAGCTTACCATTTTCGTCTTCTTCCTTACTTTCCATCCGCTGGATATGAATTTCTTTGTTTTTGAAATCAATATCCTGTCCTTTGAGTGCAGCAACTTCTCCGATTCTAGGTCCTAACTTAAAAAGTAGAAAAACAGCATAAGCATCGGTAACATCAGGATGCTCCAATAAGTCCATATTCAGAGCCATGAACATCTTTTCCTTTTCACTTGGTAGATAAACACGGCTTCGATCATTTTTCTTAGTCGGTTGTTGACAGCCGTAAGTCATAATATCAGCCAGATCAAAAGGATTCTTGCTGATGATTTCCTTTTTCAGAGCCATGCCAATTAATTCCTTCATAATGAACTTCATGCTATCTAACTCTTTTTTGGTTAAACTGAAGTCCTTAATACATTGGTGAAAGAACTTTTCCAAATGCTCTGGCTTAATTTTGGCAACAGGACGTTTGATAATTGGATGTTCCTTATAATACTTATCCCATCGGTTTGCATCACGGTGGATTGTACGGTCGCTAAGATTCATTTCGTTACGTTTATTCAGCCATTCAGGATAAAGTATCTCTAAAGCCACTTTGGAGCGGTTATTAACGAAATAATGATCATATAGCTTCTGGTAAAGACGTTCTTCTTTAGTAGCAGAAACTTTTTTACCTCTTGTACCAGTTTCACTTGGAAGATAGGTTTGCCAACGTGATTTTTCTGTTTTGGGTTCAGTGATGTCGTATTTGTGTACTGCGTCAACTTTTTTCTTTTTCATATCTGTTAATTGTTTCGGTACGTTGTCTGATATCAGTTTACCATCATTAATCAATTCCATCAAAAGTAATTTATCTGTTTCATTTATATTCATAGAAATCGCCCTCTTTCGTTTAAGTTAGAGGGCATTTTACGAATGTAAATATGGAAATCAAAAAATAAGGCAATATTTTTCTTGACTTTGATTTGAATGATTGTTTATAAGGTATGGGCAACATGGTTTTGATTGATTTTCCAACTAATTTGGAATGATAAGAAGGTTTGATGTAGCTTGGGCAGTTGAATAATTGCGATGTATCGGATGCAGTTTAATTGATGAATAGAAAGGGAGGGAGTGAAATGATATGGGATGCATGAGATGCGGACTGATCCGAGCAAAAAATATGAAGGAATGGAGTGAAAATAGCAGGTTTTAAGGGCGTTACAGACTTTAAGCTTAGTCATGAAAGAAAGCAAATTTACTTAACTAAAGGTGTATTTGTTATGCACGGATTTGAAAGGGGAGTGGTTATTATGGCAAGAATGTCAAAGATGGACTATCAATTGCATTGTCGGATGCAAGAGATGTTTTGTCCAAATGAAAGCCGACATCAAGCAAAACAAGAATACAAAGATATGATGGGAAAAGAAGCAACACATAATAGAACTATAGGCATTCATAGTTTTAAGTCTTATGATGCGTATAAACAAACCAGTATCGAATTCTCAAAATATATGAAGAAAGAGCATAAAGACATCAAAGATGTAAGGCAGGTCAAAATGGAGCATGTGGTCGAATATCTGCAATACCGTCAAGAAGATGAGAAATCTGCCTATACCATAAGTAAGGATATGGCTGCGTTGAATAAGTTGTTTAATTTCTTTGTGACAAAAAAAGATGCAGGAATTAAAGAACGCTCATATAAAGATATAAAAAGAAGTCGGTTGGATACAGAAAATGATAAGAAGTACAATCCTAATAATTATAAAGATCAGATTATGTTTGCAAAGGCTAGTGGCTGTCGCAGAGAAAGTGTATTGAAAGTTAAACCGGAGCATTTTATTTGGGAGAATGGATTGCCGATAAAGGTTTATTTAAAAGAAAAAGGTGGAAAAGAGCGTGAAGCACATATTCTAGTGGAATATCAGGAAGGGTTGAAAAATATTTTGGAAAATAAGGAAATGGGTAAGAACTTGTTTGATAGATATGCGAAAAAGATTGATAATCATGCATTTAGACGGGAATATGCGAAGGATAGGTATCAAGAAATATTGGGAAATCGAGAAGACCAAAAGGACTATCGAGGATTTGATAAGAAGGTTTTGAAAGAACTTACAAAGGACTTGGGGCATAATAGATTAGATGTGGTAGTATATAATTACTTAAAGTAATTAACTATAGTTCATTTCAATAGTAAATATGTTGGTTTGACAGTTGCATTAATAGATGTAAAATTAATACAATAATATATCCTATATTTCAGTAATATTGCTTTGTTTCATAGTAATATGATATAATTTACTATATTTAGCGAAAAAGAAGGGGTATATAATGAATATTAGTAATTTTGTTTTTAATGAGTTGTTAAAAGGTGATGTTCAGGCATTTATAGAATCTAAAGATAATATAACGGTATATATGCGTTTCAAGCAATATCAAATGGATACGGCAACAAGCACTTTATTAGATTTGCTAAATAAGATGATACAAGAAGGTGTATTTACCAATCAAGAGGTAAAAGATTTTTTAAATAGTAAATTATCAAATGGACACTTAACAAATTTGTTTAGATATCATTTTGCTGAATCAGGGTTAGAAACAGAAGAGGAATTTATCGAAAGAATTAATTCTTTAGCTAATAGACCGAAACCACATCTTTTTTCAGTAGAGATCCCAGCTGATATTAATTGTAATTACATATCTGATGAAATATATAATTTAGTAGATGAATCAAGTGCGAAGTTAGTTTCATTAAGTTATGAAAAAAATGAAGAAAATTTAATTACAACGGTTAAATTTCTAATCGTTCGTGGTATCCTAGATAATGGGAATAGAAGTCATTTGTACATTGTTACAGAAATAGATTATATAAATTCAATTGTTATAATTAGAAACAAAAATATAGCAAAATCTGAAAATAGTAAGTATTCAGCAAAAAATACTTTTAAAAATATGAAAGAAATAGTAAATGAAAAATTTGCATTAACTACGATAAACAAAAGAGCAGAAGATTCATTAATATTATTTCATATGGCTAGTGATTTAGTTAATCCAGTTCTGAATCCATATTTAGTCAAGATTGAAAGTATATTAGATAATAAAATATCCTTATTTATTGACGATATAGAAAAAGAAGTTGGCATCGAAAGTAGTGAAGTGGGAAAAAATATTATTGTTAGTAATATTAAATATCACTTAATAGCTGAAATGATAGCTAAGGACTATGGAAAACTGGATGAAAATAAATTGAAAGCAAATTTTGGAGTTAATGGATATATTAGACAAATTAATTTTTTAGATGAATCACAAGCTGAAGGAAAGGCTAAACCAGAAACTGCGGAGGAATCTATATTAGAAACAAGTGTTTTTTATGATTTTAAAGCTCGATTAGATGATTGTCAAACGGTTGAAGATTTAACTATATATTGGCTTGATTTTATGGAAAAAGTTGATGAATCAACAAATATAACTACATATGAAAAAGCAGGTGTAAGTTTTCATATAGAAGAAGGGTATTTAAATATTGTCCTAAAAAAATTATTGCATGGAGAGGAGTTTGTTCAACATGTATTGCGAAAAATTGATGAATATTCTTGAGCATCCTGATAACAAAAAGTATAAATTAAATAGAACACATCTAATTGAGATTTCAGAGTTTATAAGAAGTAGGTCAAAACAAGAGAGAATGAAATTGGACCCGGTTAGGACGTCGATGAAGCTCAATTTGCCTTTAAGTAAAGTTTTAGGGTTCTATATCATAGGTTCATATATCAAATTGTTTAATATCAACTTGATTTATAGATGTGATTGTGGGGAAAAAATTAAACTAAGAAGTAGGAATCAGGTTGTAGATTGTCCCGAATGCAATTCAATAAGCAATCCTGATGAATATAAAGATAATACATATATGAATTTTACTTTATTGGAAGTGCCAAGTGTATGTAAACAATTGGATTATACTTTTAAGAATCAATATGATGAAGTTGATTGGGATAAAGTTGAAGGGACAACTACTTTAAATGTTTTTGACAATACAATAGAAGGTGGTGAAACAGAATCAAAAAAGATTTTAGAATCACTATTAGGAGGTGTATAAATTGAGTGTAGACAAGAAATTACAGAATCTTCTATATTATATTTCATTAATAACCAGTGTGTTAATTTTATTGATGGTATTTTTTATATTATTTTTAATAGGTGCAGATTATTTTGTTAACGAAATAAATAATGAAACGATTGTATCTGGTATAATATCTGGTGCAGGAAGTCTTTTTGGTGGTGTAATTGGTGCAATCGTTGCTTTGATTATTGTAAATAAGCAGTTCAATAATATGAAACAAATTGAGAAAGAAAAGAGTAATGCGTTAGTAAAAAAATGTGCATTAATTCTTAAAAATGATTTAATTATTATAAAATCTAAAGTTATTGAAAAAACTGAAATTGATATTATGTTAACTGACATTAATTTCAAATCATGGGATAAAATTAGATTTGAAATAGCTGATTTATTGGATGTCTCTGACTTTAAAAGATGTGAAGGGTTGTATTTAACAATAAGAGAAACAGAGAGAGTTAAGAAACAGATAGTATTAGATTCAGTAGAATCATTAATTCAATCTTTTGATAAAATGATTAAAGAGTAGAAATTTAGAAGATTATACTAATTAATAAAAAGAGTAAGTGCATTTTGAGTCCACACCTGAGTCCGTAAAAAAACAACGTACCGAAACGCTCCTTTCTTCGGTATATACGCGAGGCGTGATTCATTCGAATCCCGTCTCGCGCTCTCAGAAGTTCCAAGATTCTAGACAACTAGGGTTTTGGGGCTTTTTTTACGTGCAAAAAATAAAAATGTGTCGAGTATATATGGGATCATCAAATAAAATCGAGTATCACTCATAATCAATAGAAAATAAACTGCACCACATAAGTGAAATGAATTATTTGTATGTTCTTTTTGTTTAATCTATACTAATAATATACTATTTGCATAAGTTTTAATAGTAAAAATTGTTGAGATATTCTTTAAAACAAAAAGGAGGTTTTGTGTATATGAATATAATAATGCTAGAATACAAGGCGCAAGTGATGAGCGTTTAATTCGGCAAAGCTAATGTGGTTAAAGAGAAAGTTTTTTTACTTCTCTCATCTTAATTTGTAGTATAGCTTTTATTTAAATTGCATCAAGAAATTGGAGGTAATATAAAATAATAATTTATAAAGTCATTTGGTGACGGAATGGAGATTTTTATGAAAAAGATTAGAGTTCTGTTAATATGTGGGGTTGGAGCTTCAAGTGGATTCATGGCTGCAAACATAAGAAAAGAAGCAAAAAAACAAAATATTGAAATGAATATCATGGCAAGAGGTGAGGCAGAAGCTGAAAATTATCTTGATGAGGTTGATTGCCTGATGATAGGTCCACATTTGGCATATATGCTTGATGAAGTCATGGGTTTAGTAGAAGGAAAAGAAATAAAAGTTGGTTTGTTGGATCCAAAATATTATGCTACATTAGACGGAAAAAAAGGATTAGATCATATTTTGGAAATCATGGAAGAAAGAGAGGAAAGTAAATGAAAAAAATGATATATTGGTTAGAAAATAGTTTCGCGCCAAAAATGAATATTATTAATAATAATATATGGATTGTCACGTTATAAGATTCTATTATGCAGGTTTTGCCATTTATATTGTTGGGATCCGTTTTTGCATTATTAGGCGTTTTAAACGATTTCATACCTGGTCTGCCTTCTTTCTGGGAACCGTTTGATTGGACTATGGGCAAAATATCGTTGTTTATAGCTTTCCTTATTCCGTTTAACTTAATGGAAAAAAAGAAATTTCGTAAGCAGCGAATTATTGCAGGGACAACAGGTTTAATACTCTTTTTAATTGTAATAACTCCACAAGTAACGGCAGAAGGAACGGTTGGTTTTTCTTGGATCACTGCTTTTGGAGCAGGGGGAATGTTTGTTGCAATATTTTGTGGTGTATTTACAGGGATTATTATGGGGCTATTTGGTAAGTTTTCATTTTTTAAAGAAGATTCAACGATACCCGAATTTGTTAGAGCTTGGTTCGACGCTATGTTACCTATTGCCATTGTTGTTTGCACAGGATGGATAGTGATTCTTCTCAATAATATTGATATATACAATATTATTATACGTTTAATTGAGCCGATGGGTAAATTTCTTGAGACACCATATGGATTTATATTCTGGTTAACTTTTTCTTGTTTTTTATATTCGATGGGAATATCAACATGGATATTGACACCTGTAACGACACCGTTTTTACTGGCCGCAATTACATCAAATATGGCGTTAGTTGCTTCTGGTGTGACAGCAGCATCGGAGTTAAATCTTGTTACTTCTGAAACAGTATTTTCAGCATATATTTGGGTAGGTGGAACGGGATGTACTTTGCCGTTAATTGTTATGATGCTATTTTCAAAGAGTCAATACCTAAAATCTTTAGGGAGAGCTTGTTTTGTTCCTGGGGTGTTTAATATTAATGAACCTGTTGTCTTTGGGGCAATTGCATGGAACCCTCTACTAATGCTTCCTATGTGGATACAAGGAATCATATTACCAATTATTGTGTGGATATTCACAAAAGTGATACATTTTGCACCGATTCCTACATCGTTATTTGAAATGTGGTACGTTCCATTCCCGATATCTACTTGGCTTACTACAGGAAGTGTAAAGGGGCTGCTTTTATTAACTATTATTGTTATTGTTGCAACAATGATATGGTATCCATTCTTTAAAACATATGAAATGCAAGAAGTAAAAAAAGAACAACAAAGCAGTTAATCTTTTCTTGTACAACATATTATAATTGATTATACGAACTACAAAATATAGATAGAAGGTGAGCGATATTTATGGATAATAAAATAATTCTTGAAAATGAAAAAATCATTGAAAATGCGATGACTGTTATATTAAGTGCAGGAGATGCAAGATTATTGCTAAGTGATGCTCTAAATCAAGTGAGTGAAGGAGAATATGATATAGCTAGACAAAAGTTGATTACTGGAAAAAGCGAGTTATCAAATGCTCATAGGACGCATTATAGTGCTCCCCATTGTC
>DGAD01000009.1 GCA_002382805.1 Clostridiales bacterium UBA4039
ATAGGCTACTTTACACTACCAAATTATAGGGATAGTATACGTCCTCTATGCTCGATTGTCAACCTTTTTATTTTAAGGTTAACAATTAACTGTATATTTCATTGATGATAAGAATTTTTCCTCCTGTAGATTGAATCTCCATCGCTAAGTGAGGTGTCTCTTGTTTATATGTCTCGGTATAATTATCCAGTAAAGACAAGCTCATTTTTCCTTTTATCTTTACATACCACTCTTTAGGTACTAGTACGCGAACATTACTGCCTTTAACTGTTAATTTAAGTTTACATGGGTTATTGCCTTTTTTCACATGTCGATAATCTAGTGTTATTTTACTTAGGCACACGGATGTATCCACGTTGGTATCGACAGGTTTTAGATGGATATGTTCATGCTTAAGACATTTTTTTATTTTTTTTTGCATTGTCATCATTTTCTCCTAACATAGTTTATATGTGTGACCAGAGCTAATCATAAATTTTTCAAAATCCGGAAATGTTATCTCAAGGGTTTCATCATTTTGATTTGGATGAAACGAAATATTTTGCTCATGATCAAAATCTCGGTCAATATAGACTTCGACTTCATGGTTAACATCATTAATCAAAGCAAATGCGCTTACAGAGCCTGGTTCAACCTGTAAATAGTTGTTCAAGCGTTTGGGTGAAGCAAAAGATAAGCGCCCTAAATCATTGTCTTGTCCAAATTGCTTTAAATTAAATGGACGGTTATGTTCCAGAATAACGAGAAAATGCCTGTCCCCTTTTTTATTCCGTAAAAAAAGGTTTTTGCATTGTTGTGCTCGAATATTAATCTCCATTTTATTCGCTTCTTCCACCGTAAAGACCGGTTCATGTTCATGCTTAGTAAATGCAATTCCATGACTTACAAGAAAATCATATACTTTGATCTTTTTATAAGGCGCTGTCTCTGAAGAAAATACTTGAATCCCATTATCTGACAATAGTTTTGCCGTAATTCCCATACCTGAAATTAACTGACTGTCAAAAAAACCGCTGTATATATATTGGCTTCCACATGAGGGGCTTTTATCTTTTAGTATTGCATATGCAATGTTATGCTTCTTACAAAGGTTAAGCGTCTGCTTTGCCCCTTCGCTAAACTGTGCAGTAAAATCATTTCCATCTTTGGAATATACATTTTTATATGCACCCTCGTCTTTTATTTCCATAGGTATCCTTGGTGTAGGCAATCCCGCCATAACCTCCGGACAGACTTTAAGTATTTTGGACGTGGCTAATTCACGTACTGCTTCTTCATTAATCGCTGCCTTACCATCATAGCGGCAGGGATTTCCCATTATACAACTGCTAACAAGAATCATACTTCTCTCCTAACTCTTTGATGTTTTTCTATTTTTTCCTTTTTGTTTTTTCTTTTTTTGAACCGAATATCCGAACTTTCCAAGGGCTTCCCCTAAGCCAAAATACTGACCATGACTATATACTATAGGTTTCGCATGATCCAAGTGAAACTTATTATGCTCATCCAAATATTTTTCATCTACATGTACATTAACGACTTTTGCTAAAAACATATGATGGGATCCCAGTTCTTGAATATCCATCGTTTGGCACTCAATATTTACCGGACTATCTTTTAGCAAGGGCGCTTTAATAATATCCCCAATATCATACTTTAACCCCAGTACACTTAATTTATCTTCATGACTTCCACTGCGAACTCCACAATAATCTGTAGCAAAAGCCATATCCTGGGTTGTAAGGTTTATTACAAATCCACCTTGTCTTTTGATAATGTCATAAGAGTGTCGTGAGGGTCGAACGGAAATATATGTCATCGGTGGGTTGGTACACACCGTTCCTGTCCAGGCTATGGTTAATCCATTATATTCAGTTTCATTTTCTCCACACGTAACGATTACTGAGGGTAGTGGATATAACATATTTCCCGGTTTCCAAGTTTGTTTACTCATCTATTACCTCCTAGAATTCTAAAAAGCTAGACATTCATAACCAATGAAAGTCTAGCTTTATTAATGAATGTTCGTGACGATGTCAATAACTAGTTAATTTCTTCACGTTGAATAAAAGCAGTTGCACGTTCTTCAAATAGAAAAAAAGCAATAGCGTCTTTGGGTTCTGCTTTAAACCCACCTTCTTGTGCAATAATTTTCATAAGCGCAAGAATTTCCATCTGCAAAGTATCGGCTAACATACTAACCGAAAGCTTTTCTTCGTTTTCAACTGCATATACAATATATCCAACCGGTTCGTTTGAAATCTGATATTCTACCTTCGTCATATAATCACTCCAAATCTACTGATATCTTTGCCAAAGTTTTGTAAATGCAGGTAAGGAGTTTTTAACCCGTTGATATGAAATGCAGTAAGCTATTCTTACATATCCCGGACAGCCAAAAGCACTTCCTGGGACTAACAACAAGTTATATTCTTTTGCATCTATACAAAATTGTCGATCGTCTTCAATCGGAGTTTTTACAAACAAATAAAATGCACCTTGTGGTTCTAGGCAATCAAATCCGGTTTTCGTTAAATGTTCAAAGAGCAAGTCCCTATTTTTTTTATAAATACTTACATCCACTTCCGAGCCTAATGTCTTGGCAATGACACGTTGAAACAGTGACGGTGCGTTGACAAATCCAAGAATACGATTCGCCACGTTTAAACCGCCTAGGGTCTCATCTACATGAGCCATTTGGGGATGAACTACAATATAGCCTATACGCTCTCCAGGCAGGGATAAGGATTTTGAATATGAATAACCGACAAATGTATTCTGATAATAGTTTAAGAGATATGGCACTTCTATATCATCATATACCAATTCTCTATACGGCTCATCTGAAATCAAATAAATTGTCGTATTGTATTGTTCTTGCTTCTCATTGAGGACTTTTGCCATTTGGGTAAGGGTCTGACTGCTATAGATAACACCTGTTGGATTGTTTGGTGAATTAATAATCACAGCCTTTGTTTTGGGTGTGATTGCTTCTCTTAGACCTTCAATATCCGGTTGAAAGGTCTCTGTATTTGGTGGAACCACAATGAGGTGTCCATCATAATTATTTACATAGTGTCCATACTCGGTAAAATACGGCGCAAATGTAATAACTTCTTCCCCAGGATTAAGTATGGTCTTAAGAATAATATTAAGTCCACCTGCAGCCCCCACTGTCATAACAACATGACGTCCACTAACGTCTGTATGATAGTTTTTATTTGTATATGCCGCAATTGCCTCTCGAACATCCTCAAAACCGGAATTGTTCATATATCCATGAACACGATTTGGGGATTCTTCATTGAGAATCTCTATAATTGCATCCTTGACCTCTTTGGGCGGTTCAACATTTGGATTGCCCAAACTAAAATCATATACATTCTCTATCCCGTCACGTTCAGCTAAAAGTTTTCCTTCTTCGAACATGGCACGGATTAACGAACTGCCAGCAACCAGCTTTTTCATTTTATCTGAAATCATGAATAACCTCCAACGCACTTTTCTCATAGTTTATCATATTTTCAGATAATTGTCATTATGACTTTGTGGAAAGCACCTTTTCAAACGCCTCCAAAATCGTTTGAATATTATCAATATATTGTTCTGATAACGGAGCCACTTTAACCGTAGCGCCATTGATTTCTTTCGCAATAGTTTCCGCCTGTGAGCTATCAAACTCTTCTTGATAAAAAACAAATTTGATTTCATTTTCCTTCGCAAAATCAATAACCTCTTCAATACGTTTTGCTGAAGCTTCTTTTCCGTTTTCTTCTATAGCAATCATGTCCAATTCATAATCATCTGCAAAATAACCAAAAGCAGGATGATAAATAATAAATGGCTCATGTGCATACTCTGATAGAGTATCATTGATTTGCGTATCCAGTTCTTCTAATTCACGAATATATTTTGCACCATTTTGAGCAAATGCATCTGCATGCTCAGGGTATATCGTTGATAACTCATCAATAATCACCTCGATCATGACCATAACTCTTTTTGGTGATAACCAAATATGTGGATCTATGCCTTCATGTTGATGATCATGGTCGTCTTCGTCATGTTCATCTTCATCATGTTCATGCCCTGCGTCAAACTCCCTTGTTGGATATACTTTTGCAACTTCTGACCATAAATCAACCACTTGAACGTCTTTATTAAAGTCTTCTAATCTCGGCAATATATTTGCCTTTTCCGCTGTCACACCAATGGCAAAATAGATATCCGCATCTGATAGACCTTGAAGTTCTTTTGGAGACGGTTGATAATTCGTCTCACTATATCCTGGCGGAATCATCACGGTTACATCCACCAAGTCTTTTGCTACGGCCTCGACAAAGTCCTTTTGCGGTCCAATAGATACTGCTACAGAGGCTTTTTTTGTTTCCTCTTCTTGCGTACATCCTGTTATTGCCATACTGAGTATGACGATTATTGTCAATAAACCAAATAGTTTAAATTTTTCCATAAATCTACATCTCCACCTTTCTAATTGCAAGTCACTTGCATTTAACTTGTTTTTACTATATCACATCTCTTTATTTTGTCAAGTTTCTTTTTTTGCGAAAACACAGTATAATAGGACTATGACAACATTTAATAATTAAGCGAAAGGAGTTCTATCATGGACTTTCAAAATATAAAGGACGTTCTGCAAAAAAACAACTTTAAAATCACAAAACAAAGAGAGTATATTCTTGATGTATTAATCACCAATCAACATACTCTCTTATCTGCCGAAACAATTTTAAATTCAGTTCGGGAAAAATTCCCTTCAATTAATCTTACAACGATTTATCGAAATCTTGATCAACTCACGCTCCTTGGAGTGCTTGCTATGTTTGCAACCGATGATGGTATCGCACGCTACAAATTAACTTGCGCTGATCATCACCATCATCACATCATTTGCCAACACTGCGGCAAGGTAAAAATGATAGACTACTGCCCCTTAGAGACGTTATCTGCTCTAGCGTTAGAACAAGGCTTCCACCTAAGCGACCATAAGATTGAACTTTATGGGCTGTGTGATGAATGCTATACACGATAAAAAGCTTTTCCTAGCGGTAGCACTGTTTTTTTGAACTGTGTATTAATAACAACTGCTGCTGATCCATAAAACGATAAAATAGCAATCAAAAATTCAGCTACTGCTGCCACCATATGCATCGTGTCATGCATAATGCCAAGTGTTGATAAAGATAACCCTAAAAACAAGAAATCAATAAGCACAAAAATGAAAAACAAATTTTTATTTGTTGTTAATGCACCTATTGTCATATACAATGTAAAAATCAGATACCCAATAAATGCAATGCCTAATTGCTTAGTATCCACAGTACTCATGAGCTTTTCCCCAAAGATTCCGGCTTGAATCATCCAAGAAAACGCAACACTATACCAAAAAAATGCATATGCTCCAAAGGCTGTGGCACCAAAGAGATTGTTCTTTTTCGCATCTTGAATGCAAGCATATAGCTGGGCGCTAGCTCCTAAAAAAATCGCCCAAGGAATAATAAATGAAACTCCCGATGTTAATCCTAATTTTTGAGAGGATGCCACAAGTGTTACCATTGCTAATCCAAACAATCCAATAGGTGTTGGATCCGCAACTACAATTTTTCTTTCTTCCATATTCATCTCCATTCTACCCAAAGCGGTAGTTCATTTAGTATGATTCAAAAAATCATCCACAATGTAGTATAATGGCTTTATGTCCATAAATCAAGACATATTGTTTTCATAGGGAATCTTTTTTTAACTTTTTTAGTAGCACAAAAAAAGAACACAACTATACTCGCAATGGAATATAAATTCTGTTCTATTAATTCATAACATCATGTATCTTAATTTAAAGCACTTTCACAATACATATTCATCCATATCCTAGACAACTCGTGATCCAGTTCTTCTTCAGTCAGCATTTCAATGAATTCTTCACATGAATGATCTAAAATCGTGTACATATAATCACCTTCATAAAAGATATCCACATTCAATTCATCATAAGCATATTCTACACGTTGTCGCATGTTTTTAAACGTTGGCATATCATCGCTCCCTTATCAACAATGACTATTTTATTAATAGCTTTATGATAGCATATACAATAGTAAATTACAATTACTTTTGCACCTGATTAAAAAAAATTAGGACTTTTTTCTTATGTACATAGGAATTCCACTAACCATTAAAATAACTTCATCGGCTTGACTAGCTAAAAATTGGTTTACTCGCCCCAAAACATCTGTGAACACTCGTCCCAGCCGGTATTCTGAAATAAGTGCCATCCCTACTTCATTGGAGATAATGACTTGTCTTCCTGATTTTTTTTTCATGGCTTTGATGATTTCCCTAAAATATAGCAAAAGCTCTTTTTCCATCGCTTCTACTTGTTCTTCAGTTATGTGGTCCCAATCACTGTACTGATCAAACATCCAATTGGTAATGGTTGTCCCTACACAATCTAAAATACTACTGTCACACTCTGTGGCTTCAATAGACGCATCCATCTGCTTATATCCTTCAACTGTAGTATAGCGTTGACCTCTTCTATTTTTGTGATGTTCTACCCGACGTGCCATTTCATCATCTGTTATCTTAGCAGTGGCAAGGTAGAGAACCTTCTTCTCACTCTCAAGCAGCTGTTCTCCATAACTGCTTTTACCACTACGCGTCCCCCCTGTAATAAATGTTATCATAGTCTTTCACTCCTTCACATATGGTTTTCTCTATTCGTATTAAAAATTCTATGCTATAATCAGGTAACAGTTCTACAGTGAGCATAGAACAATGCGACGGTGTCATCACAACATCCGACTATATCGCATCATAAAATCAAAAATCTATATTTTATTATTTAATGGAGGTTATTATGTCATCCTATTTAAAGCTTCAAAATGGATCTGACGTTCGCGGCACTGCCCTTGAAGGTGTCCCTGGCGAATCTGTCAATCTAACACATATCGAAACATATCATATTGCCATCTCTTTTGCCAACTGGTTATCCACAAAGTTAAACAAACCTGCTGATGCTTTGAAGATTTCTGTCGGCTGTGATTCAAGACTCAGTGCCAAAAGCCTAAAAAAAGGTATTTTTAGCGGATTGGCATCTTGTGGTGTCACTTCATATGATTGCGCAATCACGTCAACTCCTTCGGTTTTTATGAGTACCGTATTTGAAGAAAGTCAATTTGACGGCGGTATTATGATTACAGCCAGTCACCTTCCTTTCAATAAAAACGGAATGAAGTTTTTCACACGAGAAGGTGGATTAAACAAAACGGATATTCATACATTATTGTCATCTATTGTACCCAAATCCTATGTTGAAGACACCACTAAAGTCAAGCACTTTAATTTAATTGAACGCTACAGTGAACATATTGTACAACTGATTCGTGACGGCGTCAATGCAAGTGATTACAATCATCCTTTACAAGGTATGCATATTATTGTTGATGCCGGTAATGGCGCTGGCGGTTTCTTTGCCGAGCACGTCTTAAAACCTCTCGGTGCGCACACCGTTGGCAGTCAATTTTTGGACCCTGATGGTACGTTTCCTAACCATATCCCTAACCCCGAAGATGGACAAGCCATTGAATCAATCACCCAAGCCACATTAAAGACCAGCGCAGATTTAGGTATTATCTTTGACACAGACGTTGACCGAGCGGCAGTCATTGACCATGAAGGACAAGCTATTAATCGTAATAAGCTTATTGCTCTTATGAGTGCAATAACCCTCGCTGAGCATCCAGGTACAACCATCGTCACAGATTCTGTAACCTCTGATGGGTTAGAGACTTTTATCAACGAATTAGGTGGACATCATCATCGCTTCAAACGAGGGTATAAAAATGTTATTGATGAGTCGATTCGCTTAAATAATGAAGGAATACCTAGCCACTTAGCTATCGAAACATCAGGACATGGAGCCTTTAAAGATAATTACTTCTTAGACGATGGTGCATATATTGTTACAAAAATCCTCATTATCCTTGCCAAGCTTCGTAAGGAAAATAAAAATATATCCGATTTGATTGCTTCACTAGAAGAGCCACAGGATGCAACAGAAATTCGTCTTACTATTGATAATGAAGACTTTAAATCCTATGGTCAAAAAGTCTTAGATGACTTCATGGAATATGTCTCAACAAACGCACATTATACTTTAGTCTCACCCAACCATGAAGGTGTTCGTGCCAACTACGATTTTGACGGTGTCAAAGGTTGGATTCTCCTTCGTCTCTCTTTACATGATCCGGTTATCCCGATCAATATTGAGTCTACAACCGATAATGGTTGCGAGGTGGCTCGTAAAGACCTTTTTACTTTTTTAGAAGCTTATACCCAACTACATTAAAGAATCTTTTGATTCGTCATAAAATCAATAAATGTCTTTGATGCAATGGAAAGTGAATCGCCCTTTTTATAAAGCAAACCAATACTTCTTGGTGTTAAAGGTGGTTCAACTTTCCATTCAAAAAGACTTTTTTCTTCTAGTTCTTTCTGAACAAAGTCTTGGATAACTGCAGAGACCCCTAATCCAATTTTTGCAAACTCGATCAAAAACTCCATACTACTAATTTCAATGTCGACATTAACATTACCCTGGTACTTTACAAAATGTTCATCATAGTGTTGGCGTGTCGAATTTTTCTTTTCGAGAAGCAACAGAGGATATGCCTCTAAATCTTGAATAGAAAGTATAGGCTTAGGTGGTTTTATTTTTGCCACAAAGGTATCTTGAATTTCCATCAATTCATAATATCGATAGCGTTGACGATCCCCCACCTCACTTATAATCGCACAATCTATCTTTCCACTTTCTAGAAGTTCCAGCGTCTCTGGACTCGTGCGATTGACAATCTCAATTTTTAGTTTAGGATATCGTTCATGAAAAGTTTTTAAATGTGGTATAAAATAATATTTGCACAAAATATTACTTATCCCTATACGCACACTTCCATAGGTTCTTCCCTTTAATTGACGAATACGTTTTTCTCCCAGTTCAAGCTGCTCGAATGCCTCCTTTACATAATCATACAGCACTTCCCCTTCACGTGTTAATATTACTCCTTTGGGATTACGAATAAACAACTGAACTTCTAGCTCATTCTCCAATGTTTTAATTGATTTTGTCACTGCAGGTTGAGAAACAAACAATGCTTTTGCTGCTTTTGAAATACTTCCATGTTCAACAACTTTATAAAAAACCTTATATTGTTCTGTTGTCATAACTCCTCCAATTAACCATAACTTTAAGTTATGCACTTCATAATATTTTATCATTTTATTTATATCTTTTTTTATTATACAATGGTTCTAAATCAATGTAAAGCCTTTGTCTAAAAAGGATTTATAAGGAAAGGATGAACGAATATGACTGGAAAAACACTCTATGAAAAAATATGGGCTAATCATCTCGTTGACCAAGAAGAAGGAAAACCCGGAATTATATATATTGACCTACACCTTGTACATGAGGTAACCTCTCCTCAAGCTTTTGAAGGATTACGCCTTGCAAATAGACGCGTTCGGCGTCCTGAACTTACTTTTGCAACGATGGACCACAATGTCCCTACCAAAGACCGCTATAACATTAAGGATCCTATCTCAAAAAAACAGATTGAAACATTAGAAGCCAACTGTGCTGAATTTGGTGTTACTTTGTTTGGGCTAAACAGTCCACATCAAGGTATCGTTCATGTTATCGGTCCTGAGCTTGGATTAACCCTTCCCGGAAAAACTATCGTCTGCGGAGACAGTCACACAGCCACACATGGTGCATTTGGTGCACTTGCCTTTGGCATCGGAACCAGTGAAGTTGAACATGTCATGGCAACCCAGTGTCTTCAACAAAGTCAATCAAAAACAATGAATATCCGTCTTCTCGGTGAGTTGCCTCTGGGTGTCACTGCCAAAGACATTATCCTTGGAATTATCAGTCAATACGGTACGGATTTTGGTACAGGGTATGTCATGGAGTTTACGGGCGAAGCAATAAAAAAGACAACCATGGAAGAGCGAATGACTATTTGCAACATGGCAATTGAAGCTGGTGCTAGAGCTGGACTTATTGCTCCGGACGAGACAACTTTTACGTATCTTAAAGAACGTGAATATGCACCAAAAGGTGAAGCTTTTGAGCAAGCCGTCGAACAATGGAAGCTACTTGCCTCAGACGCTGATGCAACCTATGATGCTGTCATTGACTTTGATTTGAATGTATTAGAGCCTCAAGTGACTTGGGGAACTTCCCCTTCTATGGGTGCAAGTATTAACGACTGCGTCCCCTATCCATCTGACTTTAGTACTAGCGATGAACAAAACTCATGCCAAAAAGCTTTGGATTACATGGGGCTTGAATCCGGAACGCCCATGGATGCAATTCCTATTGATGTTGTTTTTATCGGCTCATGTACCAATGGACGTATTGAAGACCTGCGCGCCGCCGCAACCGTAGCCAAAGGACGAAAAGTTAATCAAAATGTTACGGCACTTGTTGTCCCTGGATCGCAAAAAGTTAAGCTTGCAGCTGAAGCTGAAGGCTTGGACCAAATTTTTATTGATGCTGGTTTTCAATGGCGTGAATCTGGCTGTAGCATGTGTCTTGCCATGAATCCTGATTACTTGCAACCTAAGGAGCGATGTGCTTCAACATCGAACCGTAATTTTGAAGGACGCCAAGGACGTGGTGGTCGAACCCACCTAGTCTCTCCTGCAATGGCTGCAGCGGCTGCAATTGCAGGTCACTTTGTGGATGTAAGAGACCTTCGTCAACTGGACGCATAAAAAGGAGGACAATGATGAAACCATTTACAAAAACTACCGGATTGGTGCTACCTATTGACCGTACAAATATAGATACTGATGCAATTATTCCAAAACAATTTTTAAAACGCATTGAACGCAGTGGTTTTGGACAATTTTTATTCTATGAATTTCGCTATGATGAAAATGATCAGCCCATTCCTCATTCCGTATTTAACCAAGAGCGCTACCAAGGTGCCTCTATTCTCATCTCACGAGCAAACTTTGGATGTGGTTCTTCCCGCGAACATGCGCCTTGGGCTTTAGAAGATTATGGATTTCGTGTCATTATAGCGCCAAGCTTTGCCGATATCTTTTTTAATAACTGTTTTAACAACGGCATCTTGCCTATTCGCTGTTCCAACGATACTATGGATATTATCTTTGAAAAAGTGGCCGCAACACCTGGATATATGCTGACTGTAGATTTAGAGGCACAAACTTTGTATGATTCAGAAGGTTTTAAAATACCTTTTGAGATCAATACATTCCATAAAAATAAGCTTCTAAAAGGTCTTGATGATATTGGACTAACCTTATTAAAAGCTGATAAAATAGATGCTTATGAACATAACCATGCCATAGTTTAGTATTATAATTCCTCCAAAGAATATGCAAAGCAAGCGATTATTTACCTTCGCGCTTTGCATATTTTTAATGTAACGGTTGTTCCTATATTTTTTTTCGAATGGATGGATAATCCATAGTCTTCTCCACAAAACAGTTGGATACGCCGTTCTACATTTTGAAGGCCTATGCCACCTAACTTCGTTTTATGCGATTTATCTTTTTCTGTTTCTTCTATTTGCTCGTCATATCCAATGCCATCATCGTTAATAAGAATTTCTATATAGTCATCATAGCTTTTTATGGTAATGTCAATTGTTCCTATCCCATCTTTATCTTTAATGCCATGGTAAATAGAGTTTTCAACAATCGGTTGCAAAATAATCTTAGGCACTAACACATCAAGAGCCTCTTCATCTGCATGAACTGAATATTCAAGTTTATCTTGATAGCGTTGCTTTTGTATATATAAATATTGTTGTACATGCTCAATCTCATCCCTTAACGTCGTAACTGCCTTACCTTGATTTAGCGATAGCCTAAAAAATCTTGCTAAGGATTTTGTAATGGCAATGACATCTTCTTTTTTGTTAAATTCAGCCATCCATACAATGGCATCTAATGTATTATATAAAAAATGGGGATTGATTTGGCTATACATGGCCCGCATTTCATGTTGATATATTTCTTGTTCACGTTGTTGAATTTCTTTGGTCAACCCTTTAAGAATCATGCTCGTGACAATCACAACCACAAATATAATGGATATACCTATAACGACCGTTTCAAGAACTTGTCTTCGTAAAACTATTAATGCATCTAATGAAGACACAGCAACCAGCGTCCAATCTGTATTCGCCATTTTATATTGATTTATAAGTATTTCTGTCTTTTTTTGATAATTGCTCGTGTTTTCCATTAGCTCAACTAATGCTTTTCTTCGCTCCTCATCTTCATAGTATCTTTGGTCCTGATGAAAAACAACATCTTGGTTTGCATTCAGAATATACACAAATCCATCCTCTCCCAAGTGCAAATCCATTAAATACGTCTCTAATGCAGTATATGGAACATCAATAACCGCGACGCCAATATTGGCTCCTGTCGCATCAACAATTTCTTGACTCAAAGAAATCACCCACAAATCTTTATCCATGGAAAATTTTTGCATTCTTGCAGAAGTCAACGTCGGCATTGCATTATGCATCGCTTCAATGTACCAAGATTCCTCCATCATATCTTCTGACATGGACATATCCAGATTTTTTTCATTTGAAAAAAGTTTTCCATCTTTTGATATAAGAATAACCGACTGTAAGGACGTGTCTGATTCCATCAGATTATCAATGAGACGATGTATTCTTTCTTCATAAATCTTAGGTTCAAAAACCATGTTCTCCCCAAAGTATTCGATGACATCTTGATTCGTCCTAAGGCTGTCAGATATTCCTTTTAATTTTTCAATATAAATCTCTAGGTATTTTCCACTTTGATTGACGGCTGTTTCTGTTGACATGATGGATTCATTGACCAGTACATTTGACAAAGAATAGTATAGTACAAATCCGACCAGCACAACACTTGCTATGCCAAAAACTAGATAAATCAATGTGATTTTTCGCTTCATCTGTCATCACCTTCTATATATTGTCTGTATTTACACTTATTTTCCCTTATCTTTTTTTAGCATTTTTTTATAGCGATTGGGTGAATTACCATAGTGTTTTTTAAAAAGCGTCGAAAAGTAATTTGCATCACTAATTCCAACTTTATCCGCAATCTCATAGTTTTTTAACTCGGTTGTCAGAAGATAAATTTTGCTTTTTTCTAAACGTTCCCGAAGCAGGTATTCGCTAAAAGAAGTTCCAAATAGTTTTTTGAATAGAGTGCTTAAATAACTGTCGTTAAGGCCCATCGTATCTGATAATCGCATCAAGGAAAACTCCGGATCACTGATATGTTCTTCGATGATGTTAATGATTTGCTTTTTATATCCTAGTGCGTCTTCTTCGTGATGATCAATTTTTTGGATGCTTTTATACACTTCTTTGACGGCTGCATCCTCGACTGTTTTTGCTATAAGTTTACCGATCACTTCCTGAACATCACTTTTGGATACCGGCTTTAGTACATAATCTTCTACGCCAATTTTTATCGCTTGTTTTGCATAATCAAAATAGTCATATCCAGTAATAATCGCTATTTTTATCCAAGGCCAAGTGGCCTTCACCTCTTTTGCGAAGTCAAGACCATTGACCTTTGGCATATTAATATCGCACAAAATAATATCCGGTTCTTCACGAGCAACGATTTCTAGCCCTTGCTGTCCATTTTCCGCTTCAAAAATACTATCAATCCCGAGTTTTTTGTATGCAATCAGGGAGACAATCCCTTGACGAACCAAAGGCTCATCATCAATGACAAGTAGTTTCATAGAACACCTCATTTTTCAATCAAACCTATTAATTCGCCATAGCCTTCTTGTTCCATCTGCTCCAAGGCAACAAAGCGTATGGACGCCGAATTAATACAGTAGCGAAGACCGCCTTGCTCCTTCGGTCCATCTTCAAAGACATGACCCAAGTGGGAGTCTCCAACACGTGAACGCACTTCCACGCGTACCATATTAAAGCTTGTATCCGTTGTATAGTGAACCACTTCTTCTACAATCGGTTTTGTAAAGCTTGGCCATCCACAACCCGAGTCATATTTATCTGTCGATAAAAAGAGCGGTTCTCCGGTGACAACATCAACGTATAGTCCCGGTTCATAATTATCATAATATGCATTTGAAAATGCATACTCTGTGTTGTTTTTTTGTGTGACCTCATATTGAATCTCGGTTAATTGCTCTCGTAAAACCGCATCACTTGGTTTAGAATAATCCTCTGGATTAATAAATACAACGTCTTCTTCAAGTTTTTTCATATCTACATGACAATATCCGTTGGGATTCTTTTTTAAATAGTCTTGATGATATTCTTCCGCCAAATAAAAATTGTCTAAGGGCAGATTTTCAACAACAATTGCTTTGGTATATTTTTTTTGTTCTAAGTCTTGTAGTTTTTCAATGATTGGTCGATCTTCTACTCTACTATAGTATATACCAGTTCGATATTGATTGCCAACATCATTTCCCTGACGATTAAGACTTGTTGGATCAATAATTTTATAAAAATATCCAATCAATTGTTCCAAGGATATTTGTGTTTCATCATACACCACTTTAACCGTTTCCGCATGTCCTGTTTTACGATAGATTACATCCTCATATGATGGATTTTCTGTGGTGCCGTTCGCATATCCACTAACAGCATCATGTACTCCTTCAATGCGGGAAAAATATTCTTCTACTCCCCAAAAACATCCTCCGGCAAAGTAGATGGTTTGCAGATTTTTCTCTTTACCAAGGGCTGTATATATATTTGAATTCACCTCTGATACTTTCATGGCTTCTGGTGCATTCGTCATCTCGTCTGAATCAGGCTGCCCTACACATCCTGCCGCAATAAGACCTATGACCATAAGTACGATTAACAAACTGTTTGTTTTCATCATATCACATCCTTTATTCTTCTATGCACTAAAAAACATTTTCTAATAAAATGTAGCTACTTTTTCTATGATTTCCTCATTGGATTTGTGCCCTGGTAATGCTTCTATAATTTTTCCATCGCTCCCTATAAAAACGGATGTTGGAAATGCGCGAACATTCAATTCTTTTCCAAGTTCTGCCTCTGTATCAATAAGTACAGTTATATGCTCATACTCAAGTCCCTCAAACCATTCTCTAAAGTCTTCTTCCGACTGTTCTCCATTAGCTCCTGGAGTTACAACAGTAAACACCTTAAACTCTGTATCCATATTGCTTAACACATCAATTTCTGATAGACCCGCTAAACATATCGAACACCATGATGCCCAGTATTTCATATAAATTTTTTCACCTGCTAGATCTGACAATCGATAGGTATTGCCTTGAAGGTCCTTAAGTTCAAACTCCGGCGCCATAACGCCTGAATTTTCTTCTTCCATTGCGTTATCCTCTATCATGACTGATTCTGCATCCATGTTCTCGACTGTCTCTGTAGCTTCTTGTACAGGTGCACAAGCAACTGTCACCATTGTTGCAAGTATGATACTTGCTATCGTTTTATACATTGATTTTTTCATTTTATATTCCTCCTTAACGTAATAGGTTTTCCACCCATCGAACGATGACCATCAAATTATTTGTCATTAAAACAAGTCCCATAAAAATAATCAAAACACCTCCTGCAATACGGATTTTTTCTGTATGTTTATATAGCGCTTTGACCCGTTTTAAAAGAACATCTGAAAAAATTGCCACCAGCATAAATGGAATCATCAATCCAACAGAATATATAAACATAAGCAATCCTCCATACAGTGCACTGCCTTCACTTGCGGATAATCCAAGTACCGCTACAAGTACTGGTCCGACACATGGTGTCCAGCCAAAGCTAAAGGTTAACCCCAGCAGATATGCCCCTAAGAAGTCGGCTTTTGCAGAACGCGTCAGGTGAAGTTTCTTTTCTCGATTCAGCCGTTGTATCTTTAATAGTCCCACTTGATGCAATCCTAAAATAACAACGATGCCACCTGCAATACGGATAAAACCATCACTATATAACAAACTACCAAGTGCTCCTGCTCCAAACCCCAGCAATACAAATGCCGTTGATAGGCCTAGAACAAAGATAGCTGCCTTGAGCATCGGCTTTGAAACTATTTTCCATCTGTACGTTTTCTCATCCGGATTGGCTTCAGCAAAATAGCCTATGTATACAGGGATAATAGGTAAAATACATGGATTAAAAAAAGATAATACTCCTGCGATAAACACGGTACTCATATATAAGCTTTCCATTAATTCTCACATCCTTTTTCGGTTTGGTATATTTTAATTATAGCTTTCCCTCTATGTTTTTGATATAGATTCTCATTGCTATTTTCTTTAATCTCATTAGATACTCTACTGATTGTACAAAAAAAGCCATCCCTCGTACGAGGGATGGCTTTTAATAATACTATATGTCTTAATTAATAACTTGAAAATCCTGCCGCAATCGCAGCACCAAATAATATAAACACAACTATTTGAAGAACAATAATTATTGCAGTGAAAATCAATGAAGCTTTAAAGAAGTTTGCTTTACATGTAGGTGTTCCGCTACCAAATGCCCATACAAACATCATAATAATGTTTACAATAGGAATAATCATAATGATCATTGAAAGAAACCATTCTCCAACAGTTACCTCTTGATGTTGAGCTCCATTATAATGTTGCTGATTGTCCATATTAAATACCTCCTTATATTTGTTCTATCATTATACAACATTAGGATACAATTTTCTACTTTTTGTTTATTATTCATCGTGATAAAAATGGATGCCCTTTAATATAAAACCTCCACGGAACATCTTTATATTCTTGTGCATAGTCAATATTTATCCGTGGCCCTGAACAAACTTCTACTTTCGATTGCTCAAGCTCAATTACATATAACTGTGTCCCCCTTCTAAAAACATTGTCTCTGTCCGCTTTGTGCGCTTATTATTATACGCATGGCATCCTTTATCTTCCGGTCCAATATATGCTTCGGTTTCAACAATTCGAGTAATAATTGTCCGCCCATCCATTTCTCGAACCAACCCTTTTCCTATAAGCTCCTTGGCCAACGTTAAAGCATCTTGTAAAAAAAACTCTTGCTCCAGTCGCATATAATCCCTCCTTTGCATTTATCCTACCTATAAATACTTTTTTTTGCAAGGAAACTTTTATGGCACCCTTGCATTTCCAATTAATGTATGTTATCATTCTTTTATGATATTGATTATCATTTTCATATAATATATTACTCACATTTCATTAAAGGAGGAAATAACTATGAACTTTGAATTACCTAAATTAAACTATGCATACGATGCATTAGAACCTCACATTGACAAAGCAACTATGGAAATCCATCATAGCAAGCACCATGCAGGTTATACAAATAACTTGAATGCGGCTCTTGAAGGAAAGAATATAGATAAAAATATAGAAGAACTGTTAACCTCAATTCCATCACTTCCAAGCGATATTCAAACAGCCGTTATCAATAATGGTGGCGGTTATTATAACCATAAGATTTTTTGGGAGATTATCGGTCCAAATGGTGGCGGCGAACCTAAGGGAGCCTTAAACGAAGCAATTAATGCTACATTTGGTTCCTTTGAAGCCTTTAAAGAGCAGTTTTCTAAAGCTGCTGCAACGCGTTTTGGTTCTGGATGGGCTTGGCTTACTTTTGCTAACGGTCAATTAGAGATTTCCTCTACACCTAATCAAGACTCCCCTATTTCCGAAGGAAAAGAGGTCATTCTTGGTCTGGATGTCTGGGAACATGCATATTATCTAAATTATCAAAACCGTCGTCCAGATTATATTAAGGCTTTTTGGAACGTTATCGATTGGGACGCCGTTGAACGTCGTTATCAAGATGCTATAAAGTAGTATTAATCCTTTACCCCTCACCTAAAATGTGAGGGGTATTTTATGTCACAGCTCATTAAAATATGAACATTCTGTAAACATTTGGGGACGGTACTTGAATTTTCTTTTATCTTCGTGTATGCTATAGATAATCCATAAACAAAGAGGCTAAAAAAAGTATGCACAAGGGGTGATGACATGGCAAGAACAGCACGAATTAAAGATGAATTTGGACGTTATTATATTAAACAACATGGCGGTCATAGCCGTTGTCTCTTTCAAACAGATGCAGATCGGTTACGGTTTGCCGATATCCTTAATGCATGTCAAGCAAAATACGGTTTCTTACTCCATGGATATTGTTTAAGTTCGGATAACACTTATGAACTTGTCGTTGATGTAAACGGCGGAGATATATCAAAGATTATGAAAAGCATCAACATCTCCTACGCTATGTATACAAAATGTAAAGGACAATTGTTTAAAGATCGCTTCAAAAGTGAACTTATTGCCTCAGATGAAGATTTATCAAGGATTAAACTAAAGTTTAAACAGCGACAAAACCATTTGGAGGGTAGACAGTTTACCGTATGTTTTGATAATACTCAAAGTACACCAAAGGAATTAACCTCATTTTATTTTGAGGATTGTCAAAATTGTATTCGTTCCTTTGATTTAGCAAAAGACAAGCTTCAAACCATTACTACCGACCGAGGATTGTCCATAGATGAATTACTTAGAGACAAACCTTTACGCAACGAACTCATTCGTTTATTTAGAAAACATTCAACATTATCATTAAAACAATTAGGACAACTTTTTGGCAATCTATCTGAATCAACAATTAGCAAATTGTTAAAGTAACTTACAAAATGTGTATACGTCGGAATTCAAGTTCCGTCACCATAAGGAGGCAAAATTATGACATCAAATTTCCAGTTTAACTTTGAGGGTTTTAGTACAAACAAACCTCAAATCAATGAAGATACTCTCTATGATTTTTTGATTATTGGCGGTGGTCCTGCAGGTCTTAACGCTGCGCTTTATGCAAAACGCAAAGGACTTGAGACTGCAATTATCACCAAACAAATCGGTGGACAGATTGTAAATACCTCTACCGTCGAAAATTACCTAGGTACACAAAAAACTACCGGCGAAGAGTTGGTCAATGAATTCAAGTCCCATGTTCTTGAACTGGAAGTACCTATCGCTGAATATAGCGAAGTCGTTGAAATCATTCCCGGTACCTCTTCTCACAAAGTAGTTTTGGCAGATGGGCAAGTGATTCACGGGCGCACTCTTTTATTAGCTACCGGGACAAATCATCGAAAATTAAATGTTCCAGGTGAAGAACGGCTAGCAGGTCGTGGTGTTGCTTATTGCGCCATATGTGATGCTCCTCTATACAAAAACAAAGATGTTATTATTGCAGGTGGTGGTAACTCAGCTGTTGAAGCTGCGCTGGACTTATCCAAAGTTGCCAACCACGTAACATTGGTTCATCGTAGCCAGTTTCGCGCCGATAAGATTCTTGTCGATGAACTCTATCAAAATGACAAAATCGATATTCACCTTGAGACACAGATATTAAGCATTGAAGGCGAAGACTTTTTGAGTCATCTTCATGTTCTTGACAAAAACACTCAGCGCGAATTCGACATCGCCGGTGATGGTGTCTTTATTGAAATTGGGGTCGTTCCAAATAGTCAGTTGTTTATTGACCTTGTTGATATGAATACATCCGGTGAAATTATTATCGACGAAAAAGGACAGACCAATGTTCCAGGAATCTTTGCCGCCGGTGATTTAACAACCGTCAGCTACAAACAGATTATAATTGCAGCAAGTGATGGTGCTAAAACAGCTTTAGCCGCCAATGATTATATAAACCTATTAAACGCAAAAGAAAGGATGACTACTTATGAAAATGTTAAATAATGAACTTCAACAACAATTAAGAGAGGTATTTTCACAACTACAAAACAAAGTGACTATCGCCTTATTTACTGATCAAAATGACTGCTCTACATGTAAAGAGACCAAAGAGTTTATGGAGGAGCTCCTACCTTTAAGTGATAAATTAGAACTAAAAAATTATGACATTGATAATGACAGCAAATTGGCTCAAGAATATGATGTGAAAATGGTTCCAAGTATTGTTTTACTTGATCAGGAGGGTAACTACAAACGTATTAAATTCAATGGGATTCCTGCCGGACATGAAATCAACTCATTTATTCCTGCACTTATTGAAGTCTCTGGAGCACAAAGTGCACTACCTGAAGAAATGACAAAGGCAATCATGGCCATTAATAAGCCTGTTGATATCAAAGTATTTATCACTCTTGGTTGTCCACATTGTCCGGGTGCTGTACAAAAAGCTCACAAGTTAGCGCTGATGAATGAAAATATACATGCAGAAATGATTGAAGCTCAAACCTTTAATGAACTGTCAAATAAATATAATGTATCCGGCGTTCCAAAAATTGTCATCAACGATACTCATGAGCTCGTAGGTAATCAACCTATTGAAGCTTTCTTAGAAAAAATCAAAAATATCGCATAACAATTTTGTAGCTAAATTCAAAAACACGTTCCCAAAACAAATAGACACCTAGGCTTCCCTCCAACTTTTAGACCTAAAAAATCTAAAAATTGGGGGACAAGTCACTAGGTGTCTATTTGTTTAAATTATAGTCTGTATAAAAATGCTGCATATATAAAGAATCAATGAGCTCATACTTAAATAAATCGGTTCCTTGAACACTCGTTATCTCACCTTGGTTAAATCGGTCTAGAAGTTCTTCAATAGGTATTAGACTTTCAATACCAATCATATAATCATAGTAGCAAAGAAGCTGCTCAAACACATCAAAATCTATGGTACCTTTGTCAAAATAAAAAGCCAGGTTGACCTCTTCTTTTTTTTCTGATTTTCCCATGGGTACGCCAAACATTTTTTTCTGTTTGTCTACATATTTATGACGCATGCTATTTGGAATATCTTTATTAACAAATAAACTTATAATACTATTTTGTCCATCTCTTGAGCCAAGCGGCAGCTTATCTCGATCACTATTCATCTCAGCCGTTCCTAGTAACTCTGTATCCAGAACAACGAACATGTCATGTGATGCATTGATTTGTTGCAAGATTAAAAACCGTTCCGCTTTGACATCTTTGACACGAGAATACTCCACAATGTACTTTCCTTCTTTTTTACGGTATCTGACCTTTACCTTTTTGTCCATATCACCAAATCCTTTTCCTAATCTGTAACCGCCCCACGATCTGCCGATGTCACCAAGCGTATGTATTTATTCAACACACCACGTTGATAGCGATAAGGCGGTTCGACCCATTCTTTTCGTCTCTTTTCAAATTCTTCATCACTAAGATTGACACGAATTGTATTTGTCGTTATATCTATAGTAATCATATCATAATTTTGAAGAAGTGCAATAGGTCCTCCAACTTGTGCTTCAGGGGCAATATGACCGATAACTAATCCATGACTACCTCCTGAATACCTTCCATCAGTAAGCATAGCCACCTTTCCACCTAAGCCTTTGCCGATTACAATCGCACTTATAGAAAGCATTTCCGGCATTCCCGGACCACCCTTAGGACCTTGATAGCGAATGACAATAACATCATTCTCAACAATTTCATCCTTCATTAATGCCTCTGTCGCCTCTTCTTCAGAATCAAAAACTTTTGCCGGTCCTGTCATCGTTTTTACTGGTACCCCTGACATTTTACATACGGCACCATCCGGGGCAAGATTCCCCTTAAGAACATATAAAGGACCTTCCGGTTTTAATGGATGTTCAAAATCGCGAATGATTTCTTGGTGTACATCCAAATCAGGAAATTCTCGTAAATTTTCTTCCAATGTCTTTCCGGTCACCGTCAAGCATTCACCATGAAGTAATCCTTGACGCAATAATATCTTCATAACACCCGGCAGTCCTCCTACATTACTTAAATCCTGCATAACATATTTGCCGCTAGGTTTTAAGTCTGCAAGATGAGGAACACGTTTGCGAATACGTTCAAAATCATCATAACTTAGCTCAACATCCACTGAATGGGCTATCCCCAATAAATGTAAAAATGCATTGGTCGATCCTCCAAGAGCCATAACAACTGTAATTGCATTTTCAAATGCTTTTTTTGTCATGATGTCTTTAGGATAGATTCCTTGCTCTAGTAGTTTAATCACTTGAGCACCTGCCCGAGAGGCTTCATCCGATTTATGGCTATCAATAGCTGAAGTGGATGCATTATAAGGTAGCGACATACCCATGGCTTCAATGGCTGATGCCATGGTGTTTGCTGTATACATCCCACCACACGATCCCGGTCCCGGGCACGCATTGCATTCAATTTCATGCAATCGCTTTGCATCAATTTCCCCTTTGTTGTATTGTCCTACAGCTTCAAAAGCGGATACAATATCAATCGCCTCTCCATCTAATTTTCCCGGCTGAATTGTACCTCCATATACAAATATAGCCGGGATATTTAGTCGGCCTATTCCAATCATGCATCCCGGCATATTTTTGTCACAACCTCCAATAGCCACCAAGCCATCAAGACGCTCTGCCCCAACGACAGTTTCTATGGAGTCTGCAATAACTTCACGACTCGGCAAAGAATAGCGCATACCTTCATGTCCCATTGCAATACCATCTGCAATCGTAATGGTATTAAAAATCATCGGTGCGCCTCCACCTTCTCTAGCTCCTTGTTTTGCATAAAGAGCTATCTGATCGATATGAATATTACATGGCGTAACTTCACTCCACGTACTTGCAATTCCGATCATGGGCTTCTTAAAATCTTCATCCTTAAACCCAACCGCCCTAAGCATGGCTCTATTTGGGGTTCGGTTAATTCCTTCACTTATATCGATACTATTTATTCTTAACTCTTTCTTTTCTAAGGTATGTTCACATTGTTTTTTATCTTGACAACAGCTCATCAATATCATCCTTTCTAAAAATACACAGCGATTATTGTTGTATTCTATTATGGACTAAATGATAATGATTGTCAATTAATGTTTAGTAGTTTTTATCGGCGTATCCAACCCATCCTTCTGCTTCTACAAGTGCTCTGTCAAACCCTTCTAATTTAAAAGGGTACACTTTATCGATCGTCTCCGATCGCAAAGTCAAGGTAGCGTTCTCAATATCGACGATTGCTTCTGTTGCTTGTCCAGAAAAACTGTCAAACATGTCCTCAATCTCTTCTGCACTAAACTCTGCCGCCAACATACCACAGTTATACATGTTTTGTCGGAAAATTCGTGCAAAATCCACCGCAAATACTGCATTGATATCATTAACTTCTAACGCCCAAGGCGCATGTTCTCTTGAAGACCCACATCCAAAATTTGAACGCGTAATAATCACTTTTTTATCCAAGATATCTGTTGCTGGTTCAAATCCCTCTAGGGTTAAATCCTCAAGGAGATAAGGTTTTAGGGCTTCTTTTGTAATCTCTGTCAAATATTTTGCAGGAATAATCTCATCTGTATTAATATCACTGCGATCTAAAAATAATACACTTCCGCTAAATGATTTCATCTATTGTCCTCCTTCAAATAATGCCGAGTTCACAATAACACCTTCAATAGCCGTAGCTGCTGCAGTTGCAGGACTCATCAAGTGAACCATTCCTCCACGACCCATACGCCCGTTAAAGTTACGATTCGTTGTTGATGCACATGCTTCCCCTTCGGCTAACACACCGTTACTCATCCCAAGACACGCTCCACACGTCGGATTGGTTACGCAAAAGCCTGCTTTCATAAATATATCAATAATGCCTTCCTCTAGAGCCATCTGATAAATAGCTGGTGTCGCCGGAGACAAAACACCGCGTAGTGTGTCACTTATCTTTTTACCTTCCAGTACTTTTGCAGCAATGCGTAAATCTTCTATCCGCCCATTTGTACATGATCCAATATAAACTTGATCAATTTTTGTCCCTTGCATTTGCTCAACCGGTTTCACTTGATCCGGTTTATATCCAAACGTTACCATAGGGGTTAACTTAGATAAATCATAGGTATATACCGCTTCATATTGTGCGTCTTCATCGGATACCCACTGACTAAAATCTTCTAGTGCCTCTTCCTTTGATGCATAATCTTGTTCGATAAAAGGCCATAAATAGTTGACTGTCGTCATATCTGGATGACATATCCCCGACGTTCCTCCAGCTTCAATCGCCATATTACATAAGGTCATACGTGATTCCATGGACATCTCATCCACAATATTGCCTGTGAATTCCATAACACAGTTGGTTGCACCATTAACTCCTATTTGACTAATAATATATAAAATAGCATCTTTCGCATAAACACCTTTCGGTAATTTCCCCGTCAGTTCAAATTTCATGGTTTTGGGTTCTTTAAAAGAACATACACCTTTTAATATCCCAACTTCAAGATCTGTTGTCCCAACCCCTGCTGCAAAAGCCCCAAAAGCTCCATGGGTACATGTATGGCTATCTCCCATAATGATTGTATAGCCCGGACGTACAAAGCCTTTTTCAGGAAAAATCGCATGACATACACCGTTGCGACCAATATCAAAGAAATCTTTAATCTTATGCCGTCTTGCCCAATCTCGTATAATTTTTCCTTGCTGCGCCGTTTTTGAGTCCTTTGCAGGCGTAACATGATCTATAACCGCTTTAATCTTTGTCGGATCAAAAACACGGTCCATTCCTCTAGCCATTAAATCTGTAATTGCAATTGGCGTTGTAATTTCATGGCAAAATACCGCGTCTAATTTTACAATGGTCGTATCTTCAAATGGCTTATCAATTTGATGTGTATCAAATATTTTTTGTGCAATTGTTTTACCCATAATTTTCTCCTTATATTATATTGTAAACCGCTCTAATTCAACACTTTACCCAATCATAGTTTAAGTGGTTTACCTTGAGATGTCAAGGCAAACCACTTATAATACAAGCATATAATATAACTTTTATTTATACCCCTTATAATACACGTTTTGCACCAATAAAAGGTAATCGACTCATCCACCCAAAGGCCGGTGTAACGCGTACGCCAGAAGTTGTTGTCGCATGGATAGACTGTCCGTCTCCTATGTAGATCGCTACATGTGAGACTCGTCCGGATTTTCCGTAAAATAATAAATCGCCAGGAATCAATGCACTCTTATCTACATAATCGCCCTGTAAGTATTGATCTCTTGAGGAACGATTAAGCGTCACACCAAATGGTGCATAGATTTGTTGTGTATATGAAGAACAGTCAATACCTTTAGTCAGACTTGTTCCTCCATAACGATACGGAGTTCCTATAAATTGTTTTGCATAAGCAATGAGCTGATCCACATCAGCATCGGATTTTTGCTCCATACTTTTTGTCATATTCAATTCTTGTTCATCTAAGATACGAATATAATCCTGATGGGCATATCCTTGAACTGCATTCTGTGTCCGTACGAGATACCATTCGCCTTCTTCGCCTTGAATCGTTATACGCTGATTCAACGTTAATTTTCCAATGATATTATCTGAATTCTCTAGGGATGGTGACGAACGCATTCGAAGGACTTCTGTCGTTACACTTCCAACCGTTTCTGATGAACTATTTGACGCTTTTGTTGTCTCATCTTTTATTGACTTGTCTATCGCTTCTTGCTCTAAAGCGGTAGCTCCGACAAATTCATTAATGTATTTTACAAGTTTTTTATTGTTTTCAAATTGTTTAAACAAGCGAAGGTTCAATAATAGTGCTTCCTCTTTTGTACTTAACGCTTGCGGTTTTAAATAGATTCCTCCATCATCGCTTTGTGTTCCACGGACCAATCCATTACTGATAGCTTTATTCATCGCTACCAACGCCCAATCTGATATTTGTTCTTTATCGGTAAATTCAAATTTTGTCGGTGCATCCGATAATACCTCAACCTCTGCACGCAACTCAATTGCATCACTCAAACGAACAAAAATAACAATCGTTTCTTCCCGTGTTATTTCCTGATTCGGATAAAAATATCCGTCATTGCCTTGTATCAATCCTAAAATGTAGCCTTTAATCACAAAGAGATTCTCTGTATCCTCAAATACATTTTCATCTTCTGTTACACTATCTAATGTTCCAAACATCTTTTCAAATGCTGTAACAACAAGTTCTATAAACTCTTCGCGTGAAATATTTTCATGTAAGTCATCATACAAATTCTGTGTAATATACCCTTTTTCTTTGGCTTCATCAAACTCACTAATCGCCCATGACGATGGCATAGACTCTGTAGCAAAAACTGGATGCGCAAATGCAAACACAAATAAGTGCAAACATAAAAAGAGTGGGATGGCTACCTTAAATTTCGCTTTTTTTGTTTTGTGACGAAAAAGCTGCATGCCTAACAAACCTCCTATCGGTCCTAAAAAAGCCCATAAAAGCAAGACTTTTTCAGGAATTCTATACTTGTTATTTATTGCCTTTACCTTGTCAATTCCATATATAAAGAAAGTAATTCCGTTAATAATTCCATATAAAATTTTTATCTCATTCATGCTTCCTCCTTATACAGCACACTCCTTACATTATAACTTAATATAAAAAAAATTGTAAGACCATATGATAAATACAGTCTTACAATCGTGTTACAGCCCTTTATGATTATATTATTTTAATAATTTTGTTAAAAATTCCTGACTTTTTTTAAGCCCAGAACCTGTTTGTCCTTCAATAATAATATCTAAGCCTGGTTTGTATTTTTGAATCATTGTTTTTATAAAAGAATAATCCATGATTCCATCGCCAACAGGAACCTGAACTAATGTATTGTTCTCAACAATAAAATCCTTGGCATGAAATACAGCTATTTTGTCCCCATAAAGTTCAAAAGCTTCTTGAATGATTTCATTACACCGGGTGTAATTGTCCATACACAAGAAGTTGTATGGGTCGAGTATGGCAAGAACATTCGTTGAATCCAGTGCATCAATTAATCGTTTAACTTGCTTTGGTGATCCCATTGCATGGTGATATGCACCTTCGATTCCAACACACATTCCATGATCCTTGGCCACCTCAACAAGTTCTTGGAAGATTTTTAGAACTGATTGATAGGCCTTTTCCGAGTGATTATCCGGATGGTATGTCCAGTTCTTCATATAGGACCCGGTTTCTGTTCCTACAAGATATCCACCAAGTTCTTTACCATAGACAAGATATTCTTTAAATCGTGCCATCCCTTGTTCAACAACCTCTTCATCCAGTAAGTTAAAATAGCTTCCAATGAGACCAATGTGGATATTGTGTTTTTTAAATGCCTGTCCAATTTTAAAAGCCTTTCCTGCTGATAAACACCCTGCTGTATCTGATACACCTTCAATAGATTTATATGCAACCAACTGTACCGATTCAAGGCCTTGAAGTTCAAGGCGCGCTGCCAAGTCCTCTGCCGATACATTCTCTGCTATATCATGCCCACGTGTTCCAATCATTTTAAAAAACCTCTCTTTCATTCATTGTTTCAAATTACTATTATAGCTGAAAAAAATCAGAAAGTTAATCTTTTTAAGTCAACTTTCTGATTTTTATGAGAATTGTCTATACTAACCATAAACTTTCATATGGAAAAAGTTTAAACTGCGCTTCATTCAGCGTAACCATTTTGTCTGTAATTAAGTCGGATAAAATTGTTTTATGCGTAATGTTTCTAAGTTGATCTACTGAAAAATATTGATGATTTTCACTAAAATTGAATAAACAAATCATTGTTCGTTCTTTAGTCCGCTTAACAAATCCATATACATGTATATTATCAAAGTTCAGTATCTCATATTCCGCTTTACTATTAAAAATAGGATGGCCCCTTCGAATTGCACTTATTTTCTTAACATACTGAAAAACACGTCCTTCATCTGTATGTAAGTCATGACGTTTTTTTGCTCTTTTCCAATCAAACTTTGCACGATGAACCCATCGCCCTTCTGCCTGTTTATGCATATCTTTTTTATAGCTTTGATCATTCAGCGTCGCAATTTCATCGCCGCTATATAGTAGCGGAATTCCCGGTTGGGAAAAAATCAGCGCCAAAATAAGTTTAATACGATAATGTGCAAGTTCGCGTTCCCGCTCATCATGACGCTCTTTGGCTATTTCAAGTCCTAACAGAGAAGCCAATGTTCCATTTGTGCGCGCATCATGATTCTTTGGATTATACTGATATATCTCTCCTTTGGAAAAGCTTCCTGCAAATCGCCCTGCATAAAAATCAATCAAAAATTGCTTATGTAAATACGGATTCATTCCAAAATATTCAACGGTATCTTCATTAAACCCCCACCCGATATCATCATGACATCGTATATAGTTCATAAAGCATCCTGTTTTTGGAATATGGTAGCGTTGTGCATCGGATGTTAGCAGCCGTGTGTCTCTCGTCGCCAGTGAATTAAACAAGTCCACCATTAAATTTGCATTATATAAAACGCCACACTCAATACGTTGGTGAACGCTTTGTTCCTCCACATGACCAAAATACTTAAAAATTTCATCCGGTTCAACAATGGCTTCTCCAAGTAATGCCACCGAAGGACATGCAATTTCTTTGACTAAATGGAATAGATGCAGTAATTCATGGGCCTGTTTTAAATTTCTACACGTTGTTCCTGGTTCCTTCCACATAAATGCAATCGCATCCAACCGAATCATATTTACACCCAAATTAGCAATAAACAGCATTACATCGACCATCTGTTCAAAAACATATGGATTCTTAAAATTCAAATCCCATTGAAATGAACTAAAGGATGTAAAAACCCACTTGTTTATTTTTTCTACATATGTAAAATTACCAGGGTTCTTATCGGGCAATACCTCCGGGACAAATTGGTCATAAATATCCGGTACTTCGCGATTGTCATACATAATGTACATATCCTGATATTTCTGATCTCCTTCTAAAGCCTTTAGCGCCCATTCGTGGGTGTCCGCTGTATGGTTTAGCACATAATCGATACACACATCAATCTCTTGTTCCCTAAAGGCATTAAGCACCTTTTTAAACTCTGTCAAAGAGCCTAAAGATGGATCAATCTCTTTATAATTCTCTACCGCATATCCACCATCATTTTCTCCTTTTCTTGGCAATAGAAGTGGCATAAGGTGTACATAGGTGATGCCTAACTCCTTTAGGTAGTGTATCTTATCCACTAGCCCCATTAAGTTATCAGCAAACAAATCAACATACAGCATCATTCCAACCATTTTCTCACTCATAAACCAATCATGTTCTCTAAGGTCTAAGCGATGCAATTGCTTTGGACGGCTTTTCATACGGCTGACGATTGTATCAAACAATGCGTTGAAGCTCGCTTCGTCGCCACCATATTCTCCATATATGGATAGATATTCTTCTTTTAAGTGTTTTACTGCTTCTAAATTCATCGAACCACCTCTTTATTTTGCCTCCATCGGATACCGAATATGGATTTGATTTTCAACGCTATATCTTTGACCATAAACGATAATTTCAACGGGTTTTGTTGTATGGAGTGTAATTTGGTCAGCCATAGTAATCGTAACCAGCGCTTGCTGATAGCGAAATCTAAACTGAAGCTTTTTCCACTCTCTAGGCATAATTGGATGAAGACTTATACCGTCTTCTTTAATACGCAAACCTCCAAATCCGTAGACAATGCTCATATAAGCGCCTCCGGCATTGGCAATATGCAATCCATCTTTTGTATTATGGTGCAAATTATCTAAATCCAAACGCACTGTTTTCATAAAAAACCTATAGGCTTTTTCCACTCTATTCAACTTTGCCGCCATGATACTGTGTACACATGGTGAGAGACTTGAATCGTGGGTTGTTAATCTTTCATAGTAGTCATAAGAACGCTCCATAATATCCAAAGGAACATTATCCAACAAAAAATATGCCAATAACGTATCTGCTTGCTTCAAAACCCGATATCTATAGATAGTCAATGGGTGATAATGTAGTAGCAGCGGATATTTATCTTTAGGTGTATGTTCAAAATCCCAATCCGCCTTATCTTTGAAGGAATCATCTTGCCAAAAAATCCCTAATTCTTCTGAAAAAGGCAGATACATTTGTTGATAGGCCTTTTCCATCATTCGTAGTTCTTCATTTTTTATCTGTAGACGTTTTTTGTACTCTTGAAACCAGTCTGGATCTGTAATATTTAACTCATCGGCAAATTTTGTCGCCCAATACAAATGGTATCGTGCCATTGCATTTGTATAAAAATTATTATTCACAATTGCGCTATATTCATCAGGTCCTGTCACCGCCGGTATTTTGAACTGATTATCCTGGTCAAAATGACCGATTTCCATCCAAATTCGAGCCGTCTCAAAGATAACTTCAAAGCCCGCTTGCTTAACAAAATCTATATCCTTTGTGAAAAGATAATATTGAATATAGGCATAAGCTACATCTGCATTAATATGATACTGTGCACTTCCCGCCGGAAAATACGCTGAACATTCCGTTCCCGCAATGGTTCTCCAGGGTATCTTCGCTCCAGTTTTGTGCCCCATCATCACCGACCGTTCTCTTGCTTGATTTAACGTTTGATATCTAAATGCTAATAAGTTTTTAGCTATTTTAGGATGCGTTAGAGAAAAAAAGGGCAGCATATATATCTCTGTATCCCAAAAATAATGCCCTTCATATCCTTCTCCACTTAATCCCTTTGCACAGATATTGGAGAACTTATCCCGACCAGCTGAGGCATATAACTGATATACACTGTAATTTAATGCTTCTTCAACAGATTCATCGCCCTCAAGTTCAATCCTAGCCACTTCCCAAAAGGCTTCCAAATGCTTTTTTTGTTGGCTAAACCAATACGCACTCGAGTGCTGTATTGCCTTATGAATAATCTGTCTTCCTCTTTCTTCATATACCGGTGTACGGATGCTATCTGTATATACAAGAAACTTTGAAAATGTCAGGGATTCCCCTTGCTTAATCGAAGCATGTTTAAATGCAACAACACTCTCTTCTTGAACTTCATAGTCCATGTCAATATCATGTGACATCGATGCTGTCACAAACAAATTCGAATGACGCGTCTTACTCGTTATCTGGCCCAAGGCATTATTCTCCACATGCACCTGTTCAACCAATAGCCATCGTTCACGTTCAGAAGACACTCGAGGATCATTCTTATCTGCATAGTTATTGACATGCCCATTTAGCGTCGATAAAATAGAGATATCTCCCGAATAGTTCATCGATGTGATCATATACTCTATGACAGCAAGTTCTAATTGTTCAAAAGATGCCATCTTTCGAATACGTATGACAAGATGATGACCTTTTGGAGATATCCACTCTATGTGACGGACATTGTAACCTTCCATAATGTTTAGCTTGCGTTCCAACATCACAACTTTTCCATCAAACAAAGAAAATTCTTCGTCATCAATGCGCACACTAATTGTCTGTCCATCGATTAGATTCAGCATTTTCTGGGCTGTCTTTGGAAATCCATAAGCGCTTTCTCCATACTTTATCTCAACATCTTCATAAAAACCATTGATATACGTTCCACGTATCGTTTGAAAATCGCTAGGATATCCTTCTTCAAAGTTTCCTCGTAATCCAAGATATCCATTTCCAACAAATTGCAAACTTTCATCAACGAGTAACTGTTCATTTGTTAACTTTGAATTTTTCATCTGCCCTCTCCTAAACTTCTTTTCAAACATTGATATTTACTTGATTGATCCTGATACCATACCTTTAATAATATGTTTTTGTGCAAGTAAGAATCCGACAATGATAGGGATGGCTGCCATCAAAACCGCCGTCATAATTAAATCCCACTTTTTAACAAAGGATCCTGCAAAGGCCATAATGGCAAGTGGAATCGTCTGAATATCTTGTCCGATACCAAGAATAAGCGATGGTAATAAGAAGTCATTCCAAATCCAAATACCATTCAAGATAATGACTGTAACAAAAATAGGTTTCAAAATCGGTAAGATAATTTTGAAGAAAGTCTGAGGTTTTGTGCACCCATCAATCGTTGATGCTTCCTCAAGTTCAAGAGGAACAGACTTAATAAATCCATGAAACATAAAGACAGATAATGGCGTACCAAACCCAATGTAAGCAAAAATCATCCCATGATAAGTTCGAAGCATTCGTAAGCCCGTAGCTTCATAGATCATTCGAAACAATGCAACCAGCGGAAACATGACCACTTGAAATGGAATGATGAGTCCACTTAAAAAAAGTAAAAAGATAAATCCTGATACTTTTGTTTTTGTCCGCACCAAAACCCATGCCGCCATGGCAGAAAAAACTGAAATAGTCGCCAAGGATCCGACAGTAATAACCACCGATGAAAAAACACTTGAGGAGTATTCAATGCTTGGTCGACTCCAAATGTCTGCCATATTGATAAATAATTGCCCCCAACGTTCTGGTAAGGCTATGGGATCTGTAATAATCTCAAGGGATGCTTTTGCGGCATTAATAACAACAATAAAAAAAGGAAACATGGCAACTAAAAACATTATCAACGTCATAAATGTCAATACAATATTAAGGACTTTTCGTTTTTTAAACATTATATTTCCACCTCTTTCTTCTTGTTATAATGCACTTGTGCCATAGACATAACAGATAATATGACAAAAAATACAATCGCTCTAGCTTGTCCTTCCGCCATATTGTTAAATTTAAATGCCACATTATAAATATGCATCGCTAAAAGTTCAGTCGAATTTACAATTTCACCACGAAAAGTTGCTGATGGTCCTCCATTGGTAAGTGCAACAATAATATCATATTGCTTAAAGGAATTGACTAAGGTTAAAAATGATGTAATTGTAAACGCCTGTGCTATCATCGGCAATGTAATACTTTTAAATCGATGCCAATAATTTGCCCCGTCAATTTCACTTGCTTCAATTAGTTCTTGAGGAACATTTAAAAGCGCCGCCACATAAATCATCATAATATAGCCTGCATATTGCCACGTAAACGCCATAATCAGTCCCATTAAGGCTAATTCAGGATCTGCAAGAATAAGCACATCTTCAAGGGCAGATGATCCCACAAGACTTCCAATGGCTGGAACAACACTTTTAAAAATAAACTGCCAAATATATCCCAGTACCAAACCACCAATTAAATTGGGAACAAAAAAGCCAGCGCGATAAAAACTTTTAAATTTTACTTCACGGGTAACTAAAATAGCTAGAATCATAGCTACTCCATTTACCGTTATTACACTGATAAAAGTAAATAAGAAAGTTCGGATAAACGAATATTGAAACGCTTTGTCCGAAAGCATGTTTTTATAGTTTTCAAGACCGATCCAATTGACTTCTAGCCCTGCAACCGCTGTCCAATCAGTCATTGAATAATAAATCCCCATAATAAAAGGAATAATTACAACAACGCTAAAAGCAAATAATGCCGGTGCTAGAAAAGCCCAAAAGACAATTTTATCCTTTGTATATCTATTCATAAGCTGCTCCTTTACATGTCAGAATGGCAAAAGAGATACGTAATAATTATGAGGGATGTGAGAAATCCCACATCCCTCATCAATCTTTTAAATTATTTTATCTCTTCTATCTGCTTAACAAGTTGATCGATAAATTCTTCTTTTGTCAAGTCTCCTTTTGCGAAACTTTCATAAATAGGTCCAAGGGTATTCATTCCAAATCCATCCGGCATATCATTTTGCAACCATGTATAGGAACCGTTTGGTTTTTGTAACCATTCAGCTGCACTTGCTGATAATGGAGTATCCGGTATCAATGTAACATTTGTAAATGCAGGAACCATCTTCGCTTCATTAACCATATAGTCATGACCTGCTTGGTTGGTAGCCATATAGTTTAAAAATGCATTAGCGGCTTCTTTGTTCTCACTATCACTATTAATAACATAGAATGATGGTGCACCGATGAAAATTGCATTATGTTCACCTTTGACACTTGCATGTGGTGCAAATCCCATAGGGAAATCAATACCGTTATCCACTAACCAAGGATCAATCCAGTTTCCTTGATGAATAAATACCGATTTGCCAGTTCCAAACTGTCCAACCTGCGCATCATAGTTACCAGTGATTAACACAGCTTCATCTGCATATTCGAACAATAATTCAACCCAATCTGCATATTCTGTTAATCTTGCAACATCCGCCTCACCATTGTTCAATTTATCCAAAACTGTTGTATCACCATATGGTAATCCAGCTGAAAGATATCCGTTAAAGTTATGTAATCCTGTTACCCAACGCATATCAGGACCTGCCGCCATTGCAACAACGGAATCAATCCCCAATTCATCTTTCATACCGTCAATTTTTTCAAATGCTGCACGATATGCTTCTTGGGAAGTTAATGTTGCCGGATCAATGCCTGCTTGACTTAACAAGTCAGCATTATATGCCATTCCCCAAGCTTCAACTGCAACAGGGAATCCATAGACAACACCATCAACAGTAAACTCAAGGTTTGTTAAATCCATCCACTCTTGATCTTCATAAGGTTCAAGTTTTGAAGACCATGTGTTGTAGCCGCCCATACCTTCAATAACAAATATGTCTGGTTGACGATCGGACTGAAATTCTGCTTTTAAGTTTTCAGCATAGGGTGAGTCTCCACCTGATGTCTTCACATCGACTTTGATCCCGGTTTCTTCTTCATAGGCTTTTGCAAATGCCGTGAGCTGCTCGCCAATTTCTACTTTATTTTGGTAGATAACCACCGATTCTTCAACCTTTTTACCACATCCTGCAAATACCAGAATTAATAAACTCATGACCAATAGTAACGATAAAGCTTTTTTCATAATACTTCCTCCTTTATAGATCATCGCTTTTGTGTATTTCTTACAATTTACCACTATGTTTATCTTTGTTCCAAGGATTATTTATACATTTCCAAATCCTTGTACTGATAATTATATCTATTTTTCTATATTATTTCTTATGTTTTTCTGATATAATTTGTATATATCTTATACGAAATGAGGGATTGTATGAATCGTTCTCTAATCAAAGAAAAGTTGAAGAATATGGACATGGAATATAAACATCCTCCCTATTCATTAGAGACAAAATTATTAAGTGAAATCAGCTTAGGTTTACTTTCTGAGGCATTGACCACATTAACTCAGATTAATGGTTTAGACCGCGCAGCTTTATCATCAAATTCTTTACGGTCTATGAAAAACTCAATGATTGCTTCTTGCACAATCTTTACTCGAGCCATTATTCGTGCAGGAGTTACTCCTGAAGATGCTTTTGATTTAAGTGATCACTTTATCAAAAAAATTGAATTGTTCGAAGACACTGAACAACTGGAGGCTTTTGAATATTCGATGGTCAAGGATTTTATTGGTTTAGTAAATGCGAGCAAAACCCATCATTATTCCCAAGCCATCTCAAAGGTCATTCGCCACATTTCTGAAAATGCCACATCTAAGCTGACTGTAAAAGAACTTGCTGAAATGACACATTTATCCGCAGATTACTTATCAAACCTTTTCCACAAGGAAGTTGGCATATCTATAACCACCTATATACAAGAACGAAAAATAGCTATTGCCAAAAATTTTTTAGAATTTTCAACATTAAAAATAACGGAAATTGCCTACGTACTAGAATATTGCAATTCAGCCTATTTTTCCAATGTTTTTAAAAAGCAAACCGGAATGAGCCCGGCCCAATATCGAAAAAACACTTTATAAGTATTAAGTCATTTTATTTTTATCTTGCAAAATAAGAGGAGATGATATAGAATTAAGGTAGTTTAGAGGGAGTAACTTGCCCAACGGTATCAAAGTCGTCATTACGGATTGTATAATCCCGGCTTTGATGACAAGAATTTGTTTAGTGAGACTCTACAACTTTTAATAGTTGTAGAGTTTTTTTATGTTTTATTTTAAAAGGAGAGTGAATTATGGATATTGTTTTACTCATTATTGGTTTTTTACTACTGGTCAAAGGTGCTGACTTTTTTGTAGACGGCGCCGCCTCTATCGCTAGACGCTTTAATATCTCTACGATGGTTATTGGATTAACCTTGGTCGCTTTTGGAACAAGTGCTCCAGAACTTGCTGTAAGTATTAACGCTGCTCTTGACAAATCAAACGGTTTGGTCTTTGGAAATGTTATTGGCTCCAACATTCTTAACATTTTACTGGTCTTGGGTTTATCAGCGGCAATTACGCCTATTAGCATTCGTCTAAAAACGATTCTAAAAGAAATGCCGTTTGCCATTATAGCTACATTTGCTACGCTGTTTATGGCTCTTGACCTGACCATTGATCAGACACCTAATGTCATCTCACGTGTTGACGGCTTAATGCTTCTCATTCTTTTTGCCATCTACTTTTATTCTATGCTCGAGATTATTGTCTTAGGCAAAGAAGAAGGAACATTTGAAGAGATCTCTGAGATGTCCCTTCCCCGAAGTCTTATATTAACGGTTATAGGAATGGCAGCCATCATTTGGGGATCAGACTTAACTGTAACCGGCGCTGTGGGCATTGCACGAACTTTGGGACTATCTGAAGTCATTATCGGATTAACCATTGTCGCTATCGGTACTTCTCTACCCGAACTTATCACCTCTGTTGTTGCTGCCCGAAAAGGCGAAAATGATATTGCCGTAGGCAATATCATCGGTTCAAACATTTTTAATTTGCTTCTCGTTCTAGGTGTCTCGGCCGTTATAAATCCAGTCATCATTGATCGCTCTAGCATCCTTGATTTAAGTATTTTAACCCTTGCAATGGTTGTTGTCCTTCCTATTATGTACACCGGGAAAAAAATAACACGCAAAGAAGGAATTTTTATGTCCTTAGCCTATGTCGCATATATGGCTAGTCTTATCTTTCGAATTATCGGTTAAGCTTTTTTCAAGAAACACTTTACACGTTGTAACCAAGATAACTGTTGCGTATTTGCCTTAACAGTATTTGCCTCAGTCCCCTCATTATAGGTGGGCTGAGCTTTCTTTTTATGGACAATTTCAACTGAAATCTCCGGAACCCGCTTTTCAACTGCATGGGTAGTTTGTTGTGGTTTTGATGTATGTTGGTGCTTTGGCGTATGTTGGTGCTTTGGAGTATATTGGTGCTTTGGCACACTTTTTTGTTTTGCCGTTTTATGCATTTTATTTTCTCCATGTAAAGCCGGTACGTGAACCGGTAATTCACATTCTTCGATTAAGCGTCCAACATGTTCTTCAATTTCATATAAGCTCATCACATCATCTGCTGTAACTAATGATATAGCTTTTCCACTATTGCCTGCACGTCCTGTTCGTCCAATACGATGAACATAACTGTCTTTTTCAACAGGTATATCATAATTAATTACATGGCTTAACTCGTCAACATGTATACCACGCGCTGCAACATCTGTTGCGACAAGTACTTGAATTTTGCCTTTTTTTAACTTTTGAATGGTTTTCAAACGTTTGTTTTGACTAATCGCTCCATGTAGTGCTTCAACATTAAATCCTCCATTCGCAAGATATTGCTTCACACGGTCAACCTCACGGCGCATGTTACAAAAAACGATGACACCTGTTGGATTTTCTGCACGTATAATTCGTGATAATTGTTTGCGCTTTTCATTTTTTTCAACTCGATAATAAATTTGTTCTATCGTATCGACTGTTTTGGTCTCAGACTCTAATTCAATAGTCAAGGGATTATCCATATATTTTCGGCAAATCTTTTGTATTTCTGCCGGCATTGTTGCTGAAAACAAGAGTGTTGTTCTTTTTGTCGGAAGATGTTTAATAATTTTTACAATTTGGTCGTAAAATCCCATATCAAGCATTCGGTCACCTTCATCTAATACCAAAAACTCAATATGTTCAGTTTTAAATGTGCCGCGCTCCATATGGTCAAACACACGTCCAGGTGTTCCTGTCACAATATGTACACCTTTTTTTAATTGTTCAATTTCTGTTTGAATGTTATGCTGACCATACACTGCCGTTGTTGTTACTTTTGTTGCTTTTGCCATCATGCGCATCTCTTTGTCCACCTGAACTGCTAACTCTCTGGTCGGAGAAAGAATAAGGGCCTGTACGCCTTTTACTTGCGGATTGACACGTTGTGTGATTGGCATACCAAAAGCACCTGTTTTTCCACTTCCAGTTTTCGAACGGACAATCAGGTCTTTTTTGTTCAGTATAAAAGGAATACTCTCTTTTTGAACTATTGTAGGTTCTTCAAATCCCATCTCCGTAATCCCTTGAATAATTTCATCCGATACGCCTAACGCTTTAAATTGATTTTCCATAAACACCTTCCTTAAACTATTTTCTATTTTATCCCTTGTTTTGCAATAATATCCAGTCCAAGTCCCACACTCGCCAGAGGTTCTTTTGCCTTGATAATGTCTACACCTGTTTTTTCGTGTATAAACCTATCCATTCCTAATAACATGCTACCTCCACCCGTAAGCATAATACCATCTAATGATATATCTGCTGCTAACTCTCCAGGGGTTTTTTCAAGCACCCCTAAAACAGCATCCAATATCTGACTTGCAACAACTTTAAATACAGGTACCGTTTCATTTCTAGAGATTTCTATAGTTTTTGGAAGACCAGATACCAAATCTCTTCCGGTTATGCTTATCTTACTATTTTCTTCATCGGGAAACAAAGCACCTATCGAAACTTTTAATCGTTCAGCCGTTTTATCTCCAATTAAGAGATTATAGCTGTTTCGAATATATCGAATCATTGCTTCATCAAAGTCATTGCCTGCCACCTTGAGCGAGGTACTTAAGACAATTCCTCCAAGAGATATCACTGCAACATCTGTCGTTCCACCACCAATATCAACAAGCATACGACCTACAGGTTCGCCTATACTTAGTCCACTTCCAATTGCAGCAGCAATGGGCTCATCGACTACTGTGACTTTTCCAGCACCTGAATGATAGGCTACATCTTCTACAGCTTTTTTTTCAACTTCCGAACCACCACTAGGGGCACATATAACCATTCGAGGTTTTGACTTTCGGCTTATGCCTATTTTTTTTAATAAGAATTCAATCAATTTTTGGGCTGAATCAAAGTCTGAGATCACTCCTTGTGAAAGCGGATGTATCGCTTCAATATTATCGGTTGTTCTTCCCACCATATCTTTTGCTTCATGTCCCGCTGTCAAACAGCGCTTGGTTTTTCGATCGATTGCAATTACTGTCGGCTCATTATAGACTAATCCTTTTTTTGAGTCATATACTAATGTATTGGTTGTTCCAAGATCTATAGCAATTTTCTGTTTAAACATACGACTTCCTTTCCAACGTTCCTTTTCTATTCGTTCTCAAATAATATCATCCACACTTATTTTAGCATCTTTTTTGAAATTAACCAATCAATATTCAAAAAAAGCGTTAAAAAGACTAAATGCATTTGATTATCACAAGCATTTAGTCTTAAAATTATTTGTACATGTTTTCTCTTCTACCTTACCAAAGGTGATGGACATGGGGACGTATCAACGTATCATATACTTTACGCACTTCCATCATCACCTCATCTGAGAACCCTTCAATTTTTGAACTATTTGTATTTTGGCGTACCTGTTCCACCGTTTTTCCTCCGGGAATAACACAACTTACATCCGGATTCATTAGAATCCACTTCAATGCAAACTGTGCCATTGAAATATGCTCCGGCTGAATTCTTTTTAACTGTTCAACCGCTTCAAGACCTACTTCATAAGGAACACCGGAAAAGGTTTCTCCTTTGTCAAATGCTTCCCCTTGACGATTAAAGAAACGATGATCATCTTTTTCAAACGTAGTCTGCGCCGTCATCTTTCCAGTAAGCATCCCACTAGCTAAAGGAACGCGTGCAATTACACCTACATCATTAAGGCGCGCTTTTTCAAAAAAAGATTCTTCCGGTTTCAATCGGAACATATTATATATGATTTGTACGGTAGCAAGATGTTCATAGTCCATTGCTCTTAAGGCCTCTGACACCTTTTCAACACTGACGCCGTAATGTGCAATTTTTCCTTCTTTGACCAGTCCATCAAGACCATAGAATAACTCTTCATTTTCATATACTTGAGAGGGAGGACAATGCAACTGAAGCAAGTCCACCCGTTCAACATCAAGGTTCTTCAAACTACGTTCTAGAAATTGACGAATATTTTGTATCGAATATCCTGATGCGATATGTGGCTCTAAACGTCGTCCTGCTTTGGTTGCAATATAAATCTTGTCTTTGTGGCTATTCGCCAGTTTTCCAAGCAAACGTTCACTGCGACCATCACCATATACATCTGCGGTATCAAAAAAATTAACCCCTTGGTCAATCGCTTCTTGTATCGCTCGCATACTGGTATCGTCATCAACCGTTCCCCAAGTTCCTCCAATTGCCCATGACCCGAAGGAAACTTCCGAAATCTCATATCCTGTCTTCCCCAAGATTCGATACTTCATATCTACGCCCTCCTTAATTGAAATTATATTGTGTTACAATTGGTTCTCTTTTTTGTGAAATATCTTGAAAATATTCATAATAGCATGTCCCTAAAAATGATCCTGAAATATTGACGACATTTTTATAGCCAAGACCTTGCAATGCCATGATAGCGTTATAGCTTCGTTGAGATGATCGGCAATGTAGGTAAACGGTTTGGTCTTTTGGTACTTCATCGATACGCTCACGCAATTCACTTAGCGGAATGTTAATCGCATTTTTAAAATGCCCATAAGCGTATTCGCCTTTTTCGCGAACATCAATAATTTTTGCATTATTCTCCACTAAACTTCGAACTTGACTTACCGAAACTTGTTTGACAACTCCGTCTAAAATATTTAAGCCCACAAGTGCTGCAAAATTTACGACATCTTTTGCTGTTCCAAATAATGGTGAATAGCACAATTCCAATTCTTTTAAATCCTCAAGAGTTCCCCCCATGGTAATCATCGTTGCAATAACGTCAATACGCTTATCGACATTCCCTTTTCCAATCGCTTGGGCACCAAGAATACGTCCTGTCGGATATTCAAAAATCAGTTTAAAATGCATCGTACTTGCATCTGGAATTAATCCAACTTTATCTCCCGGCATCACATAGACAAAATCATAGGCTATGTTTGCCTGTTGAGCCGTTTTTTCATTCAATCCCGTTGATGCAGCGTTCATGTCAAATACACACACAACCGAAGAACCTATAACCCCTTTATTGGTATGCGATTTTCCAAATATATGATCTGCTGCCGCTCTGGCTTGACGTTGAGCCGGTCCTGCAAGTGCTAGGCGTGTAGGTCGGTGTGTCAATTGATGGTAGACTTCGATTGCATCCCCAACAGCATATATATCCGAATCACTGGTGAGATAATTATGATCAACTTTGATGCCTCCAGTTTCTCCGATTTCTAATCCTGCCTGTTTGGCAAGTGCTGTTTCGGGGTATACCCCAATGGACATAACCACTAAATCCGCTTCAACTTCCCGTCCGGATTGCAGTCTAATTGAATGGTCGTCTACTTTTTCTATCCCATCACTCACAATAAGATCTATCCCTTTATCCAACATCTCTTTATGAAGGATTTGAGCCATATCAAAGTCAAAAGGTCCCATTACCTGATTAAGTGCTTCCACCAAACTAACATGAATCCCTGCCATGTGCATATTTTCCGCTACTTCAACACCAATAAAGCCACCACCCACTACAACCGCTTTTTTCACAGCATTTGCATCGATATAGGCTTTTAATTTTTTGATATCAACAACATTTCGAACCACAAAAACATTTTCATTATGAATGCCTTCAATGGATTGTGGCAAAATAGGATTCGCTCCTGGTGATAACACAAGCTTATCATATTCTTCTTCATAGGTTTCTTCTGTCAATTGATTCTTTATGACAAGCTTCTTTTCATCTCGTTTGATTTCAATAACTTCACTATGAATTCGTGCTTCTATATTGTATTTTGATTTAAATGATTCCGGATCCATCATGACAAGCCAATCACTGTTTTCTACCACACCGCTCAAATGATAAGGGAGTGAACAATTTGAAAAGGACACATGTGGCCCTCTTTCAAACATAATAATCTCTGCTGTCTCATCAATTCTTCTTGCTCTAGCTGCTGCTGAAGCACCCCCGGCAACACCACCAACTACCAGTATTTTTTTACGCATCGTACATCTCCTTTGTTTATTTATTGTCTACATATTTTCATTGACCATTTTTTAACAAATTAGTCTAGGACATTTATCCCTATTATACACCATATATCCTTGTTTTTGTCATAAGAATATATTATTATAATATTACAATCTATTATGACAAGGAGCCTTTATGAATATTGAATATCTCAAATCATTTTACTATATCGCAAACTTAAATAGTATTTCAAAAGCGAGCAAAGTGTTACATATCTCGCAACCCGGCTTAAGCCAGCAGTTAAAAAAGCTTGAAGGTGAAATCGGACACCCTCTTTTAACTCGAACATCCCAAGGTGTCCTTTTGACCTCAATCGGAGAGGTCGTTTTTAAATATGCCACCTCTATTTTTCACTTGGAAAATGACCTTCATGAATCTATTCATAGCCTAATTAGCGCTCAAGATACTTTATCCATTGCTGTTTGCAAAAACTTTGGGTCTTTTTATCTTGCCACAAAAATACATGCTTTTAAGACGCTTTATCAAGATACACATATGATAATTGATACCTACCCATCCCATGACGTTGTGAATAAAGTATGTGGCCACGACTATAACATCGGAATCACCATGTTTCCTGAACAGCTTCATCAACTTCAAGCAACTCCATTTTTTAAAGACCAACTCGTCTTATGCACTGCCCCAAGCTTTAAGGCTGACACAATTGATGTGAATGATCTGGGTAATCTCCCCTTAATTGTGCGTGAGACAACCTCCAGCACCTATGAACGCATTAAGCTCTTTATTGAAAGTTCCACACTAAATACCACGGATAATTTATCCCCTATATTTTCATGCAATTGCTCAAATATCATCAAAAATACTCTTATCTCTGGTAATGGATTTAGCTTTTTGCCACTCAGCAGCATTCAACACGAATTAAACACCCATCAACTTAAGATCATTCGAGTGAACAACGCACCTTGCCAGCTGCTTTCCTTTCAATACGCCTTTGTACAAAGACCTCAGTATAAGCTCAATACTTATGAACAGACCTTTAAAGATTTTCTTCAATCTCTACCATCAATTGCCGCATTTTAGGTAAAAAAGCATGGGTTAAATCATGAATTTGTTCTTCGTCTTTGGCTTCGAATGCATATTGGAGATTTTTTGCCAACTGATGCATTTCATGACAGCCAAGATTGCCCAAACTACCTTTAATCTTATGGATCATTTCTCGACTCTGATTATATTGCTTGCTTGTCACTAGTTTGTTAAAATACTCTACAAAATGCTTGTTCTCCTCATAGAACGCATTAAGTACTTGCTGGTAGAGTTCCTTATTATGGCCAAGTTGCTTCATACCTTCTTTTTCATTAAGAATTTGTGGTTGTATTAGGTCACGGCTTGTCCTAGACGCTTGACGTCTCTTTGCATCTTGCTTATTAATTATTTCATGAATAGTCTTTGCTAATTGGGATGGCTCAAAAGGTTTCCCAATAAAGTAATGCATTCCATGCTCTTCACATTCTTCTTTGACCCCCTCAATCATATCTGCAGTCATAGCTACAATAGGAACATCCGGGGACATACTACGTATGGCTCTTGCCGCTTCATAACCATTCATAATAGGCATATGTAAATCCATAAGTACAATACTCGTCTCATCTTTATGTTTTTGAAAAGCTTCAACACCTTCTTCTCCATTACTTGCAATAAGAATCGTATATCCGGCTTCTTCCAATAATGAGCCTGCAATCAATTGGTTGGTTACATTATCTTCAACCAGTAAGATGGTATGTGTATTTTCCTCCACTAGGGTAATGCTTTGAGAAGATGTTCTTTCATAATTATGTCCATACAAATCAATAATTCCATTAAACAGTACCGAAGGAATCAACGGTTTTCCAATACCAATATCAACATCGTATCTTTCCATCTGTTCAAATAAGTCTTCACGCATGACTGGTAATAACATAATAATCTTAGGAACTTTACTGATTTTTTCATTTCTTTTTAAGTTTTTCGTAAAATCAAAAACCAATTCCGTATCAATATCATAATCTAAGATAACTAAATCATAAAGATTCTTATGTTCAATCCACATTTTCCCATCGGCTATTGTTTCCATGATTTGGCAAGACATTCCAAAGCTTTTTAGATAACTTGTAATGCGTTCATTTAACGGTTCATTATTGGAGATAATTAATGTATGCAAATGGTTTAGATTTGTTTTTTTTATGTTTTCACGGTAAGCTTTTTCTCTCTCTTCATCAATTTTTACAGGTAATTCAACCCGAAAAATCGTTCCTTTATCTTCTTCACTTTCAACAGAGACGTTCCCATCCATCGTGTCCACCAGATTTTTAACAATGGAAAGCCCAAGCCCTGTCCCTCCAAAACGTCGATTAATACTCGCATCCGCTTGCATAAAAGGTTTGAATAAATGCTTTAGTTGATCTTGGGTCATACCAATCCCTGTATCTTCAATATAAAAGCAAAGCTTATGCATCTCATCTTCTTCTGATTTATTCACTTCCACAGACACATAGATATGTCCTGTTTCTGTAAACTTAGCCGAATTATTCAAAAGGTTTAATAATATTTGTTCAATCCGCTTCTTATCTCCAATAAACCAATTAGGCAACTCTGGGCTTTTATTGAGCTGAAGCTCCACATTAGTCTCTTGCAAGCGATAGGAAATGATACTTAAAACATTCTGAATAACGGACTCAATATTAAAAGGCATGTTTTCAATCTCAACCTTGCCTGCTTCGATTTTTGAGAAATCGAGTAAGTCATTGACGATGCCAAGCATTGTATTTGCCGCTTGGGTAATACGGTCTAACTGAACTTTTTGTGCAGCTGTTGCTTGCTTTCTTTTAAGAATATAAGAAAGACCAATAATGGCATTTAAAGGCGTTCGTATCTCATGAGACATCCTTGCCATAAAGCTTGATTTTACTTGACTTGCCTTTTCAAGCTCTTTTTGAATCCGTTCACGCTTTTTCACTTCTTTGCGTAAACGTACAATCCAAAACGAAGAAACACCTAGACTTACAAGGGCAACAAAAACTATGCCAAATATAATTCGAAAAAAAGGTCCATAATCCACTTCATTGACAACACCAATCCAACGTTCATGAATTGCAATACGCTCGTTTTCACTAATGGAATCCAATCCTTTGTTGATGATCGATTGTAATTGCGGCCAGTCCTTTCGTATACCCAAGTGAAGTCCTAATGGTTTTTCTGTTTCAAAAGTAATATATCGTAAATTGGTCAACCCATTCGAATGAATAATATAATTCGTTGTTGCCAAGTTACCTACATAAACCTCTTCATTTCCACTAGCAACATTAGTTAAAGCCGTCTCAACCGACTCATATAGACTAAGATTAACCTCTCCTTGTTCCATTAGATAACTATGATGGGAACTATTTCTTTGTGTTGCCACCGTATGTTCTGCAAGATCCTCTATTTTTTTTATGTCCTGATTATCCGATCGGGTTACAAGGACCCGCTTAAAGTTATAATATGGATTTGAAAAAAGAAAAAATTCCTCTCGCTGCACAGTTTTTGACAATGCAGGTAGAACATCAATTTCTTTATTTAGCGCTGCATCATATGCCTCTGGCCATGTTAATCCTTCAACGATTTCAAAAGTAATGCCTGTGCGTTCGCTGATAAGTTCCAAATACTCTGCTGTGATTCCTGTATAATTTTCATTAATATCTAAATACTCAAAAGGCATAAATTCCGGATCAATCCCCAAGCGAATCGTCGGATGGGTTTTAATAAATTCTTGTTCCTCTTCTGTGAAAACTATGGCTTCACTATTTAGAGCCACGCTGCTTACACTAAAAAAACACACCATTGCAAACAAACTTAAGATAACATGTACTCTCCTCATCAATCCACCTCATCATTCCATATGATCTTTAATTGCATCCCATAATGTTTCTTCAATATCTGAAAAGATTTCTACTAGATCAGGATCAAAGTGTTTTCCGGCTTCTGCTTGAATCATTTCAATCGCTGTCTCATGGCTAAAGGCTTCCTTATAGACACGTCGACTAATAAGTGCATCATAGACATCTATAATGGCCATCAATCTTCCTGCCAGAGGAATATTGTCACCTTTTAAACCATAAGGATATCCACTTCCATCAAACTTTTCATGATGTGCGCCCACGACATCCATTGCAGTTTGAATAAATGTTGGTACTCCATTTTTCTCAGGTAGCTCTTTCTTTAATGCATCAACGCCATATATAACGTGTTCTTTCATCAAAGCATATTCTTCAGTTGTTAATTTTCCGGGTTTTAGCAAGATGTGATCTGGAATCCCCACTTTTCCAATATCGTGGAGCGGTGTTGTCATAACAAGTTCTTCAATGCAGTCTTGGGTCATAAGATTGGCATATTGAGGGAGTGTTTTCATATGATTACACAAAATCCCCATCATTATCTGTGTTCGCGCCGTATGCTTACTTGATTCAAAATTACGTATCTCCAACAACCCAACCAAAGCATTGATGGTTATATTTCTGGTAATAACCAGTTCATTCGTACGTTCAGATACCATGGTATCTAAACGTACATTGTCCATTTCCATAAGCATTTGCGCCTTTTTGAGACGAAGGTGAATATCAATGCGTATCCTCAACGATTCAATATTTAGCGGCTTTCGTATATAATCGACGGCTCCAAGTTTTAACCCTCTGATTTCATTTTCAATTTCATCCGCATTGGTCAAAATAATGGTACGTACCCCAAGAAATTTTTTATTTTGTTTTAGTGCTGTCAGCACTTCAAACCCATTCATTTTGGGCATATTAAGATCTAAAATCATCAAATCAATCGATTGATGATATAAGATTTCCATAGCTTTTTCCCCATCTTCTGCAACGAAAGTCTCATAATCGCTTAGCATATTTTGAATAATTAATCGGTCGGTCATGGAGTCATCAACGATCAGTATTTTCATTTTCTCCCCCCTTACTTCTTATTCACAAAGAGACTAAGACATCAGCCGTTTCTCCCCTTTAATATCTTGAATCGGCTTTATATCCTGTGTAACCTCTAATGTGCCTAAAAACTCTCCCTGTTTACCACGTACTGCATAGTAACGTATCAACACATACATCTCACCCATTTGGATCCAAAAATCTTCATTATCTTTTTTCCCTGAGCGCAAATCTGCAACAATCTGCTCGACGACATGAACACTTTTGGGGGGATGACAGTGTTTGACCTCACGCCCAATAATGGTTTTGGGTCGATCAAAAATCCGTTCTTTTCCCTGGGTAAAGTACTTAACTTTATCATCTGCCCCAACAAATGTCATGTCAATGGGTAGCGTGTTAAAAATCGCATTGATTTCTTCAGCTGTCAGGCTTCCGGCATCAAAAGGGATATGCCCCATCGGCGCCGGTGTATCCTCGTCATCCTTGGTTGTGGTAAAGGCTTCCTCTTGAGGCCCTCTCCACCTAGACACACTGTTAAGCATGGTAAAACCAATCTCCGCACTGTTTTGCTCAATCGATTGCCATTCTGATGTTTGAAGTGTCTCAAGCGCCATAGGAAAAAGAATATCTTCTTCCTTAAATATCATCTCGTGAATGTGATGCACTGCACCACGAACAGCTTGATTAAGTTCTGCTAGCTGCATTACTTCATGGTCCATGAGTTTTTGAATATTTTTTATGTATTGGCGAATCTCATCATCAACACCCCACATAACTTGAGGTGGTGCTGTAATATTATATTTTTCTAAATAGGGAAACAATAATTGTTCTTTTCTCGTATAGTGTCGATCAATTGTCTTTAGTTTATCAATGGCACTTCGAAGCAGTTCAGCATGTTGTTCATCATTTGTTTCAGTAAATCGTGATAGATACGGAAGTACTTGTTGTTCAATGAGCATCTCAATCGCACGATTTTCTTTTTTAAATGTATGAATAGGATGCCCTTCATCAAAGTCTTCAATGACAAACCCATCCTCTGCATGAATTTGTTCAATGGATCCTTTAAATACCGATGCATGGACATCACAAAGCTTTTGAATCTGCTCCACAGGTAGACCTTCATTGACTAAGGCCTGTTCCATCTGTGTAATCTCAACTGCTGATATACCATCTGTTAATACTTCAAACTCCCGCTTTACCTCTTCAACTGTTGCACCTGCATGAAGCTTTCCAATGATTTTTTTTAATTCTTGTTGTCGATACTGTTGATTATTAATAAACTCACTCATATGCTCCCCCCATCTTAAACAGGTTAATTGTCATATGCTTATTTTATCACAACAAAAACTATAAAACAATGTTACTTATATCGCCATATTCCTACTTTGTTTTTTTTCGCTTCTTGCTCAAGTTTTTCAAACACTTCTACGTATTTTACATTGGGTGGATATGTCGCAAGTGTTGCATGTCCCTGTTCAAGCAATGTTTTATTGAGCATCTTATCTTCATAATATACATAAGCCAGAACACGTCCATAGCGATCGCGCTCTTGAGCATCGAGTTCAATGCTCACTGTTTTGCCTTCCACCAGCTCTTTGGTAAAGGTACTGGCGATTTCTCCGTAGGGCACATTTTTCTCTGCATTTGGGTGAACTGACTCCGGTGTATCCACCCCAATTAAGCGCACACGTTCTTCCACATTATCTATGTTAATAATCAATGTATCTCCATCAACCACCCGTACAACGCTATATTGTTGGTCAAGGGATTGTCCATTATTATCTTGTTGCATAAACTTTGCAATGGTCGTCTCATCAACGCCAAAATAAATAGCAATAATCGCTATAACAAAGCTAATTATTGCTTTTTGTAATTTCTTTTTTTGTGTTGTACTCATAATAATCCTCTCCATTTGTTTAATATTGAGAGCTTATTGTATCATACTTTCTTTGAATAGACTACTGCATTCCTATGAAGATAAAACAAATTGATCGGCTATCTCTTGCAAGCCTTTAGAAAGTTGATTCAAATGCATACTTGATTGGGTAATGTCTTCAAGCATCTGTCTTTGCTGTTGCACCGCCTTAGACATACTTGTTGTTCCTTCTTGATTCTTTACACTGATCTCTACAAGAACTTGTACACCTTTTTCCATTTCTTGAATACGGGCATTGATTTGTTGCCGCGAATCATGTAATGTTGTCACGTGATTTTTGGCATGGTTTATCGCTGATTCTATATCCATATATGCTGTTTTTGTGTTCTTGACGCTTGTTACTTGCTGCTGATTGATTGTTCGCAGCTCTTTTATCTCATGCTCCACGGCATGGGTATCTGCACTTAATTGCTCGATAATTTGATTAATATCTCGACTATATGCCGTTGATTGTTCCGCCAATTGACGGATTTCATCTGCAACTACCGCAAAACCTTTACCATGTTCTCCGGCTCTTGCCGCTTCAATGGAAGCATTTAGACTTAATAGATTTGTGCGTTTGGCAATCTCCGTAATTAAGCTACTCGCCTTGGCTATATTTTCAAAACTCTTGTGCGAATGCACTATACTGGTATATAGACGTTGGCTTGTATCTTTTGCTTGGATATTTACATATGTATTTTCCTCAACCACTCGCATCCCTTCATCAACACTTGTGTTTGCCTCTATGATTTTTTGGACAATGGTTGCCAATTGATTAGAATCATTGTGTATCAGTGTATTAAGTTTAACCATTTCTGTAAAGCTATTTTCCGCATTTTCTTTTTGAACACAAGACCCTTGATCGATCGTGTTGACTTCTCCAACAATTTGTTCAGAGGATAACAATGATGTGTAAATATTTTGATGCACTTCATCTGCCGTATGGCGTACATCCTTTGAGAACTCTTGTAGGTTTCCCATTATCTTTTTTAGATTATCTCGAATCGTTATGACGGATTGTTCTAATTGCCCGATTTCATCCAATCGCTGTTTGGTTTGATCAAACTCAACGTTTAAATTAAAATCCGCCAATTGATGCATCTGCCTTGTTACCGTTTGAATCGGGCGACTAATACTTAGTGCTATTGCTGTCGCAATACACAGAGCAATGGCTAAAAGAGCAATTGAAAAGCTAATGATGCGTTTTAGCATTTGGGTAACCGATGCAAAAATCTCTTCGACATCCATCTCGACAATTAACCCTGTAGGCGCATTTCCAAGAGAAATAATTTGCATGGTTCCATAGACTTGTTCTCCTGACATCTTTTCATATTGTTGTGAATAAATATAATCTACTTGTTTATTTGTAATCCACTTCGTAATATGTTCCCCAGATGTTTTTTCTAACGTCTCTACATCTTCGGTATTCGTCAAGATACTTCCGTCCATATCCACAATATATGCATTGGCACTATTTCCCAACTGTTCAATCCCTTTAACGACAATTTGATGAATAGCCTGCTGGTTTAATACGATATTAATCGTTCCTATAACTTCCCTTGGATTTGAATCTGACTCAAAGATTGGCGTTGCCAATACGAGAATGTCTTCTTGAATAAAACTATTATAAAAAAAATCCGACCACGTCTGTTTTCCTGCCATCGCCTGTTCTTTATAATCTCCAATCGCCACAAGCGGTGCCAGATCCAAAGGATTATAATTATGACTATATACAATTTCTCCGTACTTATTGGTCACAAAAACATCGGTATAGCCATAACGTTTAATAGGAATCGAAAAAAAATCTTCAAATGCTTTTTGAATCTGGCTAATCTCTTTATTATTAAGCATGAACGTATTTAAACGTTTAAGATTTTTTACTACAATCTGAGAATTTGCCAAGATATCTGCATCCCCTTTACGGACAGATAAGTAATCTTGAATACGATCATTGGTCAATGTTGTGAACATCTGTTGATTCAATCGTATTTCATTTTGAATCGTTTGTGTTGATGCATAGGTAGCATAGCTACTAATAACAAGGATGGGAATTATTGAAATAAGTACCATCATTATAAGTAATTTATATAGTATCCCCATGTCTTTGAACTTATAAGTATAGCGCATGTCTCTCCTCCAAAAAATTTTTATCTTTTAATATCTATTTTGGAATTTATTTCGAATAATAATCGCAAGTGAATTCATAAAAAATAAAGTTAATAACAAAACAACACTCGTTGCTGCTGCAAGGTTTGCATATTCCTTTGTAAGAACCGTGTCAAGTGTCCAATAATAAATTTGAATCGGCAACGCGGTAAAGTCGTCCATAATAGATGTCGGTGTCTTTAATATCAATGTCGGTATCCCCAAAACAACTAACGGTGCTGTCTCACCAATGGCACGTGACAATGACAAGATAGACCCGGTCATAATCCCAGGCAGCGCCGCAGGTAAAACCACTTTGCGAACGGTTGTCCATTTTGTAGCTCCAAGAGCATACGATGCCTCACGCATACTATTTGGAACTGCACGAAGTGCTTCTTGGCTGGATACAACAATAATAGGAAGGACTAATAAGGACATCGTCAAGCCTCCTGCAAGTACACTCGAGCCTAGGTTCAATAACCGTCCAAATACCGTTAATCCTAAAAGTCCAAAAATTACAGAAGGTACACCCGACAGATTTGAAATATTGGTATTAATTAGGTTACGTACAAATCCTTTTTTTGAATATTCTTCCATGTAAATAGTCGTTCCCAATCCCAAGAACAAGGTAACCGGTGCAACGACGGTCATCAGCAACAAGGTTCCTATAATAACACTTTTTATCCCTGCTCGTTCAGCCCTTATAGACAATTTTCCTGTCAAGAAATCCCAATCCAGCCACCCAATACTTTGACTGACCACTTGATATACCAAAATTCCAAGCACAATGAGCGCAAAGATAATCGTCAAAAGGAAAGCTTTTCGTGCAATCTGGTCTAGCATCACACGTCGTCGCATTCGCTCTTGCATTTGTTCATTTGTAACTAGTTTTCGCATTCCATGTTGTATATCGCTCATATTAATATTCCTTTCGATATTTTTTGATAATAAATCTTGCCAACATGTTCATAAGCAACGTAAATATAAACAAGAGCAACCCTACTGCATATAAACTATAGTAGCCTGTTGTTCCACTCCCTGCATCACCACTGGTAAATTCAACGATATATGCCGTCATCGTCTGCATGGGTTGCGTTACATCCAATGTAAAGTTTTTTGCACTACCACTTGCAATGGTTACAATCATCGTCTCGCCGATAGCCCTTGATATAGCAAGGACAAAGGATGCTATGATTCCTGACATAGCAGCAGGTACTATAACCTTAACTGCCGCCTCTAAGCGTGTTGAACCCATTCCAATAGCCGCTTCTCGAATTCCACTAGGCACTGCACTCATGGCATCTTCAGATAAAGATGTTACAATAGGTATAATCATAATCCCCATAACAATTCCGGGACTCAAGGCATTTTTAGAACCTAGGCTAGGAATTAGCCGCATCAGTAATGGTGTCACGAAAGAATACGCAAAAAAACCATACACAATGGTTGGAATTCCAGCTAGCAATTCAATAATAGGTTTTAAAACTTTTCGCATTTTTGTTGAGGCAAACTCACTTAGATAAATAGCTGCAGATAAGCCAACAGGAACGGCTACAATCATTGCAATCGCTGAAGTGACTATTGTTCCCATAATCAGTGGCAAAAATCCAAATCGAGGATTCTTGGCATTTAGTGGAGCAAGTTCTGTGCTAAAAACTTCACGAAGTGGAACTGCCGCAAAAAAATGGGATGCATCTACGATAAGTGTCACTACAATTCCTATGGTTGTTACTATGGAAATTGATGCAATTATTAATAAAATTATAGGAACCAGACGGTCCCCCCATCGCGATTGTCCTTTTTTTATACTTTTTTGTCGAACGATATCAGACATCAAATCACTCCATTCTTCTCTTAATAATACTTTATTTTTACAATCCTAAGCGAATTGTAGAAAAATTCCTTTTAGCATTAGACAAGACGAGAGAATGTTCTCTCGCCTAAATGCTCATCAAATCCCTTAACTTGTGGACTTTTATTTAATCGCATCCAACTGCGCTTGATATTGTTCATATACTGAGTCCGGCATTGGTGCAAAGCCATTTTCTCCAGCTAGACGTTTTGCACCTTCTGGTGATACGACATACTTTGCAAAGTCAAGTACTTGAGGTTTTTCTTTTGCATATTGAACATTCAAATATGTAAATACCGGTCGGGTAAATCCTGCATATGCAAGGTCTTCTCCAATTGTATCAACCGCTGGTTCAACCGGTCCATTTCCAAAATCTATATTCACCGCTGATAATTTATCAGTATTGGACACATAGTATCCATATCCAAAAAAGGCAATGGCATTTACATCGTTTGATACAAGATCAACAAGGGTTGAGTATTCTTGTTGTAGATTTGCCGTAGCAACCATATCTTGCTCGTCTAATAAGTTTTCATAGAAAAACTCATATGTTCCATGATTTTCATTGGGTCCATAGAATTTAATCTCTTGTGCCGGCCATTCTGGACGTATATCTGACCAAAGTACAACATCATCTTCTGCATAGTGCCCTGAGATATACATATTTAAGACTTCATCTTTTGTCATTTCTGTTGCCCAGTCATTATCTTTGTTAATAACCATTGTCAAGCCATCATACGCAAGCTTAAACTCATATACATCGTCTCCGAAAGTTAATCCATTTGCTTCAAGTTCTTCAACTTCTGTATCTTTGATTTTTCGAGACGCATCTGAAAAGTCTGTCTCGCCAGGAATAAATTTTTTAAATCCTGCACTTGAACCTGCCCGTCCAACTTGTACACTTACATCTTCTTGTTCATTAATCATATATTCTTCAGCAATATGTGCCATCAACGGATAAACTGTTCCTGAACCATCTACAATAACAGCCCCTTCTAATGCTTGCGTTTGCGCTGTTGTTGAATCATCTTTGTCTGAAGTTGCTCCACCTGAATCTTGGGTTGATGCTTCATCATTTGTTTTTTGCTGTTCATCTTGTCCACATCCTGCAACCGCAATCATCATGACTAAAACCAATACGAATGCTAATATTTTTTTTCTCACTTTTTGTTCCTCCCTAAATCTGTTTTTTAAGTACAAGAACACTATACCACCGGAACGTAAAAACCATATCATTCATATGTAAAGTCTGTGTAAAGAAAAAAGAAGTGTTCTTAGGAACACTTCTTAGGTATTATATTGCTTCTTATAGCAAATGAATATTAAATTCTTTGCATTTTTCAATCATCACGTTCGGCCAAATTGACGACTGTACTTCTCCAATATGTGCTTTTTGAAGGAAAAACATACATAGACGCGACTGTCCAATTCCTCCTCCCATTGTATAAGGGAGTTCACCATTAAGTAGCGCTTTGTGGAAAGGAAGCTCTTGACGGTCTAAACAATTGGCTTTTTCTAATTGGTCATATAATGCTTTTTCATCCACTCGAATCCCCATGGAAGACAGCTCAATGGATCGGTCAAGCAATGGATACCAAAAAATAATATCACCATTTAAAGACCAGTCATCATAGTCTGGTGCTCGTCCATCATGGGGCTTTCCTGAATGGAGTTTGTCCCCAATTTCCATAAGAAAAATTGCCTTATGCTCTTTTGCAGCAATATCTTCTCGCTCTTTTGGTGTTTTATCCGGATACTTATCTTCCAGTTCCTGTGTCGTAATAAATGTAATGTCTTCCGGTAAAAAAGGCTCAACCATAGGATAGATATTCGCGATATAATCTTGTGTATCTTTAAATACTTGGTAAAGAGTTTTTACTGTTTCCTTTAAGGTTTGTTGGGTCCTTTGGCTTGGTAATATTGTCTTCTCCCAGTCCCATTGATCAACATAAATGGAATGAAGATTGTCCACATCTTCATCACGTCGAATTGCATTCATATCCGTGTAAAGACCTTCACCCACTTCAAATTCATATGTCTTTAGTGCCATACGCTTCCATTTTGCCAACGAATGGACGATTTCTACACGCCCATTGTTAATCGCTTTCATTTCAAATGACACTGGGCGCTCGACACCATTGAGGTTATCATTCATCCCTGTTTCCGGTAGAATAAAAAGTGGTGCAGATACTCTTGATAAACTCAAATATTTTGCTAAGGTTTGTTCAAAATAATCTTTAATTTGCTTAATTGCTTTTTCAGTTTCCTTTACCGTTAGTAATGCATTATATTGTTCCGGTAAAAGTAAATTTTCCAATATTTTTTTCATCTATTTGCAACCTTTCTTTCCAATAAACCTATATGCTAAATCGCTTAATCAATTCCATAAGGTCTTGTGCCATTTGCGATAGCTCATTGCTCGCATTAGATATTTCTTCTGCTGATGCTGTTTGTTCTTCAATGGAAGCGGAGGCTTCTTGCGTCGCGGCCGCATTTTGTTGAGCTGACGCCGACAACTCATCCACATTGACAAGGACTTTGTCTTTGCTGCGTTCAATAATTTCACTTGCTTGACTCAATCGATGAACCAGTTCTTCCGATTGCGAGGTACCTTTGGCTATTTGTTCAAATGCATTTTTTGTCGAATGAACATTTTTTTCTTGCTGTTTGGCTATTGTCGTCGACTCATCGACTTTTTCAACGGCTCTAAGGGTGCTCATCTGCAATTGTTTTAACATTTCATCGATGATGAGTGTTGTACTTCGTGATTGCTCAGCTAATTGGCGTATTTCATCTGCAACAACCGCAAACCCTCTTCCATGTTCGCCTGCACGTGCCGCTTCTATTGATGCATTAAGTGCCAATAGATTCGTCTGATCTGCAATCGCTGTAATCAAATTACTGGCTTCACTGATCTTATCTGAGCTTTCATTGGTTTGAACAATACTCGTATGCACAATTTCTGATACTTCTGAATTTTTCTTTGTTGTCTGATCCAATGCGTCAATAAGGGTTAAGCCTTCATTGACTTGCATGTTTATACTTCTTGATATGTTTAGTAATTCTTCATTTCGCACATGGTTTTTTTGAATTTCTTCACTTAATTGTGCAAGGGATACGGAGGCTTCTTGAGTATGATCTGCTTGCTGATTAGCACCCCCTGCAATCTCACCCACCGTTTGTGCTACTTCTTCTGAAGCTGTTGCCGATTGTTCTGATGTTGCTGTTAACTCTTGAGATGTTGCTGAAACCCTACTGGCTGCGTCATTAACGTTTAAGAGCAGTTCGCGGATACTTTCTGACATTGTCATCAGCGCTTGTGTCATGAGTCCTATTTCATCTTTTCGGTATATGATTCTTGAAAATTGTTGCCGATCTAATTCAGTAAAGTCTAGTTGTTCTTGTCGCTTGACAATCTCTGTCAACTGAACGATTGGCTTTGCAATCGTCTTACCTGTAAACCATGTTAATATAAACCCGATGATCATCGCAATCACCACAACAAGAAGCATGACTTGCATAAGGTCATTAACACTTTTTAGTACTTCATTGGCTTGTGCCGCATTAACTAAAGTCCATTGCGTCCCTTCAATAGGCATATAGGCGTTGTACAATTTTTGCCCATTAAAGGAATAATTGCTAATGCCCTTTTTTTCCGCCAAAATCATCTTAAACTCTTCAGCTAAAGGTATTAATGAAGGATCCTCAAGAGACGCATTAATCGGGTCAAACTGATTCATCACATATTCACGATTATGATGAGCAATCACTATGCCCTCTTGATTAATAATATATGCATAGCCATTTTCTCCATATCCCATACCATCTGTAATTTCAAAAAGAGCATTACCGTCTCTTCTGGCAATCAATACCCCCAAAATTTTACCGTCCTTTTCAATTGGAACAGCAAACATAAGTACCGCTGAATTTGTCACGCGGCTAATTAAGACATCGGATACATTTCTTTCTCCGCTTAGCGCCTTTTGTATATACTCTCGGTCAGATAAATCCGCTTCTTTATCCTCTAATATGTATTGAGCAATACCATCACTTCCAACAATTCCAAACTCTAAATATCCTAATCGTTCAACATCGTTTTTCAAATTTGCTTTTTGGATTTGAATATTCATTGTCTGAACATTTTCACGGTTTGCAAGCTCTTGAAGAATTCTTAATTGTGTGTCAAGGCTATCTTCCACATCGTTTGCCCCTGTAGTGGATAATGTGGCAAGGGCATTTTCTACCTCACTCACCATGGCTTGACGACTCATAATTATCGATAACGAACCTAATGCTACACAAACGAATACAAAAAACAAACCAAAACGCAATATAATTGCTCGTGTAATTCCACTCTTCATCCTTATGTCCTTACCCTCTCTCCGGAATTACAGCATACGCTTTCTAAGATCTTGTGCACTTGATGGCGACAAATAACCTGGTGCAATATCAAACACTGTTTTACAGCCAAATTGTTTTTCTTGACTAAGGCGATATGCCGCTCTAGCATAAGCAACCAGTACACTGGCTGTAAATTCCGGGTTTGAATCTAGCTTTAGACTATATTCTATGACATGCCCATGTTCTTTATCCAGTCCGGTCTTACCTGTACGAATAACAAACCCTCCATGAGGTATGCCTGCATGATCAGATGCCAGCTCTTCTTCTGTAATAAAATGTACGATGGTATCATAATCTGCAAAATAGTTTGGCATTTCTTTGATTTCTTTTTCAATGCGTGCAGTATCCGCACCTTCTTCAGCTACAATAAAACACTCTCGTAAATGTTTTTCACGGGTACTAAACTCCGGATTGCTACCAGCGCGAACAGCTTCCAATGCTTTTTCTACCGGAATGGTATATTGCTTACCATTTTTTACACCCTCAACGCGACGAATCGCATCGGAATGTCCTTGGCTAACACCTTTTCCCCAAAAAGTGTATTCTTTGCCTTCAGGTAAAATAGCTTCAGCATATAAACGGTTTAACGAAAACATTCCCGGGTCCCAACCTACGGAAATAATAGCCACTTTTTCCTCTTCTTTTGCACATGCATTCACGGCTTCAAAGTGCTCAGGTATCTTTGCATGTGTATCAAAACTATCGACTACATTAAATAGTTTTGCAAGTTCCGGGGTTTGTTGTGGCAAATCTTTGGCACTTCCTCCACAGAGTATCGCAACATCAATGTCATCTTTCATTGATACCAATGCATCCATGGAATACGCTTTAATTCCATCTGTTGCAACATCAACAGTACTTGGGTCACGTCTTGAAAAAACACCTATAAGCTCCATGTCTTCATTTTGACGTATTGCGCTTTCAACGCCGCGTCCTAAGTTCCCATACCCTACGATTCCAATTCTAATTGACATATGTGTTTACTCCTTTTTTATAGTATTTTTGCAAGTTATCATTGACATACTTTCTAATTATAACAAACAAGTCGTTTTCATGTCAAAGCTTAGTTTTCCTTATTTTCCTCATTGATAACGCGATATATATCTTGCATTTCTTCATCCAACGCTGCAAGATTTATTGCACACCGCTGCAAACGGTGATATAAATTATTTGAAACCGGACTTTCCTTCTTATATTTCAGTTTATGCTCTAAGCTAGCCCAAAAATCCATCGCAATCGTTCTTATTTGTACTTCAACACGAACAAGCTCAGTAGACTCATACAAAAATATGGGAATGGCAAGAATCAAATGTAGGCTTCGATATCCATTTTCTTTTGGATTTGAGATATAATCTCTTTGTTCAATATAGGTTATATCATCTTGGTTAACCAAAAATTTGGCGATGCTTTCCACATCATCTTTATAGTTACAGATAACACGCACCCCTGCAACATCCGATAAATTATTGACAATAGAGTCAACTGAGATTTCATGCCCTCTCCTTTGAAGTTTTTTCACAATACTCTCCACAGACTTTAGCCGTGATTCAATATGATGAATCGGATTGTGATCATACTTGACTCTAAATTCTTCATCCAGTATCTCTAGTTTGGTTCGAATCTCTTTGATTGCAGCTTGATAGAGCTGCTGTTGAATGGAAAATCCTTTTTTTATCTTCGCAAATTCTTCGATAGGTCCAAATTCCATAGCGTCCTCCTTCTATCATAATACAAGAATGGTTAATGCATTTTCTTTAATAGTAACTTCCAATTGGTCGTTCCATATAATCTCACCATCTATGTTAATCGGCAAAGAATCTTGGCTTTTAATCGTCAATGATTTCCCCCGATACATTTGCACTTGTTTGATTTTTTCATGTGTTCCGTGAATATACTTTGGCAATAAAAACGGAACTCTTATCTTAGATACACGCTCTATTACACAAAAATCAAGATATCCATCATCAAATACCGCTTTGGGTGAAGGCTTCATCCCCCCTCCATAATACTTGGCATTTGCCAAGGATATGAGTAAGACTTCTTTTTGCTTAAGTGCCTTGCCATCCACTTTTATATTTACAGGATATACTTTAAGTTTCAATATTGTTGCAAAGACACTGATAAGATAGGCAAGTTCTGCACTAAACATCGGCAATCGCTTATACTTTTTCGCATTATGAACAATTTCAGCATCAAATCCCACGGATGCTATATTAATATAATGGCGCCCATTAAGTACACCAACATCGATTGTTCTTCGGTTACCTTCACGGTATTGATCCAACAAGACCTTGGGATCTCGAATGGATGTAATGCTTTTGATAAAATCATTGCCTGAACCACACGGGATAATTCCAACGATCGTTTCTTTTGAATATTGTGATAACATCACCCCATGGACAACTTCATTTAATGTCCCATCGCCCCCAAGAGAATAGATGATGGTATCTGGTCCTGCATTTTCTTTGGCCAGTTCAATGGCATGCCCAAGATATTGGGTCTGATGAATCTGAGGATTTTCAAAGAGTTCTTCAATATATGGTAGCAACTCTTTTGCCTTGCCTTTTCCGGCTTTTGTATTAACAATAAAAACATGTTTTTTCATTTACTTTCCCTTTTCAATAAATGCGACTTTTAGATAATTACCTTCTGGATACATCGAATGCACACAAAAATCATTTGGTAATGTGAATTCCTCCCGGATTCTATAGGTCTTTGATGTTTCTCTAAATGCTGCTTCAATAAATTTCTTGAATTTTTTCATGTCAAATCCACTATGATTGGTCGATGCAACAATCATGCCGCCTGGTTTTGTGATTGCAATAGCATCGACTAAAAGCTCCACATAATTGGACGCTGCACTAAATGTCTTTTTTTTGGATCTAGCAAAACTCGGTGGATCTAAGATCACGACATCGAATTGCATTTTTTTTCGTTTTGCATATTTGAAATACTTAAAAACATCTTCAACAATAATTGTCTGTGTCTCTGGGTCAATTCCATTGATTCTAAATTGTTCCTCAGTTTTAACTAAACTTCGGTTCGCAAGGTCTACGCTTGTTGTGTGTGCTTGGCCCAATGCCGCGAAAATTGAGAATGCCCCTGTATATGAAAATGTATTTAATACACTTTTTTGTTTGGCATACTGTTTTAACAGCGTTTTACGGACTTCTCTTTGGTCAAGAAAAAAACCAACCATAGGACCTTCATCTAAATATACAGCAAACTTCACATCATTTTCTTTGACGATAAGTGGCTCCGGAGCTTTTTCCCCCAGGACATAGTCCTGTGTATTTTGCATTTGCTCTGCTGTTTTAAAACGCTTTTTTTCGTATATTCCACGCATATTCGGCATGCTTTCTAGCGCTTTGACAACCAACGCCTTAAACTGATAAGCCCCGATACTATACCAATGAATCAGATAAAACCCATCATAATAATCAATCGTTATCCCACCTATGCCATCACCTTCACCATTGAAAATACGATATGCATTGGTTTTTTCCAGATCAAACATGCGCTTTCTTTTTTGATCTGCTTTTTCTATAGCCGTCTTAAAAAAGACCTCGTCAATGGGCTCTTGGGGATTTTTTGTAAGCATCCATCCCTGACCTTTGTTTTGTATTCCATAATACCCTCGTCCGAGGAACTGTCCTTGTTCATCAAATAATTCAAGAAGGGTTCCTTCAGTTATTGTTGACGGCTGATGAACAAACGCTTTTTTTTCAATGAGCGGATATCCTTGTTTATATTTACTTGCATATGAATTCTTAATCGTAATTTTCATTTTTTCCTCACTATCTCTAAAATCCGACATTCCTCTCTTTAATATAACTTTGGAAATGTCTTTTGATCCAAATAATAATTATAAGCTATTAATCCTACTGTAATAACGCCTACTCCAGCTATGGATGCAAAGGCTACCGAATAATTTGTAGCCTCTAAGATCCAACCGATAATTACACGCCCTATTCCCGCACCTACAAACCGGGTAATGTTGGCATAGCTATGTATTCGTCCTCGATGGGACGAGGGTACCCGACGCGACATAAACGGCGAGGACCCAAGCATATTGACAATCTCTCCAATAGTAAAGATGAACATCATGATAAAAAACACTTGATAGGTTGGTTGATTACAAATTATTAAAAAACTAAGCCCAATACACAATTGTCCAATAAAAATTTTTGGAATCTCACGTAAACGCCAAATGCTATAGGTAATGATTGGCGTAAAGAAAATAACGACAAAAGCGTTAAAGCTCGACAAAAAGCCAAAATATTTTGATCCTAAATCCTTCCCAAACAAATCTGTCATATACATAGGCAATGTAAATGTCCACTGATCATATATAAATGAAGCCAATAAATAGATAATTAGCTGCATTAAAATGGATGGGCGTTTCATAAGTATGTTTAGGCTACTTTCTGAAGCGTGCATCCCAAGTTCATACTCATTTTGTTCTTCCTCATCCATCTCACTTACATGAATAACCTTAACAAATACAATAATAAGAATTGTGGATGATATGGTTGTTAATCCATCCAGTAAAAAGGCAAGATTTAAAAAGTTTGCAAAAAGCAACCCTCCAATGGTCGCACCAAACATATAACCAAGGTTGTGCCCCAAATACATCAGCGAATACACTTTTTCCCGGTCTTTTGGCTTTATCACATCAATAACCAACGCGTCAAATGCAGGTCCTTCAATATTTGCAAATAATCCTGCCAGTATAAAGAAGACAATCATCCATGTCCCCGGCTCAATAAAAGCACAGAGAATGAAGAAAAATACAGAGATACAATCAAAAATTATGATCAATTTTTTTCGGTTAAATCGGTCCGCTAGTTTGCCTCCCAAAATATTTGCCGGCAAGAACAAAAAGCCGACCACAAGAAAAATGTAGGATATGGTTGTCGGCGAATAACCAATTTTATCCTTCAAAATCAATGTTAACAGCGGCCATATAAACGCCCCCATATTTGTAATCATACGTCCGATAAAAAGAACATATGCCGACTTTGATAGCCCTCGATACTGTGAAAATACTTCAATAAACTTTTTCATCCCGTTTTTCCTTATATTCTATTTTTATTTTTTTATCCCTTAAGATGCGAATCCACTAATCCAAAAAAGAAAGCTGCTCTTTTTCTTCCATCCGCATAATTGAGCGGGGCGATTTTTCATGCAAATATGCATAATTGATGAACTTTTCATTGGTCATCACTTGCTTGTCAGCACCACTTACATGGCGTAAGCGTCCACTATAGACCACCGGAAAATAATCGCTGATAAACTTCCCTTCTGCATGCGCGGTCAACGCAATAATCTGAAATCCTAGTTTTTCAGCAATAAAAAACACCGGATCTAACACATGCTTACTGGAAGCTTTCCCAAATGGATTATCTAAAATAACAGTTCTTTGACTTTTTTCACTTTGTGATAAATATTGTTTTTTTTCAGCCAAATAGTTAAGTAATCCTAAAAAGAGCGTCATGTTTTTACTCCATTTTTCACCACCAGACCACTTGTTGGAGCTTTCCCATGCCATTGGAGCTTTGTTGATTTTTAAATCATTGGTCACTTTACGGCATTTTATTTTAATGCTTTTATCATTAAGCACTACGTTAAGCAGGTTCTTGACGCTAAGTTTTTGTTCAATATATTCGCGAAGTTTTAGTGTATCCATGTGCTCTTGTTCAGCTTCATGGTCATACTCATGGACCATTGCCTCAATGTAGTGACGAAGCTGTTGTTTTGCCTCTACACTGTCCCATTGGGGAATATCAAAGATAAAAATCTGCTTACTGACATTATCCACTGTAATACGTGTTTTTCGTTGAATTATATCAAGTTCAACCGCAACTTGCTGTATATACGTCGCTAGATGGGTTAAGAACGTCTGAAGTTCAAGATCGCTTTGGCGTCGGTCCTCTTGTGCTATACGAATATTACGTTCAATAGCACGCGCCATTTGTTCTTGATATTCAACCAGTTCTTCATAGCTTTCTCTTTTATTGACACCATGAATAGCCGCTTGTCTTAGCTTAAATTCTTTTATATGGGTCTCACAATAATGTACAAACTTAAGGCGCTCTTGTTCGACATATTGTTTTTTGTTCATATAAGCATTATATGACTGTTCTAATGCTTTCATCCATTGTTTTGCCATTTCTTTTTGTGCATTGGCATCTTTTAGCTGTTGAATTTTTTCTTCAATCTGCGGATCACAGGTTAAGCTCTCCCCAAATACCAAGAAACTGATACGTGCATTATGCACTTTAAGTTCATGCAGTAGTACATTTTCTTCTTCTATCTGGCTATTCAACTTATCTATTGATACATTGATGTCCTTTATGCTGCGTTTCCACTGTTTCCACTCAGAAATAATCTCTTCTTTTACTTGGTGCAGCTCTTCCTCAAAACTATGTATATAACGATACTTTTTAATCAGCTGTTCTTCTTGGTCTTCTTTTAATGCAATATGACGATTATTTTCATTTTCCTCATGGTGAATTTTACGCTGCCATTGTTCCATATCTTTGGACAAGCCTTTTAACTTCTGTACCATGTCCGGAAGTTGTGTCTCAGCATATACACCCATAAGCTCTATCGCATAGACAGCTTCTTCTTTTTTTAGTTGCAGCTGTTGCTTAATCTCTAGGAGTCTTGATTGATTTTCTTGTATCTGCCCATTAATCAAATCTCTGTCTTGATAGACACCCAACAAGTTTCTCTGAATCTCTTTTCGTTCTTCTTCAAGGGTTTTTATATCTTGTGTTGTATTCATCGGTGCATGGTGACGTGTTTCTAAATAGAGTCCTTGATTTTTTATCACTTCAATCTGTGTTAACAACTCGTGTTGTTCCTTCATCAAATCCCGAATTTTATCCAGTTGACGGCTATGACGCCCCCCTAATTGCTCATGAGTTTGGCGAAGCTTTAACTCTTCATCTTGTACGTGTTCAAACTTTAGTTCCAAGTCATCTTTTTGTTTTGCCAGCTGAATATATGCATTCGCTTTTTGAATCTTAGTTGATAAGAGATTTTGTTCTGTCTGTAATGTTTGTATTGTTTGTCGATAATGGGTCTCTTTTTTTGTTCCAGACTCAATGGCTGCCCTAATATCACTCGACATTTGTTGATGTGCCAATATCTCCGATGTGACATTTTCTAAAGCTTCTTTTAACTCTGTATATTTTTTATACGTATATTTCTTGAAAAACCGTTGTGCCTGATGTTCTAAATCAACTATCTCCTGCAACTGTTTGCTTACTTCTTTTCGGTGTTTTTCACTCTTTTCACTTTCATGAACCAATGCCTTTTTCCAATGGTCAAAATGCGACGGCGTTAGATTCGCTTTCCAATGGTCCGGGTAGACTTTGTAGCCAAAGTTCTCTTCTAATTGAATCTGTGTCTGATTCATACGCTTATGCATCTGCTCTTGTGTAACCAGAAGAAGTGGGTATGAAAGTTGGTCGCGAAAAGCCTCTATTTTCTCTTTGACAATAGAAAACCCTTCGTCTGTTGTAATTACTGTTTGCGCCCATAGTGGAAAAAGTTCGTATAAGGCATTAAACGACATGTCATAGTGTTCACTGATACTTTGAATATAGACCGTTCCTTGTTCAATAAAACCCACCTGTTCCTTAAGCTCATTGACAATCTGCTTTGCCATAGGTTCAACAAAGAAGTGTTCACTATCGTTATATATATCTTCGTTTTTTTTATGCTTGCGTTCTTGGTACATGGCCACTTCTAGCTGTCTTTCCATATGTTGTCTTTTTTCTGTTAAACGTTGAATAACAGATTCTTCCTTGGTATAAATCGAGTCTGAAATATAAAGCGAATGACTTTGCGATTCAATATCCAAAATCAAAGCTTTTTGCGCTTGCTCAAATGCATCAAGTTCATAAGTGATTTTTAGCTTCGTCTCTGCCAGTTGTGTCATCGTCTGGCGAATACTTTCTAATTGTTTTTCATATTCTTGTTGTTCTATTACAAGCAGTTGAAGGTGATGTTGTTCATCCTTGGTTTGTTCCATATTTCTTTGTAGACGTTCGCTCCATTGCATATATTCAGAGACAATCGTCTCGGCATGGATATCACTAAGTAAACTGTTAGATACGTCGGTCATTTGCTGTTCAATGGCCTCTAAGGCTCCTTGTAGTTTGCCTAAACGATTCGAATTTTGGTGACTTTGATGCGCATGTTGTTCTTTTGATTTTTCTAGCTGCTGAGCACTTAACTGTTCTCTTTCCAACTCGTGTTCATATATTCCCAGTGTTTTTTTAATATCACCGATTGCCTTGTCATAGTATCCTTGAATTTTTTGACTATTGATATCCAGCTTCTTTTGAACCTCTTGAACACCTAGATTTTCGTCCAACGCCTCTAGCGTCTTTTCAAGTTGTGTCACACGTTCCTTAACTTGTTTTGCCTTCTTTTCCAGTATACTCATTTCAATATTTTGTTTACGTGATGCAATCGCATCATATTGTTTACGGATCTGGCTATATTCTTCATTATACCCTTTGATTGTGTCCTCTAAAGATGCGATAATTTGTTCTTTTTGTCGCACTTTAAGGGAAGCCTCTTTATGTTTTAGATGCTCTTCTTGTTTTTCCAACTCAAGCTTTTCTTCAATGACATGTTCTTGTTTTCTCATGTTCTGTTGATAGGACTGTTCTAGATATGTATACATCCTATACATTTGATACTGATGCTTTTCATAATTTTCACGGGCATCATAAAGATTTTTATATTCATAGACATATCCATCAATATGCTCTTTGACCTGTTGGAATTGTTCAATTTCATTGAGCAAGCGTTTATTTGTTTTGAAATGCTCCCTTTGCTTTTCAAAAATGGTAGCAAAATTCCCACTATTTTCACCTTGTATTGCTTCTTCTACGGTCGGAATCAAAAGATAATCTAAGAGTTGTTCTGTTGTTTTGCATCGATTAAAAAACTCATCGACATTTCCTTCACCACTATTGATGGTTGCAATTTTTCGCCACTCATTAGGTATGATTTTGAAGGTTTCTTCAATATATTTTCCATAATCCGATATTGTTTTAAAGGTTTTCGCATACGGGCTTTTTGCCTTCATGCGCTCATAATATTCATTGATCTCTCCACGGCTTGCACTTCGACTTTTTCCGGTCTTGGTTTCCACTACAAAAGGCATCTCATCAATACTGTCACTATCTTCACCATCATATTCATATGCATATTTAATTGATTTCAACTCATTATTTTCAATATAAAGTGATGTCGCCGTAACTCCATAGTGACGCGGTTGCTCTTTTAAAATCCATTCTATGGCAATATGGGCAGGATTTCCATCCAAGGAAAGGGTATCTTTAATTTTACGGTCTGCCATATCAATATGCGGGATAACTGCTTGAAGAACCGTTTGAATGAACACCGTTTTTCCTCCACCATTTTCAAGTAAAAATGCTCCATTATGCCCGTCAAAATGAAACGTCATGTCGTTATAACGTTTAGCACCATTTTCATATATTACATTTGTCAAACGAATTTTCGATATCGACGGCATCTTAGTCCTCCCCTTTTGTTAACTTAGTATCTGATGATACGGATTCCTTGGCAAACTGATAAATAACTTCAAGGATTCCACGATTATATTCATAGTCCATAAAAAAACGTTGCGTAATGACTTTCGCTTTTTCAGTCAACGTTATTTCTTCATAGCCACATTCCTCAACTAAACCTTGATCAAGCATAAATTCTTTGGTAATCTGCATAAAACTCATACGACTATTGGTACGTGCCGTTTGCTTCTTAACCGTCTCTTTTATGATATCCATGGATTCCCAATGGTTTAATAAACCTATCCAGTTATATTCATACTCTTTTTCCAATGCAATGAGCGTCTCTTCATCAATTTGACGCAATCCTAGCAGTCGTTCATTAAAGCTATCCATCCATAGATGCATTGAGATAAACTCCCGTGTAGGTTCTTGGCTTTGATAGCTATCATAAAATTCACCAATACAAACAATAATAGCCAAATACATGAGATACATATCCATGTTCGTCGCACGGCTTGGTAGATAATCACGCTTGATTTCTCGGTTCGTCAGATGATACCTAGAATGTATCGTTAACGGAACTAAATATATAGAATCTCCCGCTGAAATAATACGGCAATCAATCTCATTGGCAAACTCCATCAAAAGTCCTCTGACTTCGTCATCCATATAATGTTTTGCCTCTTGCTTTAACATTTGTCCATTAGCATTCAATTGGGAAAATAATTTGAAGGCTTCCATTACATTTTTTTCATTCATGGCTTAGAACTCCTTGTCTGATAACATGATTTCCATATTGCGAATCGTGTAATTCGGGTCAACATCGACAATACCAACATTTTCTATGGCTTGAATCCACTTATAATGAACGTCTAAATCCTTAAACGCCTCATAAAACACATGGTCAGGTTGCTCTTTAATGGCTTCAAGATCAAGAGGTGACATTTGATGTAATACAATAAAAAAATCATAGGTTTCTCTAACCTGTAAATACTTCTGGTTCATGTGACGACAAATGTTTTGCAGTGTCATCCGTTGTTGTTGCATTAACATAGAAGATATCTCGTTAAATATCTGTTTGTATATCTGTTGCTGCATATGGAGTTCCTTTACCTGTTCACCTTTTTCAGGTTCCAAAAACAAATGCCTCGACACATCTTGTTCTTCTTTTTTCATCCATTGAGGTGCGAATAACGCCATAGGCGACCAAATTTTTGCCTGACTTAATCCCAAATATGGATGTGCTATAACTTTTGTCTCTTGAACCGGCATTGGAATCGTCATGATTTTTCTGGCAATCTCTTGATCAAAATTAAATGATGATACACCAATAAAATATAGCGATTCTCTTGCCGAGTCTAAAGCTGTCATCTTAAGTTCAATGCTCTCTTCAAGCAAGCTTGAGTGCAGGTGATGCACATCCGCCAGTTCATTATCAATACGAATCACCATGGAAAATGCTAACTGATCTTTGGGAGACAAGATTCGACTCCGTTCATAATGATGCTTCGTCTCTTGAACAAATGTTGCTATCTCTTCAAACTCTTCATGTTCCCTTTTTAGACGCCGATTGATATCATCAATTAAATCTTTATAGCGATCATAAGTCTCGTCCGAAACAATATTTCGCTGAACCTCATGTTTTATCTGAATAATTTTTTCTTTGATTGTATGAACGCCTACCTGCATTTCATCAATTTGACGAAGTGCACCAACAAACTCGCCTTTTTCCAATTGCTTGCGAAGAATTAATTGGCTAATGGAGATCTGAAATTCACTGTAATACTCTTTGGTTGCAAAAATGAGCTCCAGACCTTGCTCATCTAATGCATAATACTGAACATTCTTTTCTTTGTCCCATCCACTGACTTTCAAAAGGCTGTATTCGACTGCATCTTCTTTTTTTGTTTCATAATTATAAAAATCACGACGGTTACGCCTTCCTGAAGGCGGTCGCATCGCTTCAATTAAACTTCGGGCTATTTCATAAAAATCATTGGCTTCAAAGTGATAATGTTCTTCAAATGTTTGACGCAAAAAATCTGCAAGCATATCTATGCTGATATGTTTATTGCGCTGAAGCATTTTTTCAAAAAAGAAAACCAATGTAAGAAGATACATGCCAAAATAATCAATAGGTTTACCTTCTCTATCCGTTTTTTGCCTTTTATCCATAGTGTAAAACAAGTCAAATAAAGCAATGCGTCCAACACGTTCTTTATAGCCATCCAATATATTTTTAAACTCGTTCATATGCGCTCCTTAACTTTTCTAAACGAAAAGACTACGGTCTATTTTACCTTAATTTTTTCGAATACGCAACACGGATACCCTATCTATCCCCCTTAATTTCTCTACTTTTGCCCTTAACTCTTTCCAAACAAACTTTATTCTTTAAAAATTTTATCTTGACAAAGTTTTTTTTTAAGCGTATGATAAGTACAAATTAATCACATATAAACTATGGAATGAGAAGAGTAGATATGTTCCGATGATTTATAGAGAGTTGCAGGTGGTGAAATTGCAATAATCCTCGTCATATCGAATGGGCTCATGAAGGTGGTAGGAACGGCGATAAGCTTAGTAATGACCAACGGGATTCCCGCCCGTTATCCTAGGGAAACGTATGATTGTACGTATTAAGTGGATGCTTTGCATCAATTTAGGTGGTACCGCAGAAGAGTTAACAAGCTTTTGTCCTATTATTATAGGACAGAAGCTTTTTTTATTCTACAGCCATTTTCTTAACACGAGTAATCTACGAAGCCAAACAAGGCATAGCTTCTGTATTCATGCACTTGATAAATTAAAAATCACAACCACTATGGAGGGAAAAACATGAAAAAAACACGTTTAGCACTATTCACATTATTATTATTAGCCGTATTAGCAACAGGATGCTCTAGTAACTCAATCCCCAAAATAGGTATCTCTCAATATGGCGAACACGCCTCTCTTGATAATTGTCGCGAAGGATTCATTCAAGGTTTAGTTGAAGCCGGATTATCCGAAGGTGAAGACTTTACCATCGATTATCAAAATGCTGGATTTGACAATGCCATCAACACACAAATTGCTCAAACCTTTGCTTCGAACAATGTTGACTTAATGGTAGGAATTGCAACCCCTTCTGCAACCGCTTTATACGCTGCTACAGAAGGCAAAGATATCCCTGTTGTCTTTACTGCAATCACCGACCCTGTTCAAGCTAAACTTGATAGCGGTAATGTCACAGGAACCAGTGATAAACTCCCCATTGGTGCTCAGCTCGAACTTATTCGCCAGATGCAACCTGATGCAAAAACCATCGGTATTATCTACACGACAAGCGAACCTAACTCTATCTCAGCAATCGAAGAGTATCAAGCCAAAGCACCTGAATACGGTTTTACCATTGAAGCTATTGGTGTTACGCAACAATCTGAAGTCACTTTGGCTGCCGATACCTTAATTGCTCATAATGTTGACGCTTTTTCAAATTTAACGGATAACAATGTTGTGGGTGTCCTTCCTGCAATCTTAGATAAAACAACGGCCGCTTCAATTCCTATCTATGGAAGTGAAATCGAGCAAGTCAAAATTGGCTGTGTGGCTGCAGCAGGTATCGACTATTACCAACTCGGTATTCAAACCGGTGCCATGGCTGCAAAAATCTTAACAAAACAAGCAAAAGCAACAGAGCTTCCCTATGAAACCATACAAGAATATAGTATCTATACAAACATTCAAGCCCTCGAAGAACTTGGCATGGTACTTCCTTCATCTATAGAAGAAAAAGCTGTTCCTGTACAACTTAACTAGGAGATAAAATTATGTTAAATATCATTGACTTAGCAGTAAATACATTAACTCAAGGATTGATATATGCACTCTTATCCTACGGCGTCTATATCACCTATAAAATACTGGATTTTCCTGATCTAACCGTAGACGGCAGCTTCCCTTTGGGGGCTGCCATTACGGCTGTTTTGCTTACCAATCATGTCAATCCTTACCTTACCTTGCTCGTTGCCTTACTCTTTGGTGCATTTGCAGGATTTGTAACTGGATTTATTCATGTACGCTTGCATATTCGCGATTTACTTGCAGGTATCATTACGATGACAGCACTTTTTTCCATCAATCTGCAAATCGCAGGTTCCAATCTTATCATTGACCGTAGTGTTGATACGATTTTTACAACCGGTGTATTTAATCTTCTTTTTGGCACTGTTCCATTAGTTTATCGCAAGCTTCTGATAACGTTAATCATCGCTTTCATTTTCAAATTGATTCTTGACTTATACTTTAAGACAAAAAGCGGTTTATTACTTCGTGCTGTTGGAGACAATGATGTTGTAGTCACTACTTTAGCCAAAGATAAAGGTTCTGTTAAAATCATCGGTTTAACCATTGCTAATGCTCTTGTGGCTTTATCTGGTGCAATTGTCTGTCAAGAACAGCGTGCCTTTTCCAGTACCATGGGAACCGGACAAGTTGTTTTTGGTCTTGCCACTGTTATCATGGGAACCACTGTTTTTAAACGCTTTGGATTTGTTAAAGGAACCACTGCCGTTTTAGTCGGTAGCGTTATCTATAAAGCTTGTATCCAAGTGGCACTTAGCTTAGGTTTACCTGCAAATCTCCTAAAGCTTATTACCAGCATACTTTTCTTAGCGATATTGGTGTATGGAAATTATCAAAAAAAACATACAAAAGGAGTGACTTCAAATGCTTGAGCTAAATAATATAACAAAAATCTACAATCCAGGTCTTATTACAGAAATGTGCCTTTTTGATAAATTCAACCTCACCATTGATGATGGTCAGTTCTTATCTATTGTTGGAAGTAACGGAAGCGGAAAAACCTCTCTCCTTAATATTATTTGTGGAAATATTCCTATTGAGGATGGAGATATTCGTATACATGGAAAAAGCATTGTAAAGATGCCTGAATATAAGCGTCATAATCGTATCGGCCGTGTATATCAAAATCCTGCCATGGGCACTTGTCCAAATCTGACAATGCTTGAAAATTTATCCCTAGCAGATCATAAGGGAAAGCCTTTTGGGCTAAGTCTTGGTGTGAATAAATCACGTATCGATTATTATCGTGAACAGTTAGCGTCACTTGGTCTTGGTCTAGAAGACAAGATGGATGTTAAGCTTGGAGCTCTTTCCGGTGGTCAGCGTCAAGCTGTCGCACTCATTATGTCAACATTGACTCCGATTGATTTTTTGATTTTAGATGAACATACTGCCGCTCTTGATCCTAAGACAGCCGAAACGATTATGATCTTAACCGACAAAATCGTTCGCGAAAAAAAATTAACCGCTATGATGGTCACACATAATCTACGTTATGCGGCTGAATATGGCAATCGTATTATCATGATGAATCAAGGCAATATTATCTATGACCGTGCCGGAAAAGATAAAGAGACCATTAAAATCAATGATCTCCTTAATATCTTCAACGAAATAAGCATCGAATGCGGCAACTAGTCTTTGGTATCTTATTGACAGTTATGATAGACTTCCTTTGCTTCAAGAATATCAATATTCTCTTTTTTTAATGTATCAATAGCTTTTTGACAATCTGACACTTTCATAATGACGGATGCATGATTGCCCGCTACATAAGCATACATGTATTCTACATCCACACCACTTTGTGATAAAGCGGCAATTGCATCATGAAGTGTTCCCGGACGATGTTCCACTTTTAGGCAGATAACATTGGTCAAGCTTACCGAAAAACCCTCTTGTTTTAATAATTCAACGGCTTTTTCTCCGTCGCTGACAATTAATCGCAACAAGCCATATTCAGATGTATCTGCGATAGACAAAGCCGATATATTAATCCCGTTGTCGCCAAGCACTTTGGTCGCTTCACTTAAACGCCCCGATTTATTTTCTAAAAAAATGGTTAATTGTTTTATAATCATCCTTCAACCTCCTCATATAAATGGCGTTTATCAATAACACGTTTTGCTTTCCCTTCACTTCGCCGAAGCGTCTTTGGCTCAACCAAAGTTACTTTTACAGAAATACTCAAGGTTGAATCCAAGGCGCTTTTTATTTTTCCTTTAAGCTGCTCAAGTTTTCGAATCTCATCTGAAAAGATTTTGTCATCAACTTCGACCTGTACTTCAAGGGTATCTAAGTTATTCTCCCGATCAACAATAAGAAGGTAATGCGGTTTGGTTTCATTAAGCTCAAGTAAAACCGATTCAATCTGTGACGGAAAAACATTGATTCCCCGTATAATCATCATATCATCGCTTCGTCCTGTACATTTTTTCATTCGCACAAGGGTGCGTCCACAAGCACAGGGACTATAATCAAGGGTTGTCAAATCTCTCGTACGATAGCGTAAAAGTGGTAATGCCTCCTTGGTTACTGTTGTGAACACCAACTCCCCTTCTTCACCTGCGTCAAGTGTCTCTAGGGTTCTTGGGTCTATAATCTCAGGAATAAAGTGATCTTCGAAAATATGCAGGCCCTTTTGCTCCTGGCATTCAATCGATACACCCGGTCCAATAATTTCTGATAGTCCATAGATATCAATCGCTTTAACATCTAGGCGCTTTTCTATCTCTTCACGCATGCCTTCCGTCCAAGGTTCTGCACCAAAAATACCTATTTTTAATGGTAGAGATTTTGGATCAATATTCATCTCTTCCAACGTCTCTGCAAGATATAAGGCATAAGATGGTGTCAACGCCATAGCTGTTGTTCCCATATCTTGTAAAAGTTGCACCTGCTTCTTCGTATTGCCCGCCGAAATAGGAACCACGGTTGCTCCAATACGCTCTGCACCGTAATGTACACCTAATCCTCCTGTAAACAATCCATATCCATAGGCGTTTTGTATCATATCATGCCGCTTAACTCCGGCTGCTGTTAGGGACCTTGCAACGACTTCGGAAAATAACGCTATATCTTTTCGAGTATATCCCACAACTGTGGGTTTGCCTGTCGTTCCTGAGGATGCATGCAGGCGAACCACATCTTCCATTGGGGAAGCAAAAAGTCCGAAGGGATAATTGTCGCGAAGGTCATCTTTTGTTGTAAAGGGCAGTTTATTTAAATCTTTGATACCCGTGATATCTCCTGGTTCTATCCCCATCGTTTGCATTTTTTTACGATAAAACGGTACGTTATAATATACCCGTTCCACCATTTCGATGAGCCGTTCATCTTGGAGTCGGGTTCTATCTTGTCTTGACATGCATTCATGATGTTCATTCCAAATCATGGCGTCACCTCGTTTCGAATAAGTCCATACCCTCGCTCAAAGGCTTTTTGATTGATATCAATGGTCTTTTGAGGAACCGTACATGCAATCACTTCCAGCCATTTTTCTGGATCAATATCCATCTTGGCAGCTAAAACTCCCACCAGCACCATATTCATGGTACGGCTATTGCCTAACTCCCTTGCCTCGTTTAGTGCATCAACCGGATAAAAGTTTTTGACTTCTTCACAAAGCACATCCAGAATATTCTTCGGATAGATTGCCTGACCAATGGTTACCGGCATGGGGTTAATCTGTTGCATATTCACTAATAAGATTCCGTCCGGTCGCAGAAAGTGCTTCCAGCGTAAAGCTTCCATTTTTTCAAAAGCAAGGATAATATCTGCTTCACCGACTTCCACTAATGGCGAATAGACTTTTTGTCCATAACGCACATGGGTCACAACAGAACCACCGCGTTGACTCATTCCATGAACTTCGGATAACTTTACGTCATGGCCTTGATTTACCGCTAAATTACCCAACACCCGGCTAGTCAAGAGCGTCCCTTGTCCACCAACACCCACAATTAATATATTTCGAGTTCTCATAATAGAAAATCCTCCTTTTTCTTAATTGCATTGACACGGCATAGCTCAAGACATAATCCGCAATCTGCACATAGATTATCATTAATTACTATCTCACCATTCACTTTTGATATTGCCGGACATCCCATCTCGAGACAAAGTTCACATTGGATACAACTCATCGGGTCAACAATGTAGGCCACTCGTGGTCTTTTTTTATCCAATAGCTCACAAGGACGACTTGCAATAATAACAGAAAGGCAATCCGCTTGTGTTTGTTCATATAGAACCTTTTCCACGTCTTCTTGTTCGAATGGATCAACTACACATACATTCTTAACACCTATTGCCTTGCATAACTCGACCAAGTTAAGAACCGGAGCTTTATTCCCCTTAAGTGTCTTTCCTGTCGTTGGATTATCTTGGTGTCCCGTCATTCCTGTTGTTGAATTATCCAAGATTAATACTGTTGCACTACTATTGTTATACACCATATCCACAAGACCTGTAATTCCTGAGTGTACAAATGTTGAATCCCCAATAATTGCAATCCAATTTTTTATAAAATCTTTGCCCCTGGCCTTTTCTATCCCCAAAAGCATGGATACACTGGCACCCATATCTACACATGTGTCAATGCCGTTTAGCGGCGCTAACGCTCCTAAGGTATAACATCCAATATCCCCTGTTGCATGAAGACCAAGGAAATTCATTGCATGATAAATCCCGCGATGTGGACATCCAGGACACATAACCGGAGGTCTGCCGGGAAGTTGCTTGGGGATATCTAGTTGAAGCGTCTCTCCTAATAATTGTTCCCTTAAAAGATTGGCACTATACTCTCCCTGAAGGGTCAACAACTCTTTGCCCATAACTTGTATCCCCCAGGATTTAATCGTATCTTCTATTATAGGTTCTAGCTCTTCAATAACATATAGTCTGTCTACACTTGAAGCAAACGATTCAATACGTATTCTAGGCAGTGGATGCACCATTCCCAGTTTTAGAACCGATGCCTTTGGATAGGTTTCTTTGACATACTGGTATGCAAGACCACTAGTAATAATCCCTATCGAGGTATCCTCCATAGAGATACGATTAATGTCAAATGTATTGGCATCCGACGCAATGGTCTCCATGCGCTCTTGAACAACCAAATGACGTAATCTTGCCATTCCAGGCATCATTACATATTTTTTTACATCTTTAGTATATGGCTTGAGCAAACGTTCTTGACGCTCTTGAAGTTCAACCACACTTTGACTATGAGAAATACGTGTTGTTAAACGTACAAACACAGGTGTATCATAAGTTTCACTTATTTCAAAGGCTAATTTTACAAATGCCTTTGCCTCTTGACTATCTGATGGTTCTAGCATGGGCACATGGGCTGACTTCGCATAATAGCGGCTATCTTGTTCATTTTGTGAGCTGTGCATGCCCGGATCATCCGCAACCATAATCACCAGTCCTGCATTAATACCCGTATAGGCTGATGTGAACAATGGGTCTGCTGCCACATTAACACCGACATGCTTCATGGAGACAAGGGTTCGACTCCCTGCTATTGCAGCACCTAACCCCACCTCAAGCGCTACCTTTTCATTTGGAGACCACTGTGCATAGATTTCATCATACATTGCTATAAACTCAGTAATTTCTGTACTGGGTGTTCCGGGATATGCCACAGCCACACGCACACCTGCTTCATATGCTCCTCGTGCAACCGCTTCATTGCCTAACATAATTTGTTTCATGATTTTCCTCCTGAATCTTTCTTAAGTCTTTAATACGTTTAGCCTTTCCTTCAAACCGTTGGAGGGTTTTAGGACTAACTAAAGAAACTATAGCCTGTAAATTTAACATGGTTCGTAAACGATGCTTAATTTCTTTTTCTAGGTTTTGTAGATATTGATATGAGTCTAAATTCATATCTGTTTTCAATTCGATTTTTATTTCAAGTGTGTCCAGGTGCCCTTCTTTCCTAAGAAGAATCTCATAATGGGGTGCCAGTTCGTCAAACTCGCCCATGACTTCTTCTATTTGAGTTGGAAAAACATTGACTCCACGAATAATTAGCATATCATCACTGCGTCCCGATATTTTTTCCATTCGCTTTGTGGTTCGACCACAGGCACAAGGTTCTTTTATTAAACGGGTTAAATCTTTTGTTCGATAACGAATTAATGGTAGCGCTTCTTTATCCAGGGTCGTTATGACAAGTTCTCCTATTTCACCATCCTCAAGAACTTCTTGTGTCACCGGGTCAATAATTTCAGCTAGAAAATAATCTTCATTAATATGCATCCCCATCTTATGCACACACTCTCCACTAACGCCTGGACCGATCAATTCACTCATCCCATAATTTTCTGTTGCCAGAATCCCCCACACATCTTCAAGCTCTTTTCGTACCGATTCTGATGAGCCTTCTCCTCCAAAAAGTCCAATTCTTAACTGTAAATCTTTCTTGGGATCAATGCCCATATTTTTAGCGACCTCACCCATATGTAAGGCATACGATGGTGTGGATACTAGAATTGTCGTTCCAAGATCTTGCATCATCATCAACTGCTTTTTCGTATTTCCTGAAGAGATGGGTATAATGGTTGCACCTAGCTTTTCTAACCCGTAGTGTAACCCAAAAGCTCCTGTAAATAATCCATAGCCAAAAGCTATTTGAACAACATCCTCTTGCGTTGCACCTGCCATTACCGCTAAGCGCTTTACCGCTTCGCTCCACATGTCCAGATCATGTTGTGTGTATCCTACGACGGTTGGCTTTCCTGTTGTTCCTGAGGATGCATGCAAGCGTACAATCTGGTCCTTTGCAACTGCAAAAAGCCCAAAAGGATAGTTAATACGTAAGTCTTCTTTATTGGAAAATGGTAATTTGGCTATATCTGACAAATGCTTGATCGCTTCCGGTGTAACCTGTGCTTGTTCCATAAGTCCACGATAATAAGGTACATGGTCATATACCCGTTGCACCGTTTGCTTTAATCGCATCAGCTGAATATGTTCCATATCCTTTTTTTCAAGATATTCTATCGTATGCATTGTTTTTCTCCTTTATTTTTATTTGGTTGCGTAGATGTAATTCAAATATCCTTTTTCATGGGGTCGCGTCACAAGACTAACAATACTCATTGGTATAAACGGTAGAACAACCGATAACGCTCCGACAATCGGAATATATGGACTGGTTACGCCTCCTTCAAGCAACAAAACACCTGTAATCGTGATTAGTAACGCCGTGATCATTCCGGCATAAGCACCGATGAGATTTGCTTTTTTCCAATATAGTCCAAGAATATAGGGTGCCAACAAACATCCAGACACTGTTCCCCAAGATAATGCCGCCAAATTCATTATAGAACTTTCACTCTTAGCCAATAAAAAAGAACCCACAACAAAGACAACAAACATACATCGAAGTATTAACATATTTTGCTTTGGTTGTATCCCAGGTTTAATTGTCTTGACAAGATCAACGGCAACTGCAGAACTGGCGGCGATAACTACTGAGGCTAATGTCGACATGGATGCTGATAGGACTAAGACCAACAATACAGCACTCACAGCCAAAGGCAGTGTTTTCTCCATAACCATAGGTATCACTTGATCATAGCTTTCAGGTTTGACATTACTCAGCACAAGGCGGCTCACTGCCCCTGTTAAGTAGGCGCTAGTTGTAATTAGAGCGGCAAATCCTGTCGAAACAACCGCAGCCGTTTTAATCGACCGTTCATTTTTTATGGTATAAAATTTGTGAACCATTTGAGGTAAGCCCCACGACCCTAGACTTGTCAAAATAACTAAGGACACTATGAGGGCCAATCCCGGTGGTCCAACAGGGCTCACCAGTTGCTTACCTACTTGTGGTATAGCTTCTAGACGACGATAGACGCCTAAAAGTCCGCCAACAGCTTCTGATGTCATTACATAAAACACTAACAAAACAGCGCCAACAATCATAATGCATCCTTGTATAAAATCTGCAATCGACGTTGCCATAAACCCACCGACAAATAAATAAAATGCTGTCACACACACCATAATCAGATATACAATATCCATAGGTATACCAAAAATATTTTCAAATAAAAATCCAAGCCCTTTATAGACGCCTGCCGCATACGGCAACAAAAAAATAAAAATAATCAATGCAGAAAATACCTTTATGCCAAGGCTCTCATAACGTATCCCTAAAAATTCCGGCATTGTTGATGCTTTTAAGCGTTGCGTCATTTCTCGTGTTTTTTTTCCCAGAATTTTCCAGGCCAGTACTGTCCCAACAACGGTATTACCTAGTGCAATCCACAGAACAGATAAACCAAATCCCCATCCCAACTTTCCTGCATAGCCTATAAAAATAACCGATGAAAAATATGCTGTTCCATAAGAAAATGCCGACATCCAGGGCGGAATTGATCGCCCGCCTAATAAATAGCCTTCTTCATCCACTAGTTTTTTGCGACTGAAAAAACTCACCGTTAAAATCATAACAATATATAGGATAATGCTGATTACATATACCTTCATTCTTTCCTCCTGTGTTTTTCAAGTTAAAGCGCAACGCTTTAAATCACTAAAGTAAATTGCGTAAAAAAAATGCGTGTCGACGTCTTATTAACATTCTACACACATATTAGCCATTATTCAATATCTTTTATAGTTTTTGTATACTTCTTGACATTTATAGGTATTTTTTTGTGCACATTGACCATCACTTATTCTTCTCTTCGAAGTACTTTATTGACAAATACATCGACAATTTCCGGATCAAATTGGGTTCCTGCACATCGCTTCAATTCCTCAATTGCCTCTTCTTTGGTCATCTTGCGTTTGTATGGACGTTTGCCTGTCATGGATTCATATGCATCAGCAACACTAATAATACGTGACTCCAAAGGAATTTGATGCCCTATTAAACCACTTGGATAGCCTTTACCATCATAGCGTTCATGATGGTATAGCACAATTTCTGCAATACTGGCGTATTCATCCGTATTTTTTAAGATCTGATAGCCCGCTTCCGGATAACGATGCACTTGCTCTATTTCATCTTTTGTTAACGCTTCTTTTTTGTTAAGAAGTTCCGGTGACAAAATAATTTTTCCGATATCATGCAGTGTTCCCGCCATATATATTTCTTCAATATCTTCAATCGGGTAGTTCATGGCATCTAGTATTTTACTGCTAAATTCTGCCACCCGCTCTGTATGGACTTCTTCTGCTTCATAGTTTTTCTGAATATTTTCCATAGCCATACTAATCATCGAAAGCTTCATTTTTTTACTGGATTTCATTTTATGTTTGTACATATGCTTATCTGCACGTTTTTGGATTTCATTGATATCTTCTGAGGCGTCCACTTTTACGCAAAATCCAATAGCAATCGACACACTAATGGATTTTACCTGCTCTTGCTTTGCTAACGTTAAAATACGTTGCTTAATAGCTTCAGCATTTTTTGCGGTTGTATTTGGCAAAAGTACCATGAATTCATCTCCGCCGGTTCTTGCCACAATATCTTCTTCTCGGCAAGCCGATTTTATTACTTTGGCTGCCGCTTTAATCAATTGGTCTCCAACTTCATGACCAAATGCATCATTTGCAATTTTTAAACCATTAATGTCTAAAGCCATAATCGTCAATGGTATATTGCGGTTTGTATTTAAGCGTCGGATAGAATCCTCCATATACCTACGATTGTATAAGCCTGTCAAATAATCATGAAAACTTAACTCTTCAATTTGTCGCTGACGTTCTTTTTGTTCTGTGACGTCTCTAAATGCTATGACAAAACCTTTTGTCGCCCCTTCATTTTCTTCTAAGATAGGCGCAATCGTCTCTTGTATCGGAATCCGATCGCCTTGTTTTGACTCAAGTATAAGCTTATAACTTCCACCTTTTTCATCTCTATTCATATAATCTTCAATAATATTTTCGATAACAAGGTTTCGCTCTTCATCAATAAGCTTATATACACTTTCTAAAGGCTTTCCTTGGACTTCTTCATCATCCCATTTTGTCATGCCTTCGGCCGCTAAATTCATAAAGCTGATTTGTCCATAGACATCCGTTGCAATAACGCCATCGCCAACAGAGAGCAACGTCGTCTTAAAGACTTCTTTTTCCTGAGATAAAGCTTGTTCGACTTGTTTTCTTTTTGTTACATTTAAGATACTTCCAAGCATTCGAACGGGTCCATCTGAGGAATCATCATAAACTAATGCGCCTCGATCCAGCACCCAAATAATCGTTCCATCCGTTCGAACCAATCGATGCTCACTATAATAAGGCTCATCATTTTCAACAGCCTTATTCAGTTTTTCTCTGACTCTCTCCCGATCTTCCGGGTGAACATAGTCCACAAAAGCTTCTTTGGTGTGATGATCTAACATCGTATCAACACCTACAATCTCACACCATTTTCGGTTATGATAGACCTTCCCATCCGCCATATTCCAATCCCATATACCTTCGCCGATAACATCAAGTGTCAATCGCATCTGTTGTTCACTATGGGCTAATCGACTTTGAACTATAATGCTTTCTGTAATGTCATCCATCATGAGTGCAAGTTGACGGTGATTTGGCATATATGCAGAGATACGATACCATTTTTGATTAAAATCCATATATACCTGAAAAGCAAGTGTTGTCTTTTCAGTAACAACATGGTCCAGACTAACAACCCAGCTTTGCTCTTTTCCAATTATCACTTGATCTAAGGCTTTGCCAAGAATCGCATCTTTTTTCATCCCTGTTATTTCTTCAAATGTTCGATTGACATTCTGAAAATAATAAGCAATCTTGCCTTCTTGTGTTAACCGCTCAATATTAAAAACAACAAATCCTTTGTTCATTTCATTTATCAACTTACGGTTTTCTTGTTCTCGCAAAAGAACATTGTTGCGGGACTCATCAATTTGGCGAACAATAGATTTTGCATATTTTACTACGATGATATCAATAAAAACAAACATAATAACTAGCGCTAGAATGGAATATGCAAAAATTCTATATTGAACATCTCTTGCATCTCCAAATAGCGCGTCTTCTTCAATTTGTGCATAAAAAGTGCCCTCAAAATTATCAAAGGCTTTTACTACAGTAACAACATCGTGGTCATGAATTAATGTGTTTTCATCCTTGTTGGGCTGAATCCACACATCATAATCTCTGGCATCTATTTTTTCTAGAATTGGTATCATGCTTACACATAAAATATCATAGCCTAGCACATGGTCTTCTTCTGTAATCGGATTTTGTATGATAAGGTTTTGTCGATCATGATCATAATGGACAGTTAACGCTTCTGAATAAGCAATCTCTGTCGTTTTAATCTCATGCGTATCTCCAAAACTCACCAAAATCTGATCATCGACCCATCGAGCAACATATATATAATGGTCAAGTACATGAATCCCATCTTGATATCTGGGATAGGTTACCTGATAGAGTTCATTCCAATTTATTTTTTGATTTTTATATTGTAAAAGCGCTTCACGAATCGTTGAGCGGCTTGACAAGCTTTTGGTTTCACCAATCATTTTTGCGATAAACTCATCAATGACTTGATGTTGATTGGTAACATTTAATTCAAAGTTTTGGACAGTTATCTCTTCTTGTCGTTTTTTTATCGGAGATAGCAAGCTCATATAAACGAAAACAATGATGCAAATAAAAATAACAAGCGTCATAATATTTATACGTTTATTGATAGACTTCATGCAATACTCCTTTCTAATTGATATTAATGACAGCACCTTATATTTTACCATAGAACCCTATAACTTGTATACATAAAAAAACCTCTAAAACCTAGTATGGGCTTTAGAGGTTTTCTTACGTCGTATTCAATGCTTTTTAAGATTTCTTTGCCAAATAATCCGGCATCCTTTGACATGTTGTCAATTGATGGTTATGAACAAAATCATATTCCGGTCGTTTTTCAATAAGTGCTATTAATGCCCTTCTACAAGCATCAATGCGCTTTTGCTCCGTGGATGACTCACCCTCAATCTGATTGTTTAACTCCTTTGGATCCGCAGCCAAATCAAAATACCACTCTCTAGCGCTATAGGTTTCATAAATGTACTTCCATTTTCCATTGGTCAAAAAATGCCACCCTTCTTGTCCATATCCGGTGTGCTCTCCATGAATAAATTCCCGCTCAATCGGGTGAAATAAGTCCATCCCTTCAACACCACCAGGTAATTCTATATCCATTAAATTATATAATGTCGGCAGTATATCAAAGTGGCTAGCGACCACTTCGTTGGGTTGAACTATTTTTGGTTCTAGACCAGACCCCGGCTTAATGATCAAGGGGATTCGCGCCGAACCTTCAAACGGCGTGACCTTTCTATACATATAATGATCTCCTAATAATTCCCCATGGTCTGATACAAACACAATCGTTGTCGAGGAATATAAGTCATGTTCTTTTAGCCAATGCAACATTCTTCCAATCATATGGTCGACATGGGTAATGGATGCATAATATGCTTTGCGCATTCGAATCGACTGTTTATCACTAATTCTTCCGGATGTCGCATCAATCATAACCGTTTTTTTATCTAAGCCTTTGGCCCACGAACCTACTGGCGGTTCCGGAAGGACTTCATCTTCATAATACTTGGTATAAAACTCCGGTGCATCATAGGGCGGATGTGGTCGGTGGAAGCTTAACTGCATAAAAAACGGACGCGTCGTATCTCTCCTTTTCAAGATTTCCTGAGCTTTAGATACCGTCCATTGACTTGGATGATATTCATCATCCCCTTGCCACGGCAGGGCGACCCAGCTATTATTACTCCACTCCATCGCCGGATCTTTGACACTTCCCCTGGTCTCCTTTTTAAGCCAAGCATGATAATCACTTATAAACCCAGCATCTAAACGTTGTGGATCGTACAATTCGTTAATTTCAAATCCTAAGTGGTTCCTCTGGGGATAAAAGTGCGTCTTGCCAACATTAATGGTCTGATACCCTGCATCTCTAAACCCATGCATTAGGGTCTTATCATATGTCCATGGAATTTTATCACTATATCCAATCCGACCACACCCGTATGGGCTCTTGCCTGTTGCCAGGCAGGCTCTAGCAGGAATACAGCTTGGCGCCTGTGCATAGCACGCACCAAACATCACTCCATCTTTTGCCAAATCATCAAGAAACGGTGTTTTTACCACTGGATGGCCTAATGAAGATAGACAGTCTCCTCGCCACTGGTCTACAAGTATAAGTAGCACATTCTTATGCCTTGCTTCTCCCATATATTCCTCACCTCTATTTCACATATTTGATTTTATATGTCTTTATCTCGAAAGGTTTGATGACAATGTTAAAACTATTCTCGTCATGTTCTATCGTTTGTTCAACTTCTTCAATCAAATTACACTCTTCAACACAGATCAACGTTCCTAAGTTCCAGCGGACTTTTGTTCGGGTTCTAGAGTTCTCATATTCATATATACGAATAATGATTCCCTCATGGTCTTGCGCTTCTTTAATTGTTTCAATCAACACATTAGCATCATCCGTTGTTACAAGTGCTTGTTGATCGCCTTGTGCCTCTCCCGTGACCGCATAGGCCTGTTGATTGAACTTATAGGCTTCCTCTACAGTACGCGCTTTTTTCCAATCTCCAGTGTGAGGATAGAGTGAATATCTAAATGTATGCTCCTCTTGGTCTGTATTGGGATTTGGCAAAATACCAGATTTTAACAGCGTAAGCCCCATATCGCTTCCGTGAACGGAATGTCCGTATTTACAATCATTTAATAAGCTTACCCCATAATTTCCTTCTGATATATCGATCCATTTTTGTCCACATACTTCAAATCGTGCTTGATCCCAACTAGTATTTTTATGGGTCTTACGGGTAAGATTCCCAAATTGAATATCAAACGTCGCTTCATCTGTATGGATATCCATTGGAAAATGGACTTTTAGCAAGTGCTGCTTTTCTTTATAATCGACATAAGTATTAAAATCAATGCGCCGACTTTGACTATAAAAAACAATTTCTTGACACAGTCTTGATTGGCTAAATGCATATTCCACTTTTAAAACTGCTCTAACAGGTCCTACTTGGGTCCATTCAAACATTGTCAAATCTGTTATATCATAATATTTTTCACTATAGTACATCTCAATGTCCCAATTATCATAATCCATCGGCTTATCTTCATATAGTTTAAAATGGTTTGCAACTTTATTTTCCTGCACCAGTTCCCTTTTTTGTTCACAATCCAAAATAGATACGATTTGTCCGTTCGCATTAAACCGTACTTCATAAAATGGAGTTTTGATACCCCGCTCATGAATTGTAAAGGGATTTTTAATGGATGCCTTTTCATCTGCAGTTAGTTGCAAGACTTCATATGTTGCCTGGGATTTTGATGGAACATGGGTTAAGTATGCCATACACCCATCCTCCGTTTTTTGTAATAAAAAACGTTGTCCCTTCTTATCAACTAAACAATCACCATCCACCTTAGGAAGGTGAATAATATCATCTCGTTCAAAGCCCAATTGATTAAAGACGGTCACATGGTTTTCTTTTTTTCTAACTAAGTTGGCAATGCAATGGTCAATATATTCACGTAGTTTTGCTTCCACGTGGTTATATTCTTCCTTTGTCACCTCATACACTTCTTCTATAGATGTTCCCGGTAAAATATCATGAAACTGATTCATTAACACAACCCGCCACATCTGATGCAGTTGTTGACTATAATCCATCCCTGCCAATATGCTATAAAGCTCTAAATCCATTAACAATTGCTCACACCGTCGATTTGATTTTTTATTACGCGCCATGGAAGTATATGTTCCACGATGGTATTCAAAGTAGAACTCCCCTTCCCACTCCGGCAAACGCTTATGCTCTTTTGTCCGATTGTATAGTTCGTCAAAATATGTCCTCGAAAAAGCTTGACGTACTTTTGGAATACCTTGAATTCCTTTTTCCATCCGCTTTGATGTTTCAAGCATTTGGCGTGTAGGTCCGCCACCGCCATCGCCATATCCATAAGAAATTAAGATATCGTTATTCAGTTCCTTATTATTATAGCGTTGCCAGCCACCCATAATCGCATCCGGATGAAGCATACCATTGTATGTTGTAAAAAAGTTCTTTGTGTCTTGTCCCACTCCTAAGGTTGTAATCAAATGCGTAAAAATCTTCGTTCCGTCTATACCTTTCCAGTACAGGGTATCATAAGGCATCTGATTCATCTGGTTCCAAGCGAGTTTTGTTGTCATAAAATAGTCAATTCCTGACCTTTTCATAATTTGCGGAAGTGCCCCTGAATATCCAAAAACATCCGGAAGCCACAGGATTTTATTGTCCACGCCAAACTCTTCTTTAAAAAAACGTTTGCCATGTAAAAACTGACGTACCAAGCTTTCTCCGCTTGTCAGGTTACAATCCGCTTCAACCCACATGCCTCCTTCTGGTTCCCATCGACCTTGTGCCACTTTTTCCTTGACTTTGGCATATAAATCCGGATAGCGTACTTTTAAAAACTCATATAATTGTGGTTGACTTGACATAAACTTATAGTCCGGATATTCTTCCATAAACTTAAGAACCGTCGCAAAGCTTCTGCCTACTTTTTCACGTGTCTGTTCTACTGTCCACCACCATGCTACATCAATATGCGTATGTCCAATGCATGTTGCAATGACATCCTCATATCCACTTAGCTCTTGATATAGTGCTTTTTCTATGTGTTGCTTCGCCTGGTTAAGCGACTGATAAAATGCTTCTGAATAAGGTTTTCTCAAATCTAATAAATTAACGGTATCATTTAATATTTCCGTCATTTTCAACTTATTTTGATCCATATCATCCATGCGATTAAAACCGGATAGCGGCACATCCATATCATAATATAATTGTTCTATTTGAGCATCAACTTCGATTACATCAACAAACAGTTGAAACTCACTATGAATAATTCCTGTGTGCGCTTGTAGATCAAATGTATATACTTCACCTTCCTGCGCACTTGATGTAAGAAAAACCTTCCGATGATTCATATCAATCCCTTGAGTTATCTCTCCATTAACAAATAAAAGAAATTGAGGATTTTTGGCATCATCCCATTCATTAATCTGCGTACGCACATGAATCCACAAGGGCTTATTATGCATCTGCTTAGGTACTGTATAGGTTGTTCTAAACCAATAATGCTTATCCGGTCCATACCAGTGCATCGTTTTGCTGTCAAACGTCTCCCATGGCTCTTTTGCTACATCTACATCATGGGGATAGACGAAGTTGCCTTTTTTATATTCAAAGCTTTCAATCGGAAATTTTTGCTTTATCGATAAGCGCTTAAGTTCTCGACATATAATACCGACTCGTTTATCTATGTATTTCATTCTAAGCCTCCAATTAAATCTCCAGCGGATTGTTTTTCATATAATCCATCAGCTCATCTACAGTGGTAAACGCGATGGAGGTTACCGTATCAGCACATCCATAATATATTGCAATGCGTCCACTGGCAGCATCTGATAACGCGGCACATGGAAACACAACGTTTGGAACGTCACCAACGCATTCATACACTTCATATGGTGCTAAGATATAGTTTTTAGAACGCATGATAACTTTCCACGGTTCCTCTAAATCCAAAAGTGCACACCCCATTCGATATACAAAACCATTACATGTATTTAATACACCATGATAAATCATCAACCACCCTTGATCGGTCTCAATTGGAATAGGCCCCGGACCAATTTTAGTTGTCTGCCATGCTGAAGTGTCTCCTTTTATCGTTCCCATCACATGGCGATGATGTCCCCAATATTCCATATCTTTGCTTTGACTATAAAAAATATCTCCAAACGGCGTATGTCCATTATCACTTGGACGGCTTAACATTGCATAGTAATCCCCTATCTTTCTAGGAAAAAGAACGCCGTTACGATTAAACGGTAAAAACGCATTTTCTAATTGGTAGAATGTTTTAAAATCAAATGTGTACGCCACTCCTATAGTCGGTCCATGATAGCCATTACACCACGTAATATAGTAACGGTCTTCAATGTAACACACACGCGGATCATAACGGTATTCCCTTTTTAGAATTTCCTTGTCTTCGCCTTCAAATGATATCGGTTCATCTTGTATATCCCATTCAATACCATCTTGACTAAACCCTACAAAAATATCCATGCTAATCGACTTGGAATCACATCTAAAGATACCTGCGTAGCCATCTTCAAAGGCAACTACAGCGCTATTAAAAATACTATTGCTGTTTTTTGTATGGTTTCTCTTGATTACAGGATTCATGGAAAATCGCCATACGGGCATGTCATATCCTTCCGGTTTCTCCTGCCATGGTATTTTAGGTAAATTATTTCCTATTATTTTCGCCATTTTTATCTCCTTAGAAAAGATTACTTGCTCGGTTAGGATGAACAGATTCTCTATAGATTATCTTTCCATTAATCATCGTTGCACCTCTAGATGTTGATTTTTTACGTTCAACACGCCGCTTTACTTTACGTACTGCCGCTTTTGCAATCCCATCTATGTCAACCGCTACCGTTGTAAGTTTTGGATCACATATCTCTGCATAGATATCATTGTCAAAGCTGACAATAGATATCTCTTCTGGTACTTTAATACCATGATTTCTCAATGCCTTGATAAATCTATATGCTGTTTCATCACAGTTGCATACAAAGGCTGTGGGCATTTCTTTAGGTAATTCAAAGTCTATTTCTTCATTATGGTAGTCTCTATCCTCAAGCACCCAATCCTTGCGAACCATAATCTTTCTTTCCAAAAGTGCTCGCTGATAGCCTAAAAAGCGATCTGCAATACTTTGCGTCACAAGTACAGAACCAACATACCCAATATAATGGTGGCCTTGGTCTAATAAGTGTCTTGTTAACTCATATGTACTATATATATTTTCTGATAGTACACAATCTGATATTGCTGACACCTCCATACAATCCACATAAATCTTGGGTATAGTTAACTTACGAACACTTTCTAGGAAAGATTCTTCTAAGTTTCCAAGTATCATAATTGCATCGATATTTCTGCTTTCAATTAAAGAAGTCAAGTTTCCTCCACGGTCATCTGGTGTAACCGTTGACAACGTGCCAATATATCCTATTTCATTAAGTTCTTTTGTAATACGTTGATACATATTTACATAAAAATATACTTTTGTACCCTCTCCAAAATACTTATGCGCCATAAAAATGATAATATGTTTGGGTTTGTTATCTTCCTCGATTACTGCTTTTCTAAATCGATAACCCATCTCTTCAGCTTTTTTTAATATGTCTTCTTTTAGCTCTTGTCCCACTCCATACTTATCATTAAACGCTTTTGAAACTGTCACTTTACTTATTCCTAACTCATTGGCTATGTCTTGCATTGTCACTTTTTTCTTCTTTTTCATTATACTTGCATCCTTTCAATGAATTATACTTTGTCCTATTATATCATTATCGGAAACTCATCGCAAGAAATTAGCTATTTGTTAGCTAACAAATTCTACACTGATTGAATTAATAATTGTCCAACACCTACTTGGTACCCACTAAATCCATAATTAACTTTTTGCTCTTTCGTTACCAATATCAACGGCAACCGTTTTTCCATCATATTCAATCCATGATAATAAGATTCGATCGCATACGCCTCATCCACAATGATCTCTAGGGAAGGCACTGCTGCTAGCGCCTTATTAAGCGTTGGGTCTTGCTTACACTGTTGCTTAGGGATATGGAGTACAATGGTTGCATCCATTTTTTCATATGCTTTGGCATGTTCAATAATTTCATTTAATAAATGTTCTGTCGGTTCCTCACCTGGTGCGAGCCAACAAAGTATGGATGCTTTTCCAGCTCTTTTTTCATGTTGGGCTAGCAAAGGTAAATTCGCTTTTTCGCCACTGGCAGGCATCAACCCAATCTGCTGCGTCCACTTTTCGTCTTTTTTGATTGTAAAGTAGTAGGCGCGAACATGGTTGGATTCATCGACACTTCGATTGGTTGTAACGAGTCGATATGCACCTGGTTCAAGCCGAAGCTCAAATTCCGGGTTTTCTTGGGGCCAGATTTCCTCTTCATAGTCTAGTGTCCGATAATATCCTTCCTCAAGCTTTCCTATAGTAAACTGATGGTAGTATTTTAATGGTTGTCCATCATCCGTTGATAAGCTTAAAGTTCCCATTGCTTTTTTCTTTGTGTCATGGGTTTCATCCAAAAGATGCCATTGGTTTTCATAATAATAGCAAAGCTTTCCGTCAGCTTGGTTGATTTTTGCCGCAATTCCCAGCGTACGTGCTATGGCGACAAAAAGTATCTTATGAGATATTACATTGCCTGCGCCATATGTCAAAACACCCACTGGTGATGTGTTTAAATTAGAGTATTCTGCATCATCGTACTTTCGGATGTGATTATCAAGCCATTGCTTAATCGTCGCCGGACATTCTTTAAACCTTCTTTTTTGCTCTTCTTGGAAAAAATCACGAATAAAAGCCCTGTAAGGCGTGATCATCTCAATCCATATTCTTGGGTTAAGGACATTCCTTGTGTATATGGATTCATCAAAGGCTTCCTTGTACCCATACGCTTCAACAAAATGTTCTCGAAGAATTGGTGTTGTTATATCGCTTAAATCCTTTTGTGGCAATGCTTGAAGCATTTTTATTTTCCATTGAAGCTCCTGCGCTTCTTCAATCGGTGCATCAAAGTAAAATTCTCGAAGGAAACATTCAATTTCTTTATAGTTCCCCCTTGCTTTCATGAGCAGGTGGGCAACTTCTTCCTCATTGCCGTTAAAACCATTGAGTTTCTCTTTCCAGTTTTTTTCGTTGTAAAAAGTCGCTTCATATGCACGACGTTTTTTCACAGCCATCTCAACACGCCGAGCATGCTCTTTTTGCTGCGCCGTAGACAATGCTTCTTCCGTTTTTACCCCGCCCTTTGGCGGTACAAAAATCCATTCTTTAACCTTTACTTCATCATGACTTATCGGATGTAACGTCAGCTCTATCGTATGTTCGTTACGGATGTCAACTTTTTTATATCCGACCGCTCCGCTTTTATAGGCATATACCATCAACTCTCCTAAACCTGTAACAAATTCTACGTCTCCATTTGCATTGGTTTCTAAGGTGGTAATGGGATAGAATTCACTATAATTGACCACTTCAAACCGAACCTTTGCACCCTCAACAGGCAAATTATCTTCATCTAAAACCTTGACCGATATACTTTTGGTTTTTGCATAATGCTCAAGCACATTAATCTCTGTCATTCTAGACGTCTGTCGCGTAATTGTCTCTCCTGAGCAAATATCCGATAGCACTCTGTTATGGATAAGCATAGCTTTTGATGCCGGTAAGCGAAACCACCCTCGATTTAACTCCATCTCAGGTTCACAAGCGCCTAAGTATTTCCAGCCTTCTTCTGTCAGAACCTCCACCCATGCATGATTGTCATCACAGTGGCTCCATCTTGGTGCATAACATTGTCTAGCAGGGATTGCAACGCTTCTAAGTGCAGCAACTACAAAAGTTGATTCTTCTCCACACCGCCCAAAAGCATTTTTAATCGTTGTCAATGGTGATCCCGTCCTTTGATTTGTGGCTTGGTACGTCGCCTTTTCAAAGCACCAATAGTTGATTGCAATGGCCGCTTCTTTCATGCTTAGTCCTTGAATAATCGGCATAAGTTCTTCAAAAAACATCCCACTATAAAACTCAATGTGTTCATTATTAATCCTATATTGCAATACATAGTTTAAAAAATCGCTTTTTTTGATTGTGTCGCCCCATGGCATTTGGTTTTTCACTTTCAGCGCATGGCGCACGAAGTTTAAAATGAATGTATGCGAATAATCGGCTATATCAGACAGCGGCATATATGCGTACAAAAACTCCATACATTCGCGTTCACTTTTTGACATTGTTTTTATTAATGACATCGGCAATGTTCGCATTTTTTGTTCATAGACGTCAAATCCAATACTCTCAATTTTTCCATCGTCATATAAAAGTATTTTTTCATTACTTGATGGGGATATTTGTGACAACAAAAAGCTATTGGATGTTACTTCAATCTTTGGAATAACTTCTCCGAGTAATCCTTGATCTAATTGGGATAGCCTGTCTGTAAAAAAACCTTCCTCATCATAAAACTTATGCATCGCATAATAGCATCGCCGCAAATTCCATTTAACTTTTTCCACTTCAGGAACGGTATATTTTTCATCTTCATTTACAAAGAAAACAAAACCCCAAAGTTCTGGATAATGGATATTTACAAGCCCTGTCGGCGCCCAAACCCAGTTTTCTTCTGGATGGTCTTTTTTTACATAAGCTCCACTTTCAGTATCTACATGCCATTGTACCCTTGAAAAATTCACACGGTAATACTCACCACAAACAGGCGGCCTCTTTGACTGACTTCGTTCTATTAATGCGTGAAAAGGGATGACGACTTCAACGGACCAATATGCATTTTCTTCACTGATTTGATTTAGTCGCCCTTTTATTGCCACTTGCGAACGTAAGCCTTTAATGTCCCATCCATTTAAAGGTTCTGCACCTCTATCGCGGTAAGGCTTATTCAAAAACAAATCCCACACTGTATTAAGTGCATTCATCTCAAATTCGAAATATCCATGAGTATCTGAGTCCGGATCAATAAATATCTCAAAATCATTATCATAAAAAATGACACTGTCTCTTTCTGTCAAGTTCGCCCATATTTCTTGTCCATGCAACACAGCTGCAAAATAGAAGTTCTCTTCATCCCATTGCATCTTTGCTTGCGTTTCATAAAATGGTGGCTCTTTTTTATCACCTTCAATGTCCACAAATGCATTGGTAAAAGGGATGTCATCCCAAAACTCTTTAAAAATATTACCATCAAGGGAAAAAGGTTTTGTTCGCCGTTTACAATAATATACCGGTGGGTTAAATTCTATATCCGGTACAGGAATTCTATAGTCCATCGCTTACCTCCTAATTATGGGTGACAACCGCTCCTGAACCCCCATACATATCTATCTTGCCTTCAAGTTCTAGTTTTACGACTGTTGTATTTTTATGACAGTCTTCTTTTGTCAAATCAATCCACGTTGTCCCTGGAATATTAAACCAAGGTACACCTCCATGAATATCATAAGTTAGTTCCTTGCCAGAATGGAGCACACTGACTTTTTTGATTTTATTGCATAACCCTTTTAGACAGATCGACTCTTTAGGTTCATCATGTACAAACAGATATAATGTCTCCTCATCTTCTGAAAGTGTTGAGCCTCCAGGATAGTACCGGGTCATCACGCCATCATGCGTTCCAAAAACCGCTTCCTCATGTGCTTTAACCCATTCACCTAGTCCCAAAAGTAATTGTTGCTCCTGTTCAACAATCGTTCCATCTTCCATCGGTCCAATATCCAAGAGCATATTGCCTCCCATACTAATACAATCACAGAACATATGTATAATTTGATTCAAAGATTTATAATGCTTATCTCTGTCAATATATCCCCAGGAATCATTGACCGTCGTACAAAATTCCCATGGTCCATCCGGTCTTGTTATTGGAAGCCCTTGTTCCGGCGTCTTATAATCTCCATACCCACATAATCTTGAGTTGACGATTAGATCTTGGTTGTAGGATTTTAAATACGCCTTAAATTCAGGAAGTCCCCATTGTTCTGCACTTCTTTCCCAGTCACCATCAAACCAGACCAAATCCACTTTTCCATAGTTTCCAAGAACTTCACCTAATTGATTGCGATTAAACGCCATAAAGCGCTCCCATGCCTTCGTGTCTTGCTTGCCATCTGTCGGGCCACTGTATCTATTGGCATTTTCTAAATCCTTAGGTACTTTTCCACCTTCATAGACACTTGCATAATCTGGATGCGACCAATCTATTAGCGAATAATACATGCCAACACGTATATCTTTTTCACGCAAAGCTTGTGCATACTCTTTAACGATATCACGTTTTGCAGGCGTTTTTTTCATAACACTTAAGTCACTATGCTTTGTATCAAAAAGAGCTACCCCATCGTGATGTTTTGTCGTAAGTACGGCATACTTTGCCCCAGATTTTTCAATAAGATCTGCCCATTTTTTTGCATCAAAGTTTTTGGCACTAAACCGTTCTAATTGTGACATATACTGATCATAAGGCACTCGGTCATGGTAAAACGACCACGATTCAGACACACTGTCTACAGCGTAAATCCCATAGTGAATAAATATCCCAAGTTTTGCTTGTTCAAACCATTTATGCATAATATAATCTCCTCTTATTTAACCAGTGATATAATGAAAAAATTCCAATTCCCGATGCCACATCTTTTGAATACGCATCCACTATAGGGTATTGTATCGCTGTTGCAGCAATATCTATATGTAGCCAAGGTGTTTGTTGTATAAATTCTTGCAAGAACATAGCAGCCGCTATGGTTGAAGGTTTTCCTCCATTTTTTAAGTCTGCAATCGGTGAAAGAATTTGTTCTTTATACCTATCATCCAAAGGCAACTGCCAAAAGTCCTCTCCCACTGTTTCACCACTTTGAATAAATTCTTGAACCAGCTCTTGCTTATTTCCAAAAACCGGAGTATACAAGCTTCCAAAACATGTAGCTGTAGCCCCTGTTAATGTCGCTATATCTACAACTGCATCCAACCTATAGTTGCCTTGTATATAAGTGAGTGCATCGGCCAAAGTCAATCGCCCTTCTGCATCTGTATTGACAACTTCAATCGTTTTATTTGCCAAAGATGTAATAACATCACCAGGTATAAAACTGTTTCCATCCAGAATATTTTCGCATACTGCAATAACGGCAACCACATTTATTTGACATTTGTTTCGTGCTATTGCATTCATTAACCCGATTACATTGGCAGCCCCTGCCATATCTCCCTTAATATAAGGCATGCTACTAGCGGATTTTAGACAATATCCTCCTGTGTCACATGTAAGTGCCTTACCTACTAAACCTATAGGGTTTTGGTTTTTTACGGGCATATATTCCATCACCACTAGACGCGGTTCCCTTTTGGATCCTTGGGCTACACTTAAAAAAGCATGTAATCCCATGGTCTCAAGTTCCTCTTTGCCATAACACTTAACCCTATATCCATAAGCTTGCCCATAATCCGAAACCCATCGCGCAAGTTCTTTTGGAAAAAGTTTATTCGGAGGTTGTGCGATTAAGTCTCTTGCTTGATTAACCCCCATTACTAGATTTTCCATTTGCTGTAAAGCTAACGTTTCCTTCTCGTCATAGCTTTGAACATGTATGGAAACTTTACAAGGCTTTTGCTCGGTTTTATATCCTTCAAAGGTATAACTAGCTAATAAAATTCCTTGAACAGCATTTTCATAATAGTCAAGTCCCAACGCATGAAATCCGTGCCTTTCAATCGTTATTGCGATTTTTTCACTTTTTCGAATCCCATGCCATGCTTTAGCATAAGCATTTCTTACACTGCGCTTTGTTATGTTGGCTTTGGCACCTAGCCCTATATATACTCTAGAGGCAGTCGTCTCATCTAGAGATGGAACAAAGAGAATCTCGTCTAATTCCCCTTCAAATCCTTTGCCGACTTGTTTAGCCTCTTCTTGGGTACAGGCCACAAAATGATAATCCGTTTTCGCCTCGACATTGAAATTTAACATTGGACCCTCCTTTGGCAAACATTTTTTTGGCGGCATTGATAAATATAATCCAGCAAACTTCCTGTGCGGTCTGTCCCATACTCCCAATACATGATTCCACCTAGCCTTTCTTGCTCCACAAAATCAATCTTATGGGACAGTGACTCTTGATCATCATAGCTAATAAATGTATTTCCATTGAATAAATACGGTGCTTTCGCCTCATCATCCCAATATCTGGTATAACCATTTTTATTAATATAGTCTTTGACCAACTCATGATAGGGCGGACCATATCCTCCCGTGGTTCCTGCCATCTGCATAATACCTTGATCCACATCGGGAACTTTTTGCCACATCCTAGAGTAAAATGCTACGCCTAGAACAAGCTTCTTGCGAGGAACGCCTGCTTGAATATAATCCTCTACAGCTTTTTTAGCACTCGCCCTTGAAAGATCATTTTTATTTGAATACAAGTTCGTATGATGACCTGTTTGTACACTAAACCCTCCACGAAGATCATAGGTCATTAGCTGCACGTAATCTACATATTTTTGTACTTGGTCCATTTGCGTACAGTGAATATAATATTCATCTCCAGCCACAGCAATTGTCAGCATTTTTTCATGAAAGAGATTTTCATCCATCGCTTCACGCAGTTCTTTTAGCAGCGATGTGAAGTTTGTTTTATCCTTTGGTGATGCTTTTATACCTGCGATACTTATGCACGGATATTCCCAATCTAAATCAATGCCGTCTAAAGCATATGTCTCTATCTGTTTTAATGCCGAATCTATAAATCGGCGTCGCGTCTCTTGACTCGAAGCCGCTTCCGAAAAGCCTCCAGCGCTCCATCCACCGATAGATAATACTAGACGTATACTCGGCTTCACTTTCCTTATCCAGTCAAGGTACTCTTTGTAATTTGCAAGTTTAGATACAACTTTTCCTTCTTTAATATGGGCAAAAGCTAGATTAATAACTTCCGACTTATATATATCTTCTTTTTTTAATGTAGGTAAATCTTTTATAGAAACATATCCTACAAAATAAGGGTATGTCATGATGTCCTCCTTATATACTGTCTATGTTAAGCAATAACAACGTGCAATCGGCGCTGTCTGTTTTGTATGCTCTTCACACTGAACAATATATCCTTTGTCTGTTTTTGTAAAATTCAATTCTTTTCCTGTTGCAACACTTGTTATTTTTGAAAATGTATCTGTAATGGGTAGTAAGACTTCTGTCACTACCTCAGCGTCATCGGTGTCAAAGTATTCAATGGCATATACTTTTTCCTTGTTACATGTAAAGGCAATATTGTTAAGTTTATAAGGGAACTTGACCCGGGTCTCATAGATAGCTTCTCCATTTATAGATAACCATTGCCCCATCTCTTTTAATGTTTTTACCGCTGGTTTTGGCAATCTTCCATCGGGCTGAGGAGCCACATTAATGGCAAGGTTACCGCCCTTTGCAACAATATCAATCAATAGGCCTAGAACTTGACGAACATCCTTATATGTATCATCATATTCATAGCTGAAGGAATTCCCCATAGTTATACAGCTTTCCCACGGAATATTTAAAGGCTTATCCGGAACACATTGCTCAGGCGTCACATAGTTTTCATATGCACCACCAACTGTTCTATCAGCGCACAACATCCCCGGTTGAACTTTTCTTAATCGATCAATAACCTCACCAAGACGTATGTCTTGATTATTTTCCTTGCATACCCATCCTGCATCAAACCACATAATATCGATCTTTCCATAGCCTGTCCCTAATTCCATGATTTGATTGTGGGTATACTGAACAAATCTCTCCCATTCCTCTGGAAATTCTGTTGGATTATAGGAAGGTCCTCGGTTTTGATAATTCCTTTTTTCATGATGTGTATTCCAATAGCTTTCAATATGCCAGTCTGCCTTTGAAAAATACGCGGCAATCCCTATATTTTGTCGACGAAAAGCTTCAAATAAGTGCCCACATATATCTGCATATCGATGTGTGTGAAACGGACAATCTTCTCCTGTAATTTTATAATCTGAATATTGTGTATCCCACATACAAAATCCATCATGATGCTTGGTTGTAAATAAAAAGTAACGTATCCCGGCTTCTTTGGCTATTTTTGCCCATGCATCCGGTTGAAAACGTATAGGATTAAATGTCTTGTTCAAATCAAAATACTGTTGCTTAAACTCTTCTCCTGTTACTTGCCAATCAATTTGGTGGCGTGACCAATCTGCATCCGCATCGCTTAATGCCCATGACTCCACAATTCCCAGCTGGGAATTGATGCCCCAATGCATCATCAGTGCTAGCTTTTGATCCTTAAACCATTCAAGTTTTTGGCGAACACGCTCATCGCTAGGAACTACATAATCTCTCTCACTACTATAGTTATGTACTCCTTGTTCAATCATTTCATCATTAATCAAATCTACATCCTCTTCAGCTTCTGTTATCTTTGAATCAACCATTTTTGTCCTCCTATACACTGTTAAGCCTATTTTGCAATGATATAAAACCGAGATGGATGCCATTAGCACATCCATCTCACCGGTTTTAGTGTGTTGCATCGTCGTTAATGAACTAGTCCATTGGTTTTAATGCGTTTAATCGCATGTCGATATATTCACTTAGTTTGAGTTTCTCAAGTTGTTCTAAATATGTATCCCATTCGCTATCCACATCAGCTTGCCCTGCAATCCATTGTGCTGTCTGTTCTTTAATATAGTCTTCAATAGCGGTCTTGTAATCTGACATTTTTGCACTTTCTTCTTCCGTTGCCCAATAAGATGGAATCGCATCTTTGGCAAGAAATGGTGCATAGACTTCGTCAACATTATCTTTTTCTTTAAACGGCGGATTAACTTCGATAAATTCAAAATCTGTCGGAATATATCGTGGCAACGATTGAGGATATAAGTTAACCCAGCTATACATTTCCTTTTGTTCTTCTGTCAAATTCTCTTTATCAATAACATAGCCGTCACCGTCTTTAAACACTGCAATGTCTAATGGACCTGCATTGGTTTGAATCGAGTTTTCTAATTCAAACATATTGTCCCACCAACGAATAATTGCAGCCGGATTTTCTGCATTGTCGGTTATAACCACTTGATTTTTGAGCACCGCCGTCCCATAAGTATCTCTAAACCATGTTGGCGTATCACATTGCTCGCTTTTTAAAATCGGAAGTGGAACCCAGTCTGGCATTACACCCGGATCAAACGGCATAATATCTCCACTGTCATACATCATACATACTCCATAGATGTCTGTACTTCCCTTTGCCTTCCATTGCGCTTGGTCTTGAGTAAACATCTCCGGGTCTAATAAGCCTTCAGCATATAAGCCTCTAAAGTATTTAATCATATTCTTATATTCTTCTCCATTGGCTCCAAAGGTCAATTCTCCATCGCGCATTCCAAATCCTTCTTCATTAATAGGGAAGCCAAACCATCCTGCATAATACCCAAGTTTTTTATTCACCGGGTCAAACGCAAAGGGAATTTCATCGGTTGTATCTCCATTACCATTGGCATCTTGCTCTTTAAATGCTCTAAGAACTTCCGCTAACTCTTCTGTGGTTGTTGGCACGTCCATTCCAACGTTTTCTAACCATCGTGTGTTGATGTATGGATTAAAGTCTACTGTTGGCGCTTTTAAAACATAAGGTATAGAATAAATATGTCCATCTGGTGCTGTCATTTTTTCACGTACACCTTCAAGCTCTAAGATAGCTTGAATATTGGGCGCATAGGCTTCAATATATTCTTCTAAAGGAATGAACGTTCCCATTCCCACGCCAAACTTTAGGATGTCTGTCGGGCTTAAAATCCATCCTCCAATAACATCTGCATAATCTCCAGAATTTAAGGCCAAACTATATTTTTCCTTAGCCACTTCATAGGGAAACAGTTGCACTTCTACTTCAATCCCTGTTTGTTCTTCAAGAACCGGCATTAAATAAAACTCATCGGTTGTTTTGTTTCCATCTGTAAATATCGAAAAACTATATTCCCCTGGATCGACAATCGGTAATCCTTCTTTATAAACGACTCCATCAATTTTTCCTTCATCATCAACTGTTGTTATAATCTCCTGCCCGCTGTTACTACCTCCCGCTTTTTCTCCACCACATCCTGTTAACATTGTTAAGCTCATAGTCCCAATGCACAGTAGGGCAATGATTTTTTTCATCTTCATAAACCTTCCTCCTTAATCTTTTATAATCTATAACTTAACCACTGCTTTATTAAGTTCTACTTTATTTTTTTTATCCTTTAATGGATCCAATCATAACGCCTTTGACAAAATGTTTTTGCACTAATGGATACATAATGAGTACCGGCATACTGGAAACAATAATGAGCGAGTATTTCATCAATTCCATGAGTTGACGCTTTTCTTCCATGGCTTCTTTTTGTGCCGCTGTTGTCACCGTTTGTGCTAAGTGACTCTGATTTTGAACTAGAATGGAGCGCAATACCAATTGAAGCGGAAATTTTGATTCTGTTTTCATATAAAGTAATGAAGAAAAATAGGAGTTCCAATGGCCAACACCATAATATAAAATCATAATTGCAATAATTGCTTTTGATAAAGGCAACGCAATCTTAAAAAAGAATTTTGACTCCGTACATCCATCAATTGCAGCCGCGTCATATAGTTCTTCCGATATATTCATCTTAAAAAAAGTTCTAGCAACTATCATGTTGTATACACCAAGCGCTCCTGGAAGTATCAAGGCCCCCATTGTATCCAACAATTGCATATTTTTAACCACTAGATACGTAGGAATCATTCCACCGTTGATAAACATTGTCACCATATAAAACAGCGTCACTGTTTTTTTACCGCTAAAGCGATCTCTTGACAGTGCGTATGCTGTAGGTAACGTTACTACAAGGTTGAGCATAACCCCTGAAAAAGTATAAATTAATGAGTTGATAAACCCTCGAACGACCTGTTCATTTTTAAATACTTCTGCATAACCTTTGAAGGTAATCCCTACAGGAAAAAACACAACTTTTCCTGTCGATACCGCCTCAGGATTACTAATTGAAGAAATAATGATAAAATAAAGGGGATATGCAACAACTAAAAATATCACTGTCAATATGAAAAATATAATTCCGTCATAGATTTTATCTTCTTTTGAGCGTACTTTTTTGTTCATCTCTCGTCTCCTTACCACAAGCTAATTCCCGATAGTTTTTTTGAAATTTTATTAACCGATATAAGCAAAACTGCATTGATGACTGAATTAAACAAGCCAATCGCAGCTGAATAAGAGATATTGTTATCAATTAACCCCACCTTATATACATATGTGGAAATCACCTGTGATACACTTAAGTTTAAATCATTTTGCAGCAAAAATACTTTTTCAAATCCAACGGATAAAATACTGCCACAACTTAATATAAGCAAGATAGTTGCTGTTGGTACAATACTTGGAAAATCAATATATCGAACAATTTGAAACTTTGTCGCTCCATCGATTCTTGCAGCTTCATGCAACTCGGGACTCACCGATGATAGGGCAGCAAAGTATATGACCGAACTCCATCCCATTCCTTGCCAAACCCCAGACCAGACATAGATATGCCTCCACATGCTTTTTTCTGCCATAAAATTGATGGCATCACCACCAAAAAACTCAATAATATTATTAACAATCCCCACACTTGGTGATAAAAACAATAAAAGCATACCGCACATGACAACTGTTGATATGAAGTTGGGGGCATAAGTAACTGTTTGAATAACTTTTCGATAGCGCCTATGTCTAAACGAGTTAAGCAGCAGAGCTAAAATTATCGGAATCGGAAACCCGGCAATCAGCGAATATAGGCTTAGTAAAAAAGTATTACGTATTGTACTAAAAAAATACGGCGATTCAAAAAAACGCACAAAATGGTCCATGCCAACCCATGGACTTCCCAAAAATCCTAATCTCGGATTAAAATTTCTAAAGGCTATTTGCACGCCATAAATGGGAATATAACTAAATATAAACGTAAGAATCATACCTGGTAAAACAAACATCCAAAGCGGTAAATCTTTAATCATCTTTTTCTTTAGCGTTCGTTTTGTTTTCTCTGGTTTTTTTGACGTGTTTACCGTTTGTGTACTCATAGCCACTCCTCTTTTCTTTTAAATTATAATGTCATTATATATAGTCATATAAGTTTTGTTAATCACGCTATTTGTTAGCTAACTTTTATTAACTTATGTTAACCATTCTAACTCTATTGGTAATATTTGTCAATAGAATTATCACTTTTTTAATTTTTATGGTCATTTTTCGTTTTTCTATGTTCTTTTTTGATTATATCGTATTATATGGACAATAGTTATCTAAATGTATAGTTATTTTTGTTTATATTGAAATATTATCCATCAATACTTTTTCAAATAATGTTTTTAAAACCCACATTGTAACTCTATGTTACTTTACTCTGTTTTATAATTAAGTTTTTTAACATAAAAAAAACAGCTGTATTTACAAAATATACTGTAAATACAACTGTTCACTTTTTATGTTAATGCCACCCGATTTTTCCCGTTGTCATCGACCGAATCGAATTGTTAAAGTGAATCACATCACCTACGCCTTCATCGCGTCCATCAACAACCGGAAGTCGAACTTCATCCAATGAAGCAATATGATCAATTTCACCTTGTGTCCATTGTACTAGTTTTCTTTTTGCACTAATAAGTCTTTGTTTTATTCCTGCCATACGTATTTCCAGAACTTCAAAGCCTATCTCCTTATTTGTTAGTTCCCACTCTTCACGTCTTGCTTCTAACACCCGATCAATACGTATAATCGCCTCATTAAGCTTAGACTGAATAATGGACTCCATTTTTTTTACATCGTGTTCATGATACGCTTGATAAATCAACAATCCAAGATCCCACTTATACGCCATAAAGCCATATATTTCTTGGTAAAACTTCTGTGTTTTTTTAAGCACGAGATTTGTTTGGTTTTTTGCCGACGTATCAAAAAAGGTCTCCATCTGTTTAAAGCGTTTGGTTAGGTCTTCTTTAACCGATTGTGTGTGCACAACAAAAGGGCTCAAAAGTACATCTTCATAAAATCCATATTTCCCAGGCGTTACCGTCGCAGCACTATTGTTAAATTCCTGATACACATTAAGTTCTTGTTGTTTCATGAACTCTTCAAAAGACATTCCTGTGTGAAACAAAAGGCGCTTCTTATATTCCTCTTCATCTACTTCAAAGCTGTATCCATGCTCTGCAAATAACTGCAAGCCCAAAAGTAAAGGTGAAACAGGGCACTCACATCCATCATCTGCCCATGAAGTTGCAATAACTTGACGGACACCTAATTTTTTACATGCACTTAATGCCGCTTTGGTTGTAACTAGTGTCTTTCCATGATGGGGTGCATATCCCATCCATCGCCATGCACCGCCTGCAAAGATCACTTCGTGTGCAATCTTTTTTCTCATCTGCAAATTTTGTGTGTAATGTTCTTCAAAGTTATTATAGTAATCCCAATATACTAAATCTATACCTTCTGGAATTTTAAATACATCTGTATCTGCCTTTGAATAAGAGCTAAAAAACATATCATCCCAAATCATTGGCTTCAAATCATATTTTTTAGCCAATTGAAGCATGAAGTTCAAGTGCTGATGCATGATTTCTGTTTTTGGAACAAGTCCATGTTCATCTGCATAGCGTCCTCTGCCAAGATTATACGCTTCATCCATACCCATATGAATTCTTCGACTTCTAAACGTCGATGCCAATTGCTTAATCATCCGTTCCAACAAAGCATTGACCTTATCCGAACCAACATAAAGGATATTATCAATATCAACATATGCATTTTTTGTTCTTTCCCATGCTAAAAATTGCTCCAAATGGGCTAGCGCCTGAATACATGGGATAAGTTCAACTCCATAATCATATGCATAATCATCTAATTCCGTTAATTCTCTTTTTGTGTATTTGCCTCGCAAATATCCAAAGTAATCTTCACCTTCAACTTCATATACATCTTCCATGTAGAGCATCATCACTGTATGTCCCATACATGCCATCGTTCGTATCAGTTCTTTGGCATAGTCTAAATTCAATACACCATTTCTTGAACAATCTACCATAACGCCATTAAAATCAAAATAAATATCACTGCTAGATTCATACGTAAGCAACCCCTCACGTTCTTTTCTAATCAGCTCTCCCACTCCACGTAATATCCCCGGCAAATGGGGCGCTTCTACATGCATGACTTTGTTATTCATTGTTACATGAAGTTTTGCCTCATCAATCAAGTAGAGTTCTAGTTGTTTTTGGTTCTTTGAAAGCCCTCCATTGTAGTATGTGTCATATACATGAATGACTTTTTGGTACTCATGCGAATGATCGTCTAGTCTTTTCATACCCTTCTCCTTTTTAATCTTATAATTAAACATTAGCATTAAAGATATCTTTTACATTCTATCATATCTTTATCGTTCTATGTACACAAAAAATATTATGTAGCACCAAGCAATAGAACATGCTACAATAGGATTATTCAGTTAGTTGAAATTATTAAGGAGTTAATTTATGAAAAACGAAAACAAATCTTATATACAATTTAGCACCATCTTTTTCTTTAATTACTTTAGCCTTGCTGCTATTGTTACTTTCCTTGCACCGTATTTTGAGTCCTTAGGATTATCCGGTGCTCAAATTGGAGCGATTAATGGACTACGTTCTTTTGTCACCATTTTCTTCCCACCACTATTTGGTCTCCTTGGTGATCGAACTGGACGCCACAAGAAAGTCCTTCTGTTTACAATGTTTATGTCACTTATTTTATCAATTGCGCTACCATTTTCTACTAATTTTTATACAATTTTGGTATTTTTTACATTATTTAGTATTTTCCAAGTTTCTACACCGCCACTTTCGGATAGTCTTGGTCTATTTTCCCCTTTTCCCTTTGGTAATGTCCGAAAATGGGGCGCATATGGCTATGCCATTGCAACCCTGGTTACCGGTATTGCTGCAGACTATTTTGGCCTTAAAATTATATTTGTGATCTTTTCATTCTCGCTTATTGTTGCGATTTGGTTTACAACCAAACTCGAACTGGCAACGACCACCATGCAACACCATATGCTTGAAGACTTAAAAGAACTTATGAAAAACAAAACTTTCATTATTTTGATTTTCTTTTCGTTTTTCTTTGGCATCTCTATTATGAATAACAATATCTTTTTTAGCCTTCTATATCAACATGCTGGCGGAACACTCTCCGGTATTGGCTTTGCCTTCTTACTTTTTGCATTAAGCGAAGCACCTGCGATGCAAATTACGGCAAGATATGTCCAACGCTTTGGGACCATTCCAATTCTTATCTTTGCAACGATTATAAGCACCCTACGTTGGGGAATTTATTCTTTTGGACCGCCTACATATATTTTGGTTGGACTCTTTTTCTTGCAAGGATTGTCCATTGGTACTTATCTGCCAACTGCCGCCGAACTTATCCGTTCCTTAGTCAAAGAAAGTGTCCGTTCTACCGCAATGACGACGTATTCTGCTGTATTTATTGGTATCACCGGCGTCGTCGGTTCGTTTATCAGTGGTTACATCTTAGACTTTTCAGGCATTCAAGGCGTATATGTATTTTTCACCCTTTGTAGCTTAATCAGTTTTATATTCCTCTACCTGTTAGCGACGCACTTAAAAGGAGATTCGAATGTTTAATCACCCGCAACTCATGCAGACTTTAAATGCACGTATGCATAAATACTTACCACTTATTATAGGTATCGACGGACGCTCAGCCAGCGGCAAGACCACGCTTGCCCAAGCTATTGCAAAACAGTATAGTGCCAGCATCATTCATATGGACGATTTCTTTTTACCTGCAAATCTACAAACCCATGAACAGTTAAAAAAAATAGGCGGCAATATTGACTTTGAGCGATTTATCACTCAAGTCAAATTGCCGCTACAATCTTTTCAGTCCATTACCTATGATATTTTTTCTTGTAAAGAACAAAAAATCATTCGCACACAAACTATCGACAATCCAACAATTATCATTGTTGAAGGAGCTTATAGTCATCATCCACATCTTCGTGATTTATATAACTTGACCATATACTTACATCATGACAAAGATACACAGCAAAAGCGTATCCTTGCACGCAATGGATTATCCGGACTTAAACTTTTTAATCAACGCTGGATTCCTCGAGAAGAAGATTTCTTTTCTTCGTATTCAATCAAAGAAAATGCTGAATTTGTTATTGATACACGGAGTCTTTTTTAATATTCACTTCTTTTAATGCTCTTAATACGAATAACGTCATAATAATTAGAGCTACACCTTTTAAAATGGAAGTACCACTAATAGTCCACCAAATACCGTTAATTCCAAGGGATGTAAATGCTGACAAGAAATATGCTATCGGAATTCTTGATGCATTTAACGTCACCCCAGTTAGCGCAGGCGCCATCGTTCTTCCTAATCCATTCAAACCTCCGGTCAGCGCAATCTCTATACACATAAGTAATTGCGAAAAACTAATAATCTGCAAATACGTCACGCCCATTGACGTTGTCGGTTCTTCATTGATAAACAACTTAAACAAAGGCTCTGCTCCAAAAAATAACAAGAGACTGGTAATAATCCCAATATATGTCATAATACGCGATGCCACCTTAAAACCTTCAACTACCCTTGCATTTTTCTTAGCACCATAGTTTTGTCCGATAAATGCGCTTAATGCTGATCCAAAACCTTGTGCTGTCATATAACTGATTGCTTCAATTTGCGTTCCGACTTTTTGGACTGCAATGGCAGAGGTCCCATACATAGCAACAATTCTTGCAACAAACATAGATATAATGGTAAACAAGCCATTTTGAATTGCCACCGGCAACGATATACTTAAGATAGTTTTTAAATACTCAAATCGTAGCTCAACACGAAATTTAAACTCTTGATACGGACGATTCCCTTGCAGTAATGTGGATATAAACGCTATGGTCACGACTGCTTGAGAAAGTATTGTTGCATATGCTGCTCCCTTAACGCCCAATCCAAAAATAAAAATAAATACAGGATCTAAAATAAGGTTCATCACTAACCCGATACTATTGACTCGAAATGGTGTTTTACTGATTCCCGCCCCATTAAAGATGCCTGATAACACTTGATTTATAAAGTGTAGCGGCATACCAAATGCAATAATATATAGATAATCAACAGCTAATCCTTCAACGTATGGGTCATTAAGGTTGAAAAAACCTATAATACTTTCTCGAAACAATCCGATACCACTTCCATAGACAATGCCTAATAGGAACGTAAATGTAATGGCTGTATTGGCAAAGTAATTACTTTTATTCGCTTCCTTGCTCCCTAAAGTTTGTGCTATTTTCACTTCTGCACCTACACGTCCAAGTGCTATAAATGCGAAGCTAAGCCACATCAAAAATCCAGCCGTTCCAACTGCCGCTACCGCATCAGCACCTAATCGCCCAATCCATATCATATCCGTTATGTTATATGCCATTTGCAAAAATGACGTTGCCATAATTGGAAGTGCCAAAAATGTTAGTTTCTTTAAAATAGTTCCTTGTGTTAAATCATTGTTCATAATATTTTCCGCCTATTATTCTTTATGTTTATATTTTATGGTAAATAATCTACTTTTAATTCTTTCCAAATCTTAGGATAGTCTCCATGTGTAATGATTCCCATAGGTTTTTCATGCGGACTCCCATTTTGTGTCATAATATAAATCCCTGACGAGGACGGATTTCTTGTGCCCATCTCAATAAATTCATATACCGTTGTTTTTTTATCCAAAAAACCTACCCGGTCTTTTTTTCCTTCATAAGGTAGTAGCTCTCCTGCCGCAACCGCCAATGTTGCCACCCCTTCTTTTTGAATTTCTTCAACATGTTCTGCCATCCATTTTGCAATCATATTGCCACTTAGTAGCCCCAAAAATTCACTCCCGTCATAAACCGGCATTTGGGAAACATCATAGCGTTTCATCACAGATAATATGTCCAGTAGTTTAACATGAGGATGTAATACTCGAACATTTCTTTCACATAGATCAAGCAATTGTTTGGGTCTTAAGTAACGCTCAACAATTGTTTCTAAAATATGTATGGCCTCATCTGAGGGAATAGCATATATTGCATGACCTTGTTCATGCACTAAAACATTACGCAGATCATTGATGCTTTGAAGCGCTGTCTTATGGGTTCGAATAAAAGGATCACGTTTACTTGCCTCGTCAATTAGTTGAGAAAAAGGCACGTGCCATGATTTGTGTAGCGTTTTTTTCAGCGCTTCCTCAAGAATATTAAACTGCTCAATAAATGCCACTGTTTTTTCAATCATATTCCACTCCTGTATTTTGACTTTATAATGACTTAGCTCTATATTATACAATAATTCCTTAAGCTGTCAACGTTTTGTGGTAGACCGTTAAAGTTGCGGTTTCTTATCCCATAAAAAAAAAGAAAAAAATTGTACACGGATTGATGACTCCGTGTACAATAACTGACAACATATTTATTAAATTACCTTCAAACTAGCAAAATGGATTTTCTGTTTTATATAGCATCCTCGCAGGTTGATTAAAGCTGATTTTTTCAACATCTAGATATCTAAACAAGTTATATAGCGCCTTTCCATGATGCCCAAAAGCAACGGCTCCATGGTGTGGATAGTTATCTTCGATAAGAACATGTCGGTAAAAACGTTCCATTTCTTTAATTGCAAAAATGCCAATGCCGCCAAAGGATCTTGTTGGCACTTCAAGGATTTCGCCCTGGGCAACATATGCTGTTAATCTAGCATCTGCCGTACTTTGAAGTCTGAAAAATGTAATTTCACCAGGAATAATATCGCCTTCAAGGGTTCCCCTTGTAATCTTCGGCTCTTGATCTGGTTCTAAGGACCTTGCCATGATTCGTTGATTTTTCATAGTCGCTTCTTTAAGTTTACACGCAGGTGTGTTGCCACAGTGGAATCCCATAAAGGTATCACTATGCTTATAATCAAAGACATTCTTGATTTCTTGCTCATACATGTCTGTAGGCACAGAGTTATTAATATCTAATAATGTCACTGCATCTTGACTGATGCATGTACCGATATACTCACTAAGCGCTCCGTAAATATCCACTTCACATGAGACTGGAATTCCTCTGGCAGTCAAACGGCTATTTACATAACAGGGAACAAAACCAAACTGGGTCTGAAACGATGGCCAACATTTATTTGCAAAAGCCACATATTGTCTTGAGCCTTTATGCACTTCCATCCAATCGAGTAATGTCAACTCATATTGCGCAAGCTTTTCTAATATACCCGGCATCTGATTGCCTTGGCCCAATTCTTGTTCCATATCCTTTACTATCTCAGGAATTCTTGGATCATCTTCATGGACATTAAACGCCGCAAATAAATCCAGCTCAGAATTTTCTTCGATTTCAACACCTAAATTATATAATTGCTTTATCGGCGCATTACATGCTAAAAAATCTTGTGGTCTTGGACCAAAAGAAATGATTTTCAAATTTTTCAATCCAATAACGGCGGTAGCCACCGGAACAAACTCCTGAATCATGGCTGCAACTTCATGTGCATTTCCAACCGGATATTGAGGTATATACGCTTTTAAATTACGTAGTGCTAAGTTATAACTTGCATTTAGCATTCCACAATATGCATCGCCTCGACCATCAATTAGGTCCTTCCCCGTCTCTTCTGCCGCAGCAGCAAACATCACCGGACCATCAAAATATTTTGCAATCAGGGTCTCTGCCGTTTCCGGACCAAAGTTGCCTAAGTATACAACGAGTGCCGTCACACCGGCACCATGCACATCTGCAACTGCATTTTGCATATCCTCTTCATTTTCTACTGTTATCGGGCATTCATAAATAGCCCCATAGCTGGATGTATAGGCTTCAACCACCGCTTGACGTCGTCGAACCGACAACTGCATCGGAAAACAATCTCTGCTAACAGCTATAATACCCAATTTGATTTTAGGAATATTATTCATGATTTTCCTCCTTAGAGAATCGCTTTATGGAATATTTTTTTACCTTTTCGAATTTTGACGCCTTCAATCAATTGTTCTTTAGTAATAGATGCATCCATGCTCTTTACTTTTTCATCATTGATTGATAGTCCATTTTGTTGAATCAAACGTCGCACCTCACTACGTGAAGATGCAATCTCACATGCTAATACTAAGTCAATCACATTGATAGCACCATCAACCAACTGCGTGTCCATAAGTTTTGTTGTCGGCATATCAGAATCATCGCCACCACCTGCAAAAAGGGCATGTGAAGCTTTTTTTGCTTTTTGTGCTTCTTCTTCACCATGAATCAACTGTGTTAATTCAAATGCAAGAATCTCCTTCGCTTCATTTAATTGACTTCCTTGCCAATCATCCATTTTATCGATTTCTTCAACAGGTAAAAATGTTAATAAACGAATACATTTAAGTACATCTGCATCATCAACATTTCTCCAGTATTGATAAAAATCAAATGGAGATGTTTTATTTGGATCCAACCAAACGGCTCCATTGGCTGTTTTTCCCATTTTATTACCTTCTGAGTTCATCAAAAGCGTAATTGTCATCGCATAAGCATCTTCGCCTAGTTTACGTCGAATAAGTTCTGTACCCCCTAGCATGTTTGACCATTGGTCATCACCACCAAATTGCATGTTACAGCCATATTCTTTATACAAATGATAAAAATCGTAAGATTGCATAATCATATAGTTAAACTCTAAGAAAGACAAGCCTTTTTCCATACGTTGCTTATAGCACTCAGCTCTTAACATATTGTTAACTGAAAAATGCGGCCCCACTTCACGCAATACATCAACATATTTTAAATTAAGCAACCAATCTGCATTATTGACCAAAATAGCTTTATCTTCGCCAAACTCAATAAATCGTTCCATTTGTTTTTTAAAACAATCACAGTTATGTTGAATGATCTCAGGTGTCATCATATTACGAAGGTCTGTTCTTCCTGAAGGATCGCCAATATATCCTGTTCCTCCACCTAGAAGTACAACCGGCTTGTTCCCTGCCATTTGTAGACGCTTCATAAGACTTAACGCCATAAAATGTCCTACATGCAGCGAATCCGCCGTGGGATCAAACCCAATATAAAATGTCGCTTTTCCTGTATTGACTAGTTCTTTGATTTCTTCTTCATCGGTTACTTGAGCGATTAGCCCTCTTGCAACTAATTCATCATAAATTTTCATCATTTCATCTCCTTGTATAAAATATAAAAGCCCTCTGTTCCCTAAGGAACAGAGGGCATAATCTGCGGTACCACCTCTGGATTAGAAGCTTCTCACAAAGCTTCCCTTATCGAGTACAAACATACTCTTACGCTATAACGGGCGTTCCCGTCTTACCCTACTTATATTTCAGGCAGCAGCTCCAAGATGTATTCGTATCAGCACACTTATAGCCTTCCACCATCCGGCTACTCTCTGAAAAATGTTGCTCATCTACTTCTTCTTTTCATCACTTTATCTATATTATCTCCTATTGTATAGAACAAAAGCTTTTTTGTAAAGCTCTAATTTAAATATTTTTATGCAACTTCATATTTATCTAATTGCCGGCTAAGAATCCACCCCGTCATTGAAAGAAGACTAACGAATATAAAAATCACCGTGTAATTATTAAAAAGATCAATCAAAATTCCCGTACTCATTACGCCAACAACCGCTCCAAACCCATAGGCGGTAAAGATGATTCCATAATTTTTACTATACTTTTTCATCCCATAAAGGGTCATCGTTGTAATTGGCGCAATCGCAAGCCATGCTCCAAGATTAAACCAAAGAAGGCTAAAGGAAAAGACATAAATCCCACCATGTTTTTCTCCCGCCAATAACATGAGTAATGAAGCCATAAAAATAAGTAAGAAAGACGTACGCATAGCTATACTCGGACGAAACCGTTCTGTAATCCATCCAAAGACCGGACGTCCCAATCCATTAAACAGTGCAAATATTGTCATCCACCACGCCACCACCGAGGGACTTAGCTTCGCAACGACGGTTCCAATATTATTGGTTAAGCCAATAATGGTAAGACCTATCATGGTTCCAATGAAAAAGCATGCATAAACCACAAAAAAACTTTTTGTTTTTATCATCACTACATTTAAAGACGCTTCACTTTGATCCGGTTTCTCATCACCTTCTTGCTCTTGCTCGGCGACTTTCGGTGTTTGGATTGTAAAGGAAAGCAATGGGATAAGCACACCAAAAAGAACGCCATAATTAATAAATGTTTGAACTAGACCAAAAGATTCAATCATCCAATATCCAAAAGGTGCCGTAATTAATGGCGACAAACCAAAGCCTGCAAGTATAATACCTACAACAATACCACGCTTTTTGGGAAACCACTGAGTCATAACATAGATCGGTACGCCATAGGAAACACCCACACCAAATCCAATAAGAATTCCATATGTAATTGTCAACATGATAATTCCTGAGCTTAAGGCAGAAAGTAACCAACCAACTGTAACAAAAAGCCCTCCCCCAATCAATAGTACTCGTGGGGAGTACTTTTCAATAAGAACCCCACCTAACATCATACTTAGTGCATAGGTTAATAAAAAAAACATATATGGAAGCCCACTTAACGTCGCTCCTATATTAAAATACGTCTCCACCGGAACCCGAAAAACACTCCAGGAATATACGGTACCATACATCATCATGAGCAACACACTTAAGACTACATAACTCCATCGTTTGACATTATTTTTTTTTACCTTCACAGTCATCTCCATTCATCTTTTGTCATTGTTTAGCAACAGCTTCTTTTTATAATACTTTGACTATCAAAGTATTTTTATTAGTTTAACACAACCTTGACATCAATGCAATAAAATCATTCTTTGTCAAATGTAATTTCTGATTCATATCTGATAA
>DGAD01000029.1 GCA_002382805.1 Clostridiales bacterium UBA4039
TGAATAAGTATCAAAAAGAATATAATGAGTTTCGGAAAGATCAAGATGAAAAAACTGATTAATAATAGGCCAAGTATCTTTTGGAATAATAAATGGATCAGGATAGGCATTAAGAAACCGTGATGCAAAAGCATCTTGATAATCCGAATGAGAAACAAAAACAGGAAACATAAAAACACCTCCGGGCAATCGAAAATAAAAGTTACATTCAATTGCCTTCGGCGAAAATTTTTGGAGATTTGTCAAGGGTTTTGGCAAAAAAAGTGGAGGTTTTTATAAAAATAAGAATTGAAAGCATTGATTTTTCAGGCTTTGTAATTCCGAGAGACTATTGATATAATTTAGGAGGAAGTGATTATGGGAACTTCGCATTCAGTTACATTAGATTGGGAAAAATGTATTGGATGTACTGACTGTATTAAACGATGTCCGACCGAAGCAATACGTGTTCACAATTCAAAAGCAGAGATAACAGATGCTCGTTGTATTGACTGCGGAATGTGTATTCGTGTCTGTAAAAGTCATGCCAAAAAAGCCATGACAGATTCTTTTGAAAAAATCTATGACTATAAGTACAAAGTTGCCATACCTGCACCAACGCTTTATACACAATTTAAAAAAATTAGAGACCCGAATGTGATTTTAACCGCCTTAAAAAAATTAGGTTTTGACGAAGTGTATGAAGTGGCACGAGCAGCTGAGATCGTCACTGAATATAGCCGCCATATCATGGAGCAGGAAAAAGTTGTATCTCCAATTATATCAAGTGCTTGTCCGGCAATTGTCAAGCTCGTTGAGATGCGCTTTCCTTCGTTGATTCCTAATGTATTGCCGGTCATTTCTCCTAAAGAAGCCAGTGCCAGATACGCTCGTCGGCATTTGATTCAAAAGGGCATTCCTGCTGAAGATATTGGAATTTTCTTTATCAGCCCATGCGCGGCTAAAGTAACGGACTCAAGATATCCGGATACCTTTGATCATTCTGAAGTCGATGGAATCATATCGATTAAGGATGTGTATAAATTAATGCTTCCAATCATAAAAAACATGCAACCTGATGAAGTAGAAATACTTCAAACCTCAACTAGTCGAGGAATAGGGTGGGCAGCAACTGGCGGTGAAGGTCTTGCGTCTCAGGTGTATAACCATGTTGCTGTTGATGGTATTGAAAATGTTATAGAGATTCTTGAACGTGTTGAAAACAACAAGCTGGATGTTGAATTTGTTGAGTGCCTTGCTTGTACCAATGGATGCCTGGGTGGTCCGCTAACTGTTGAAAATTCATTTGTTGCTACTAATCGTATGGCAAAGGTCAAAAAATATATTAATTCGCTGGGAAAAACACGTGACCTAGATATGTATCGCGACAATATTGAACTTGATTGGCAATATTCATTAACCAACAAGCAAGTATTAAAACTTGATGATGATATGGTTGTTGCCTTGGATAAGATGGAACGCCTGGAGAAAATATTTAAGACATTGCCACAGATCGATTGCGGCTCATGCGGTGCGCCAACATGTCATGCTTTGGCTGAAGATATTGTTCAAGGCAATGCAAATATTGAAGATTGCATTTTCATGTTAAGGGAAAAAGTTCGTGATGTCGCACAAAATATGGTGAGCCTTGCTGGAAAGATGCCACCATCCATTCGACATATAGATAAACAATAAAATAGGAGGTCCATCATGCAAATAAAAGATATTATATTCCCACTCAATTTAAAAGTCGTTACAGGAGAGAATGCACTCGACAAAACCATTGAAACAGGTTATATTGGTGACTTGCTCAGTGTTGTCATGGGCAAAGCGCCAGAAGGATGTGTCTGGGTTACTGTTCAAAGCCATATTAACATCGTTGCAGTTGCAACATTGGCAGATATTGGTTGTATCATTGTATCTGAAGGTTTCGTCATTGATGATGAAGCCATTCAAAAAGCCGTTGAAGAAAATGTTGTTCTCTTATCATCCGAAGAGTCTTCCTATGCGATTGCAAAAAAACTTGGACAATTGGGCATATAAATATGAAAGAACTTTCATATCATATTTTAGATATTGCCAACAACAGCATACGAGCAAATGCAACAAACATTACCATTAATGTCAGCGAAGACTTAGAAAAGGATACCTTAGAATTAACTATTATTGACAATGGAAAGGGGATACCACCCCAGATTTTAAAAGAAATCAAAAATCCATTCGTTACCAGTCGAACGACAAGAAAGGTTGGTCTTGGCATCCCTTTACTAAATGATACGTGTCAAAATTGTAATGGAAGCCTAACGATTGATAGTGAACCCGGAAAAGGAACTTGCCTTAAGGCAACAATGGAGCTATCACATATTGATCGACCACCTATGGGAAATCTTGTTTCAACAATTTTAACACTACTTATTTCCCATGAGACGATACAGATTCAGTTTTCATACACTGTTGACAATCAGTCCTTTTCATTAAGTACTCAAATGCTAAAAGATATTTTGGGAGATATCCCATTAAGTACACCTGAAATTTCGCAATGGATACGAGAGTATCTTTCTGAGAACATTTCTGCTTTACATAATAGTGAATGAATTAACAAAGAAGAGTAAAAAACAGGATATTCCAAAGTTTTTTTACTCTTTTATTTGACGTGAATATTGTATACAATGTGCAAATAGCGGAAAACCTTGATTTTTATTGCTTCTTAGGTAATTGACAGTTTATTAACACACCTTGTAAATAAAGGAAAAATGTTTTATTATAAGTATGATAAATTTGAAAAAAATTAGACAGGGGGTCTAGAATGTCCAGTTTAACATTTAAAAAAGGGATTCACCCAAAACACGCTAAAAATTTCACGAAAGACAAGGCAATCGAATATGTTCTTCCAGAAGGTGACGTAACGATTATGCTGCAACAGCATATTGGTGCGCCATGTTCTGCACTAGTAAAAGTCGGTGATGAAGTACTTGTCGGCCAAAAGATTGGTGATTCGGAAAGTTTTGTTAGCGCTCCGGTACACAGTACTGTATCTGGAAAAGTAAAAAAAATTATGGATGTATTACATCCAAACGGCTCAAAAAGCAGTGGAATCATCATTGAAAATGACGGATTGTACACTGAAGTCGACATGACACCAAAAGATCCATATACCATGAGTAAGGATGACATCTTGGCAACAATACGCGAAGCTGGTATTGTAGGAATGGGAGGTGCAGGATTCCCAACATTTATAAAATTAAATCCACCAAAAGATAAGGTGATTGACTATATTATTGTCAATGGTGCTGAATGTGAACCTTATTTAACATCAGACCATCGTGTTATGCTTGAAGAAGCCGATCGTGTCATTATGGGGTTGTCGGTTATCTTGACCTTATACCCTGAGGCAAAGGGAATTATCGGTATCGAAGATAACAAACCGGATGCTATTGAAGCAATGAAAAAAGCACTAGCTGCATTTCAAAAAGAATCGAAATTAGAGATTGCTAAAAACATGGAAGTTGCAACTTTGGCAACAAAATATCCTCAAGGAGCTGAAAAGCAATTAATTTACTCCGTAACTAAACGCGAAGTTCCTGCTGGTAAGCTTCCCGCCGATGCTGGATGCATCGTACAAAATATTGATACTGTAGTTGCCATTCATCGTGCCTTCTTTAGAGGTCGACCTTTAATGCGACGCATTGTAACACTTTCTGGCGAAAATGTAAAAAATCCTGGAAACTATAAAGTTAAAATAGGTACTAGCTATCGTCAACTCATTGAATATGCAGGCGGTGATCTTGAACACACAAAAAAAATCATCTCAGGTGGTCCGATGATGGGAATCGCAATCTTTGATATTGATATCCCAATTATAAAAACATCCTCATCCATCTTATTGTTATCGGATCAAGAAATGTATTCAGGCGAGGAAAGTCCATGTATCCGTTGCGGAAAATGTGTTGATGCATGTCCAATGAACCTGTTGCCACTGGATTTAGATCGATTTGCTCGTAACAACGCCAATGAAGCTTTTGAAACATATAAAGGTATGAACTGTATTGAGTGTGGTTCATGTTCATTTGTATGTCCTTCAAAGCGTCATATTGTGCAATCCATTCGAACGACACGACGCACAATCATGGCTGAGCGTAGAAAGTAGAAGGAGGATTATCATGTCAGAACTTACAATTGTTTCATCATCTCCCCATGTGCGCTCAAACGATACAACAAGCCACATAATGCGAGATGTTATTATTGCCTTAATTCCAGCAACACTTGTTGGATTTTATGTCTTTGGAGTGGCGGCTGTTTTTACAGTGCTCATCTCAACTGTATCAGCGGTATTTTTTGAATATCTATATCAAAAGCTTATGCATGAACCTGTTCGCATCAATGACGGTTCAGCGGCAGTTACAGGATTGTTATTAGGGTTAAACCTTCCAGCAGCCTTGCCGAATATGCCTTACATGCTAGCAATTGTTGTCCCAATTATCGGAAGTTTATTTGCCATTATTGTCGTAAAACAATTATTTGGAGGCATCGGAAATAACTTCATGAATCCAGCACTTGCAGCTCGGGCATTTTTAATTATTTCTTTTGCAGAGCATATGACAACCTGGCCAGAAGTTGATACAGTAGCATCCGCTACAATTCTTGGTTCTTTAAAAGAAGGTGGAGTTGTTGATCAAAGCGTATTTGAAGCTTTCATTGGGACTGTGTCCGGAAGTATTGGTGAAGTATCAGCACTTGCCATTTTAATCGGGGGGCTATACTTAATCGCTCGAAAAGTCATCAGCTATAGAATTCCGGTTTTCTACATAGGTACTGTTGGAATCTTCGTTCTTTTATATAGCATATTCAACGGCGGTCTCGACTTAAGTTTAGTCGGTTATCATTTATTCGGTGGTGGGTTGATGCTTGGGGCATTTTTTATGGCAACAGACTATACAACTTCTCCCATGACAAGTATCGGTCAAATTATTTTTGCCGTAGGATGTGGAATTATAACCGCATTGATTCGATTATTCGGAGCATATCCAGAAGGTGTCTCTTTTGCAATTATAATTATGAACCTTGCTGTTCCACTCATAGATCGTTATACGATACCACGAGCTTTTGGGGAGGAGAAGTAAAATGAAAAAAGATTCGATATTAAAAAATGCACTCATTTTATGTGGAATTACATTGATTGCCGGATTACTTTTAGGTCTTACCTATAATTTTACATTAGACGCTATTGCAGAACAAACACGTATCAAAACAGAAAACGCATTGGCTGCAGTTATGGAGAACGCTTCTTTTGAAGAAAAAGATATCCAAGGCGATGTGAAGTTTATTACCAAAGTATATGAAGCTACGGATAAAGATACGAGTGATGTTAAAGGGTATGCTTTTCAACTAGCAACGACAGAAGGTTATGATGGAACGATTAACATGATGGTAGGAATCAATGCCGATGGAACACTTAATGGTATTGATATTATCAGTCATACAGAGACACCGGGCCTCGGAGCAAAAGCTGATGATGCCCCCTTTAAAAATCAATTTGTTCAAAAAGCAGCGTCCTTGTTAACCCTTGTAAAAGGGAATAGCGACGGTCAAAACATTGATGCTATAGGTGGCGCAACGATTACGTCCTCAGCAGTAACTGCCGCTGTGAACGAAGCAATTATCTATTATAATGACATCATTAAGGAGGGGAACTAATGGCAAAACTAATGAAATTGATTAAAAATGGACTTTTTGATGAAAACCCTGTTTTAGTTCAAGTCCTTGGAATGTGTCCGACACTCGCAGTAACATCAAGTGCGACAAATGGTTTAGGTATGGGACTTGCAACAACCAGTGTTCTTTTTGGTTCAAACCTTGTTATCTCATTACTACGAAAAATCATCCCTGCAAAAGTACGTATCCCAGCATTCATTGTAATTATCGCAACGTTTGTTACGATTGTTGATTTATTATTACAAGGGTATATACCAGCACTTTATGACTCTCTTGGACTTTTTATTCCACTGATTGTGGTAAACTGTATTGTACTTGGTCGTGCAGAAGCATTTGCATCCAAAAATGGTCCTTTACATGCTATCTTTGACGGTGTTGGTATGGGACTTGGCTTTACGTTAGCTTTGACTATCCTTGGTGCAATTCGTGAAATCATTGGTGCAGGAAGTATTTTTGGTTTTCAATTATTAAAATTGTCATGGTATCAACCCGTAACAATTTTTATATTAGCTCCAGGTGCATTCCTTGTTTTAGGGTTCATGTTTGCTGCATTTAATAAGATCAAAGCATCAGGTACGAAAGGGTAGGAGGCGCATATGGAATTTGTATTATTGTTTATAAGTGCAGTTTTAGTTAATAACGTCGTATTATCGAGATTCTTAGGTATATGTCCTTTCTTAGGTGTTTCAAAAAAAATCGAAACATCTATAGGTATGGGCATGGCCGTAACATTTGTTATGACCTTAGCATCTTTGATTTCACATATTGTATTTTATGCAATTTTAAAACCTTTAGAAATCGAATATTTGTATACTATTGCATTTATTCTAGTTATCGCTTCACTAGTTCAATTGGTTGAGATGGTTATCCAAAAAACAAGCCCATCTTTGTATCAAGCATTAGGTGTGTTTTTACCACTAATTACAACAAACTGTGCAGTACTTGGTGTTGCTGTAATTAATATGCAAAAAAGTATTCAAACAAACGGTGATTTCGGTTTAATTCATTCTGTAATTAACGGACTAGGCACAGCTGTTGGTTTTACTCTTGCAATTGTTTTGTTAGCAGGTATTCGTGAGCGTATCGAATATAATCCAATACCAAAACATTTTAAGGGATATCCAATTGTTTTAATTACAGCTGGATTGATGGCAATTGCATTTTTAGGTTTTTCCGGAATGATTAAATAGAGAAAGTAGAGGTAGACGATGGATATATCAAGTATTATTTTTTCTGCTGCAAGCATCGGTGGCTTAGGTCTTGCCTTTGGTCTTGGCTTAGGTTATGCAGCAAAAAAATTCGAAGTTAAAGTTGACCCACTCATTCCTGTTGTGAGAGATGCATTACCAGGAGCAAACTGCGGGGCATGTGGATTTGCAGGATGCGACGCATTTGCAAAAGGTATTGTTGAAGGACAGGCTCCGATTAACGGTTGTCCTGTAGGTGGTAGTGACACAGCGGCGGCACTTGGAAAGATTATGGGTGTTGAAGCCAAAGAAACAGCACGCCAAGTAGCCTATGTTAAATGTAACGGTACCTGTGAACAGGCCAAAGAAAAATATATTTATGCCGGTGTGACGGATTGTAAAAATGCTGCTTTTTTACAAGGTGGTGGATCAAAGGGCTGTGAATATGGATGTTTAGGATTAGGAAGTTGTGTTGCTGCATGCGAGTTTAACGCAATTGATATAATTGACGGTGTTGCTGTCATTAACGACAACTGTGTTGCCTGTGGAAAATGTGTTGATGCATGTCCAAAAGCAATTATTGAAATGGTCCCTAATGATTCAAAAATTCGTGTCGCATGTAATTCCGCAGATAAAGGAAAAGATGTTAAATCTAACTGCGCAGTCGGATGTATCGCATGCAGACTTTGCGTAAAAGCATGTGAATTTGACGCCATTCATGTAACGGATAATCTTGCAAAAATCGATTATGAAAAGTGTACCCAATGTGGTGCATGTGTTGAAAAATGTCCGACAAATGCGATTTCACATTTATCATAAGTTCTTTAAGTTCCTTTATTGATTAACATTAATGATTATGTTAGAATAAGATAACATTAAAGGAAGGGAAGGAAAGACAGTGGCATATAACTCGCGTAACGGCAAAAACGGTTGGACTTTATTTTTATTACTTTTAGCAGGTATTGTCATCGGAGGATTAATCGGTGAATTAGCATCAGGCGCTCCTTTTTTAAAATGGTTAAATTTAGGATATACTTTTGGCTTAAAAGATGCTATTGCACTTGATTTAAAAATTGTTTCAATTCTATTCAAAATCACCTTTGACATCACCGTTGCCAGTATCGTAGGGATAGCAATTGCTATTTTCACGTATAGTCGATTATGAAAAGAAAACAAAACATAATTTTAGCATCGCAATCAGAGCGAAGAGCTGATTTACTCCGACAAATTGGAATAGATTTTACTATAATACCAAGTGAATTTGATGAAAATTCAATATCGAAAACACATGTTGACCCGAAAGAATATGTTCAAACTCTGGCTTTTAAAAAGGCAGAGTTTCTTTCGTGTCAAGGGATAGACAATCAAATTATCCTTGGAGCTGATACGGTTGTCGTGATTGAGGGGCACATATTAGGCAAGCCCCAAAATCCACAGCAAGCTTATGAATATCTTAACTTACTCTCTGGAAAAGAACATCAAGTTTATACAGGGGTATGTATCATCGATCAAGTACGTGCAAAAAAAATGGTGTGTTCTCAAGTGACCACCGTAGTTATGGATACAATGAATGAACACGATTTTGACGAGTATATCAGTACAAAAGAACCATTTGATAAAGCCGGTGCTTATGGTATACAAGGTATAGGTGCTCGATATATTAAAGAAATCCATGGCGATTATTTTAATATTGTAGGGCTTCCATTAAATCTGACTGTACATATGTTCAAACAAATGCAAATTGATTTGTAATATATGTTATGGTTTCAAAGGAGAAAACCTATGTCCTATAACATAAAAGAATTACCCTTAACAGAAAGACCTTATGAAAAGCTAGAAAAATACGGTCCCGCTGCGTTAACCGACGCAGAATTACTTGCAATTATTATTCGAACCGGCTCTAGAAAAGAAGCATCTACGCTATTAGCCAGTCGCATCTTAAATCTAGATCAACGTGGCTTAGCTGCTATACATATCTTGGACACGAATCAACTCATGTCGATTAACGGAGTAGGTCGTGTCAAAGCCTTACAGTTAAAAGCGTTATCGGAAATATCAAAACGCATGGCAAAATCAACCAGTATTGAAAAACTATGCATTAATTCACCATCTTCCATTGCAAAGATATACATGGAAGAAATGCGTTACCACGAAAGAGAACATTTTAAAGTTATTTTTTTGAACACAAAAAATGCCATCATTGGTGATGAAGATATTTCTATTGGAACAGTTAACGCTTCCTTGGTTGACCCGCGTGAAATATTTAAAATGGCCTTAATGTATAAAGCGGTTCATTTAATTTTAATGCATAATCATCCAAGTGGTATTCCCACGCCAAGTCAAAATGATATCGATGTCACAAAGCGTATGGTAAAGGCAGGTCACGTACTTGGTATTGAAATATTAGACCATATCATTATTGGAGATGGCAATTATATAAGTCTTAAGGAACAAAGTTTAGGTTTTTAACCTAGGAGGAACGATGAAAAGACAATCACGATTTACAATCAAAAATTTTATGATTATATTATTTATCATTTCTGCTATTTCCATGGTATTTACTTGGGAAATGCGCCAATCTACATCTCCTATTGAGCAAAGCATCACTTATATCATTGTTCCCTTTCAAAAAGGGGCAACCTATTTTGGAGATTGGCTCAAGGACAAAGTCGATTTTGTCAAAAATATCAATGAACTTGAAAAAATGAATGCCTACCTTACAGAAGAAGTCGATCAGTTACGTTATGAAAACAAACTTTTAGAACTCGACAAGGTTGAACTCGAACGTTTACGTGAACTCTATGAACTGGATCAACAATACGCTGATTATCCCAAAACCGGAGCAAGAGTTATCGGGAAAGACCCTGGAAATTGGTATGAAGTTTTTATTATTGATAAAGGTAGTGACGATGGACTGGAAGTTAATATGATTGTAATGGCAGGTAGTGGCTTAGTCGGACGCGTAATAGAAGTCGCACCAAATTACGCAAAAGTTCGTTCAATTATTGATGACACCTCTAGTGTCAGTGCAAAAATCATTCGTACATCAGACATAGCAACCGTCAGTGGAGATAAAAAATTGGGTGATGATGGGTTGTGTCTCATTGAAGATATTCATGAAGATGTAAATATTATTGAAGGTGATGAAATTGTCACATCCCATTTAGGAGAATATTTTCCACCTGGAATCCTTATCGGTTATGTTAAAAGTATTGAGTCTAATCCAAATAAACTGACCAAGACGGCAATACTTGAACCTGTCGTCGATTTCAAACATTTAGAAGAAGTCCTTGTCATTAATCTTAAAGCAACAGACTAAGAGGTTCTTATGATCAAAAAAATATCAACCGGATTAATTATAATTTTTATTATTATTTTACAGACAACCCTTTTTCAACAATTGAGTATTAATAACACTACACCGAACCTATTTATTATTACAATTGTATCGATTAGTGCATTAATGGGAAGAAAGGATGGATTACTCTATGCCATTCTTTTTGGCGTGGTGCAAGATATTCAATTTGGTGGTGTCGTTGGATTTTATGTTCTTGTCTATGCGATTATCGCATATGTATCTGGATACCTATACCGAAATTATTATGCTGAAAGTATGATGATACCGCTTATTGTTATCGGTTTATCGGATTTATTTTATAATCTGGTTATTTTTATTTTCACCTATTTGCTTCGAGGGCGGCTGGAATTGGGATACTATTTTGGATTTATTATCGCACCTGAAGTTACCTATACTGTATTTATTGGAGTACTTTTTTACAGACTTTATATCATCTATTTTAACTTTTTACGTATGACACATACAAAGAAGCGAAAAGGAGAGGACGCATTTAATGAAGGAGATTTTTAAATACATATTTACATTTTTAACCCATCGTCTATTTGTTTTAAGTCTTGTCTTAATCTTAATGATATCCATTCTTTTATCTCGCCTTTTTGAATTGCAAATCATTAATGGAAGCAAGTTAGATGAAGAATTTGAACTGAGTATTTTAAGAGAAATTGATATCAAAGGTCAGCGTGGACTCATATATGATCGAAAAGGCACTCCACTGGCAATTAATGAGATTGCATATACCGTCAAATATGATAATAGCGTATACACGGTTGACCGTAATCAACTTCTGTTAACCATGATTCGTATCTTAAAGGATAATAATGATGCCCTTAGTATCGAATTCCCTTTATATATAGACTCTGATAATCTGTATCAATTTAAAGACAATACAGGTGCGTTAAATCGTTTTTTAAGGGATATATATGCAAGTCAGCGCGCAAAAGATCCGGATTTTGCTTTGGATCAAACACCGGATGAAGTTATTGAATACCTATGTAGTCCGACTTTTTTTGCCATTAGTGAAGAAGAGATTCAAGAAAAAGAAATTACAAAACAGGAACTGGTTGACTTGCTCTCTATCCGCTATGCGTTATGGAAAAAAGCATATTATAAATTTATTCCTCAAGAAATTGCGGTAGATATAAGTCTTGAGTCTTTAGCTGAACTCAAAGAAAACAAGGATATTCTACCTGGAGTAACGATTGTCGAGGACCCGGTTCGCAAATACTTGTACCCTGAACTGATGTCACATATCCTTGGCTATACCGGGCGTATCAGCGATGAAGCTTTAGAAGAATATAAGCAATTTGGTTACGATCAAAATGATATTATTGGGCGTATCGGCATTGAAAAATCCATGGAGTTATATCTACACGCTCAAGATGGCAAACAGACGGTTGAAGTTGATAATCTTGGACGAACCATGAATGTCATTGAACAGATAGACCCGGTAGCAGGAAAAGATGTCTATCTTACTTTAGATTTAGAACTTCAAAAGCGTAGTGAAGAACTCCTTGAAAAGCAGTTAGCCCATCTAATTTCACAAAAGCTTGTCATGAAAAAACCTTCATACGGTGAAACACGTGTGCCTGAATTGTGGGAAGTATACTACTCACTATTTGAAAATAAAACGATCGAACTGGATACATTATTATCTTTTGATGAATCGGCTACCGCTACATCTACACAGACTATTTTAGAACAATACTATGCCTATCGTGATCTTCGCGTAGAGGATATACGTGAACAGTTAGAAACAAGTGACGTATCTAAGAATGAAAAACTCTCACGTTATAATGACTATATCTTAGCTACACTTATAAGTGATGGTTTATTAAAAGACAACCATACAAGTAGCAGTGGGTTTTTAGATTACGACAATCAAATCATTAGTTTTCGTGGTTTGCTTAATTATTATATCAAGGAAGAGTATCTCTCCTTTGAAAAATATAGTGATGATACATCTATAGATGTTGAACAGCTGACAGATAATGAAGTGTATGCATATTTGGTTAACCAAGTAATTCTAAGCGATTATGTTGATCGCTATCAATTCAAGCTCAACACATTTCTAGAAATGATTGAAAATGAGGAATTCTCATATATTGATTTATCAAAAATGCTCATGGAAATCGATGTGATTACTTTTGATCAAACACGCTATGATGCATTGTCCAATCGTCAACAATCGCCACTTGCTTTTATGAAAGAAGTCATTGCCAATATTGAATTGACGCCTCAACAAATAGCGCTTGATCCTTCAACTGGCGGTATTGTGATTACCGACGTACATACAGGAGAAGTCCTTGCACTAGTTAACTACCCAAGTTATGACAACAACCGTATCTCTGATTATAATTATTATCAAGATCTGTTGAGAGATCCCAGTCGTCCACTTTATCCTATTGCAACTCAAGGAAAAACCGCACCTGGGTCAACATTTAAAATGGTCTCTGCGGTAGCCGGGCTTGAAGAAGGAATTATTGACGCACATACACATTTTAACTGTACAGGACATTTTACAAAAATCACACCTTCTGTTGCATGTTGGATCGCAGCAAGTGGCGGACAGCATGGAAATATTGATGTTGTTACTGCTATAGCCGTAAGTTGCAACTCGTTTTTTAACGAAATCGGGTATCGCATGGGTATGACAGAGGATGGATTGTATAATCCAAAAATGGGAACAAACAAACTCGCTGAGTATTCAGCTATGTTTGGACTAGACTCTGTTTCTGGAATCGAATTAACAGAATCACCACCATCATTACCCGGAAATACAACTACTGGCTATCCAAACCCTGTGACAGCAGCCATGGGACAAGAGTTTAATTCCTATACACCGACCCAAATCGCACGTTTTCTTGCCACACTTGCGAATGGAGGAACCTTATATGAATTAACGTTGATTGATCGAATTTATAATTCTGATGGTTCTGTATATGAGATCAATGAACCTACCGTAACACAAGTCAATGACTTTGATGAAGAAACGATTGAATTGGTTCATCAGGGAATGATTGACGTAACTTCAGGCTCCCGTGGAACAGCGCGAAGGTTTTATGCGAATTTTCCAATTTTAGTTGCAGGTAAGACCGGAAGTGCACAGGAAAATAAATCCAGAGCATCCCATGCTGTTTTTGGCTCTTTTGCTCCGGCCAACGACCCGGAAATAGCCATTGCAGTTGTCATACCTTTTAGCTATACAGCAAACTTTTCTTCTGGATACATTGTTGGAACGTTAACCCGTGATCTTTATGGGGCATATTATGACATTTATAAAGAATATCCATCCTATAATTATATGGGAGAATTCGCAGATGAAGGAAATATTGACACAAATTAAAACATTTTCAGATTTGTCTATACATTGTTTTTGTTTTTATGTATAATATGACATAAGGTATAAATACCTTAGCAAATTAAACGAGGTAATATATGAAGGATATTATTCTAATTAAGGGGAATCAATTCGGTTTGTCGATTCATGTAGATGAGAATGCCAAATTTGATCTTATCTATGAAGAGCTTAAACAAAAATTAATTGATGGAAAAAACTTTTTTGGTAACAGCAAAGTGGTTTTGTCCTTCGAAGGGAAAACACTCACTTCAAAAGAAATGGACAAACTTACACGATTGGTATCTAGCGAAACCAATCTTCAGATTATTTGTTCGCTTCACAAGGAATTTGACTTTGACAGTGTCACAGAGCGCATTGAACGTGTTGCCAACGAATCTGTCGAACCTCAAATCAAAGCATATAAAGATTACATCGAACAGTTGGAATCACAGTTGCGTACTCAAGAACAAAAATTTCGAGAACAAGACGAACAAATTGTTTTTCACTTTTCCAATCTTCGTTCAGGTCAACAGATTATTACCAAAAGTCACGTGGTCATACTGGGCGATGCCAATAACGGATCTAGAATTGAATCTGGTGGCAAAGTTATTGTATTAGGTCGCCTAAAGGGTGTTGTACATGCCGGACTTGATCCAAGGCAACGCGGCTTTGTATTTGCCTTAGATATGACACCGGTGCAATTGAAAATCGGTAATGCCATTGGGCGTGCTTCAGATCGAGTGGACAAAGTCTCTAAGTCTGTAGAACCTCAAATTGCCTATGAAGAAGATGGACGAATCGTTATTGAAAACATTCACAATCAAGTCTATAGAGACTTAATTAACGATACAAATTAGATAAAAGGAGCGAATTAAATGAGTGAAGTTATTGTTGTCACATCAGGAAAAGGCGGGGTTGGTAAAACAACAACCAGCGCTAATATTGGAACCGGATTAGCTATGTTAGGGAAAAAAGTAGTTCTTATCGATGCTGATATCGGTTTACGTAATCTTGATGTTGTCATGGGGCTTGAAAATAGAATTGTATATAATTTGATTGATGTAGTTGAAGGTAACTGCAAATTAAGCCAAGGCTTAATAAAAGATAAAAAAAATCCTACACTTTATTTGCTCCCAGCAGCACAAACACGTGACAAAGACGCTGTAACTCCTGAGCAAATGAAGGAGCTTTGTGATACCCTAAAAAAAGACTATGATTATATCATTATTGATTGCCCTGCCGGAATTGAGCAAGGGTTTAAAAATGCAATTGCCGCAGCCGATCGAGCACTTGTTGTTACCACTCCAGAAATCTCTGCGATTCGTGATGCCGATCGAATTATTGGGTTATTAGAAGCAAATGAAATCCGTGACATTCGTCTTGTGGTTAATCGTATCCGCTTTGATATGGTTAAACGCGGAGATATGATGGGAATTGATGATGTTATAGAAATATTAGCTATTGATTTAATTGGTGTGATGCCTGATGATGAAAATATTGTTATTTCAACCAATACAGGCGAACCTATCGCAGCCAATGAAAGTACGATTCCAGGAAAAGCCTATATAAATATGTGTAAGCGTATTACTGGCGAAGAAGTGCCCTATTTAGATTTAGATACTCCAACTGGATTTTTTGGTAAGTTACGTACAATTATGGGAATGAAAGGTTAGGAAGGTGGAATAATGGGAATTTTTTCTAGAAAGAAAACCTCTAAAACGGTGGCAAAAGACCGTTTAAAATTGGTTTTAATTCATGATCGTGTCAATTGTTCAACAGATGTATTAGAAATGATGCGTGCTGATATTATAAAAACCATCAGTAAATATATGGATTTTGATGAAGGTGAATTGGAAGTAAAGGTTGGGTCCACACGTTCTGAGACATCAGGAAATGTTATTCCTGCTCTTTATGCGAATATACCCATAACCAATATTAAAAAGCCACGAGAATAGAGGCAACACATGTTTCGAAGTTATAATTATAAACGTTATGATTTCCTGAGTATTATTCTTATGTTTTTACTAATTACCATTAGCTATTTTGTAATTGGTAGTGCCACACGTATCAATAGTATTGAAGGAACAGATTATTATGCACAGCGACAATTAATAGGATTTTCAATTGGATTAGTGTTAATGTTACTGGTATCTTTTTTTGATTATCATCTATTAGGAAAATTAGCAATTCCTATTTATCTTTTAAATGTTGGTCTATTAGTTGCTGTGCTAATGTTTGGTAAAGAAGTTAATGGTGCAGTACGGTGGATAGAAATGCTAGGGATGACAATACAACCCAGCGAGTTTAGCAAGTTTTTTATGGTCATTGTATTGGCAAAATATTTTGATCGGTTTCAAAAACACATTAATTCTGTTTTTGTGTGGCTTGGTGCCGGAATACTTATTGTTATACCTATGATGCTTATACGAAAGCAGCCGGATTTATCGACTGCACTGGTTTTAGTTTTTTTGTTAGGCATTATGTTATTTGCCGCAGGTATTAAATATCGTTATATTTTTATTTTATTAGGGATTGCAATTGTAATGATGTTTGGTGTATTATGGTATATACAACAGCCCGACCAAGTATTATTAAGTGATAATCAATTAGGTCGAATTATGGCCATGATTAATCCAGAAGAATACGAATTATCGATTGCCCTTCAGACTCAAAACTCTGTTCAAGGAATAGGTTCCGGGCAATTGTTTGGAAAAGGAATATATAACGGAAAACTTAATCAGTATAATTATTTGCCAGAATCACAAACCGATTTTATTTTCTCGATTATTGGTGAAGAATTTGGATTTATCGGTTGTTCTGTTGTCTTGCTCCTCATGTTAGCATTAATGCTTCGTGTTTTATATATCGCAAAAGACAGTAAAGACTTAATGGGGCAGCTTTTATGTGCTGGCTTTGTCGCTGTCCTTGGGTTTCAAACATTTATTAATGTTGGAGTCACAACAAATATTGTTCCAAATACTGGATTGCCTTTACCATTTATTAGTTATGGTTTAAGTGCATTGTGGAGCAATATGCTCATGTTAGGTCTTGTACTTAACTTAAGTATCCAGCGAAAAACAAACAAATAGGGGGTTCTTATGAATATCGGACTAGTAGCACACGATACCAAAAAAAAATTAATGCAAAATTTTTGCATTGCATATAGGAATATTTTGCATAAGCATGACCTTTATGCAACGGGAACAACAGGAAGATTAATTGAAGAAGTGACGAATTTAAGTATCCACAAATATCTTACCGGACACTTAGGTGGTGTACAGCAACTTGGTTCACAAATTGCTCATAATCAAATTGATGTGATGATTTTTTTACGTGATCCTGTATCTCGTCAAGAACATGAACCCGAGATGGGATCGCTCATTCGTTTATGTGATATCCATAATATCCCAGTAGCTACAAATCTAGCTACTGCCGAGTTATTAATACGTGCGTTAGAACGTGGGGATATTGAATGGCGTGATGTGCTAAGGTGATTACATTGTATCTTTATTAAGTACATACCAATGCATAATAAAAGCTGGTGTCACTAGACACCAGCTTTTTTACAAACAGCATTAAGCCATTGAGAATTCTTGAAGGAAATGAGGTAGAGTACTTTGTTTGCAATTAATACCTGCAATAAGTCTTACACCAAACTTATTGGTAATAATTTTTAATTTATTTATTAATTCGTCTGAGTTATCAATTTTATTCAGATGCGCCATTCGCAAGAGGCCATCAACAAAAATATAATCAATATCATTGTCTTCGGATAAGATACCACACATAAAGCCATAGAATTCATGATAATTGTCAATTGGAAATTCCGAAATATTTATATAGCGTATTTCATGTTTTAAATCGTACATATGGGTATTGTCTGCATCAATATAAACAATGTTCCCACTTGTTTCCTTTAACTTTGCGTTGGCTGCTTCAATTAGCTCTTTTGTTTTTCCCTCACCAGTATCACCTGAAATAACTTGTATCATGATAATCTCCTCCTTAAAAAAATAAATGGGCTGGTTGATCAATTGATATATATATATATTCTATGAAAATTATACAAATCCTTTTTATTTTTCGAAATACTTTCGTTAATTTATTTTACTTTTTTGACAATTATGCTATTATCAAAGAATAAAAAGGCGATATCTCGTTCCGATAGAAGTCTTTAAGAAAGAAGTGAACTCATGTTAAGCACAAAAATATACGCATATAATGAATATCTTACGCATAAATATGGGGCAAAAACATACAAATGCCCCATTAATATTCCTTCAACCTGTCCAAATCGTGATGGAACATTAGGTCATCACGGCTGTGCATTTTGTAGCGCAAAAGGAACGGGATTTGAATCCCATCACAATATGGTGCCTATAGCCGAGCAAATCAATGCAGCCAGAGATAAAATGATAGCCCGCTATAAGGCCAAAAAATTTATCGGCTATTTTCAAAATTATACCAATACCTACATGCCGGTAGAGACATTTATCTCCTATGTAGAACAAGCCCTTGAATGTGATTTGGTAGGAATTGATATTGCTACGCGCCCCGATACCATATCGGATGCATATATTGATGCCCTAAAAAAGATAAAAGCTCAATATGCTATTAATATTACCTTTGAATTAGGACTGCAAGTCGCAAATGATACTATTTTAAATGCAACGCATCGAGGCCATAGTGTACAGGACTATGAGCAAACCGCTATAAAGCTTAAATCTCATGGCTTTGATTTATGTACTCATCTTATTTTAAATTTACCCGATTCAACAATGACCGATGTTCTTAATACAGCAAAGCTCATGAACACAGTTAAAACCGATGTGGTTAAACTACATTCTTTATATATTGCTAAGGACAGCCTTTATGAAAAACAGTTTTTGGAAGGTAAGATTCATGTTGGAAGCGTAGAAGATTATGTTGATCGTGTCGTAGCGTTTATAACCCATTTGAATCCTGACATCGCACTTGCACGTTTAGTGTCAAGAATTCCAAAAGAAGATGCAGTTTTTTCAAACTGGGATACAAGCTGGTGGAAAATATACAATCAAATTATGGACTATCTAGATACCCATAAATTAAGTCAAGGAATATATTATCAAGAGGATAGTTATGGCAAACAATAGATATAAGGCAAGTGCAAAAAAGAAAAAGAGAGAAGAAAAAGCCAATAAGCATATTAACTTCGTTGTTGTTGTTTATGTGATTTTAATGGCCTATTTACTTTTTATCGTATACCATTCATTAACCAAAGATACCATTCATTATGTGTATGCAGAAGCTGGTGAAATACTAAATGAAGGTTCGTTTGATGGCGTTTTTATACGCGATGAAACCATTGTATACAGTAATACCAATGGACCGGTAAAATATTTTGTCCCTGAAGGGGATAAAGTTCGCCTAAACACATATGTATGCGTTATCAATCAAGATGAAGAAATGGCTCGAATACTTGACGAACAGGTCAATGAACACCTGAGCCAGCTCAATCGTGCCTCGGCTTATACAAATGAAGATTATAGCATTTTAAAAGATCGAATTCGTTCTTATGTTGTAGAAAAAAAGAAGAACGACCTTAGTTATGCTTCTATTGCTCGGGATAATCTAGAAGCAACGCTATATGATATTTCTCAAACAGTTCGTGTCACGGACCAAGACCTCTTTGATCAAATCCAAAAAAAGATCCAAGCCGGTCAAAGTAAAAAACTTCAAAATGGTACATACTACAAAATGGCAAAAAGTGGCGTTATCAGTTATACTATTGATGGGTTTGAAGATATTACGATAGACACGTTGACACCACAAGTCTTTGCACAGGAAGTTACTACTGTTGATATTACCAAAAAACAATCCATCTCGAGTGGAGACCCCTTATATAAAGTGGTGGATAATTATCTATATTATTTAGTCTCCGAGATTGATCCCTATAGTGAAAAGCATTTGGAAAACCGTTCCTATGTAAGTTTGTTTTTTCCAACCAAAAATATAAGTGTTGACGTAAAAGTCCACTCAACATTCCGTGACGGTGATAAGATTTTTGCTGTTTATGAATTTGATCGATACTTCAATTTGTTTTTTTCGGATCGTAAACTCAATTATAAAATTATCTACGATCAATATGATGGACTAAAAATACCCAATGAAGCAATGACAACGAAAGACGTATATAAAGTTCCTAAAAGTGCAATACAATACAATAAAGGAAGTTATCAGTTGCAAAAAAGCCTTTCTTTTGCTGATCAATCAAATAAACAAGAACTTGTTCCCATTGATATCAAAGAATACTATTCTGATGGCGAATTCTCTTATGTTCGAAGTATCGACTCTGAGACGACATTAAATATACAGGATAAAATTCTTTATGTCCTCGATGAAAATGCAGCCGTTAGTGATATGGGAACCTATACACTCGAGTCGCCGATTACGATTGAGGGAGTTTACGTTGTTAATAAAGGCTACACAGATTTTCGTCGTGTAGAAACGATTTATGAGGATAAAGATTTTAGAATTATCACTTCACAACTTAAATATAGTGTCGGACTATATGATAAAATTGTGGCAGACAGCCGTGACATTGAAGAATTTACAACATTAAAGTAAAGGATGTGTTTTAAATGAATAAAAAACAAATGGAAGAAAATTATCAATCTGTCTTATGCAATATTGAAAACGCTTGTCAACGTAGTGGACGTAACCCTGAAGATATTACACTCATTGCTGTATCAAAAACTAAACCAGTAGAGACCGTCAAGATGGCAATAGATATTGGTATGACTGAATTCGGTGAAAATAAACCTCAAGAAATTCGCGATAAGACCAATGAAATTTCGGCTCCTGTAAAATGGCATATGATTGGTCATCTGCAAAGTAATAAAATCAAATATGTCTTAACAACATGCGAACTCATTCATTCTATTGATTCACTCAAGCTTGCTCAACAACTCAATGAACAAGCAATAAAAAAAGAGTGCCATGTAAATATACTTCTTCAGGTTAATATTAGTAAAGAAACCTCAAAACAAGGATTTTTAGCTGAAAATCTGGAGCAAATTGTAGGTAAAATCGGAGCCATGAGTCACCTTCATATTCAAGGATTAATGACAATCGCTCCTTATGTAGAAAATCCTGAAGAAAATCGCCATCTTTTCCGCCAATTAAACGAATTACTTATTGACATAAAAAGTAAAAACATTGATAATGTTAATATGAACATTCTATCTATGGGAATGACAGGTGATTATGAAGTTGCCATTGAAGAAGGCGCAACACATATTCGTGTAGGTACAGGACTTTTCGGAGAAAGAAATTATAATACGTAGACGTAAAAATAGAAAGGTGATGTTATGGCAAAACTATTTGATAAAGTAATGGATATTATGAAACTTAGTGATTATGAAGATGAAACCGATGTGGATTTAGAAGACGATGAATTTAATACATTTACAGGAACCCCACAACCCGTTAGAAAGGAAGAACCTCGTAATTTTAAAGCATATACAGGTGGTAAGTCAAAAGTTATGAATTTACAAGCAAGTATACAGATGGAAGTGGTTGTTATGCAGCCAACAACCTATGATGAAGCCCAAGAGATTTGTGATCATATAAAATCAAAAAAGGCATGCATAATAAATCTTGAAAATGTTGAACATGAAATTGCTCAACGTATTATGGATTTTGTCAGCGGATCATGCTATACATTAGATGGAAACATGCAGCGCGTAACCAATAATATTTTCTTGATTGCACCTGAAAATGTTGATATATTGGGAGACTTTCAAGAAGAATTAAAATCGAATGGGATCATACGATGGGACAAGTAATGCTTAATGTTTGCATAACAATGACAGAAATTTAGGAGGCACAATATGACCAATTTATTATTAACGGCAATATATTATGCCCTATATATCATGCAAATGATATTATTTTTAAGGGTTATACTGTCTTGGTTTAGATTAAACCCAAACAATGTATTAATTGAATTATTATATACACTGACAGAGCCAATTTTAGCACCTATACGAAAGCTAATTGACGCTTCTATTTTTGGTGGGAGAAAAGGTGGAATGATTCTTGACATTTCGCCTTTGATTGCATTTATTTTTCTACAACTGATGCAATCGTATGTGTTAAGGTTTATCCGATGAATCAGTTTCTAAATCAGATTGATGATCGGATAACGCGTGCGCAACAGTTTCAGTATCCAGAATTCACGGATTTTTTAGATTTACATCAATTATCCCTTTATCGTAATACATATAAAACGATAACTACTGATATTATAGCTCTTGAATCTAAGGTTTTTGCAGATGATGAACGTAGAATGCTTGGCTTTTTTCCAAAGACATTTCTTGAATATATGGATACGAACATCTTAGAGCTGTTTCCAGTATGTGTCATTCAAGTTCGTATGTTCGATACAGCACAGATTCTATTTAACCATCGTGACCTATTAGGGGCTCTTTTAGCTCAAGGAATCGATCGTAGACTTTTGGGTGATATGCTTTTTAATGATTCAAGTGCTTTTTTTGCTTGTCACGAACGTATCCACCAAATGCTTCTTGACGATCTTATACTTATTGGTTCCCATAGGGTAACATGCTCTTTATTTAAAGACTGGGATTATTTAGCTACATTAAGGCCAAAAACAAAGGCCACCTCAACAACAATTCCTTCACTTCGATTGGATAATGTCTTAAAAGCCATGCTCAATATATCGCGAGCAGATTGTCAACAATATATTCTTCGAGGAATGGTTCGCGTCAATCAAGAAGAAGTGACCAAACGGCATTTTATTATTAATGAAAAAGATATTATCTCTGTTCGTGGTCGAGGTAAATACAAAGTAGAAACGATTGGCAATGCATCAAAAAAAGGAAGAATATGGATAACAACATTACAGTATATATAGGAGGTAACATATGTTAACGCCATTAGATATTGAATCAAAAGAATTTAGTTCATCATTAGGTGGATATAGCAAAGCTGAAGTCAAGCAATTTATGAATGAAATTTTGACGAGTTATGAAAAAATCTATAAAGAAAATATTGAGATGAAAGATAAAATAAATATGCTCAATGAAGGTATTCAATATTATAAAACGATTGAAAACACTTTACAAAACACTCTTCTTCTCGCAGAAAAAACAGCCGAAGAAACACGCAGTGCTGCACGTAGCCGTGCAGAAAGTATTGAAAAAGAAGCTGAAATTAATGCCGAAAAAATTATCAAAGGCGCTAAAGAAGAAATTCATCAAATTGATCAATCCCGCCAATTGTTAATTAAAGCTTATGATGCTTCAAAAATCCAAATTCGTCAATTTTTAAAAGCTCAAATGGAAATGGTCGAACGCAATGAACTAGAAATACGCCAAAATGATATTATTTCAAATCAAGCGTTAGAAGATGTACAAAAGATTAAATCCGAATTAGAAACTCACGAGCATCAACAGACGCATGAACAAGAAGAAGGAGGATTTGAAGATGACATCACCGAAAATGATGACCGTCAATACGAGTAGTCGAGATTACCCGATATACTTTACAACGGGATTCGATTTTCTGACAGATGCTATCAAATCGTTAAATAAAACGTATAGCCGCTTTATGATTATTACAGATGATCATGTTAATCCTTTGTATACAAAGGATGTGATGAATGCACTGACGTCTTTTGAACGTGAGATAATTGTTGCGTCATTTATACCTGGTGAACATTCAAAAACTTTGACAACCATTGAAACCTTTTATCAAAATATGATTGAGCATAATTGTGACCGGAGTACTCTTGTTATTGCTTTAGGTGGTGGTGTTACTGGTGATATGGCAGGTTTTGCAGCTGCAACATATATGCGTGGTGTCGATTTCATACAAATTCCTACGTCTCTACTAGCACAAGTGGACAGTAGTATCGGCGGAAAAACCGGCGTTGATTTTAATAGTTACAAAAATATTGTTGGCGCATTTTACCAACCTATGCTGGTTTATATAAACGTAAATACATTAAGCACTTTGCCAAAACGAGAATTTATGTCTGGAATGGCAGAAGTTATAAAACATGCTTTGATCAGCGACATCAAGTACTATGATTTTTTGGTTGACAATGCACAAAAAATTAAAGACCTTGATAAAGATTTGCTCATCGACATGATTTATCAATCCTGTGGAATAAAAAAATCTATTGTAGATCAAGACGAAAGGGAAAGTGGTGTTCGTGCACTTCTAAACTTTGGCCATACCTTTGGTCATAGTATCGAGCGCCTTAAAGATTTTGAATATTTACATGGTGAATGCGTCGCCATAGGTATGCATGGGGCATTAGAATTATCTAGGCTCTTGAATTTGATTTCTTCAGATGATGTCAAGAAAGGACTTGCACTGATTCAAGCCTATGATTTACCCATATACGCTTCAGGTATTGATCCTGATAGTTTATATCAGGAAATGTTCTACGACAAAAAAACAACACATAATCGCATTGTTTTTGCTTTGCTCAATAAGTTAGGGGATAGTTTTTTAAGTACAAAAACGATTGATCGCCAAACAATTGATCAAGTGATGGACACAATATTATCTAAATAGAGGAGTTTTTATGATATTTGAAATTATTTTCGTTATAATTCTTGTTGGTATAGATCAATACACTAAATTATTGGCCGTCCAACATCTTGCCGGCAAAGATTATGCCATTACAGTTATTGACGGGGTCTTTGAGTTAACCTTTGTTAAAAACCCTGGAGCAGCTTTTGGATCATTTCAAGATGCCACACTTTTGTTGACATTCTTAGTCATTGTCATTTTGATTGCCATCTTGTATTTTAAACGCAAGCTTCCGATGACCTCAAAATACAGACCTTTGCATATTTTATCTCTTTTTATTATTGCCGGAGCTATAGGAAACCTTATCGATCGAATTCGATTAAAATACGTTATCGATATGTTACATTTTATTTGGTTTGAATTTCCTGTATTTAATGTTGCCGACATCTATGTGACGTGTTCGGCAATACTATTGATGATCTTATTGTTAACAAAGTATAGGGATTTGGAGATATAATATGGAGATAACATACACTCAAACTAAATCGATGCGAGTTGATAAGTATCTATCGGAGTATTTTGAAGAATACACCCGTTCATATATCCAAAAAATCATACAAGAGGGTCTCGTGTCTATTGACGGCAAAATTGTAAAGCCAAATTATCAGCTAAAAGAGGGCGTTATTATTCATGTAGGCAATATTGAGCCAAAATCTATTGACATATTACCTCAAGAAATACCTTTAGACATTATATATGAAGATGATGACCTTTTAGTCGTCAACAAACAACGGGGATTAGTTGTTCATCCAGCACCCGGTAATTATGATAATACCCTAGTTAATGGTATTATGTATCACTGTAAGGACCGCTTATCAACGATTAACGGCGTTATCCGTCCAGGGATAGTGCATCGTATCGATAAGGATACTACTGGACTATTAGTCGTCTGTAAAACGGACCGAGCACATCAAAGTATCGCAGCGCAGCTTAAAGACCATTCTAGCCATAGATTGTACGAAGCTATTGTCTATAACAATATCCTTGAAGATGAAGGAGTTATTGATGCGCCGATAGGACGTTCTATTCATGATCGAAAAAAAATGGCTATAAACTATAAGAACGGAAAAGAAGCCAGAACCCATTACACCGTTCTTGAACGCCTGGACCATCATCAGTTCACTCATGTAGCTCTTAGGTTAGAAACAGGGCGTACCCATCAAATTAGAGTTCATATGACCAGCATAGGCAATCCTTTGGTCGGAGATCCGACATACGGACCGTCAAAGACAAGTTTTGCCAAAAAAGGGCAGATGCTCCATGCAAAAGAACTTGGATTTATTCATCCACAGAGCCATGAATTTATGAAATTTTCTGTGGAACCTCCCGATGATTTTCAACATGTATTAGATATTTTAAGAAAACGTTAATTTATCTTTACAACTGAATTCTTTTATGATATCTTATTATAGAAATCTTTAATATAGTACAGAGAGACTATAAAGATTGACATATCTATAGGTTTATTTTGTCAAACTTTATACTTCTCTAAGAGAGGAGTTTTTTTTATGAAAATTTTGATGGATAATCAAGCTATGCGTCGTGCAATCACACGAATTTCCCATGAAATTATCGAAAAAAACAAAGGTACACATGATTTAGTTATCATTGGCGTCAAAACTCGCGGTATCCCATTAGCCTCACGTATCGTTGAACGCATCGAAGAGATTGAAGGGGTAAAGCTACCGATGGGAACCATTGATATCACATTTTACCGCGATGATTTGCAAAAAAAATCGGAACGTCCTGTAATACATCAACTCGATCAAATTGATGTTAAAGACAAAACTGTTATCATTGCTGATGATGTTGTTTTTACCGGGCGTACTTGTCGTGCTGCCATTGATGCTATTATTGATCAAGGTCGCCCTAACAAAATTCAATTTGCAGCTTTAATTGATCGGGGTCACCGTGAATTGCCCTTAAGACCTGATTTTGTTGGAAAGAATGTTCCAACATCAACCAGTGAAATCGTCCACGTCAATTTTGAAGAAATTGATGGCGAAGACCGAGTAGTATTGCAATAAAACAATAGAGTAAAACTAAAAAACGAATTATTAGGAGGATTATCATGACAAGTAACATTTCAACAAACAAAAAATTAATTCTAGGATTACAACATGTTTTAGCAATGTTTGGTTCTACAGTACTTGTTCCATTTTTGACTGGACTTGATCCCGCTATCGCTCTTTTAGCTGCTGGTGTGGGTACGCTTCTTTTTCATCTATGTGCACAAGGTAAGGTTCCCGTATTTTTAGGCTCAAGCTTTGCATTTATCGGTGCTATTGCTGTTACACTTAATCCTGATGGAATGAATTTAGTTGCATTAACCAGTCCAGAAAACAGTGCCTATTATTTGGAGAATTTGGCTAATGTTAAGGGTGGAATTATAGCTGCCGGTATTGTTTACTCAGTTATTGCATTGATTATTCGTTTTATTGGTGTGGATGCAGTAAAAAAATTATTCCCTCCAATTGTTACCGGACCTATTATTATGGTTATCGGATTAAATCTATCACCTGTTGCTATTAATAGCGCATTCTATAACGAGGGTGCACTTGATGTCAAATTTATTGTTATTTCATCTATTGTTGTTATTACCATGATTACTGTCTCCATCTTTTTTAAAGGGTTCTTCAAATTAGTTCCAATCCTTATTTCTGTAATCGTTGGATATGTTGCATCTATTATTCTTGGTGTTTATGATTTTAGCGCATTACAAAATATTGAATTCTTCTCTTTGGGCGATCCATACTTTAGAGCAAAAATTCTTACACCTCCTAATTTCAATGTTCAGTCTATTATGGCAATCGCTCCGATTGCACTTGTTGTTTTCATCGAACATATAGGTGATATTACAACCAATGGCGCTGTTGTTGGAAAGAATTTTCTTGTTGATCCAGGTGTACATAGAACAATGCTTGGTGATGGGGTTGCAACAATCTTTGCAGGTTTCATAGGTGGTCCTGCAAACACAACCTATTCAGAAAATACAGGCGTACTTGCTGTTACCAAAGTATATGATCCCAAAATCTTACGAATTGCTGCAGTTTTTGCAATTGTATTTAGTATGATTGGCCATTTGGCTGCCTTATTACGTACCATTCCGGGTCCGGTTATGGGTGGAGTAAGTATTATCTTGTTTGGTATGATTGCTTCTGTCGGTGTTCGAATTCTAATCAATGCAAACCTTGACTTCTCACACAGTCGTAATCTTATGATTTCAGCGGTAATTCTTGTACTAGGTATCGGAATCGGCTCAGCAGGGCTTACTATTGGTAACATCACTATGAGTGGTTTAGCCATTGCAGCCGTTGTTGGAGTAATTGCTAACAAAATTCTTCCAGAAGAAATATAACTTTCCATGCAACATTGTTTTTGTTGCATCTTAAATAAAAAAACTACCTCTATGAGGTAGTTTTTTTATCGTTTATTTGATAGAATAACACTAAATAAAGAACACGAGACTTAAGCCTCGTTATCTCAAAGAGATATTGTTCACCGCAGAAAAAAGGGGGAAAGCGTGTTGAATAAAAAAGTCCTTATATCACTATTACTTATTCTTGTTTTTTTAACAGGATGCTTATCTTCAAATGAAGATCCAACCAATATAGAATTGGAAGTACTGCGTGCTTCATTACTTGAAAAACAATTGACAATCGATGAGCTACGATCGACAATTGATGAATATGTAGATACCACTAGCACACATTTAAGTGAAATCGAGCAGTTGCGTCAAAAATTAGACACTGAAATCTCAATTCGTAAACGTATCGCCTCAGAGTCTAATAAACTCTTAAGAATCAACACCGATTCGAAGCACTATTATGAAATAGATGAAGAACTTGTCTTTATGGTGAATAATTATGAAGATGTAGAAAATACCTACTCATTAGAAAAACTATATCTTTATGAAAATGGAGGACTTCCAAGATTATTATATACTGCTGAAAACATTGCTTTTGATCTAAATCGGGCATCAGAATACTCCATTGTTGTCACTAATGAAGCGCTAGCATTTATTCATTATGATACGACCCTTATTCAAGAATTCCCCTTAAACGAGCATGATAGCAATGCATATCTTCAATTATTTGAAGATCAATATATTTATACAGATAAGCCTGAAAAGTCATGTTCTATTATTGCTTCAATAAATGATGGCACTAAGACACAACTTAATGGTATATATACTGTAGATTACTCAAATCTGGAGGAGGTAAGCATCGATTTTTATTCGTTTAATAGTACGGATTATTATATTGATGAAGTAGGCGAAAAAGTCTTTTATTCGATTCTTGAAGATGAAGAAAAAATCGTATTGTATGAATATAATTTACGTTCAGGTATTGAACATATATTAGCAACGAACACAAACTTACCTTTTAAACTTTACAAAAAGGAGAATCGGGTTTACTATTATAGTGAAGTTGTTGAATCCGAAAAAAGTATAATTTTAGCAGAATAAATGAAAAGAGGGATGAAATGTCTTTTTACAAAAAACATTTTTTAGACTTAAAAACATTAACAGAAGCCGAGATAAACTATGTTATTAACTCAGCTCAAAAAATGAAGTATATTTTATTATCAAAAAGTGCTTCTCAGCCACTATACCTAAAAGGTAAAACCGTTGCAACATTATTTGACGAAGAAAGTAGCCGTTCAAAGCTTTCTTATGAGTTAGCTGCCTTAAACCTTGGTGCTAAGGTAATTCATCTACATACAGACAAACATTTTAAAAAAGGCGAATCCCTCAAAGATATTGGGCGATATATTGATCAGATTGGCGCTGACTTTATCGTTATCCGTCATGAAGTTTCAGGAAGCCCACATCACTTGAGCAAATACGTTAAAGCTTCAATTATTAATGCAGGCGATGGTATGAATGAAAATCCTAGCCAGTCTTTGATTGACTTAATGACGATACAAGACCAGAAAAAAAATTTTAAAGATTTAAAGGTGGTTATTATCGGCGATGTTATGCATAATCGTGTAGCAAAAAGTAACATTTGGGCACTAAAAAAACTAGGCTCACAAGTTGCTGTTGTCGCACCTCCAACATTATTACCTTATGGCATTGAGTCTACAGGTGTCGAAATACACACATCTGTCGCTGATGCCATTATTGATGCTGATGTCATTATGACCTTGCGTATGAGCGAAAAAAATGAATATAATCGATTGATTCCTTCCATTAATGAATACAAAAAGTTGTATAAACTCGATGTTCAACGCTTAAGTTATGCAAAAAAAGATGCCATTGTTATGCATCCTGGTCCTATTAATCGAGGCATTGAGATATCTTCTGAGGTTATCGACGGAGAAAGCTCTTTAATATCGAAACAGCAGGTCAATGGTGTTGCCATACGCATGGCACTATTTCATCTGCTCAATAAAAAAGGAGGAGGGCATAACATTGTCGGATAAGTTATTGATAAAAAATGGGATTATTGTTACAAGCAATAAAACTATTTATAACCAAAGCATATTGATTGAGGATAAAAAAATCATTCAAATGGACACAGGTATTGAAGATGATGAAGCTGTTGTCATTGATGCAACTGATTGCTATATTGTTCCTGGATTAATTGACTTACATTGTAACATACAAGATCCTGGATTTGACTATAAAGAAACGATGCTCACGGTAGGTCAAAGCGCCATAAATGGTGGTTTTACAACATTAACCATTAATCCCAATACAGTTCCGCGAATTGATAATAAGGCTATTGTTGAATATATTATTTCTAAAGCAAAAAATGAGTGTCCTGTACAGGTCGTGCCCTATGGTAATCTTACACGTAACGGTGAAGGAAAGGTCATGTCTGAAATCGGCGAAATGCAGTTAGCTGGTATAGCCGCTGTATCGGATGGAGACCATGCAATACAAGATACAGATCTTATGCGCAATTTATGCAACTATTGCAGCATGTTTGATATTCCTGTCATTGCCCATTGCGAAAATCGATTGATTTCAAACGGAAATGAAATCAACGAAGGTGCTATTTCAACGTATTTGGGAATCCAAGGCGCTCCGATTACTGCAGAAACCATCCATTTGGCGCGTAATATTTTACTTGCCAATGAGTTTGGTACAAAATTACATATCACACATGTTTCCACTGCACAGTCTGTAGAAATGATACGCCAATTTAAAAAGCAAGGATTTAAATTAACGTGTGAGACGTCACCACAATATTTTACACTAAACGAAGAAGCTGCCATGGGCTACAATACTCTTGTCAAAGTCAACCCGCCACTGCGAACTGCAGCTGATGTCGAAGCTATTATTAAGGGCTTACGCGACGGTATTATTGATACTATTAGCTCGGATCACTGTCCAGATACGATTGACTCAAAGGAAGTGGAATATACATTGGCTTCGTTTGGGATATCAAGTCTAGAAACAGCTTTTTCATTATCTTACACATACTTAGTTGAGCAAGGCCATCTAAACATGGAACAATTGATTGATAAAATGTCACACAAGCCGGCACAAATCCTTACCTTAAATAAAGGAACCATACAAGTAGGTTCTACCGCTGATTTAACTATTTTTAATCCTAATGAAGATTATTATATTGATGCTTCAAAGTTTAAGTCAAAAGCTAGATATTCTCCCTATGATGGTCTGGTTATTAAAGGGAGAGTCAAATATACCTTGGTTAACGGAAAATTATATCGAACCGATGGATAATAGTAATATACATTCCCCAAAGTCTTTTTAAATACAGAGACTTTGGGTTTTTTATTGGAATTTAGTCATTATTAGTATTATTTATCAAGCTTATTTGGTTGAATTATATATATTGTCTTTTTGAATTTATGAATAGAACCCTAGATTTCAGTATAAAAGTTTATTTTGACATTTTTTATTACTAATGATATGATAAATATATACTAAATATAACTTATATTTTACTAAATAGGAGGTGAATCTATTCGGCTTCACACATTGTAATCGTTACTTTTTATAATTAATAGCTCTATCCAGTCAAAACATGGTATAATATTTCCGAATGCATTGACTCCAAAGAGCTAAATTCAATCAAAAGCTAAGGAGATACTTCAATGAAAAAAATAATTAATCAACCTAGTAATTATGTACACGAAATGCTTGAAGGACTTTATATTGCTCACCCTGATTTAATTACCTATACTAACGATGATCTTTGTTGTCTTGTGACTTCGAATAAGAAAGAGGGGAAGGTAGGTATTGCCACAGGTGGCGGTTCCGGACACCTACCTTTATTTTTAGGCTATGTCGGAAAAGGAATGTTGGACGGATGTTCTGTCGGGGATGTCTTTCAGTCACCTAGTGCTGAGCAAATGCATGCAATTACGAAATATATAGACTCTGGTGCTGGCGTATTATATATCTATGGAAATTATAACGGCGATATCTTTAACTTTGATATGGCTGGAGAAATGGCTGATTTTGAAGATGATATACGTGTCGAATCTGTTGTCTGTGGTGAGGACGTCGCCTCAGCCGGACCATCAAAAGAGGGAGAAAAAAACACACGTCGAGGTGTTGCCGGTATCTTTTTCGTATACAAATGTGCCGGAGCCGCAGCAGATCAAATGTTGAGTCTTGACGAAGTGAAGCGTATTGCTCTAAAAGCATCTCAAAACGTGCGAACTATGGGTGTTGCGTTAACACCATGTATTGTACCGCGTGTTGGTAAAGCTGGTTTTTCTATTGAAGACGATGAAATGGAAATCGGTATGGGAATACACGGAGAGACAGGTATTCGCCGTGGAAAGATTGAACCTGCTGATCAAATTGTTGATGAAATGCTGGAACAAATTATACAAGATATTCCTTATGTGTCCGGCGATGAAGTAGCAGTTCTTGTTAACGGACTTGGCGCCACACCGCTTGATGAACAATATATTGTTACACGACGAATTGACAAGGTTTTAGCTGATAAGGGCATCAAAGTTGCCAAATATTATATTGGAGAATATGCAACCTCCCTTGAAATGGCCGGATTTTCAATTTCTTTATTCAAATTAGACGATGAACTTAAGCCATTACTCTTTGCAGAAGCTGAGACACCATTTTTCATACAAAAGTAAAGGAGAGCCGTCATGAATAAAGATATGATTCTACGATATTTTGAGCAACTTGATCTTATTATGAATGCAAATCGTGACTATTTAATTGAGCTTGACAGCGTTGTTGGTGATGGGGACTTAGGACTAACCATGGGTGATGGATTTAAAGAAGCCAATCGGTTTGTTGCCAGCACCGATACCCAGGATATCGGCAAACTCATCTATGGTGCCGGTAAAGCTATGTCCGTAAAAGTTCCTTCAACCATGGGAACTCTAATGGCTTCAGGATTTATGCAGGTTGGAAAAACTTTTAAAGGGTATGAAAATTTTGAACCTTCCCAGTGGACTTTATTTTTTGAGAGCTTTTTTGATGGAGTCGCTAACAGAGGAAAGGCAAAAATAGGTGAAAAAACCTTCTTAGATGGTCTATATCCATCCATACAAGTATTAAAAGAAGCCGAACCCATAACTTCAGACAACCTAGTAATTGTAGCCAATACGGCATATCAAGCGGCAAAAGATGGATATGAAAACACTGCAACCATGGTTGCGGTACATGGACGCGCTGCAACTCGTGGTGAGGCATCCAGGCGATTAAAAGATCCTGGCGCCTATGTAGCCGCTTTAATGATGCAAGCATTGACCAAATCAATTTAATCTAATCCTAAATATAATAATAAAGAAGAGGTGTTATCGATGACATTAAAAGAAATTGCAAAAATAGCAGGGGTCTCTCAAGCAGCTGTATCCATCGTTTTAAATAACAAAAAAGGTGTAGGGGAAGCCACAAGGGCATCGGTAACACAACTACTTGAACAATATGGCTATCAAGTCAATAAGCCGGTGGAAAAAAATAATATTCTCTTTATCAAATATTGTACTACCGGCTTTATTGTTGAAGAAAATGCCGGGTTTGTCTCCGTAATTATGGATTCTATTGAACAAGAGTGCAGGAACAAGAACTATAATTTGAATGTGTTAAATTCCAATAATCTTAATACTACATTTGAATCCATCCCGTTTGAAGATTATGAAGGTATTATCATTCTAGGAACAGAACTTGACACAAAAGGCTATACATCTCTAGAAACACTAAAAACACCTTATGTGGTTATTGATAATGAAATCCCTAACATCAACTGTAATGCAGTGACTCTCAACAATCAAGAAACTGTTTTTCATGCCATTAGCTACTTAAAAAGCCTTGGTGGCAAACGTATTGCTTATTTTAGAAGCAATTATCCCTGTCATAATTTTAACGAACGTAAAAAAGCCTTTTATGAGGCTGTAAGTGATTTGGATCTGGATATGACCATGGAATACGATATTGCACCCACATTATTAGGTGCTTATGAGCATATGAAACAATATCTTGACCAAAAGAGATTAGACGCCGATTGCGTATTTGCAGATAATGATACGATTGCCTTAGGAGCCATTAAAGCCTTAGTCGAATATGGTTATAAAATTCCTCAAGATGTAAGCATTATTGGATTTGATGACATACCATATGCAGCGATTGCATCGCCAACATTAACTACAATGAACATCAATAAAAAACTCATTGGCGAACTTGCCATGGATCTGTTACAAAAAACCATTCAGAATAAAGACTATCGGAATATAAAAACATATGTATCCGGAACACTTGTAAAGAGAGATAGTACAGTCAATGCATAGAAGAGCTTGACAGTACTATCGCATCATGTTAAACTTAACTATGCGCGAAACACAACTTTAACGAAGTGTTATAGGAAAACCTATATGAAAGGAATGGCTTATGGCTAATTATCATGAACAATCTCTACATAATGATACCCTTAAATTGCGACGTTTAATACAAAAACTACCGCCATTTACATTTGAATTTTTCCGTGGTATTGAACATACAACCAGTTCTAAAACTCGTATTGCATATGCTTATGATTTGAATGTGTTTTTTACATTTATAACTACTCAGTTACAGGAATTTAAGGATATATCGATTCAGGCCTTTCCCGTCAAACGCCTTGAAGATGTGACACCAGATCATATTGAATATTACCTGGACTATCTCTCCTACTATAATGATACGTCCTCCTCCACCAACGACTCCTCTTTACCGGAAAGAAGCAATAAAGAGCGGGCTAAATTACGCAAATTAGCCTCTTTAAGAAGTTTTTACAACTATTACTATAAGAAGCAAAAAATAACCTTTAATCCGGTCGTTCTGGTAGACTTACCCAAGATTCACGAGAAGCATATCATTCGTTTAGAAGCTAATGAAGTTGCAGACTTTTTAGATATTGTTGAATCCGGTGATGCTTTAACCAAAAAAGAAAAACAGTATCATAAAAAGACTAAAACTAGAGATTTAGCGTTGATTACCCTTCTTTTAGGCACCGGTCTTCGTGTTAGCGAATGCGTCGGTCTTAATATTGCTGATATTGATTTTTCTAAAAATGGTCTACGAATTATACGAAAAGGTGGTAATGAAGTCATCATTTACTTTGGTGATGAAGTTGCTGACGCATTAAAAGATTACCTTCAAGAACGCAAAAAAATCATCCCAAACTCCGGTCATGAGGACGCTTTATTCCTGTCATTGCAAGATCGGCGCCTAAGCGTTCGCAGTGTACAGAATTTGGTCAAAAAGTATTCCAAACTAGTAACGTCCTTAAAAAATATCTCTCCTCATAAATTACGCTCCACCTATGGTACCGCCTTGTACCAAGAGACCGGAGATATATACCTTGTCGCCGATGTTCTGGGGCATCAAGACGTTAATACAACGAAAAAACACTATGCAGCCATTGAAGATGAACGCCGTAGAAAAGCAGCTAAATCCGTTATCTTACGCCGAGAAAAGTCTTCCGACAAATCATAAATGTAGATTTGCCTTATATGCGCGTGCAAGGTCTGTTTATATTGAGCCCGGTTCATCTATTTTACCACTCAACAAGAACGAGCCATCATCAATTTGATGGCTCGTTCTTTAGATTATATCTTTTTAATCTGTTACTTTTAAAAATAGGTTCACCAGATTGATTGTAGATGTAATACGCTCATTGCACTTTTGGCTATCTAGACATGCATAAAACCCAATGGAGCGATAACCATCACCTGAGCTTTTGCATACAGGTGAAACAAAAGCTACTTCACTGCTTCCACCAACGTGATTGCATAACTTACATATATTGGCAGCCGTCGGCTTAGCTGGCTGGATCTTACAGGCCATTCCTAATAGTGTATTGTGATGATAATAAGCCATATATAATTTTTTATTCGAAGTATCTTGCCATCCCAGATATACCTTTCGAGCCGTTAATATCTCATCTGATGGCAACTTAAGATGTTTTTCCTTTTTAAATAACTTCTTAAGCTGCATCGGTGTGGTTCCATCCATACCATAGACATATTCATCGAGATTTGCTAAATAGTTTTCGATTTTTTTAACACTATCTATCGATATTAACTCCAATTGTTTCATCTGTTGATCATCCAAGTCTTCAAACAAATTAAAAATCTGAAGTTCGCAATGAAGTTTGTTGGACTCAACAACCTGTGTATCTGGACAAAACTTTAAAACCGAAGCAAGTTCCTTCATATGTTTATTAATTGCATTATATTGTTCTTTTTTTATAAAAGCTTTCATTCTGTACTCCTTTTTATGTATTATTCTATTTGCTTGGGCTCAGGCTCAAAGAATACAGACAGTTAACGTATAAATCTGATGTGCTTAGGCTCCGTACAAAGTACGTTCAACTGTTTTACTGTAGCCTTTGAAAGGAGCCGGTTCCCATAAATAGGAATATATCGTTATTCATCCTTGGATACCTCCTTATATTATATTAGATATAGTATAGCACAAATATATTATTTTAACTTCAATAATTTTGCATTAATCGCCACAATGACAGTACTTAAAGACATAAAGACTGCACCAATCGCAGGCGAAATAACAATCCCAACACTGGATAATACTCCTGCGGCCAAAGGAATTGCCACAATATTATACCCCGTCGCCCAAATAAGATTTTGTATCATTTTGCGATAAGTCGCCTGTCCAAAGTCAATTAAAATAGCCACATCTTCGGGATTGGAGTTTACCAAAATAATATCTGCTGTTTCTGCAGCCACATCTGTTCCGGAACCAATGGCAATGCCAACATCTGCTTGCGCCAGCGCCGGTGCATCATTAACCCCATCACCTGTCATAGCTATAAAGCGTCCCTGTGTCTGAAGCTCTTTAATCTTCTCTTGTTTTTGTTCGGGAAGGACCTGGGCAAAATATCCATCCAGACCTAATTCTTCAGAAACTTTTTTTGCAGTTGCTTCGTTATCTCCGGTCAACATCCATGTCTTTATACCTTCATCTTTTAGCCGCTTAATCGCTGCATAAGATTCTTCTCGTATCCCATCTGCCAACCCAATCGCCGCAATTATATTCTCATCGACTAGCAAAAAAACATTTGTAGATACGCCTTGATCAGGAAGCTCTTTTGGAAGCGTCAGATTATTCTCTTCTAAGTATCCAGGACTAACTACCATCACTTGATGACCTTCAATAGTACCTTCAATACCTTTGCCTTTAATCGCTTGAAAATCTTGACTTTCTAGGTAGGTTAATTCCATCGCATTAAATTTTTCGATAATTCCTTTCGCAATAGGATGTTCAGAATGCTGTTCAAGTGTTGCAGCCAAAGTAATAACTCGCTCTTTTGAATAGTTTTCATCAAATACTTCAATAAAGTTTACTTTAAAGTCACCATAGGTCAATGTACCCGTTTTATCAAAAACTACAGTATCAATCTTACGGGCATTCTCAAATTGTGTTCGATTCCGAATCAAAAGTCCGCTTTCAGCAGCTTGCGCTGTGGAACTAGCTACAACTAGCGGCATTGCTAACCCCAATGCATGGGGACAGGTAATGACCATAACGGTGGCCATTCGAGCGATGGCATATGTAAAATCCTTGGTTAGCATATACCAAATAATTAGCGTTGCAAATCCAATAGTAAGTGCAACAATTGTTAACCAAAATGCGGCTTTATCCGCCAAGTTTTGTGTTCTGGACTTTGATTTTTGGGCACTTGTCACCATAGCAATTACTTTGGATAAATAGGAGTCATCCCCTGTACCTTGGACATCAACCTCTAATGCACCATCTCCATTTAATGAACCTCCGATAACTTTGTCCCCTTTATTTTTTTCAATTGGTTTTGATTCTCCTGTTAACATAGATTCGTTTATATAACTTGTTCCCTTTGCAATAATACCATCAGCGGGAACTTTTTCTCCTGGCTTGACAAGAATTTTGTCATCCGGTTTTAGTGTATTGACTTTAACATCTGCAATAGTTCCATTATCCATCCGATGTGCCGTATCCGGCATTAATTCTGCAAGTTTATCTAGTGCTTTTGAAGCACTTAAAACTGATTTCATCTCTATCCAGTGTCCAAGAAGCATAATATCAATAAGCGTTGCTAGTTCCCAGAAAAAATCCTTTCCATCAAGTCCCAACGTTGTTGCACTACTATAAAAATAGGCAACTGAAATAGCCATGGCTATTAATGTCATCATACCAGGATTCTTCTCTTTGAGTTCACTAAACAAACCTTTTAAAAATGGCCATCCACCATAAAAATATATAAAGGTCGCAAGTCCCAGCAATAGATATTGGCTTCCCTTAAAATCTAGTGTTATATTTGTCCATTCCTGAATCATCGGCGATAAAATTAATACCGGAACTGTGACAATAAGAGATATGTAAAAACGTTTTTTGAAATCATTAATCATCATCTGATGATGGTTATGATGATTCTCATGGTTATCTTGGTTCTCATGGTTATATTGATTCTCATGGTTATATTGATTCTCATGGCTGTGTTGGTTCATATTTCTCCTCCTTTTTTACAGTCTATTCGCACATCCTTCGTAAAATGACAAAAACCGCCTTAAGATCTTTAAGGCGGTTTTGGGTTTAAATAGACGCTTCAATGGCTTTCATTAATGAAGCTTCAACATTTTGTGCAACAGATGTTAATGTCTCTTCATCAAATAGAGCCATTAAGCGCTCAGGCCGCAACATACCGATATATGTGGTTTTTTTATCGCGTCGAACGACCATTTTACAAGGCAATACATATCCAACATGTATATTTTTCTCTAACACTTCTTTTGCTTTTTTAGGGTTACATACTTCGAGCACAACAAAGGGATTTTCAAAATCCAGCCCTTTTTCCTGTAACTTATCTTTAAAATTTAATTCCCATAGGACGCCAAACCCTTCATCTTTTAAGCTGGCTTTTAATGCCTTTAGTGCATCATCTAAAGATTTATCTGTATCTTTTTCATAAATTATATCCATGATATACCTCCTAAATCTTGTTTGGGATTTATAGTTTTTGTTCATTTTCTTGGTCTTTTTATCATAACACTAATTCTATTCTCGCGCAAATTTTCCTATATATAAGCATAAAAGCACTTTAAACGCCTTTATGCGTCTAAAATGCTTTCTTAATCCGTCTTAATAGTCCATACATCTTAGTCAGACTTCATTGCAGTATAATTTGGGGTCACAGGCAAGGTTAATCGCGAACCTGTATATAATGTTTCTGTTTTCAAATCATTAATCTTAATGACTTGTTCTATATATTCTTCATGCGTATAATACTCCAAGCAATTATAGGTTGTTGCCAATCCCCACAATGTATCATTCTTTTGAATCTGAACACTTATATATGCCTGCTCGATATCGGGTGTTGCAAGGATTGTATTGCTAAATAAGCGCATAAGTATTAGGATAAGGAGACTCAGTAGTATTATGCTAAGGATCACTGTTAGTTGTATTCTCTGTCGTTTTTTGGCTATTCGTCTATTCATATCAATCACCTCGAACGTTTGTTTGTGTTTTAATTATATACGAACACCTGTTTGTTGTCAATAGATTTTATCAAAAAAACGAACAAACGTTTGATGCCATTGTGAAAATATGCTATACTATAGAAGCAGAAAAATATAATAGTTCTTTTTAAGGGGTGTAAACTATGGCAGATACATTAAGTGATAAACAACGCCGTATATTAGATTTTATACGCAACGAACAATTAAATAAAGGCTACCCGCCATCCGTACGAGAAATATGTGAGGCCGTTGGCTTAAAATCAACTTCAACGGTACATGGACATCTAGAACGTCTTGAAAAAAAAGGGTATATTCGCCGTGATCCTACAAAGCCAAGAGCGATTGAAATTATGGAAGATGGGTTTACCCCCATTCGCCATGAGATGATTAATATTCCCATCGTTGGAAAAGTGGCTGCAGGTGAACCGTTGTTAGCCATTGAACATATTGAAGATTATTTTCCAATTCCTGCCGATTATATCTCCGGAAATGATGCAAACCTATTTATGGTTCAAGTTCAAGGAGACAGTATGATTAATGCTGGGATTTTTAATGATGATATGCTTATTGTCCGCCAACAAGAGGTTGCAGATAATCGCGATATTGTTGTGGCTCTTTTAGATGATTCTGTGACTGTAAAAACATTCTACAAAGAAAAGAATATCATACGCTTACAACCAGAAAACGATTCCATGGCACCAATATATGTCCATGATGTCAAGATTCTTGGAAAAGTTGTTGGGCTATACCGTAATTATTAATTTTGATGAAGTATCCCTTTAATAAAAAAGATAAAAACTCCGACTATATTTTACATAGTCGGAGTTTTTTTATCTTTTTTGGTTCTATAATAAAT
>DGAD01000043.1 GCA_002382805.1 Clostridiales bacterium UBA4039
CCAACATTTATTATAGAACCACTTTTTTGAAATTTATATATTCACTTTTGGTTTTGGTAACAAACTCTCTTGATTATTCTCGCGAAGCAAGGACTAGCATTACTTTTCAGGATGAAAAGGTTAACTTCTAGTCCCTTGCCACTCTTGTTCCTAAAGTTGTCAGGGATTTTTCCAACTCAATATACACAAGACTACGAAAAATAAAAATACAAAAATCAACAGATGTAATCTTTGCATATAATTATCACAACTTTATTCTTTATGTTAAAATATGCATAAGGGTTATCTAAACGAGAGGAGAAATAAAATGATTGCATTTTTAATGACAATAGAGAACGAAAAAACTAGAAGTAAACTTGAGAAAATCTATCTTGAATATCATAGAGATATGTATGTAACAGCATATTCAATTTTGAAAAATCATCACGATTCACAAGACATGGTTCAAGAAGCAGTTCTAAAACTTTCAGGCAATTTACATAAAATTCTGGACATAAAGTGTAAGAAAACAAGGGCTTTTCTAGTTATCATAGTAAGAAACCTTTCTTTAGATACGTATAATAAGAGAAAAGGTATTATTTTATTAGAACATGATAAAGTGAAACAATTTCCAAATAAAGACGAAATTCTTATTGAAGAAAACTTCATTCGTAAGGAGTTTAGTTCGGAAATTGCAAAATATATAGAGAAAATTTATCTGCCATATGCGGATATTCTGACATTACGTTATTATTATGAGTTGGAGATATATGAAATAGCTAGAAATCTCAATATTACAGAAAATAATGTTAGCGTAAGAATCAATAGAGCTTTGATAGCGTTGAAAAAAAAGCTTTTGGAAGAAGGGGTGGACTATGAACAAACTGTCTAATGAAGAAAGAGAACGATTGAAGAAAATGAATGAAACTTTTCTTTATGAGGTGGGTTATGAGCATATGAACAATATATGTGATGAGACTGATCGACTTTTAGAAGAGTATAAGGAACTTGAAGTTCCGGATAGTTTGAACCAATGGTTCGTGGATTACAATAAAGAACTTATAAGAAAAAAGCAGAATGAAGCTGTACGAAGAAGAATATTAAAATTAAGTAAGAGGATTGCAGCAGTTCTAATAATTATTTGTATTGCAGGTTCAGCTGTGACAATGAGCGTTGAAGCTTTTAGAGTTAACTTCTTTAATCTCGTTATTGAAACATTTCAAAAATATAGTTTGGTATCTCAAGAAGAAATCAACGGAACACAGATGGTTTATGATGTGCCAAGTGATTGGACAGATTATTACTATCCTAAATATTTGCCAAAAGGGTATTATTTATTGAATACACGGTCATTAGTAGATACAAGATATATGACTTTTAGCAATTTAGAAGGTAATGAAATGCGATTTATTCAAGGAAATTTAAGCTCGCAATCACAAATAGATTCAGAAAACGGTAATGTAATAAATGTTGAGATTAGAGGTTGTAAAGGTGTCCTAGTTGTTAAAGATGATATAACTATTATAAATTGGACGACTAATGACATGAGTTTTACTATTCAAGGAAATGTTGAAAAATCAGTACTCTTAGCTATTGCGGAAAGTGTTGAAAAAAATAAATAAAAAGTTTTAGAAAAAGTGTAAGATTTTGCCACCCTAAACGGTTATATATATATAAGACTTAAAGAAAGGGGGTGGCGAGGGATGAAAAAAGGTGATTTTTTTATATTAGTAGTTTGTTTGGTTCTTGCTATTACAGTAATGCCAGCTAGTGCTAATGTTGATCCAGATGTCTTAGAGGAAAAAGAAACAATGTTGATTCAACCAAGATTCACAAATATTTCGGTCTTCTACAATGATTTTTACATAACAGATCAAGGCAAAGCAGTGCTTATATCTTCTATTGATGCAAGAAATGTTGATAAATGTAAAATAAGCATGTATCTACAAAAGTATCAAAATGGAAGCTGGATAACTGTTAAAAATTGGTCTGCAACGGAAAATGGAACTTTTTGTGGAATAGGTGAAACTTGGTATGTGATGAGTGATTATCAGTATAGGATGGTATCATATGCTTATGTGTATCTAGATAATAATTTGCTCGAACAAACTACCTATGTAAGTAGAACACAAATTTATTAAGATTTTGAAAAGAGGAAGATATGAAAAAAACAAGGAAATTTACCATTAGAATTATTGCAGCTTTAGTTGTAATTCTTAACCTTTCATTTGCGGTCTATGCATCTGAGAATAAGGATACTCTCCAACATACAGCTATTTCAGATGCTACACTAGAATTTACGGGAACTACTGACAAAAGCGTTACAAGAGCTACTTCTCCTCATGGAGTTGTAGAAACTAAGGTTAAAGCCATTGGTAGTGGACTAGTTGATTTAGAAACAAAGTTCGCTTCTTTCGACGGTGCATTTAATACCTGCAATGGCGAACATTGGTACTATCTTGAAGATGGCCCTTTTCGAGTTGCAACAATAAATATATATAATTCAGTACCACAATCTGTTTGCTATAAAGTTGATCAGTTTACTGAGATTGTTGGTAGGGAAATAGAATACTGTCAATCAGAAGGTACTGTTCTTATGAATTGGACGTATACATATAATTGGGCAACAGTACCATATAACTATGGGGCGACAGTATATTAAGGAGTATCTGAAATGGAGACATATTTCTAGTTATAGCTTATAGGAACAACTAAAGAAGTTTATAAATAGTATCCTAGGTATTTGTGAATGTAATGAATCTAGGATACTATTCTTAGTTAAAAGTATGATTGATTCAAGCAAAAGCTTGCTATCATGCATATCATCATACACTGAAAGGCAAAAAGATTATGAATAAAACAATTAGGAATTCACTTTTTTTTATGCACCTATTTTATGCAAGCATTTCAATTATAAGTGCAATTGTATCATATAATTCTGCTAATAAATTTTTCAAAATCACTGTGATTGTCAACGAAAATTTGAGCCGCTTGACCACGAAATTGTAAGCCGCTCTGGTCATAAAAAAATGAGCCACCATGACCACGAATTTCTGAGCCACTTAGTTCAACGACTTACTTAATCGATATGAATCACCATTCATGTTTAAAACATGTGCGTTAAAGGTGACTCGATCAATTAATGCGTTAGTTAACAAGGTATCAGGAAAGAATTCTTCCCATTTGGAGAACTCTAGATTTGTTGATATAACTAGACTTCCCCTTTCAGAACGTTCAGATATAACCTGAAACAATAGCTCTGATTGATATTTATTAAATGATAGGTAAGAAAGTTCATCAAGTATTAATAAGTCTAGTTTTGATAGCTGCTTGATGAGTTTCCCTAACCGTTGTTCATTTTCAGCCTCTATAAGTTCTGTAGCTAGACTTGATGCTGTGGTAAAGTAAACCTTAAGACCATTTAAACAAGCCTTTAACCCTATGGCAATGGATAGGTGAGTTTTACCAGTACCTGGATTACCAATGAGTATGATGTTTTCCTTTTTCTTGATAAAGTCGCAACTAGCTAGTTCATAGATCGTAGTTGAATTCACATGTTGCAAACGGGCTAGTTCAAACTCTTCAAGAGATTTTTCGAAAGGAAATCTAGCTTGTCGTTTCAGTCGTAAAAGTTTGTTTTCTTTACGACTTGCAGCTTCTACTTTAAGAAGTTCAAGCAAGAAATCCTCAGAAGTTTGTTTGTTATCTATGCTGTCACGTAGGACTTGTTCGTAACGTTGAAAGGATGATAACTTCATGGACTTTGCTAATAGTTTTATCTGTTGATTAACTACTGAATCCATTAACTATTCACCTCCATAATCAGTTGATCATAACGATTAAGTTGAGTAGGTATAACAGTTATATCCGGTGTTTCTTTTAGCCCGTTTACTTCTTTTAAATGAGCTAAAAGAAGTTTCTGCCCATCCTTTTTACTAGCATATGTTTGAAGTACATCTTTTGGAATGTACTGTCTAACCGGTGCTGCATTAAAAAGGGCTCGTGGTTTAGATTCTAATAACTTAATATAGTGAGTAATATCATAGGTCTTGTGGTTTTTACCATACCAGCGTTCATGCGTTGCTATTTTCATGCTTTTATAATGAATAGTAATCGTCATTGCATCGACTTTAATACAGACTTCTTTACCACAATAGTCCGTTGGAACAGAGTATTTATTGGTTTGATAAGTAATTAATGAATAAGCATTTACTTCATAATAGACTACTTTTTCTGGACTGTAATGATAAAGAGGTAAAGGTAATAATGCTGATTTTTCAAGGAGGAAATTTTCTTCTACGGTTCCTGTTCTAGATGCTATTGAATGATGAATGTAGTTGTTGCAATAAGATGTTAAATAAGTATTAAGTCCATCTATTGAGTCAACTCTAGGTATGGGGACTAATGCATTTCGTCTTACGTAGCCGACAAGGTTTTCGACCAAACCCTTTTCGTTACCACTGCGAGGATTGCAATAAGTAGTATTAAACTGGTAATGAGCTTTTAACTCCTCATAGCGTTTAGTTTCTTTTGTGACATATGCGCCTAAACCTTCTGAAACTGCTACGGCAGCATTATCGAAGATTGTTCGCTTAGGCACTGCACCAAAAAACTTAAAGGATGAAATATGAGCATCTAGAAAGCATTCTTCATTTTCAGCATAGTATGCTTTAACGAAAAAGTGACCACTGAAACATAAACGCATACAGAAGAATTTAAGTTTTTTGCGCTGACCTTTGACATAAGCATAAGCTGTACCAAAATCAATCTGAGCTGCTTCACCAGGATCGAACTCCAGAGGAACAAAGGCTTCCTTTGTTTTGTCTTTGAGTTCCCGCACTGCACGTCTTACGGCTGTATAGCTACCAGTAAAGTGTAACTCTTCAACTAAACGTTCATGAATTCGTTTAGCTGTGTGCTTTTGCTTCTTAAATCCATGTGAAGAGTCTTCAGCAAAACAACGAAGAATAAATGCTCTGACTTCATCTGTGATTACAGGAGCAGAGCGTGGTGAATAATCTTTACGTTCCCATGGAACGTTCTCACCCTTACAGTATTTAGCTACTGTATTACGTGAGATATGTAGCTGCTTGGCAATCGCTCGTTGCGACATGCCATGATGAAGATAAAGTTCTCTTATTTGATTATATTCTGCCAAATCTATTTTCACGCCTTTCACACTCCTATACGATAATATTTACTATTATCATACAGGAAAATTTATGATTGGCTCAAAAATTCGTGGTCATTGTAATGCTATATGGCTCACTTTTATAGTATCAAACACAAAAATCACATCAGATGCTAAATATTCATATTATTGGTTAGACTATCGGTATTCAGCAATTCAAACACCCAATAACATGCTCTTAATTGGTGCAATAGTACTGATTATAATAGGATATATTTTAGGAAAATCATCAATAATATCTTTTGACTATATACCATTTATTTCAATTTCACTTGTTACAGTGTCAATCTTTGCAACCGGTATATTTTATTTCCTGATTATCAATTACCGAAGCAGTATTTATGAGTGGGTATACATTGAGTCAATTAAATCAGTTGTCGGCTACTATTTGTTTGTATTCTTTTGGTTGGGGATTTCTTATATTCTCTCATTAAAATTTCGTTCATTGATAATAGCATTGGTTCTAATCATGCTACAGATAGTTGAAACAATCTACATCCCCTTCATGACAAGCAAATCTTTCATACTAAAATATTTGCCGGTTACAATAACTAGAGATATTGTTATTGGCAACTTTCCGTTTTGGCTTGAAACATCGTTAAGCTCTCGATTAGGAGTCAACTCATATGCAAACATAACACCGCCAATCAATGGCTTTAGCGAAATGAAACCCATTGATTCAATATGGGTTTATTGTGGATATGCATTGTATTTTTTCTTTGCTTGGTTGATTTTAGTATCTATAAAAAAGAAAGGGTGAAAATAGTGAAATTGGTAAAAACAGAACACAATCTAATTCAAATTAATAACTACTACTCAAATGCTCCTAAAATACGAATTTCTAATAATAATATAATTGCTAACCTTCATGACATGAACTTTACAAACTTAGATGTTCAAATTATTACATTTATAGCTGTAAGTACAAACGACAGGTATTCTGATGGATATAGGTTCTCTTTCTTTTTCGATAACCCAATATCTATAAATTCGATAGATAAGAACAAAATTGCTAGCGATATTTTAGCTTATTTTAATAATTGTGAGGCGATAATGGATGACTCCCTTGTCGTTGGGTTACACTTTTATAGACCAAAGGAGTGCGTAGCAGAGTTATATCAACAAATATCAAATTTTCCTAAATTCTCCGAACTTATCAATCTATTTCGGATTATCGATAATCACTATCCTACTAGTTTTAACTTCTATAAAGTTATGAACGCTGAAAAAAAAGAAGGTCATTCAACGATTTTGTATAAATACTGTGATTTTTTGATTAAACAGTGTAAAATTTCAGGAAGCTACTCTGTACCATTAGGTGGTTTCAAACTTACGGAAATAGATAGAATACTACCATTCTCATATATCCTTACTTCAGTCTCAAATGTTTACATTCTCGAAGACCAATACAATATTGGCTACGCATATGCACTTCTACTATCACAATAATTGCTATCTAAAAGTTAGAATTTATTTAAGGTTATCCAGATGAAAACCTCTTCTTCAAAGCGAAGTCATCCACACATACTTTTTTTACGGAGGATTTATCCACAATGGATGGCATTTTTAATGACAATAGAGAACGATTGAAGAAAATTATAATGAGATGAGTTTCAGTGTTCAAGGAAACGTTGAAGAAGCAGTAATTTTAGCTATTGTAGAAAGTATTTTGAAAAACAAATAAAAAGTTTTGAAAAAAGTGTAAGATTTTGCCACCTTCTAGGGTTATATATAATAGAAGACTTAAAGAAAGGAGGTGGGGAGAGATGAAAAGAGGTGATTCAATTAGCGTTTTAATATGCATGATGTTTGTGTTTATGACAGTACCAATGGATAGCTAGTTCAAATACAGCAAAACAACAAGAAGAAGCATTGATTCAAACAAGAGTTACAAATATTTCGGTCTTCTACAGAAAGTGGAACTTTTTGTGGAATAGGAGAGACGTGGTATGTGAAAGAATAAAATTAGAACTTTAGGAGGAAGGTATGAAAAAAATCACAAGTATTATTTTAGTAATTACAATGCTGGTAAGTTTGGGTTCAATTGTAAATGCTAAAACCGAAAAATATTTACTCGAAAAAGAAGTTGCAATTGCATTTCTTAATAGTTTTGGATATAGCGTTAAATTGACAGATCCTATTCCGCTATTAAATCTGAAAGAAGAAGAAGAATTCGTATGTTTTGAAATAGATAAACAAGGTTACATAATAGTTAATCAGTATGATTTATCTATTCCTGAGCTATCCATCAAAAGTAGCAGGAATTTTAAGGATTCTAAGGCTTCCTATTACTATAATGGCGGTCTTAACTTGTATAAAGATAATGGCACATACTTACTAAACATAAGTAATAACGAGAAAATAAGTCGTAAAGAAATCAAGAATATATACACCAAGGAAAAGAGTATAGATAAAGAAAGGAAATCAAAAGAGATTATAGAAAAATATAATACCTTGGCTTTATCTACAGATGATTCTAAAACAGACAGCGCTCTTCCAAGTGATTATACCATTGAATTACCTAGAACTTTGAAGACTTGGTATGTATCTGGAGGCTACTGTGGCCCAATCGCAGCAGCTATTGTACTCATGTATTATGATGAAGAATATAATGAGTCATATGTAAGCTATAGTAACGAAAACGAAAGTGATCTGATAGATTTGATGATTGATTATGTATATAGTTCCGGCGGAAATCCTGAAAACGGAACAGGCACTGCAGAGTTGGAAAATGCGATTAATGACTATTTAGACGATTACTATAATTCTAATTATGCTGTTGCATATGCCCCATCATATGATTATCCTCAGGGTTCATTTTCAAAAATTGGCAATTGTATTGCAAATGATAAACCTGCTATTGTTGATTTAGATAATCACCCAACATATGGAGAACATTGGGTAATTGCACATGGATATACATACAGCCCAGACCAATATGTTATTGTAAATGATGGTTGGGAAAATAATAATATCTGGTTACATTACGAAGAAGGTATTGATGATGTTATCTATTTATGGTCACCACAATGATAAAATCCAACAAACCATTTATGATAGTGTTCATCACCAGTTTGCTGATTCTATGTTTGCTGATATTTGTTTATTCACAATGCTCTTCAAAACCAGACATTTCTAAAAATAACGCATATTTAAATGTGAATAAAATCGAAATGCAACATGAGGGAGATCTTAATATTTATACAATCACTGACACTAATTTAATTAATGAAATTATATCAATACTTGACACAATAAAACTTGAAAAAAAACTTAGTGATGACACAAATGGATATATTTTTATATTAGTATTATATACTGATGAAGAAAATGTAAAATATATTCTTCACCAAGAAATGTCTCGTATTGATGATGTAACGTACTCGAGTGAAAACTCATCAATCATTAAAAAATTAGAAGATTTTTACAATGACATCAAATATTAGCATTTACAACGAAATTTATATTTTAATTCATGCCATAGAGTGTTGCTGTTTTACTTGGCTATAAAACTTCATTAATAAAAAGCTTAACCAGTGCCGGATCAAATTGTGTTCCGGCACATTTTTTTAGTTCTTTAATAGCATCCGACTTACTGAGTGGTGTCTTATAAGGTCGTCCCATTGTCATGACATCATAGGCATCAACAAGGGCGATAATTCTAGCCAATAAGGGAATGTCTTCCTTGGCCAAGCCTTGAGGATAACCAGCGCCATCCCAACGCTCGTGATGGTTTAATATTCCGGTAGCTATCTGGGAAAGTTCAGGCAGGGATGTTGCTATCTTATAACCTAACTCCGAGTGCTTCTTAATTCGTTCCCATTCGTCCAAAGTCAGGGGAGCTTCTTTTTGCAATAGCTCTTCAGAGAGAGCCAGTTTACCTATATCGTGTAAATCCGCAAGCAAAGACAAAGCATTCAAATCCTGCTTTGAAAGCGATAACTGCCTGCCTAGCTTTAAAGCTAGGTTGCGAAGGCGCTGACTATGCTCAGACGATTCATTTGTGGTTTTGCGCAACAATCCTTCAAGAGACTCTAAGATTGTGGTACTGATATGTCCTTGTTCGCCAAGTTTATCTTCATACATTTTATCTTCGGCTTGCTTAAAAATCATATTGATATCGCTTGTCATATCATTTTTGGTTTCATATCCAAGAGCAACAGAAGGCTGGATTGGAGTTTTTGGAGCAAGGGCACAGGCTTGCTTGACTTGTTGACAAAAATTGTCGGCAAGACTTTTAGGGGTATTGGGGAGTAAAATTACAAATTCATCACCGCCGATGCGAGCAATAATACCATCGTCTTGAAAAACAGACTCAAGAATACGGGCAATTTGTATGATGATTTGATCACCGGTTTGATGACCAAATGTATCATTTGTTATTTTTAAGCCATTCAAATCTGCAACAATGATGGATAACGGAAGATGTTCGGCTTGATTAAGATGCAAAAATTGTTCGCTAAAATAAGCACGATTATATAATCCGGTTAATTCATCGTGATAAGATCTATACTTAATAATTTCCTCTGTTTTCTTACGTTCTTCAATTTCTTTAAGGAGTTGGTTTTTATAATTTTCAAGAGTCAGGGTTTTATCGTTGACAGCTTTTTTGAGCGTATAATTCCACATGATAACTGTGATAAGCACAAAAACGAGCAATAGAAGAATAAACGTCAATGTGATTCCAAAGTAAGGCGTCTCAAAGATACTTTTTTCTTCAAATAAAACCCACTTGGATCGTATGCTTTGGCGTTCACTTTCGGTGATTTGTGCAAGCCCTTTACCGAAGATGTCACTTAATATAGGCCAGTCGTTTCGGGTTGCAATAGATAAGTTAGATTCAAAAGGTGTCTCGGCATTAACGACAAGGTTGGAAAGACTATCTTCCGTAATACTGGCAGAAGCACTCATAATCTCGATGATGATGGCATCCGCCTCACCTAGAGAAACCTTCCTTAATCCTTCGTTGGCACTAAGGACTTCAACATAATTTATATTTGGATAATCTCGCTTTAAATATTCTGTAATGGCATAATCTTTTACCACAAGGAGCTCAATCGTCGAATCTGCCAATTTGTCAAAAGTCAATTGCTCGGAAAAATTCTGACGTGTAATAATGACATTTGGATTCATGATATAAGGGACAGTAAAATCAAGATATGCACTTCGTTCCTTGGTTTTTGTTGCTGCAGTAATACCGGTTATTTCTCGACGTTTAGCCTGAGCAATCAGCTCATCCCAATGCTCAAATTCTACCATATCGATGGTTATATCTAATTTTTTTTCCAGCAAGTGAAAGTAATCGGCAGAAATACCCACATATTGACCATTTTCAAGAAATTCAATAGGTGGATAGTCCGTTGTATAGCCAATCTTAATTTGACCTTCATGTGAATCTAGCCACTCCCGCTCTTCATCAGTTAAAAAAGAAGTATTTACTTTTTTCTGAGTATATAAGCTGGCAAAAACAATCAAGGACAAAAAAGCGATACTAAAGATAATCATTGATAGTTTGAATATCGATTTAGTTGATACATCGGGCATAAACATCACTCCTCATTATTCGTCTATGTTCCAGTAGATACTAGTGAGGCATCATTCATCAGGCGATGAATAATCGGATCATCTGCCAGAGCCCAATCTAGTGATCGTAAATCTTTTGGAAGACACCAGCGATAGTCAATATGCTCGCACATATCGAACGTGCGCGAGGCAACAGGGACTAAAAAGCTGTGTAGGGTAATCGAAAAGTCAGGATAGGCATAGTCGAGAGTCATATAGTGATGCGAGGCATTAATAGGAACATCAATATTTAGCTCTTCGCGTAATTCTCGCATTAAGGCATCTTCTATGGATTCTCCAGTTTCAACTTTACCTCCGGGAAATTCGTACTTATAATCCATGTATTTATATTTTCCTTGCGGTCGTTGCATGCAAAGAATATGGTGGTCGTGAACTAAAATAGCGGCAGCTACTTGATAATACTTCATAGATGGCTCCTTTGAATATTAAAATATTTTTAGGGACATTATACTAATATTGTAACCTTTTGAGGCGAAGAATGCAATTATAACCTCTTGACCTAAGACGATTTTCAATATATAATTAACAAAAAAGAACAGGTGATATTTTATGCAAGTTAAAAAAGAAGAAGTGCATATGGCGCTTATGCATGCCGCGGAACAAGAGTTTTTAGAAAAAGGATTTATGCAAGCGTCATTACGTCAAATCGTTAAGGCCGCAGGAACGACAATTGGGAACTTTTATAATTATTTTGAAAACAAGGAAGCCATATTCGAAGCTCTTGTTGAAGCGGAATACAATAATTTTATCTATCTTATTGAGCACCATGATGCGATAGAACGCCCGGATTATCTATGGGAGACCACGGATATTCGCCAGTGGAGAAGTGTATTGGGCGAGTTTATAGAAAAATATATACCGCCTTTTTCGAACCGATTTGTCTTATTGATTGAAGCCAGTCAAGGGACACGCTTTGAGAAGACGCGAGAACTTTTGCTCAGTATTTTATCAGAACATTTTGCAAGTCATGTCGATACTTTTGGACGCAGTCATGTACATCCGGAGATGGCTAAAGTGATAGGTATTGAGTTTATTGAAGGGTTTTTGTATATCTTGAAAAATGTCAAAGATGAAGCAACTCGAAAGACTTTAGTTACAGAACATTTTTTGTTTCATATGATAGGAAGCATGGCTATCATAGGTGAATTTAATCAAAAATAATATATTAAGAATGCATATAAGGCATTCTTATACCCTAAAAAAGAACGAGTGATCGTTAAAGGAGGAGTTTATATGATTCAAGTAAAAAATTTAGAGTATGTTTATCAAAAATCAGGGAAGCGTGCAGTACAAAAGATTGATTTTTCTATTGACCAAGGTGAGATTTTTGGCTTTTTAGGACCAAGTGGGGCAGGCAAGACCACAACCCAGAGAATCTTAATCGGTCTATTACATGGGTATGATGGAAGCGTCCAGATTATGGGAAAAGAACGTAAGCTATGGAAGCAAGATTTTTTTGAAAATATAGGGGTTGCTTTTGATTTTCCTAATCTATATGTCAAATTAACGGGAATGGAAAATCTTGAATTAATTCAGTCGTATTATCAAAACCAAAGTCAAGATATTCACGAACTCATGCGACGTGTAGGGTTACAAGCGGATAAAGATAAAAAGGTAGAAGGATATTCAAAAGGAATGAAGATGCGTTTGAATTTTATTAGAGCCATAATGCATGATCCTAAGCTTCTATTTTTTGATGAACCGACATCTGGACTGGATCCGGTGAATGCAAAAATTATTAAGGATATGATTATGGAACTTAAGCAACAAGGCAAGACGATTTTTTTGACAACCCATAACATGACGGTTGCAGAACAGTTATGTGACCGTGTCGCCTTTATTGTGGATGGACAGATTCCGGTTATTGAAAAACCGAGTGAGTTGATGGTTGAACATGGGACGCAAGTGGTTCAATTAGATTATTATAGCCACGGTCAAGAATGTAGGGAAGCGTTTCCGATGAAAACAATCCAAAAGAATGAACAATTTTTTCAAATCATGCGTGAACATAAGATCAAGCGTATACACAGTCAGGAGGCAACGCTTGAAGATGTCTTTATTAAATTGACAGGGAGGGAATTAGCATGAACATACGAATGCTTAATGCCATAAAAGCCGATGTAACGTTTCAGTTGAAACAAGGATTTTATCTGGTCTACATTTTGCTAACGATTATATATATGCTGATTGTTCATCAATTGCCGGAACATATGCGTATTGTGGTGGTACCGATTGTTATTTTCTTTGACCCTTCAATTGTAGGGTTTTTCTTTATCGGTGGTATTGTAATGTTGGAAAAAACACAGGGGATTTTAGATTTTCTCATTGTTACACCGCTGCGCTCAAAAGAGTATTTAATGGCAAAGGCAATATCGATGGCGATGCTTGCTATTTTGGCAAGCTGTGCTATTACCCTTGTGGCATACCAAGACGAGGTGCGTTGGAGTTTATTAATTTTGGGTATAGGAATTTCGGCATTGATATTCACCCTCTATGGTTTTTTTGTAGCAGCAAAGTGTAAGTCATTAAATGCATATTTTATTAAAATGATTCCATATATGCTTTTAATAGTGCTTCCTTGTTTGCTTTTGCTTGTTCAGACACCTTTTGATTGGGTTTTTAGTGTGTTTCCCAGTGTTGCAGGTATTCGCATTGTATATGGTGCATTTACAGGAATGCATTGGCTAGAGGCGGGATTACATTTGATTTATCTATCCATAATTACCATAGTGTGTTTGCATATTGTGGATAAGAAAATATTTGGAGGAAGTTATGGTGAATAAGATTGCATTTAACGCAGACATGAAAATGATTCGAAGAGATCCGATCTTAATAATATTTATGTGCATTCCATTTTTAGCCGGACTACTTATTAAGGGGATTTTACATTATCTGGTGCCGTGGCTTTGGCAAAGAAACGGATTTGATGTGACCTTGTATTATGCCTATATTTTAGGTGGCGTTTTTTTGATGTCACCGATGATGCTTGGAACGGTCGCTGGTTTTTTAATGATTGATGAAAAGGATGGAAAAATATTTGAATTAATCTCCATAACGCCTGTAGGATATAATGGCTACATGATCCATCGGTTAATGCTACCGGTTATAGGTAGTGCCATATATACGCTTGTAATGTATTGGTTATTGGATATATTTTTTCTAAGAATAGAAACCCTTTTGATACTCATGATATTAATGGGGCTTGAAAGCATAATGATTGGAACACTTTTGTTTGTCTTTGCCAAAGATAAAGTACAGGGGTTGACCTATTCAAAGGGGATGGGGGTATTTATGGTGCTTGCTATGGCAGATCTTTTTGGGAAACCTTGGTTAAGTACTGTGGCAGGAGCTATTCCTTTTTACTGGGTGATTCGTGTCATACGCTATCCAGATAATATTGTTGATGTAGTCATGGCATTTGTTGTTCATCTTGTGTGGCTTATGGTTATCTTACGACGTAAACTATGATGCAAGGGCAATAAAATATTAGGAATGAATTAGAAGGCTAGTCAGGTTGATATACATTTGATACAATGATAGGGATGATTGAAGTGTCAAAGTGAAGTTTTACGAAAATAGACGCTTTAATCATTGGCATGAGTGGAGTGACTTTTGGAAGGAAGTGACAGCGATGAAGTATCAATTAATTATTTTTGACCTTGACGGCACGTTAATGGATTCAATCGGAGGTATTAGAAAAGCAGTAAATATGATGTTGGAGCGCCATGGTTATCCAACATTTTCAGTAGAAGAATATTTTGATTTTGTCGGTAATGGACTGTATAACACCGTTGTGGGTACCTTAAAAAACACCGACTTAACCAAAAAAGAGATTGAACCCTTATACGAGGAGATGCTAACGTATTATGCGAAGCATTACGATTTTGAACTAGAACCCTATCCTGGGGCAAAAAATATGTTGGAAAAGTTAAATGGCAAGGTGCACTTGGCCATTAATTCAAATAAAAATGATGATATGGTAAAAACGATAACAGAAAAATATTTGCCGGAATTTGAATTTGCAAGTGTGTGGGGGGTCAAAGAAGGACAACCTCTTAAGCCAGACCCTTGGGCTATTAGCCACTTAATGGACACATTGAATGTAAAAGCGGAACAAGTGCTTTTTGTTGGTGATTCAGAAGTTGATATACGCACAGCACAAAATGCAGGTGTAGATGTATGCTTTGTTACATGGGGCTTTCGAAAAAAAGAAAGTATTGTCTCCTATGAGCCATCATATATTGTGGATGACTTTTCTCAGTTATATCAAGTGATTAAGGGAGAGGTCATTAGTGAAAGATAAACGCATATGATGGGGATGCTCTTGCAGGCGGTATTAACATTCACAATTTCGGAACTTATGCGTAAGAAAATGTGGATAAAGCCTGGAGATATGTCACTAAATGTGGATGAATGAGAGGATATAGGATGTATCGAATTTATTTGGTTGAAGATGACAAAGGATTACAAAAATCTATCCGAGATACATTAGTACGTTGGGGCTATGAAGTCCATGTGGTAAAAAAATTTGATGCCATTGCAAAAGAATTTGTACACATAGACCCGCATTTGATATTAATGGATATTACCTTGCCGTTTTATAATGGCTTCTATTGGTGTGATCAGATACGTAAGGTATCAAAAGTTCCGATTGTCTTTATCTCATCGGCAACAGAACAGATGAACATTATTATGGCCATCAATATGGGTGGAGATGATTTTATATCAAAGCCATTTGAACTTGAAGTCTTAAACGCTAAGATTGCAGGTCTATTAAGGCGCACGTATGATTATGGGAAAACCAAAGTCAATCTGCTTGAACATCGTGGTGTCATCTTAAATATGACAGCAAATAGTGTGACGTATCAAGATCAGTGCGTTGAGTTAACCAAAAATGAATTTCGAATTATTAAGGTATTGATGGAACGAAAGACGCGCATTGTATCAAGAGAAGCATTAATGAAAGCCTTATGGGACCAAGAATATTTTGTTGATGATAATACACTAACCGTTAATATCAATCGTGTGCGCAAGAAACTACAGACGCTTGATATTGAAAATTTTATTGTGACAAAAAAGGGTGTGGGTTATGTTATTGAGTAAAGCAGACATGCATCAGTTAAGTATATATTTACGACAAAACCATCGAAGTATTGCCCTGTATATGTTTGCGCAGATTTTTTTCTCAGGGGCATGGCTCCTCTATCATAATTCGGAGATTATGCGTGTCCTTTATCCGGTGATGGTAACAACATTCATCGGCTTAACAGGGCTTGTTATAGGCTATATGCGCCATATTAGAAAAATCCATTCAATGGAAAATGCGTATCGTTATGTTGAGAGGAATAATCGAGGACCGGATGATCTTAATATTGTTACAGATCAGCATGCCGAAGCGATATTGATAGCTATTGCAAATGAGCTAATGGCAAAGTTTAAAACGTTAGAGGAAAGCTATTTTCTCAATGAAAAAGACCGAGAAAGTTATTATGCGCTTTGGTCCCATCAGATTAAGACACCGATTACTTCATTAAAGCTTCTCTTAGAAGAAATGCATGATGAAGATGATTTTTTGGCAAGGCGTTATCAAATGTTGGAAGAGATATTAAAAATTGAACAATACATGGAGATGATCCTTCATTATAACCGTATTGGTGATATGTCCAAAGATCTAGAAATCGAAGAGGTGGCATTACAAAAAGTGGTTCATCATGTCCTAAAAAAATTCAGCATCCTTTTTATCAATCGTCGATTTAAAATTGTTGTTGAGGTGCCAGAGGTGATGGTCATATCGGATAAAAAATGGTTGACACTCGTTATCGAACAAATCTTATCCAATGCAATTAAATACACAGAAAGTGGGAGCATTACTATTCGGGCTGTTCAACGGGAGGATAGTGTCCAATTAATCGTTGAAGATACAGGCATTGGCATACGTGCAGAAGATATTGAACGTGTCTTTGAAAAAGGATTCACAGGATATAATGGGCGTTTGGACCAACGGGCAAGTGGGATTGGACTGTTTTTAGTTAAGAAGGTTATGGATCAACTCAACCATACGATTAAAATTAAGTCAGAACTTGGCGAAGGCACACAGGTTGTATTAGGTTTTGGGAATCTTACAAAAATGTAAGGTTCCTCTTTAAATTGTAAGTTAAATCGATGGTTTCTAAGAACAAAAAGCGTTATGATTATTTTAGATGATTTAAATTTTACTAAAGTAAAAATAATCAAGGAGGAAACGATGATACTATTAGATGTAAAAAACTTGAGCAAAGTATATACGACTCAGTTAGGGTTTAATAAAGTGGAGGCGCTTGTCGATGTAAGCTTTAGCGTTAATCAGGGGGAATATATTGCAATCATGGGCGAGTCAGGATCGGGTAAGACAACCTTGCTCAACATACTGGCAACTATTGACAAACCAACAACAGGGGCTGTGTATTTAAAAAAGAACAATGTTTCAAAAATCAAAAGTAAACATTTGGCAGAGTTTCGACGCAAAAATTTAGGGTTTGTATTTCAAGACTTTAACCTATTAGATACCTTAAGTGTTGAAGATAATATTTTTCTACCCTTAGTTTTAGCGGGTATGCAGTATGAACAAATGCATGCACGACTTAAACCTCTTGTACATATGTTGGGCATTGAAGATATCCTAAAAAAATATCCGTATGAGATCTCCGGTGGTCAAAAACAGCGAACTGCCGTTGCACGTGCATTAATCACAAATCCGGAGCTTGTGTTGGCCGATGAACCGACCGGAGCACTCGATTCAAAAGCTTCAGAAGATTTACTAGATATTTTTGAGGATGTAAATACAGCCGGACAAACCATTCTTATGGTCACCCATAGTATTAAAGCAGCAGCTCATGCGAATCGCGTCCTATTTATTAAAGACGGTATGATCTTTAATCAAATCTATCGGGGACATGAGTCGGATGAAGCGATGTATAAAAAAATCTCAGATACGTTGACCTTATTGCAGACAGGAGATGCTATCTATGAAGTCAGTTAATAAAGTGCCCTTAATTTTTCGACTATCCTTTAAAAATATTTATATGAATCGAGCTATCTATGGGCCATACCTGTTTGCAGGCAGTTTTGCAACATTTACCTTCTTTGTTCTTTCATCAATTATTTATAATGATTTGGTTTATGTGTTGCCACATAGTTCATATGTATATGGAATGATGCTCATCGGTTTGTTTTTGCTGGGAATTATCATGATTCCATTTCTTTTTTACACCCACAGCTTTTTGCTCAAACAAAGAAAGAAGGAATTTGCGCTATATGAAATATTGGGACTAGGAAAAGGGCATGTTATGCTTATGCTATGCTTTGAGACGATATTTGTCTATGGTATGGTAATGCTTGCAGGTATTGTCTTTGGTGCACTGATGTCCAAGTTTTTGTTCTTGATTCTACTTAACTTAAGTGGCTTGCCAACGGAAGTAGGCTTTGCGTTTAAATCCAAAGCGTTTGTTCAAACGGGCGCATTCTTTTTGGGACTCTATGGATTCATCTATGTGGTCTCATTGCGACGGATTCTTGCAGCAACACCCATCCACCTGTTAAAGGGAAGTAAGCAAAATGACAATAAACCTAAGTTCCCTTTTATTCGCGCACTTATTGGGATTGGAGTTATGGGGGCAGGATATGCTATAGCGGTGACTAGCCAAGTGGATGGTTCAATTTTCGCAGATTTTTTCTTGGCCATTCTTTTCGTCATTATTGGAACATACATGTTCTTTAAATCAGGGCTTCATATGTTGATGCAGAATTTGCGAAAACGAAAAGGCATATACTATCAACCCAAAAATTTTATCACTTTGTCCGGCATCCATCAGCGTGTGAATAAAAGTTCTGCGAGTTTAGCTAATATATGTATCTTCAGTACCATGGTAATAATCACATTATTATGTACGGTATCACTCTTTCGAGGGATGGAGTCGATTCATGCATTTGATCATCCGGTAGATGCAACGATAACTTATGTTGATGGGCAATACCCAGAGCAAAAGGTACGTGATGTAAAGGATATTGAAGCGACAATCGATCAATTAAAAAAAGAGTATGGAATTAAAACAGTTAAGCTTTTGAATTATAGCTATTGGGAAAAACGAGCGGAGTACAACGAAGATTATTTTGGTCGTGTACGATGGATGACTAAAGAAGAAGCCCTAAAACTTAATGCTGACGTTAAAGACTTACAGCCGGGACATGTCATGATTTATTCGACAGGCCCCAATGTTAACTTCGAGACGATCAAGTTTAATGACGTACAATATCCGGTTCAGCAAGAGCTTTTGAATATGCATAATATCCCTAAATCCACAAAAAATCTATTCTCGGATAATATATATGTGATTGCTTATGATAGCGAGCAAATCGAGACAATGATTGTAGCGACGCCCCAACAAGCCCCAGCTCGTTATGAAAACCATTATGATATCGTGATTCAAGATCAGGAGCAAAAAGACTACTTTACACAAGGCGACAGTGCTCAGGCAAAATTTATCCACGCGCTTTACGAGCAAGTTAATCAAGAACAAGATGTGACAATCAGCTTTTCAGACGCATATGAAGGAGCGAGGGAAGTTAGAACTATGTCAGGAGGTCTTCTCTTTTTAGGATTGTTCTGTAGCGTTATATTTATTGTATGTTTTATTATTATTATGTATTACAAACAATTAGCAGAAGGGTATGATGATCATTACAATTTTGACATACTTCAAAAGGTGGGTATGGATAAACGTGAAGTTCAAGGAACGATTTTGCGACAAATCCTTGTAGTGTTTGCGATTCCTTTAGTCTTTGCTATCATTCATACGCTTTTTGGACTAGAGATGATTATTACCTTATTTGCGACGATTGGGCTTTACGAAGAAATGGTTATTCGATGGAGCGGTGTTGGCGTTATCATAGGATATTGTCTACTTTATGTGTATATATATTTTAAAACATCTAAAACCTATTATCGTATTGTAGCCAAATAAATGGTATAGTAAGGGTATCATAGAATATAGGAGTGAGCATATGCAAGAAATTCGTGAAGTAGATACCCTAAAAACAATGGTGGATACAAATGCTATGACTGTCGTTGTCTTTACGATGCCTAGTTGCGGGGTTTGTACACCGCTTAAACAAAAAATAGCCTCTGTGCTAGAGGCGTTTCCAGAGGTGGCGCGTGGGTCGGTTGATCTGCTAGAGGTTGAAGCTGCCAAAGGAGAATATCAGATTTACACAGCTCCAATTATTGTGCTGTTTGTTCAAGGTAAAGAAGCAAAACGATATTCATCGGCGATGAATATCGTTGAGTTCAAAGAAACTATTGCGCGCTATCAGCAACTGATGGGTTAGACAGATTGATTTCAGCACACATCATGGCAAAGGTTCCAATCCCATGAAGGTCATTGGTGCTTGTTGGTCGATGAAGATAATGGGTATAGTCGCCAACACCGGTTCCGATACAAACATGTTCAAGAAGTAGCTTGTTGTTATCGTCAAAATTAAGACGGTTAATGATTCCATGATAACCTTGTAATGCATAAGTTAGGTAGACTTTATGTAAAAGCCCTAATCGAACGGCCTTTGCAAGTGCATAGACAAACAAACTTGTGCAGGAGGTTTCTAGCCAATTGTTTTTGTCGTCACCTTTGTCAATGACTTGATACCAAAGACCACTCGAATCTTGAAAAGGGATAAGTGACTTTAAGATATCTTGAAGGATATGCTTTAATTCATTATAATCCGGGTGACTTGTCGGTAAGATGTCAAGGATTTCAACAAGTGCTACCGGAACCCAACCGAGTGCGCGTCCCCATATCTCGGGAGAACACCCGGTTTGTGCATCTGCCCATGGTGCAACTTTTGAAGGATCCCATGCATGATATAAAAGACCCGATGCTTCATCACGCATATAGGTATACATCAGTTTGGCTTGATGTGCAATTAAAGTGTAGTAGGAATCATCCCCAATGAGTTGACCATAACGCATTGCCACAGGACCGGACATAAAAAGGCTATCAAGCCATACTTGATTTTGGCAGTCATCTTTGTGCCAAAAACCTCCCTTTTCGTTTACTTTCCAGTCTTTAAACGGAGGAATAAGTGTGTCGAGAACTTTTCGATACTGTGGATTGTGCTTATCGTCTAACAGTCGGTAGAGTAAGATTGAAGGTTGGATATCGTCAAATTGAGTCGGATCACATTCGCTTAGCTGACCATTGGTATCAATGATACTGTTTAGCCAGGCTTTGATATATTCATCGTATTTTGCATCGGCATTTTGAAGATAACATTGTTCCATACCCAGGAGAAAAACACCCTGATGATAATGAAAACGCCCTTTTGGTGGTAGATTTGAAGCGTCAAATGTATTCATAAGCGCTTCACAGGCAAGTTCGCCCCATTCAAGGGGGCTTTTTTTTTCGTTTGTATTCATAGATTTACTCTTTTTTAAGTGTATTATGCAGTCATTATATAAGATAAATATGTACATTTTATGCTATAATAGGACAAAACTTCTTATATTTTGTCATAGGGTAACAACCGAAGGAGATAAAGACCATGCATTCATATCAATATCAAACTCAAGATAGCGGATTTTCCATAGTGTATCAAAAAGCATTGGTCCATACGATGCCTAAAAGCCATTTTCATCAAAGCTACGAATTGTATTATTTGTTGAGTGGAGAACGGGATTTTTTCATTAAAGACCGGATATTAAAAATTGAAGAAGGAGATATTATCATTATCCGCCCGAATGTATTGCATAAGACAGCCAATGGTAATCCTTCAGAACATGAAAAGATTATTATGAATTTTATGGATGCGCTTGCACCGGGGCTAGCCGGAGAAAAGCTTTCTAATTTTTTACTTGAATCGCATAGAGACTATGTGCTAATAAAAAAACATTCCGCGTTGAAAAGAAAAATATACCCTATTTTTCAGGAAATACTTGAAGAGATACAGCGAGAACAAGGGGTGTCGCCTATATATTTACAGGCACTGTTGATACAATTACTTGTAAATGTGAATCGACATTTGGAACAACACAGCCAGCCCCTTCCTCAATATATCAGTGCAGCACATGAACGAGTATCAGAGATTGTACAATACATCAATCAACATTATTTTGAGGCGATAACACTATCTTGTGTTGCAGATGAATTTTATATTAGTCCAAGCTACCTAAGTCGAATATTTAAAGAAGCAACGGAATTTTCTTTTGTTGAATATGTGAATCATGTCCGTGTAAAAGAAGCTATTTTTCTCCTAAAAAACACACGTTTAAAATCCTATGTGATTGGTAAAAAAGTTGGGTTTAGCAGTGTGACGCACTATGGGCGTGTCTTTAAAGAAGTCACAGGTAATTCACCACTTTATTATAGAAATATGGTATTATAGAAATAATCGAAGGTATAAAAAAGGACATGATGGAAAGGAATTGACTATGAAAAAAATACGATGGGGAATCATTGGGTGTGGAAATGTAACTGAGGTAAAAAGTGGCCCTGGATTCCAGAATGCGGATAATTCTGAGTTGGTTGCGGTGATGCGACGCGATGGTGCATTGGCAAAAGACTATGCAAAACGCCATAATGTACCCAAGTGGTATGACGATGCAACAGCACTTATTGAGGATCCGGATGTGGATGCGGTATATATTGCAACCCCACCGGCCTACCATAAAGACTATACATTACAATGCGCCAAAGCCGGTAAACCTGTATATGTGGAAAAACCAATGGCACTTAATTTTGAAGAATGTAACGCGATGATTCAAGGGTGTAAACAAGAAGGTGTTCCATTATATGTGGCATATTACAGAAGAGGATTGCCGCGATTTCATAAGATTAAGGAACTCATTGATACCAAGGCGATTGGTGAGGTGCGCTTTGTGACGGTTAATAATACGCAACCCATAATTCGTCCGGATGGAGAGGGGACACTTCCATGGAGAGTGAAGCCAGAGCTTGCAGGCGGAGGGATATTTTTTGATATTGGGTGCCATACACTAGATATTCTTGATTATATTTTAGGTCCGATTAAAGAAGTAAGTGGACATGCAAACAATCAAGGGGGCACATATCCGGCAGAAGATATTGTCAGTGGAACCTTTGTCTTTGAATCCGGCGTACATGGAAGCGGTGTATGGTGTTTTAGCGCCTTCGAACGCGAGGACATGAATGTTATTGTCGGAAGTAAAGGGAAAATAGAATTTTCAACATTTGGCAATGAGCCTATACGTGTGACAACCGCTCATGACATACAGACTTATGAGATAATAAATCCCACCCATATTCAGCAGCCGTTGATTCAGATGATTGTCGACGATTTATCTGGAGTAGCTACGGCGCCAAGTACAGGCGTTAGTGCATCTAGAACAAGCTGGGTTATGGATGAGATGGTAAAGGGATATCGATGAAAAAATACATTCTTCAAAGTGCACTTTTCTGGGCAGGCATTCCGATTATGTGGGGATTTTTGCCGACATATTTTGATGGGATTGCGATGACATCAGGTCAGATAGGTATTCTCATGGCGATTAATCCTTTTGTCTCGATTATAGCACAGCCTTTTTTCGGAACAAAAACGGACAAAGCATCTTCGAAGAATAAGATCTTTAACATTCTGATGTTATTGACAGTGATTGGGATCTTACTCATACCGATGCATAAGGATTATCGCTACGTTATTACGATTATTTTTATTGTCTCGATTTTCCAAGCGGCACTTTTACCGATCTCAGAGAGTATTACATTGGAATCGTTAGAACATATGGGACGCTCCTATGGACCGGTTCGTACAGCCGGAACCGTAAGTTATGCGTTTGTTGCTATGCTTGTTGGACTTATGATGCGTATAGATATCAAGATGATTTTTTATGTGACAGCTTTTATCGGTTTAGCCAACATCATTGTAGTAGCCCAACTTCCGACGGTTCGGGGGCACCATGACCGGCACCACAAAGTGTCTTATAAGGTAATCTTTGAAGATAGGATGTTAAAAAACTTTATCAGTCTAACAGTTATTGCACAGATGATGGTCAGTTTTTTTATGACGTTCTTTGCGGTATACTTTGTTGCACAAGGCGGACTAAGCAGTCAGGTAGGATGGTTGTATTTTATTGCTGCGCTTAGCGAAGTTCCATTTTTATTTTTTGCAGATCGTATTATTGAACGTTTTGGAGTGAAGAAGACATTGCTTTTTTCCATGCTCATCTTCGGACTCCGATTTGTGATTTTATATTTTAGTCAATCACCAATATGGTTTTACTCGATTTCTTTACTACATGGTATGACATATATTGTTTTTGCATATAGTTTGGCGGTTTATATTAATAAAACCGTACGAAAAGAGTTAAGAACGACAGGCCAAACCGTTTTAGCTGTAGCATCCTCGGTAGGAAAGATATTTGGTTCTCTCCTTGGAGGCGTATTGATTGATAAGATGGGATATCAACACTCGATGTTAGCGGCGGCGTTCTTTTGCTTTTTGACATTAATTATTTACAATTTTATTTTGAATAATAGGAGGACTTAACAATGCATACGTGGCAGACAGTATTGCTCGCATTTAGCTTGACCCTTTTTGCAGGATTGTCAACAGGAATAGGAAGTGCGTTAGCATTTTATACAAAACAAACGAATAAGAAATTTTTATCAGGGGCGCTAGGTTTTTCAGCAGGCGTTATGATATATGTATCTTTTATTGAGATATTTCCAAAGGCTAAGGATTCATTATCGATGGTGGTTGGTGATAAACAGGGGATGCTTATTACTACCCTCGCTTTTTTTGGGGGTGTTGCTATTATTGCTCTGATTGATAAATTTGTACCGAGTTATGAAAATCCACATGAAATCTATGACTTGTCAGACATAGATGACTTGAATGAAATAGAAGACTATGAAGTAACAAAGAAAAAGCAAAAACAAGATGCGAATCTATTGCGTATGGGAGTGTTTTCAGCACTTGCAATTGCTATCCATAACTTCCCGGAAGGTATGGCAACGTTTTTTGCAGCCTTGGAAGATCCGGCGCTTGGTATCAGTATTGCCGTAGCGATTGCAATCCATAACATACCCGAAGGAGTGGCGGTGTCAATTCCAATCTATTTTGCGACAGGAAGCAAGAAGAAAGCGTTTAAATATTCTTTTTCTTCAGGTTTGTCAGAACCTGTAGGTGCAATTGTCGGATATTTTATTCTGATGAATTTTGCAAGCGATCTTATGTTTGGCATTATTTTTGCAGCGGTTGCAGGAATTATGGTCTATATATCCTTAGATGAATTATTGCCAACGGCTGAAAAATACAGTGAACACCACATTGTTATTTACGGTGTGATTGGCGGGATGGCATTGATGGCAACAAGTTTAATTATGTTAGGGTAAAGTGTTATGAAGATACTTGTTCTTGAATCGAGTACAACGTCAGTTAAGGCAATGGTATATGATACCGATAGTCAACAGACCCAAGTTATATCGCAAAAACACACAAAGACAAACGCAGATGCAGATGCAGGAACCCATGATGCCAAGACGGTATATGAGGATTTAATATCTCTTGGCAGACAGCTAACAAAGACTGAATCCATTGATGCGATTGCTCTAAGTACCACATGGCATAGTTTGCTACTTGGGGATGGGACAAAAGAGCCCATATCGCCGGTATATCTATGGTCCAATTTAGTAGCGGCATCTTTATGCCAACAGCTAAGGCAAGACCAAGAGTATGTCAAAAACTATCAAGAACGCACAGGCTGTATAGTAAATGCGAGCTATCCATACTTTAAATTAAAAGCAATGCAGCCGATAAAACAAGATATATATATCATGGATCAAGGCGCATATTTAAACTGGAAATTTACGCAAGCATATGTTACTTCAGAAAGTATGGCTTCGGGATCGGGGTTATATAATATTGAATCAAGAGATTATGATATGCAACTATTGGATAGTCTTGAGGTCTGCAAAGAGCAGTTGCCAAAGATTGTCAAAAATAATCGAGTGTTTTCTTTGTCGCAAACAGCGGCAAATGCGCTTCATATAGAGCCCGGTATTCCAGTTATGTTGGCCAATCCAGATGGAGGACTTAATCAAATCGGAGCAGATGCAACGAACCATGAAGTTATGACACTATCAGTAGGAACCAGTGGTGCGCTACGTATTTCAACCCAGCAAGCATATGGTGCAAAAAAAGGACTATGGAGCTATCGTTCACCTCGAACCTGGCTTCTTGGTACGGCAACATCCGGTGCATGTAATTGTGTCGACTGGTTTAAAGACGTCTTTTGTGAACGTCGATATTCGTATGCAGAACTCGAAGCAAAGATAGAGATTGAACATGCGCTACAATCAAGTCCGATTTTTTTGCCATTTCTTTTTGGGGAACGTTGCCCTGGCTGGAATATGATGCGTAGAGGAGGATTTGAAAATCTACATCATAGTCATGATGTGGGAGCATGCTATTATAGCGTATTGGAAGGTGTCTTATTCAATCTGTATCAAGGATATGAACGGTTAGTGGAAGTTGTTGGCGAACCGAAGGTGATTGAGCTGTCTGGGGGTATTTTGCATTCGCCGATTTGGCAACAAATGTGTGCAGATATTTTTGGGCATCCGATGGTCATTAACACCACAAAAGATATGTCAATGGTGGGTGCTGCAAGATGGGCATATGAATGCATTGGAGAGGTGAAGCCAGTAAATACGCCAACCTATACAGATGCTTTAGAGCAAAAGATGCTTCAACCCAACATAAATCGTCACCAGCAATATCAACGAAGATATCAGCAGTATCAAATATATTATAGTGCGACACAATAGCTTAACTTGAGCGTTGAACTATTATGGATATGTGCTTTAGCAAATGGAGGTAAGAAAATGGCAATCAATGTAACGGTATGGAATGAATATCAACACGAAAAAACAGACAAAAAAGTACAGCAAGTGTATCCGGAAGGAATACATGAAGCTATTCGAGAATTTTTAGATGAAGATGGAGAACTAAATATCCAAACAGCGACGCTTGATGAGCCGGAGCATGGACTGACACAAGAGGTGTTAGAGTCTACGGATGTATTGATTTGGTGGGGGCATATGGCCCATGATGCTGTTGAAGATGATATTGTTGAGCGGATTCATGACCAAGTATTACGTGGGATGGGTCTAATCTTATTGCATTCATCGCATTATTCAAAGATTTTTAAGCGCCTCATGGGGACAACGTGCTCACTTCGCTGGCGTGAAGTCGGAGAGCGAGAACGCTTATGGGTCGTTGACCCGAATCATCCGATCACCCATGGAATCCCGGAGTACATTGACTTACCCCACGAAGAGATGTATGGAGAACGTTTTGATATACCGGAACCAGAAAAAATTCTGTTTTTAGGTTGGTTTGAAGGTGGCGAAGTTTTTCGTTCAGGAATTACCTATACCCGTGGCAATGGAAAGGTTTTCTACTTTCAACCAGGACATGAGACATACCCTCAATATAAGAATCCTTTGATTCAAAAAGTCATTACTAATGCGGTCCATTGGGCAGCGCCGGAACGAAAGTACCCCAAGTATGAAGCCTTTCATGCGGACAATGATGTCGAGTGGGACGACTTTGATTATTTAGGTGATACACCTTTTCCAAAATTTGGATGAGAAAATGGTATAAAAAAGGAGGAGAAGACATGATACAATGGTTGGAACAATTTAATCCGGTGACGCAGGCACTGATAGGAACCCTATTTACATGGGGAGTAACGGCACTTGGAGCGTCCCTTGTTTTTTTCTTTAAAAGTATAAAAAAGAATATCCTTAATGGAATGCTTGGCTTTGCGGCAGGGGTTATGATTGCTGCATCTTTTTGGTCGTTGCTGGCACCGGGAATCGAGATGGCAGAGGAACTAGGACAAACGGCATGGTTAACGGCAGCCATTGGCTTTCTTGGTGGAGGAGCATTCTTGTTTTTAGTTGATAAACTCTTACCGCATCTTCATTTAGGTTTAGAGACCAACCAGGCGGAAGGTATCAAAACCAGTTGGCAGCGAAGTGTATTACTTGTTTTAGCGATTACTTTACATAATATTCCAGAAGGACTAGCTGTTGGTGTTGCTTTTGGCGCAGCTGCATCTGGTCAACTTGGAACAGCAAGTATTGCTGGAGCGGTAGCCTTAGCTATTGGTATTGGACTTCAGAATTTTCCGGAAGGTGCGGCGGTGTCCATTCCCCTTCGCAGGGAAGGATTTAGCCGGAAAAAATCCTTTTTATATGGGCAAGCTTCTGGGATTGTAGAGCCCATTGCAGGTGTACTTGGAGCCTATGCAGTTATAACAATGCGCCCTATACTTCCTTATGCATTAGCTTTTGCGGCAGGTGCTATGATCTATGTGGTTATTGAAGAGCTGATTCCAGAAGCTCAACGTGAAGAAGGTGGATCCAAGACGGATATTGCAACGATTGGTACCATGATAGGTTTTACAGTTATGATGATATTAGATGTGGCCTTAGGCTAAATAAATGATGAAAAGATTTTTTGTTGCATTGCAATGAAGAATCTTTTTTTATGTTATAATATACCTATATGCAGTGGAGAGCAATTATCTTATAATATAAAGTATAGATTATGAAGGGGTGAGTAGGCAATAGCCATGTAGATATGATAAAAGGGGTAATTAAGTTATACATTGAGCGGTGGGACTTTTTTTTGGAACTATTATTACAGCATATTGTAATGACGCTTGTGTCCGTTGTTATTATAACAATCCTAGGTCTTGGATTGGGAATCCTGATGACAAAAAATACATGGATAGCCTCGATATTATTGGTAGTAACGAATTTTTTATATACCATTCCATCGATTGCTCTTTTTGGTATATTGGTAACTATTTCTGGCATCGGTAATAAAAGTGCTATTATTGCATTGATTATCTATGGTCTCTTGCCGATGATTCGAAGTACTTACGTTGGAATCAAAGAAGTTGATGCACAAATCATTGAATCAGCAGTAGGAATGGGAAGTACAGAGCTACAACTATTATATCGTATTCAATTACCACAAGCTCTTCCTGTAATTATGTCGGGATTTAGAACAATGGTTATTATGACGATTGCTCTTGGAGGAATTGCCTCTTTTATTGGGGCTGGCGGATTGGGTGTTGCGATTTATCGAGGAATATCGACGTATTTTCCGGAGATGATTGTAGCGGGAAGTTTGTTGGTAGCATTTTTAGCCATTGGCGTGGATGCTTTTTTGCAAAAAGTGGAGCAGGCAATGACAAGAAAAGTTCTTGGACGTAGCCGTTAGATAGATGATGGAGACAAATAGTTTATGAGTTTATGAGTTGAGGAGGTAAGGGATGAGAAAAATAATTGTCAGTTGTATGTTGACCATTCTACTTGTTACCATGAGTGGCTGTAATCAGGATAAGACCGTTGTCGTAGCGAGTAAGCCGATGACAGAACAGTTTATCATAGCACAGATGCTAATTGCACTGATTGAACAAGAGACAGACATTACTGTCGAACACAAGGCAGGCGTTGGGGGTGGAACGTCAAATATTCACCCGGCAATGGTTAGTGGTGAGATTGATATCTATCCGGAGTATACAGGAACCGGGTGGATGTTTGTACTTGAGCAAGAGTTGATTCAAGATCCGCAGCAACTGTATCTAGCCGTAAAAGAGGCCTATCAAGAAAAGTATGATATCGTATGGTCAGGATTGTATGGGTTTAATGATACTTTTGGAATTGCTATGAAGCGTGAATTGGCCCAGGAGAAAGGCATTCGCTCATATTCTGACTTGGCAGAACTTGGGCAGGAGCTGACATTTGGGGCAGAGCATGATTTCTTTGAACGGGCCGATGGATTTCCTGGTATCTCGACTGAATACGGATTTGAGTTTAAAGATGAAGTGGGAATGGATATCGGACTAAAATATCAGGCAATTCAAGCAAATGAAGTGGACGTCATCAATATCTTCTCAACAGATGGCAAACTTAAGGAATATGATATGGTCGTTCTAGAGGATGATCGCCTATATTTTCCTTCATATTATGCGGCAACGTTGATTCGTCAAGAGACCCTTGATGAATATCCAGAGCTTGAAGCCGTGATTGGTATGTTAGATGGACAGATTGATAATGATGAGATGACGTATATGAACTATCTCGTTGAGATTGAGAAAAAGGAACCTAAAACAGTTGCAATCGAGTTTTTACAGGAGAAAAGGCTGTTAAAGTAATGGTTGTAGAGTTCAAGAAGATTACTAAATCCTATGATCAGAGTCAACGCGTTATTGATAGCCTGGATTTATCTATTGAAGCTGGAGAATTTATTACCATACTAGGACCATCTGGATGCGGAAAAACGACATTATTAAAGATGGTCAACAAATTGATTCCTTTTGATACAGGGGATATTCTTGTTAACAATCAAAGTATTCAAACGTGGGATACGATTAAATTGCGTCGAAGTATTGGGTATGTGATTCAACAGATTGGACTGTTTCCACATATGACGATTGAAGACAATATCAGTTATGTCTTATCCATTGAAGGAATAGAAAGAAGATATCGTCATGAGCGTGCACTCAAGTTGATGGAGCTTATTGGTCTTGAAGAGGCGATGTTATCAAGATATCCGGTTCAACTTAGTGGAGGGCAAAAGCAACGTATCGGAGTTGCAAGAGCGTTGGCAGCTAATCCAGAGATTATTCTCATGGATGAACCCTTTGGCGCAGTAGATGAAATTGCTAGGACCTTACTTCAAGACGAACTGGCAAAACTTCATAAGCAACTAAAAAAAACGATTCTGTTTGTAACCCACGATATTCAAGAAGCATTAAAATTAGGAACACGTGTAGTGATAATGAATAAGGGAAAGATTGAACAAATTGGAACAAAGGAGGAGTTGCTTTTTCATCCAACGAGCGCATTTGTTTCAGAATTTATTGGAATCAAGGGCTTTAAGAGTATATTGGATGATCAGATTCTAGAAAAAGTATATAGGCAAATAAGGGAGAATGACGGAAATATGGAAACGCTGTATAAAAAACTATTAATTTAATTAAATGTTAGAGGGGGAGACGGATGAGGGATTTCTTTCAAGACACAAAATTAACAGGGAAACATTTCCGGGTAGCACTTTTGTTATCGTTTATGTTGGCCTTGCTTGTTGCATTAATTTTATCACAATTATATCGTATGCGTTATTCAAGTGTGATGGAGACATATAACAAAGAGATGGAGACAGCAGTCAATATTACCGAAGTGTATGTCAATGAAAAAGTAAAGGATGTTGATTCAACCATAAGAATTTTGGCCAACACGGATGCAGTAAAGGCTTATGTGGAATCATCACAAGAGGATAATCAAAAACAAGTGGAAAATTTATTTGCCAAATATGTTCGCAATCATTTGGCCATTACCCAGCTTCGGATATTGGATATGCAAGGAATGGAGAAAGTCCGAGTAGACAAAAGCGAAGAAGGCTTTAAAGTTGTGCCTTTAGAACAAATGCAGGATAAGTCACAACGTTATTATTATCAAGAGGCCATTGCCAAGGAACAAGATATGATGTATATCTCGGACTTTGATTTGAATATTGAACATGAAAAAGTTGTGATTCCCTATGAACCGACGATTCGGTTTGCGATTAAGCTTTATGATGAGCAAAATCAAGCATTCGGACTTCTTATCATTAATGTGGATGGCTATGCCCTTTTTGATACGATTAAAGAATACGAAGTCTCCAACTTAGAGCATAAAGAGATTGGCATTTTGGACCATAACAATTATTGGTCGTTTAGTAATATTGTTAACGATGAAAATAATCTCGAAGCAATGGGGCCGGTTTATCTGAATCTGACTGAACGCAGTGAATTAGGCATGCTTAAGGACTTAGTAAAACAACATGAAGCTAAGGAAAATGAGTTTAATGCAGGTCAGTATACCTATGAGACAAAGCATATTATCTATAAAAAAATGCGGATTAGTGATAATATCCGATATAGCTTTTCCCAAGATAACTCGGATTGGTTTGTCGTAGGACAATATGATGCAAAAGCTCTCGTAGCTCAAGAGCATTTCTTTTTAAAAAATATTGTACTGATCACTATAATAAGTAGTTTTTTAGTAGGACTTGTTACATACATGCTTATGATTTTCTATCAAATTAAAGCGAATAATGATTTGCTACTCTTGGCTTCTTCTTATATTTCAGACAACTCACATGATGGAATTATTATCCTAGACAGAAAACGCAAGATTTTATATTACAATGAAGTCTTTGAGGCAATATTTTCTATTAAAGAACACCAGTTTATCAATAAACATATTCGTACACTGTTTAAAAATAAAATTGATATGCACAAAGATGTTGACGCACACAATATACTATGGAAAGGCAATATTTGGAATAAAACCCATTATGGAAATATCGTCTGCAAACATTTGACCATTAAAGGGGTAAAAAATGCGCAAAACCACATTGCCTATTACATAGGTATATATGTAAACCCGGAAGAAGCGCAAATAAATCAACAACCATTTTTACGCGATGGAATGAATGCATTTTTAATGTCAAGACAAGAGGTACAAACTATTGGACAAGAAGTGCAATATAGGTATGACAAGGCTCAAAACTATTTGATTCTTACCATTCAACTCAAGGGAAGTATTCGAAAAATGTTTGAAGCCAATCAGATGCTTCATGGAAAGTTCCTTGAGACCATGCTTGAGGGGCTACGTGACAATCCAGAGATCTATATGTTTGCAACGCCTCGAACGGATATGGTTATTATGGGATGCCATAATACACAAAAAGAATATGATGAGTTTGAAATCAAAGAAATAATTGATCGCATCAAAGGAATGTTTGTAGAGGCTAGAAGTAAGATGCATCTTGAACAATTGGATATCAATTTTAACATAGGTGTTGCTCTACAAGGCAAGCATGGAGAAGACGCCGAAGCGGTGTTGAAGAATTCTATGGTTGCACTGGAAGCATTGATTAAGTTTAAGAAAAATCAGTATTTGCTTTACGATAAAAAATACCATGATTCGATTAAGCAAGATCTAAAAATTCGAGATGCTTTAGAGCAAGCATTTGATAATAATGAATTTAATGTGTTATATCAACCACAGTTTAGTGTTAAGGATAATCAAATTATAGGGGCAGAAGCGCTAGTTCGCTGGAACAGCAACACATTAGGCAATGTATCTCCGGACCGTTTTATTCCAATTCTTGAAGAGACAGAGGATATCTTTAGACTGGGACTACATGTTTTAGAACTTATTCAAGAGGACTTTCAAAAGTTTAAACCCAATAGAGAAAAATTTAGAATATCGTTTAACTTATCAGCAAAGGAGTTTCTAAATAAAAAACTGTTGGATGCAGTTGTTGAACGACTAAAGGAACTGCTTGAGAGTGGATTAAGTGTATGTGTTGAAATTACAGAGACCGCATTAATTGAAAACTTTGAGTTTGCAAATAGTACGATCAAAGCATTAAGAGATTTAGGAATTGAAGTTGCCATTGATGATTTTGGAACGGGATATTCATCATTAAGCTATTTAAAAACATTGTCAACAACAGAATTAAAAATTGACCGCATGTTCATACGCGAGTATCCGGATCAAGATGACGGGAAAATCATCAAAGGTATTATAGGTATGGGTAAGGCAATCCAAATGCACTTGGTGGCAGAAGGCATAGAAACCAACGAACAGCTAGAACTCATCAAAGAAATTGAATGTGACTGCTATCAGGGATATCTGGCATCAAAACCAATATCCATTGAAGAAATGAAAAAAAGATATGATTTTTAATCATATCTTTTTTTTTGAATTTTCTTAGAGATGCCTAAAAGTGTGGTACAATAGAAGAAATATTTTTAGGAAAGAGACGAGGCTAATATGAATAACAATGATATACTCATACGCTTAAGGTACGCACTGGATATAAAAGATAAGGACATGATAGAGATATTTCGCCTAGGAGAGATTGAGATTTCTCAAGAAGAACTCGATAAATTATTGACAAAATCTTTGGATATCTATCACTTTGATCGACACAGAGAAGATGGAAGCCTGATAGAAGAAAAAACAATACAAGACAATAATCATGCAGATGAGGACAATGCGCCTAAAGAAGAGGCGATGGAATGTACGAACCCAATGCTTGAATCGTTTCTTAATGGATTTATTATCTTTAAGCGTGGACGACAAGAACAAAAGCCTGGACAAAAGCCAAAGCAGAGATTAACATTAAAAGCCGGAAAAAGCAGCAATAATGTTATGTTAAAAAAACTAAAAATCGCTTTAAACATGACAAGTGAAGATATGCTGAATATATTTGAAAAAGCAGGCGTCAGTGTGTCGAAAAGTGAATTGAGTGCATTCTTTCGAAAAGAAGGGCATAAGCATTACCGTAGTTGTTTAGATAAATATGCTCGAAGCTTTTTAAACGGATTAACCGTGGTATATCGAAAAGAAAAAAAATAAATTATATAGATGTAAAGGAGTAGAGACGGATGATCCATCAAAAAGTAAAGATTAATATTGACAAGGAAAAAGTGATTTTACCCAAAGATTATGAGACATCGTACTGGGAAATCCAGAAGAAAAGAGAAGGGCATCAGGCATCGCTTATAACATATGTCATCGAAAATTCTCAGGAGATTGATCCTAAGAGACAACGCCCAGCAGTTCTTATCTGCCCAGGCGGTGGATACGGGATGAAATCAGAGCGCGAAGCAGAATCTGTGGCTCTGGCAATGAATGCCCGAGGTTTTCAAGCATTTATTTTGGATTACAGTGTTGAACCGGCAGTATTCCCGGAAGCTTTATTACAAGTAGCCAAGGCGACCTCCATTATTCGAGCAAGTGCCAAACAATGGTGTGTCAACCCAGAAAAGATTGTTGTTGCAGGATTTTCAGCCGGGGGACATGTCGCAGCTAGCTTAGGTGTATATTACCACGAGCAATGGTTGGCAGAGTCATTAGGACTGACATCCCAAGATATAGCGCCGAATGGTTTGCTCTTATCGTATCCGGTCATTCTTGCCAATGAGTTTGTGCATGAAGGATCCATGATTAATTTGTTTGGAAATGAAGAAAAAGTAAATTGGAAGTTTGGTGCACTAGATACCCGTGTTAGTGAAAAGACGCCTCCAACATTTATATGGCATACGTTTGAAGATGCTAGTGTTCCAGTTGAGAATGCATTGGTTTTAGCGACTGCTTTGCGTAAACATCAAGTGCCTTTCGATTTGCATATTTTTCAAAAGGGGGCTCACGGTTTGGCATTGGCATCAGAAGAGACAGCGTGTGAAGGATATCCGAACATAGAAAAATCCTGCCAGCCATGGGTGGATTTATTTGCAACATGGATGGCAGAACAATAATTGAATATATGATATGAATTAGTTGGGACCATTAGTAGGTTATATCAAAAGATCGATACGTTGGTGCATTCGTAATTTCTTCGATATGCACTTGATCGACACGAGAAAACCGTGGTCCCTTTTTGATGTGTTCAACAAAAGTGTTGATACGTCGTTCCTCACCTTGGGCTATGATTTCTACTCGGCCATCGCGGGTGTTTTTAACCCATCCGTTGATACCGATAGACTGAGCTTGAGTTAATGTATAATAGCGAAAACCAACAGCTTGAACAAGGCCTTCAACAGATAAATGTAGGGTTCGCATATGCATCCTCCTTTAACGGAACTGGTTGATTCCTTTATCATAATGATAGTTTAGCGTAGCGAGCTTATCCGTAATATCGGTCACAGCGCAGTTATGATTTTTACAAAAGTCATCCAGTGAATCATGATAGTCGCGAAGTTTCGTATTAACAAAACTTAATAATATGACAGGGTCTTTGGGTAACATATGAACTCATACCTTTCTAAAATAGTAAATCAAATGTATTATTAAGACAATTATTATAACATGATATCCTTATTTTGACTATAAAAGCATAAACCCATGCTTTGATGCTACCTTTTTCATTGAGGATTCATCCGGTAACTAGTATCGTTATTTCGGTTCTTAAATTCCCGTGGAGAGAGTGCGACCAGCTTTTTAAAGGTTTTATAAAAGTTTGAATAATCCGTAAAACCACATTGCTGGCTGATTTCATTCAATGTAAAAGAACTAGAGCTAATTAAAGATTTTGCATAAAGGATTCGGCGTGATTGAATGTATTCTAAGATAGAAAATCCTGTCTCTTTTTTAAACAAATGGCACATATAATATTTATCCATAAAATGACGCTTAGATAAGTCCTCTAAACAATAACGCTGGTGATAGTTCTGATTAAGATCAAGAAGGATGGATTGAATTTTCGAATCAATCTTTAAGTTACCATCATAAAGCTTATTTGAAGGATAACAGTATTTGTATATAGAGTCGGTTTTTAAAAAAAGTTCCAAGGCTAAAACCTTTGCATAAAGAAGGGATTTAGCCTCTTTTTTGTTCAGATGGAGCAACATATTATCAAATAATTGATGAAGTATTTTTTGATCTTTTTTATTGGGGCGTAAGTGGTTAAAAAATCCTTTTTTTCGTTCAGTGAAGATTGAAAATACAGGGTAGGCGTCCTTTAGATATTCTGAAAAAACAGAAGGATTAAATAAAATGAATTTTCGTCCATAAGGATTTGTATCTATAATTGAAGGGCGATGAATTTCGGATGTATTTGTAATAATAAGGTCACCAGCTTGAAGGTCATAGGTTTGTCCCTCAATGTAATAGCGGATATTGTCTGTAGTAGCCATAAAAATCTCAAAAGCACTATGTAGATGAATCTCTATATTACAATAATCCGTTAAAAAAGAACCGACAAAAAAAGGATTTTCCTCTGGAAAGACAGTGGTTATTTGTGGCATAAAAGATACCTCCGATATAACAATATTTGCAATGTTTAGAACAAGAATAACTATGGTAAATAATATCTAAAGCATATAGTATAGTATACATAGATTATACACAATACACAAATTAAATGTTAAAAAGGCATCGAATTACCTTGTGTTTTGATTGATGTTTTTGAGAGCAGCACTATTGTACATGGAAAATATTGATATTATTGTGTGCTATGTGTATAGCACTACTTTGAACAGATATTTCCTTGAATAGAACACAAAAAACAGGTATAGGTTGCAATGGAGGTATAACAATGAACAAAATACGAATAGGAATTGTTGGTGTTGGTAACATGGGCTCAAGCCATGTAGCACAATTAATGGAAGGACAAGTAAAACGGTGTGAGCTTGTCGCTATATGCGACATTAATAAACAGCGCTTAGGTTTTATGGAAGAACAATATGGTGAACAATTAGCATATTATGAAAAATATCAAGAGTTTTTGACACATGATATGGATGCGGTATTAATTGCAACACCTCATTATGATCATCCGACGATGGGGATGCAGGCGATAGCTGCGGATAGACATATTCTTGTCGAAAAACCTATCGGTGTATATACAAAAGCTGTGGAGGCATTAAACCAAAAAGCACAAGAATCAGGCAAAGTCTTTGGGATTATGTATAATCAACGAACAAACCCGTTATATCAAAAAGCACGAGATATGTTGATATCAGGTGAGCTAGGCGAACTAGTACGTGTCAATTGGACAATTACCAATTGGTTTCGCTCTCAACGCTATTACAATTCTGGTGGATGGAGAGCCACTTGGGAAGGCGAAGGTGGCGGGGTATTACTTAATCAATGCCCTCATCAGCTTGACATGATTCAATGGATTTGTGGCATGCCAAAGCGAATTCGTGGTTTTTGTGATTATGGAAAATTTCATAACATTGAAGTCGAAGATGATGTGACAGCTTTTTTTGAATATCCAAATGGAGCAACAGGGCTTTTTATTACATCAACAGGAGAAGCACCGGGAACGAATCGACTAGAAATATCAGGAGATCAAGGAAAACTTGTGATTGAAAACAATGAGATTATATTTTATAGAAATATAATGGGAACTCAAGAATACAGTAATACGACATCAGAAGGTTTTAAGCCACCGGAAAATTGGAAGTGCATTATCCCCGTGGAAGCCAAGGCGACAGAACATGTTGGAATTATGCAAAACTTCACAGATGCAATTTTGGATAGAACGCCACTATTAGCACCTGGTAATGAAGGGATTTTTGGATTAACGATAAGTAACGCTATCCATTTATCAAGTTGGATAGATGATTGGGTTGAACTACCTATTGATAGTGAAGTGTATTATGAAAAGCTTCAAGAAAAGATTTCAAAGTCAACATTTTCAAAAGAAGTCGAAGAAGTTGTATTTGACTTAAAGGGTAGCCACTAAGTCGATGTAAAACCAAAAAACAGGAGGATTGTACCATGAAGCATATATATATATCTGGATTTGCTGATGAGATTTCCAATGATTTTTCAAAGCAAATTCATGAGTTGAATCGATTAGGTATTAACTATATGTCCATTCGAGGTGTTGATGGAAAAAACATTAGTGAATATACACTGGAAGATATTCGTACATCTATTTTACCTAAGTTAAAAACGGGAGGAATCAAGATATCTTCCATTGGATCACCGATAGGTAAGATTAATATTCAGGATGAAAAGGGCTTTGCAGAACAAAAAATAATGCTGGAGACATTATGTCAAGCATGTGAGATTTTAGATTGTCAATATATTCGTATTTTTAGTTTTTATATACCCGAGGGCGAAGAGCCGGATATGTACGAAGATGACGTCATTCATAAAGTGCAAGACTTTATCAATATTGCAAAAAAATATGATGTGGTTTTGCTGCATGAAAATGAAAAAGATATCTATGGCGATATAGCACGTAGATGCAAGACACTGTTTGATAGAATACACTCTTCGTACTTTCAAGGTATATTTGATTTTGCTAACTTTGTTCAATGCCAAGAAGATACCCGTACATGTTATGAAATACTAAAAGACAATATAGTATATATTCATATCAAGGACGCCCTATATTTAGAGGGGGACAACGTGGTCTGCGGAACAGGAGATGGTAAAATTCAAGAGCTATTAGCGGAATTTATTCATCATGGGTACAAAGGGTTTTTGACCCTCGAACCTCATTTGGTATTATTTGACTCGCTTAAGGATCTTGAGCTAAAAGCGTCTTCAGATGTTATTAAGGGTGATAAAAAGATGAGCAATGAAGAAGGGTTTGCGATGCAGTATAATGCCCTGTGTGCCATATTAGAAAAAATACAAGGAGAATAAATGATGATACGTGTGGGAGTCATTGGCTTAGGTGATATTTCAAAAGTACATATTCCGATTTTAAAATCCATGAAAAACATTCAACTTATTGCAGCATGTGACCATGATAAGAATCAATGGTTTGACGATCAATCAATACACTTTTATACAGATTATGTAAACATGCTTAATCATGAGCGGCTGGATAGTGTTCATATATGTCTTCCTCACTATCTTCACCAACCTATTGCTATGGAATGTGTTGCACGGGGGATACATATTTTTCTTGAAAAACCGATGGGGATTAACTTAGATGAGGCATATGCGTTGAGCGCTCTGGAAAAAAACAACGTAGATATAAAGATGAACCTTTGCCTTCAGAATCGATTGAATAATACATCCATCAAAATGAAGGAACTTATTGAAACAAAAAAGTATGGAAATATTCTAGGAATCAAAGGGATAGTTGCATGGCATCGCTCTCATGAATACTATACATCAAAACCTTGGCGGGGATGTATGGAGCATGCCGGAGGCGGGGTCATGATTAACCAAAGTATTCATACATTAGATTTGATGCAATGGATGGTTGGAAAAATACAGAGCATTCGTGGAAATATTTCTCAGATGCTTGACTATAATATTGAAGTTGAAGATACAGCTAGCGCACATATTGTTTTTGAAAATGGATGTAGCGGCATGTTCTATGCAACAAATGCAAACCCATATAATGCCAGTGTCGAAATTGAAGCAATACTTGAAAAGGGACGTTTGGTTATTCGCGATAATATACTTTATCTTTGGGATGAAGATGGAGACCATATTCTTGTTGAAGATGAGCGGGTTGAAGGCACTAAATTCTATTATGGAGCAAGTCATAAAAAGCTAATACGCCTCTTTTATGAAGTGCTTGAAAAAAAACATACAAATTATATTCCTTTATGTGAAGGAATAGTTTCAATGCAGATGATCGATGCAATTATTCGTTCATCGCATACAGGAAAAAAAAGTAAGATGGAGGAGAAAAATGGATAAAAAAGGATTAATCGGCGTTCAAATGATGATGTTAAAAGAAAAAGTAGCTGAAGTAGGCATTTATGAAGTTTTTAGACAGTTAAATACAATGGGGTATCATTGTGTTGAGATATCTCAGATTCCAATGACAAAAGAAAATGTCAGCCAAATGAAAAAAGGGGCTAAAGATTTCGGAATCAAGATAGCTGCATTATCAGCAGCCGTAGAACCACTGATGCCGGGTATGCCAGGAGAATATCTAAGTACAGACTTTGAAAAAATCGTTCAAGATTGTAAAAATCTTGAGTGCAATTACCTGCGTATAGGCATGCTTCCCATGACGAGAATGGGAGATTACAAAAAATCGGTGGAATTTGCAAAAATAGCAGATGAATATGCGAGAAAACTTGCAGAACATGACATTAAGCTATACTATCATAATCATCATATCGAATTCACAAAATACAATGGAGAGACATTACTAGATATTATCAAAAATAATACAACGTATATTGGGTTTGAACTCGATGTTCATTGGATTCAGCGTGGAGGGTTGAACCCGGTAGACGTCATTAATCGCTTTGACGGACGCGTGTCTTTATTACATCTAAAAGACTATCGTATTGGTGCGATGGGGCTTGATTTTTCAAAAGAAGTCGATTCGGAAACATTCAAAAAAGCGTTTAACGGCGTTGTGGAATTTGCAGAAGTAGGAGAGGGGACGCTTGATATGCCTGCCATTATTGAAGCCGGCTTAAAGAGTGGTAGTCAATATTTCTTCATTGAACAAGATGATCAATATGGAAAAGACCCCTATGAATGTCTAGAAATTTCTAGAGATAACCTCTATGCAATGGGATACAAAGCGTGGTTTTAATATTTCTAGTGGGAAATGATATAGTATATACTTTGGGGATATGCTATAATTTAAGCATATTGTAAACGCGATAAAGAAGTAAGGGTAAAAAGAATTTTATGAACAAAGAGAAATATTGAGATTATAGGTAATGTGAGAGGAGAATAAAATGAGAGGAAAACGATATGCGGCTTTACTTTTTTGTATAGTCTTTATGCATTCCATGTCTTTTATGAATGTTGCAAAGGAGAATACGGTTATTCCGTTTATCTTTGATGAAATGCCAGTGTATTTTGAAGGAGAGTACGTCAACATTGCTAATGACACTCGTGGATATGTATATACACTTGATGGAAAACACATTGAAACTATGGAGAATGAGAATGAGATTTTAGAAAACGGATATATTAAAGTTGAGCCACGAGGAGAAGAGACGCAATGGACCGTGTTTACAACTCTAGGTCAAAGAGCTATAGAGGGAGCATATGATCTTTTAATGGTAGTTGAAAACGATATTGCTATTGTGGGCAATGGCACATGGCGACCACCGGGAATCTTTCTCGGAAAATACGGAGCGATAGATTTAAAAACTGGAAAAGTGGTTGTACCATTAGAGTATGAGAGGCTATCGATGTCGGCAGATACATCCTACTTAATTGCTGAAAATGGACACGGAAGTGAGATCAAATACTATGCTTTTGACTTATTGGGAAAAGAGGTAAGTGATCTGCTTACATTTGTTTGTATAGATGAATATGATAACGCGTATTATAAAGTGCTTAACTTAAAGACGGGCTTGGTTGGCCTTGCAGATAAAGACAAAAAGCTTTTAACAGCGATGAATTACGATGAGCTGGGAAGTGTCGTCTTTGAGAGTGCTGTTTTGGTCAAGAAAGATGAGTATTGGGGAGCATCATCTATTGATGGAACAGATAAATTACTGCAGCCAATAGAATATAAGCGTGCCATAAGTCATCAAAATAAAATGTATTCATTACATAAATGGTCAGCAGAAAAAGAAATTTCATTCTTTTATGGTGATGGAGGATTTGCATTTTCTAGTGGGAAATACAATGAAATCAATGTGGCTTATGGGGATATTATTTATCTGCAAAATCATCAAGATAAACTACTTGCCGGATTTTCTAAAACAGGACAGATAATCGTTGGTCCGTTTAAAGATGCCTATGCTTCCGCTTACGAGCAAGATGATTTTGTGAGAATTTACAGAGGGATGAGTGATATCGATGTAAGTAGTGTGATGATTATTAATAAATGGGGAGAAATACTCGTTCCATATGACAACGGCGTTTCTTTGAGCAATGATATATCGGAAAAAGGTCTGTCTTTGTATAATTTGGAAAAGGATACAACGTTAAGAATAATGGCAGATGGTACCCATTTAGCTACGATTTCTACCTCGGGGACTACAGACTACAAACGTGGACATGTAATATTTAACGATGGAAATGATGCGTATGTAACGGATTTAATGGGGAATATATTGATACCAAAGGGACGATACAAGGCACTTTATAGCAGTGAGAGAGTATCTTTTAATTTCGATTTTAAGTCTATGAATGCCCAAGTTGATGATAATACCTATGTGAAAAATAAGCCTCAGATTTATGGAATAGATAAACAAGGCAAGTATGGCGGTTTGGAACTACCCCAAATACCATACATATATAAGGCGCATGCATGGGCCAAAAACGATATTGATGAAGCAATTCAAAAAGGTTTGGTTCCAAAAGATCAACAAAGAGATTGGCGAGATACAACAACGCGTGCGGATTTTTGTCGTTTATTAAAACCGCTATTAGATCATTTTGGACAAAACTCAGGAAAACAAGTTGCATTTACAGATACCAATGACCCAGATATTCTAGCCGTTGCGGCTTTAGGAATCGTTCATGGAACGGGAGAGGATAAATTTAGCCCTAATAGACCCCTCACAAGACAAGAGGCAGCCGTCATTCTTGCTAGAACGGCTAGGCTCTTGAGCGTCGAACCAACAGGTGAAGTAAAAACATTTGACGATAGAGCTGATTTTGCGCCATGGGCTAAGGAAGAGATAACCTATGTTAATGGAGTGGTATATGCAAATGATGATGCACGGGTTATGCAAGGCGCATCTGAAAATAAATTCTTACCTCAGAGCTATTATACAAGGGAACAGTCAATCGTTACTATTTTGAGACTATATAGAGCAAAGCGGGACCTTTAATCTATTGTACGGATGTCAAGAACACTTCCGCTAGGATAAGCATCAAATTTATTATCTAAAAAATCAACAATGCGTTTGGCAACGTCACTTGGCGAGGTCAGCGCATTGTTTTCTTTTAAGTCAAGAAAGCGGTCGATGCCAGGAAAGACTTCTTTTGATGCGCCTCGGATAGTCTCTTGCATAGGTGTGTCAATGACACCTGGAGCCATAGAGATAACTTGAATACCATCCTCAACATGGGCTTGTTCTTTTCCAAAGCATTGAGTGAACATATTCAATCCGGTCTTTGAAGTGCAATAGCTACTCCAGCCTTCAATTGGTTTTTTAGCCGCCCCAGAAGAGATGTTTAGGATACGCTTGACGCCGGTATATTCCTGAAGATGTTTAGCAAATTCTGAAGACAAAATCATAGGTACTAAAAGATTGATTGTGATGCTTTCAAAAAAATCATTTGCTTCGCATCGATCGACGGTATTGATGGGCTCGATAATACCTGCATTATTGATTAGGGTAATCGAAGCATATTCAGTCTGATCTAGAGAAAAGAAGATATCAACAACAAGGCCTGGAAGAGCAGCATAATCTACAAGATCAAAATACTTGTGTTCAAAGCGATCCGAAAAATCAGGATTTGGCGTTCGAGATATTCCAATAATATGATGTGAAGGTTGATCAAGCTCTTTGGCAATCGCCGCACCAATCCCCTTTGAAGTTCCAGTGATAATATATAAATGTTTGTCTGCCATAACTAGCTCCTTTCGATTTTGTAATAAAGTGGTAATCATGATAAACCTATTATAACATACATATACATATGATGATAATTACGGAAGGATGAAGAAAAAACAAGAAAATTGCAAATATCCCTTGACATAATGAGAATGATTGTTATAATAAGTATCAACGGATAATAATTATCCGATGCGGAAAAAATACACACATTCACATAGGAGGAAATATTATGTCATTAGTAGGAAAAGAAGTACAAGCATTTACAGCACAAGCATTTCAAAACGGTAAGTTTTTAACGGTTACAGAAGAAGACCTTAAAGGAAAATGGAGTGTCGTTGCATTTTATCCTGCAGACTTTACGTTTGTATGCCCAACAGAGTTAGAAGATTTACAAAATAATTATGCAGCATTAAAAGAGTTGGGTGTTGAGATATATTCGGTTTCAACAGACACGCACTTTGTACATAAAGCATGGCATGACACATCTGAAGCTATCAAAAAAATTGAGTATGTAATGATTGGGGATCCATCACATGTGATTTCAAGAAACTTTGATGTGCTTATTGAAGATGAAGGTATCGCCGACCGTGGAACTTTTATTATCGACCCAGACGGAGTTATCCAAGCGGTTGAAATCAATGCGGGGAATATCGGACGTGATGCATCGGCCTTATTTGATAAAATCAAGGCGGCACAATATGTACGTAAGCATCCGAATGAAGTGTGTCCTGCAAAATGGAAGGAAGGAACAGAAACGCTTAAACCAGGACTTGATTTAGTAGGAAAGATTTAAAGAGGTGTTCATATGCTACTTGATGCAGAGATTAAACAACAGTTAAAACAATATCTTGAGATGCTTGAACAAGACATTGTCATCAGGCAAAGCTTAGATGCATCACAAGCATCTAAAGATATGGCTGCACTTGTAGAAGAGCTGGCGACAATGTCAACTCGAATTCATGTTGAAGAGGGAGAGCTTGAACGCACACCGAGTTTTAGTGTGAACCGTCAAGGGGAAGATACCGGCATTGTCTTTGCCGGTATTCCTTTAGGGCATGAATTTACGTCGCTTGTATTGGCTCTTTTACACGTCAGTGGTCGAAAGCCAAAAATTGATCAAGCGTTGATTGAGAAGATTCAATCTATTAAGGGAGAGTACAGTTTCGAGACCTATGTCAGTTTAAGTTGCCACAACTGTCCCGATGTTGTTCAGGCGTTAAACATTATGAGTGTCTTAAATCCTGGAATCCGCCATACAATGATTGACGGTGCTGTTTTTAAGGATGAGGTTGAAGCTAAAGATATTATGGCGGTACCATCGGTTTATCTCAACAAGGAATTCCTTGAAAGTGGTCGTATGGACATTGAAGATCTGTTAAAGCTTATGGGAGAGGCGGCTACAGAAGGACCAAAGTTAAGTGATGCGCCTTATGATGTCTTTGTCATTGGGGGAGGCCCTGCAGGTGTAAGTTCGGCAATCTATGCAGCAAGAAAAGGAATTCGTGTTGCTTTATTGGCTGAACGCATCGGAGGACAAGTTCTTGACACTTTAGGGATTGAAAACTTGATTTCGGTTCCATATACAGAAGGGCCAAAGCTCGCCGGGCATCTTAATGACCACATTGGACACTACAAAAATATTGATGTTATCCTAAGGCAAAAAGTGACCCAGTTACGCCGAGAAGATTTTGTAGAGGTAACGCTAGAAGATGGAACGATTGCAAAGGCAAAGACTGTGATTATTGCCACTGGCGCCCGATGGCGCAACATCAATGTCCCAGGTGAGCAAGAGTTTAAAAATAAGGGTGTAGCTTATTGTCCGCACTGTGATGGACCTTTCTTTGAAGGTAAGGATGTGGCAGTGATTGGTGGAGGAAACTCCGGGATTGAGGCAGCCATTGATTTGGCAGGAATTGTAAAACAGGTGACGGTATTGGAATTTTTACCGGAATTAAAAGCAGATCGTGTTTTGCAAGAGCGGTTATACAGTTTGCCCAATGTCACTGTCCTTAAAAATGTTGAGACAAAAAAAATCACAGGAGATCAAAAAGTTACTGGGATTGAATATATGGATCGGGAGACAAAACAGGTCGCCAATGTAGATTTAGACGGTGTGTTTGTTCAGATTGGTCTTGTACCCAACACGGAATGGTTAGGTGAGAACATAGAGAGAAACCGATTTGGTGAAATCGTTGTTGATGCCCACGGAGCAACATCGATGGAGGGTGTGTTTGCAGCAGGAGACTGTACCAACAGTCCATATAAGCAGATTGTTATTTCTATGGGATCGGGTGCAACAGCAGCCCTAAGTGCTTTTGACTATCTCTTGCGTCATTAGCAAAAAAAATCATTAGAGGTTATTCTATCATGGGTTAATAATCCATGGATAGAGTAGCCTCTTTATGTTTTTCTACAATAAAAAAATATGCTATAATAAACAAATAAGGAGCAAAATATAATCCTAAGTGGGTATAACAGAGGAGGAGCATGTGGATAAGATTAAGATTGGAATTATAGGGTGTGGATGGTTTGCAAATTTTCATTTAGATAATTTACTTAAAATGGAGCATGTTGATGTTATTGCTTTTTCCGGAAGTAATCCAGAAAAGCTAGAAACTATAGGAAAGCGTGTGCCTACAGCAAGACTATATAGCCACCATCAAGCTATGTATGAGCAAGAAAAAGAAATCGATGGTGTATTTATCTGCATTCCGCCGAATCGGCACGAAGATGCAGAACGTCTAGCAGCTGCCTATGGCATTCATATTTATGTAGAAAAACCTATAGATGTATCTTATGAACGTGCCAAAGAAACAGCGCGTATTATTCAAGAGTCCCAAATTATCAACAGTGTAGGCTATCAAGAGCGGTATAATCCCGAAGTTGATTTTCTAAAAAAACATCTACAGATAAAAAATGTGGGATTAATACAAGGACAATGGATTGGTGGAATGCCTCAGGTACATTGGTGGCGGCAAAAAAAGATGTCCGGAGGTCAGATTGTCGAGCAAAGCACACACATATTTGACATGTTACGCTATTTGTTTGGTGAAGTTGAGACGGTATATAGTACTGCTGTTAAAGGTTTAATAACGGATGTAGAGGATTATGATCTTGAAGATGCATCAGCGACGACGCTGACATTTGCTTCTGGAAAAGTAGCAACCATCCTCACAGCATGCTATGTTGCAGATATTATGAATTATAACGGTGTGGGATTTCAAATCATTTGTGCGGACGAGGTGATTAATTATCGTTGGCAACAAGATATTACATATACCCAAACCAAGCAAAGTGCATGCCGTAGATTTATTAAAGACATGCATTTTCAATCAGCACAAGCGTTTATTCAAGCGATTGTAGATAAAGATGCAAGTTTGATTAAGTCGGATTATAATGATGGATTAAAAACCCTTGAACTGACTTTGGCGGCGAATCGATCGTTAGAAAAGCATCAACCGGTGAAGCTTAAACATCAATAACATCTAAGGATACCATATAAAGGATATTACAATGAATAATAAAGAGCTTACATTTCATTATAGACAGATGTATGATGCGGCTGTTGCTGCGATAGTTCACCAAGGCTATCAACTTGATACAATGCTTGATTGTCCAACGGATAATCGGCGAGGGATAACGCTGCTGATTCGTCCGACAAAAAGTGTTCGTAAGAATATAGTGCAGTTTTTGCAGCAGATACAGCAGATAGAGCCGGAGCAATATTATTATCCTGAGACGGATATGCATCTTACGGTGCTATCTATTGTATCTTGTGTAGAAGGATTTGTGCTTGAAGATGTGGATCTTTTAAAAGTCAAAACAATCATCCAAGATACGTTAGCAAAGATGCCACGATTTTCAATTGATTTTTATGGGATTACAGCCTCTCCATCATGTATATTGATTCAAGGGTTTCCAAAACAAGAAACCCTAAATCTGATGCGCGAACACTTAAGAGAGGCGTTTGCACAATCGAATTTAGGGTTGTCGATTGATGCAAGATATACATTAAATACAGCACATATGACAGTGATTCGATTAAGAAAACCATTACATGATAGTGGTCTTTTTTGCAGATACATTGACCGATATCGTACATTTGATTTTGGCAGTGCACAGGTAGATACTATTGAGTTAGTATATAATGATTGGTATCAACGGCACTTAAAATGCATGTCATTAACATCATACCCGTTGTTGTGATTGAATATAACGGGCAAGGTGCTGAAGCTTTTGAGCGCTATGGCTAAAAAACATTTTATATGCTTCACAAAAATAATTATCAAATAAATCTTCAGTTGCCATGTTTTTCGTATCCACAAACATCTCTTTATGGCGACGGCATCCACTTCGACAGAGTCTAAGATAAGGGCATGTGTCACATTCTTTTGCATGGTGATTACCACTAGCAAGAAACTCCTTAGCCAAGTCTCCAAACATCATGTCCTCAAGGGCATCGTTATTAATATTACCAAGCTTCCATTGATCCAAAACATAAAAGTCGCATGGATAGACAGAACCATCGGCTTCAATGACTGGATTGACACTACAAAAACCATTCATATCGCAGCTTTCTGGCGGCATACCTAATAGCATTTGGACATAGTTGTCAAACAACCGGATACTGATACGTTCACCTTGAAGAATATCTTGATACCAAAGGTCAAATAATTGGATGAGAAATTCTCCATAGTCTTTTGGTGTGATATTATATGGTTTTAAGGTGGCGTCATTGAAGTCACTGATGCAAGGAATAAATTGCAGATACTGATAGTTTTGCGTTTTAAAATACCGATAGATTTTTTGTACGTGACGTACAGTGTTTTTGGTGACAACCGTTAGAATGTTGAACTCAACTTTATGTTTGGTCATTAATTTTGCCGCTTGGTCAACGGTTTTGAAGGTACCTTTTTTCTTGGTGTCTAATCGGTTCAGATCATGCATGTCTTTGGGACCATCCAGGGACAGACCGACAAGAAAATGATGTTCATGTAAAAATGTGCAGAAGTCTTCATCAAGCTGAGTTCCGTTGGTTTGTATTGCATAATGGATGGTTTGTGTGGATTTATATTGATTAACCGTTGAGACAAAGTTTTTAAAATAGTCAAGCCCAATAAGTGTCGGTTCTCCACCTTGGAAGGCAAAAGTCACATGGTCCGTGGCACTTTCAAGCGCTTTTTTAATGAGAGCATCCATCGTAGATGGCTGCATAAGTCCATAACTTTTGTGGTCGCGATTGGCAGCAACATCATAGTAAAAGCAGTATTTACATCCAAGGTTACAGTTGGATGACGAGGGTTTGATCAATAATGAAATATTTTTTGGCATAAGTCGCTCCTTTAAGATCAGTGCAAAAATTCACTAATATAAAGTATAAAACATTTCATAGGCGATTTCAATGTCAACCTAGGCGAAGTCATTAAAAGATGATAAAATAAAGAAAAATGCATGATATAACAAAGGAAAATGCATGATATAACGAAGAATGAAGTAGGCAAGAAGGAGGATAGCATAATGTATAAATTGATAGTTGTCGATGATGAGGCGGTTATACGTAATGGACTTGTTCATGGAAATCCATGGAATACATGGGGGTTTGAGATCGTGGGGCAGGCAAGCGATGGCTTAGAGGCGATTGAGATTATCAAAGAACAAGCGCCGGATGTTGTCTTAACAGATATACGTATGCCAAAATATGATGGCGTCCAGCTCATGGAATATCTAAATGCAAACTATCCTTCCATAAAAATAGTTATCTTAAGTGGATATAGTGATTTTGAATATTTGAACAAATCGATTAAGAATAATGTCTTTGATTATTTGCTTAAGCCGACGCAGGAAGAAGATTTTATTGACTTATTTTCGAGATTAAAGCAAAAACTGGATGAAGACAATGCGGAAAAAGCGTATATCAAGGAGCTAGAATGGGCGCAACAATTAATGAAATTAAATTCATACCTTATGGGAATTACAACATTTACTTCAGAAGAGATGAAGTGGATTCCTGAAAAAGGCTTTGTCACATTGTGGACCATGGAAAAAGATAAACGTGAAGAAGCATTTAGCCAGTTAAAAAATAAAAATCAAAAGCTTCAAAGTGTGTTTTACCAGATTTTTCCGGAGATCCTCATAGGAATATCTGAGCAGAGTCCTAAAGAACTGTTTGAGCAAATGCAAAACAACTATCCGACACTCAGTGTTGGGGTTAGCCAAGAATTTGAAGAAAAAAATTACTATCTTGCGTACCAAGAAGCAAAAGAAGCCCTTGAACAAACACGATATACAGGTTCAGGACAATGGATTGCTTATGAAACGTTGGCGAGTGCAAACTTATCCCCGCTAGCACAAGAGATTTTACATATTGTGACGGAAGAATATAACAATAACATTATATCATTAGACTATATTGGAGAACGGGTAGATAAGACACCGTCGTATATTTCGAAAGTATTTAAAAAAGAGATTGGATATAATTTTACAACGTATATTACTAAAAAACGTATGGAAAAAGCCAAAGAGATGTTGCAAGATATCTCCATCAAGGTTTATGAAATTGGTGAAGAACTGGGGTATGCAGACCCATCCACATTTATTAAAGTATTTAGAAAAACATATGGCATGAGTCCTAACGAATATCGTGAACAAATAGAAAGAGGAACCTTCGAATGAAAACACTAAAAAAAATGAATCATCATAAGAAGAACCGTTCTTGGATGCAAAAAATAATAGGGCTATTGCTTTTAGCCTTAATCCCTATTATTTTGCTGGTGACGGTTCTTTTTCTTAATACCAATCGGACATTGCAAGATAAAGCTATCGAAAATATGTTGTACGGAGCAAAGGAAGTACGGGCAAAGGTAGATGATACAATTCTTAACGTCTATGGAGTAAGTGACACATTTGCATCAGAGCAAAGGCTTTTGGAGTACCTAGACCGTACTTATGAAAGTAAGATGCTTAAGCGTCAATCGACAGTATTAATTATGCGCAGAATTTTTGATGGATATAACTTGTTAAAACAAAATGAACAGATTGCTTCAATTTATACATATAAAGACGAAGTGTTTAACTTTGTCGATCCAAATAATGATCAAGAAGATATTAAGGCTAAGTTGATGGAGTTAAATATTGATGATCCGCAGCGTCTAGGGAAGTTTTACTGGTATCCACTTATGGATAACTTTTTAACCATGATAACCTATAATGAAGTTCGTAAAGACAAAGTTATTGTAGGAACACGTCGTGTCTTTTCCCCATTAAAATCCCAATATGCCTATATTCATATTTTTGCTCTTCAAGAAGAAGATTTATATGAGAAATATATGAATTTGCACGAACAATTAGGTGCCCAAATATATATTGTCAACGAGCGGGCAGAGTTACTTTCATCTTCGGATGAAGTGGCGTTAGAGCAACCGGAGGCAGTACTCAATCGACAAAAGGACTGGATACAAAAAATAGAGCAAGAAGAAGGGGACGATGGATATATTAAGATACATATGGACAAAGTGCCCTATTACCTAGCATTTTCCTCATCTCAAGTCAACGGTTGGAAAAGCATTGTGCTATTGCCTGAAAAAGCTGTGCTTGCAGAAAATCAACAGCTCTATATCCAAGTTATATGGATTTTGGTGCTTATTGCACTGATATACATAGGCATCATGCTATATATGTATCGTGGATTTATGAATCCGATTAACCAGTTGATTTTTTCCATGGAAAAAGTCTATGAAGGCGATTTGGATCAAGAGCTGGAAGAAAAGGGGCGCGAAGAAGTTAAAAGAATGTTAAGGCATTATAATTCCATGCTCAAAAGTATCAAGACGAATATTAAAGAGCGCTTAGAGAGTGAACAGCAAAAAAAACAGCTGGAATATGAAGTGTTGATGAGTCAAGTGAACCCGCATTTTCTCTATAATACACTAGAAAGCATTGTGTGGATGGCGACAGAAGCCAAACGTCCGGATATCCGACGTCTGGCGGCTTCCTTAGGGCGCCTATATCGCTTGTCCGTTGGGGATGGACAGGAAGTTGTTTCTATAAATAAAGAGATTGAACATGTAACGGCGTATTGCCACATTCAAAAGAATAGATATCAAGAAAAGGTGAATTTTCAGATTGAAGCAAATCCGGAATTGACCAATAAGTATTATGTAATCAAGATGATCTTGCAGCCGGTTGTTGAAAATATCTTCATACACGCGGTGGACCACAGTGAAAGTCCAGTAAGCATTAACCTTCGATTAAAAGAAGATCATAAATACCTACGGTTTTTTATTGCAGATAATGGAGTCGGCATCGATAGACAAGTGCTGTTAAAAATTGAGGCTGAATTAAGGGAAAGTGGTGAACAAAACAAAGCACGTGATAGGCGAAGTACAGGCATCGGTTTAGGCAGTGTCTACAAACGCTTACGTTTACATTATGGTGACATGGCCAATGTGAAAATATATAGTCGAAAAGGAAAAGGAACCGTTGTTGTCCTTCAAATACCTAAAATTGACTATAAATAAAAAATCCAGACTATTTAAGAAGCGGATAGATGCAGATATAATGAATGTATAACATAATTACATTTTGGGAGGAAAAATTTATGAAAAAAATGCGTTTACTATCCTTGATTCTTGTTTTTACAATGGCAGTGAATCTTTTTGCAGGATGTACAAAGGCGGATGAAGACAACAGTTCTCAAACAACTGTAGACAATGGAGAGGCAACAACAGAGACAGAAAATGGCCAAGAGACAGAAGATACTTCAGGCAAAAAATATGATGGAGTTACATTAAAGTGGGCAGTAACTGAAACTGGTGCTTCAACAGGTGAAAATGTTGAGCTCATCGAAAAGATTAAAGAAGACTTAGGAATCAACATTGAATTTACAATCGTGCCAACACCAAAAGATGGTGAAATCGACAGAACATTAGTTAGTTTGATGGCAGGAGACGAACTTGATATTGTATATTCAGCAACACCATCATTAAAAATCTATCAATCAGCAGGTGTGTTAACACCACTTGATGAACTGGCTGAAAACATGGGTTATGATATGAAAGAAGTGTTTGGAGAAAACTTGCCAGTATTTGATGGAGCGGTATATGGTTTACCGGCATACAGTGATATCTGGTTGACATTCTACAACAAAAAAGTATTTGATGATGCAGGTGTTCCATATCCAGAAGCTGAAGGTTGGACTTGGGAAAAATACATCGAAACAGCAGAAAAGTTAACGGACATAGAAAACGGTGTATGGGGATCATACATGCTTGACTACAACAACTACTACTATATGTATGCAACACAAAAAGGTGCGGATGCATATAAGGCAGATGGAACAGCAAACTTTGACGATCCACTATACTCAGAAGCATTAAAATTCTTTGCAGACTTAGGTAACGAGAAGGAAATTCAACCAACAATGGGAATGCTCGCAGCAGGAGAATACCCATGGAATGCTTTTGCAGCAAGCGACAACATCGGAATGTTTGTTTGTGGTGGATGGGTGACATCCTTATTGAAAAACCATGAAAAATATCCGAGAGAATGGAAAGCTGGAATTCTTCCAATGCCTTATCCAGAAGGAAGCGAAGCTTCAACACTTGTAGTTAACGGAAACTATGCAATCCCAACAACAAGTGCAAACAAAGAAGCGGCGTTTGAAGCGGTAAAATACATGGCAGAAAATCAATACGAACTTGGATACGGTCGTGTACCGGCGCGTGTTAACCTTTCAGATGAAGAAATCACACGATACATCGAAGAAGAACTAGGTGCAGATTTTGTTGATGATGGAATTACAGTAGAAGACTTTAGAGCAGGATGGTTTGATGCAGAGCGTATTCCTTATCCAGAAAAAATCATAGGTACAGCAGATACAAGTATTAACCAAATTTGGTTTGAAGAAGCACAAGAGTATGGTTTAGGTATTAAGCCACTTGAAGAAACAATGCAGTCAATTCAAGAGCGATCAAATCGTGCGATCGAAGAAGCTAAACAATAAGCTAAGACACGATACTGATAATACGCCGCTACGATTGTAGCGGCGTTTTCATAGAAAGAGGTGTTGTTGTGAAAAGAAGACAACTTATGGAAACGTTGACAGGGTATATGTTTATCGTACCTTATATATTACTGTTTACGATATTTACTGGGATTCCGTTTGTCATTGCGATGGGATTATCCTTTGTCAATGTAAAATACATAACGAAGCTAGATAATATTCAATTTGTAGGACTTGAAAACTTTGTTCGCTTTTTTAGTGATCCAGACGCGTTAGCGGCATTAGAAAGAACGGCGATATATTCATTGATTTATGTTCCGCTAATTATGACTATAGGGTTTGTTCTAGCCGTCATTTTAAATAAGGGAGTCTTTTTTAAGAAGTCACTACGTTCGATGGTATTTTTACCGTATGTATCCAACATGGTTGCCGTTGCAGTCGTCTTTCGGTTATTGCTTGGTGCAAGAGGACCCGTCGTTGGGCTATTACTTAAACTTGGAGTGGAAAATCCCCCCATTCTCTTAACCGATGCAAAGTTAGTTCTACCAACAGTAGTAGCTATTGCGGTATGGAAAAGTGTTGGTCTTAATATGATTGTATATTTGGCGGCACTACAAGGTGTTCCTAAAGCGCTCAATGAGGCGGCTCGTATTGACGGAGCGACAAGATTCCAACAGATTATACATGTAACTTTACCGGTAGTCTCACCAACAACGTTCTTCCTATCGATTAGTTCGTTGATAACATCGTTACAAAACTTTACAGTTATTCAATCACTGACACAAGGTGGACCGGGACAAGCAACAACAGTGATGTCCATTAATATTGTCCGAACAGCTTTCACGCGTTTTGATACTAGTTATGCCAGTGCGCAGGCGATGGTCATGTTCGCTGTGGTTATGTTAATAACGTTGGTGCAGTGGCGTGGACAAAAAAAATGGGTGACATACTAAAAGGGAGGAAAAGCAGTGGAAATCAGATCAAAAAAAATAACGAAAGTCATACTAACAGTTGTTATGATTATGATTGGGATTGGATCAATCTTCCCCTTTGTATTTATGATTCTATCAGCTTTTAAAGTAGAAAGTGAAGTCTTGCAAGCCTCTTTTAAGTTATGGCCAAGTGAGTGGATTTTGGATAACATTAAAGCCTTATTTGTAAGTGATTATTATGACTTTATGCAGTGGTATCGCAATACAATAATAATGACAGGAACCAGTCTTTTATTGAAGTTCTTTTTTGTCAGCTACACAGCTTACGGATTTTCAAAAATTAAGTTCAAAGGACGGGACTTGATTTTTATGATTCTCTTAGCAGCATTGATGATTCCAAGTGATATTATGATTTTACCTCGTTATATTATCTTTAAGAAGATAGGGATTCTTAATACCATGTGGGCAATTATATTACCAAGCCTTGTGGATGTATACTTTGTGTTCTTATTAAGACAAGCATTTATCAGCATTCCGGAATCATTGTCTGAAGCTGCACGTATTGATGGATGTGGACATTTTAGGATTTACTTTAAGATTATTATGCCATTAGCCAAACCATCGGTTGCAACGATGATGCTTTTCTCCTTTGTGTGGATATGGAATGATTATATGAGCCCTTATCTATACATATCAGATGTAAGTAAGCAAATGCTTTCTGTAGGTATACAGTTATTTGCAACAGGACAAGTGTTAAACTATGGTGTACTAATGGCTGGAGCGACATTAGTCTTACTGCCGGTCATCGTCATCTTTATCTTCGCCCAAAACTACTTTGTTGAAGGTGTAGCAGCAAGTGGGGTGAAAGGGTAATGGAGAGAGTAAAAAATCAGCAGTTATATGAAGAGGCACTTATTCAAGCAAGAGACCATGTGCTAGAAGTGTTGGAGAACAGCCGGGAACTGAAGGAAGGATTCTTCCCGGCACCGGCAGCAGAAGGTGGAATATATAGAAAACATCCTAATGATGAATGTTGGACAGAAGGTTTTTATTCAGGGATATTAAGCTTGGCGCATGAGGCTAAACCATCACCGATGTTAAGACAGCTAATTGAAAAGCATGTCGACAGTTTTGAGGAGCGTCTTAAACATAAGTGGGTATTAGACCATCATGATATTGGTTTTTTATATTCCTTGTCTTGTGTAGCAGCATATAAAACATTAGGTCTTAAAAAAGCTAAAGAGACAGCTCTTGAAGCCGCAAGATGGCTTATTCATCGATATACGCCCGAAGGCAAATTCATTCAGGCTTGGGGCCCGATGAAAGCACCAGAAAGTTATCGCTTAATTATTGATGCATACATGAATATTCCCCTACTATTTTGGGCACATGAACAAACCGGCGAAAAAGAATTTTATGAAGTGGCTTCTAACCATGCATATACCGCGCTACAAGTTGTTTTGCGTGAAGATTATGGTACCCATCATACCTACTATTTTGATACAAAAACCCATAAACCACTACGAGGAGAAACGGCACAAGGGTATAGAGATGATTCGTCGTGGGCGCGAGGGCAAGCATGGGGAATATATGGATTTATGTTAGCCTATGCATATACCAAAGATCCGGTTTTTGTTGATGCATTTGTTAAGGTTACAGACTATTTTATTGAACATCTACCGGCGGACTATATTCCATATTGGGACTTGGCTTTTAGTGATGGAGCGCAGGAACCTAGAGACTCTTCATCAGCAGCAATAGCCATTTGCGGTATTTTAGAAGGGGCGAAGCAGCTTCCGTCTTTGGCTCAGACAGAGCGTTATCTAGAGATTGCACATAAAATGATGGAATCATTAGTGAACAATTATACGCCAAAGAGTATTCAAGAATCCGAAGGATTATTACTTCATGGAGTATATTCGATTCCGCATAATCAAGGTGTTGATGAGAGTAATATATGGGGCGATTATTTTTATATGGAGGCTTTAGTGCGTTTAACACAAAACTGGAACCCATATTGGTAAGAGAAAATAACATAATTAATAAAAAAATGTTGAAAATTTTTGCGAAAAATTAACTGCAAAGCAAGAAATATAAAAAAAGTAACAATAATCATGTATTCGCTTGGAGAGACAGTGCTTATAATAAGGGTATCTTATAATAAAAAAGGAGAAAGATATTATGAAAAAAGCACTAAGTATTTTATTGGTATTGGTATTGTCTGTAGGACTTTTTGCAGGTTGCCAAAGTGATGAAACAGCAAATTCAGGCGATGCATCAACGGGGAATTCCCAAGATGCAAATAATGATGCGGGATCCGATGCAACAACAGGGGATGATGTACAAGCACAACAATTAACAGTTGCAGCCATTGAGACAGCTTATGGAGCACAGATGTGGACAGATGTTGCCGCAGCTTTTGAAGCGATACACCCAGGTGTGAGCATTGAGCTGATTGTTGATAAAAACTTGGAAGATGCTATTAGTCCAAGCATGAAAGCAGGAGACTATCCAGATGTTGTTCATCTAGGCGTAGGTCGTCCAGCAGCGTTAACAGAGACCCTTATAAAAGAACAAGCAATTCTTGATATCACAGACGTGTTGTCAATGAATGTTCCAGGAGAAGACGTCACAGTATCTGAAAAACTAATTCCAGGATTTACATCAACTAGAATTACGAATCCATATGGTGATGGTAAGACTTATTTAGCACCAATGTTTTATAGTCCTTGCGGTTTATTCTATAATGCAGCACTATTTGAAGAAAAAGGTTGGGAAGTACCAACAACTTGGGATGGAATGTGGGAACTTGGCGAGAAAGCTAAGGCGGAAGGTATCGCATTATTCACATATCCTACAACAGGGTACTTTGATGCACTTTTCTATGGATTGTTAAATGTTACTGGTGGACCAGCACTATTTAACGCAGCAATGACATATGAAGAAGGTATTTGGACAACAGATGAAGCACAAAAAGCATTTGACATTGTTGAAAAATTAGCATCATATACAGAAGCAACAACACCAGCAAATGCGAACAATGAAAACTACTTAAAAAATCAGCAACTTATTTTAGATAACGAAGCATTATTTATGCCAAATGGTACTTGGGTAACAGGTGAAATGGCAGATGCTCCAAGAGCGGAAGGTTTTGAGTGGGGATTCACAGCGCTACCAGCACTTGATGACACTTCAGACCAATATTCCTATACATTTTTTGAACAAGCATGGGTTCCGGCAGCGGCAAAGAATCCTGAGCTAGCAAAAGAATTCATTAGTTTCTTATACTCAGATGAAGCAGCAGCTATTTTTGCGGCTAGCAATGCAGTTCAACCTATTTTTGATATGACAGATTACTTAACTGGCGAGAACAAACTTTTCTATAGTGTATACAATGATGGTGCAAAAGCAGCTATGGGTAACTTTGCAGCAACAGAGCCTGTTGAAGGTGTTAACATGGCAGACACATTATTTGGAACCGTAGATAGTTTGGTAACAGGTGATAAGTCACGTGATGAATGGGTTGCAAGCGTTATTGAAGCAAGCAATCGACTTCGTGAAGCATTGAAATAATCGGAATCTATCGAATGAAAAAAATGTAAGGAGATCTTTAGACAAATGAAAAATGGAAGAAGCAGTCGGTTATTTATTACATTGTGTCTTTCTCCTGCAGTGATCTTATTTATCGTTTTTATGGTTATACCTACAATAAACGTATTCAAAATGTCGCTGTTTAAATGGGGAGGCTTTTCGCCAAACAAGGAGTTTGTTGGTCTAAACAACTTTAGAATTCTTTTTGAAGACCAACGGTTCTACCAATCGTTTCAAAATACGTTGTTGCTTTTAATCTTAGTGACAATGATTACATTCTTATTCGCAATATTATTTGCGGCGATCCTTACCCAGGAGAAAATTAAAGGGGCGAATATCTTTAGAATTGTATTTTACATCCCGAATATATTATCTGTTGTAGTCATTGCAGCTATTTTTAGTGCAATATATGACCCTAAAAATGGTATACTCAACAGTTTCATTCGTTTATTTCGACCAGACCAACCAGATATTTTATGGCTAGGCGATCAAAAAATAGTTGTCTATAGTTTGGTCGCTGCCATGGTATGGCAAGCGGTTGGATATTATATGGTCATGTATATCGCAAGTATGTCAAGTATTCCAAAAAGCTTGTATGAATCTGCCGGCCTGGAAGGTGCCGGCAAGATTACTCAATTCTTTCAGATTACATTACCACTTATCTGGACGAATATTCGAACGACACTTACATTCTTCATTATTAGTTCAATCAATATGAGTTTTCTCTTTGTGCAAGCAATGACATCAGGTGGACCGGATGGAAGTACAGAAGTTTTCTTAAGTTATATGTATAAACAAGCCTATACGAATTCAAGTTATGGCTATGGTATGGCGATTGGTGTAGTTATTTTTATCTTTTCTTTTGCACTATCTGCCGTTGTCAGCGCAGTTACAAAACGCGAACCGCTTGAATTCTAGGAGGATAATATGAAAAATCTAAAGACAAATTCGCTGTATAAAATTTTTATATATGTTGCACTCATTTCATTAACGATAACAATCATTGTTCCTGTTGGCTGGGTATTTTTAGCTTCAATCAAAGAAAATGCCGAGTTTTATGGAAATCCTTGGGCAATGCCTGCAGGATTTTATATACAAAACTTTGCAGATGCATGGAATAAGGCTAATATGGGAAGCTATATGCTGACGTCAGTTATTGTTACATCATTAGCTATTCTTATTCTTTTGATTGTTGCATTACCTGCATCCTACGTATTAACACGCTTTGATTTTTTTGGCAAGAAATTTTTTAGAGGCATGTTCATGGCAGGTCTGTTTATTAATGTAAACTATATTGTTGTTCCTATCTTCTTGATGTTTGTTGATGCAGACAAATGGATGAACACAACATTTGGTCATGGATTTTTGCTTAACAATATATTTGTATTAGCACTAGTATATGCTTCAACAGCATTGCCCTTTACAATTTATTTACTATCGGGGTATTTGGTTACACTGCCAAAAGACTTTGAAGAAGCTGCGTATGTAGATGGTGCAGGACATTTTCGAACCATGTGCCAGGTTATATTGCCAATGGCAAAACCGAGCATTGTCACCGTTATTTTATTTAACTTTTTATCCTTCTGGAACGAATACATTATTTCAATGACGTTATTAACAAAAGCTGGAGGAGCAAGAACATTACCAGTAGGGCTTATGAACTTAATGAAAGCACAAAATGCAGCTGCGCAATATGGACAGATGTATGCTGGATTGGTCATGGTTATGTTGCCAACGCTTATTCTCTATATCTTTGTACAGAAGCGATTAACGCAAGGAATGACGTTAGGAGGTTTAAAAGGTTAGGATGATAAAAGATGAATATGGAAAAGCAGTCATAAAACGAATCTTTGCATTCTTATGGATTATTGTCGGAACAATTTTTGTCATCATGGGACATAAGGATATAGGAGTTCAAGGATTAATGATTCAAATGTTTGGTTTAGTTATGCTCCTACTTGCATTGTATGTGTATAACAAACCGCATTCTAAATAATGAGGAGTACGAAAAATGAAAGATAACTTAAGAGGAAGACTGACAATACCAACGGACACAGATATTGTTGATGAAACACTTCGAATTGTAGACTTTTTAGGCGCAGATGCAGTGAGAGACTGTGATGGAACAGACTTTCCGGAAGAGCTAAATACCTTAGATGCAAAACGTTATGCAACCTATTATACAACACGTAAAGACAACGCATGGGCAAAACAGCATCCAGAAGAAGTACAACAATGCTACATCATGACAGGATTTTATCTGGCATCGGAAGAGACCTTAGAGATTCCCCTTATGCAAGGGATTAGCGACGAATTAATGCAAGTCAATGAACGAGACAATCCAAAGCGTTGGTGGGAAGTTATTGATCGAACAACAGGCCAAGTTGTTAATGCCAGTTTGTGGGATTATAACGATCAGACAGGTCGTGTTGTCATTAATGGATGTAAAGCTTTTCATGAATATACAGTAAGCTTTTTGGCATACCTTATCTGGGACCCGGTACATATGTATAATAGCGTTGTGAATGAATGGGATGATGTAGAGCATCAAATCACTTTTGATGTTCGTCAGCCAAAAACTCGTGAACATAGTCTTAAGCGGTTAAAAACTTTTCTAGAAGAAAAACCAGATGTAGATGTAGTACGTTTTACAACATTTTTTCACCAGTTTACCCTTGTATTTGATGAACTAAAACGTGAAAAATATGTGGATTGGTATGGCTATTCAGCATCGGTTAGTCCATATATTCTCGAGCAATTTGAAAAGGAAGTTGGATATCCATTTAGAGCGGAATATATTATAGATCAAGGATACTATAATAACCAATATAGAAACCCATCAAAAGAGTTTATGGATTTTGTGCATTTTCAAGTCAAAGAAGTCTCTGCATTAGCAAAAGAATTCGTAGACATTGTGCATGATTATGGCAAAGAAGCGATGATGTTTCTTGGGGACCATTGGATTGGAACAGAACCATTTTTAGAAGCTTTTGGAGAGATTGGGCTTGATGCTGTAGTAGGTAGTGTTGGTAATGGAAGCACCCTTCGACTAATCAGTGATATTGAAGGTGTCAAATACACAGAAGGACGCTTTTTACCTTACTTTTTCCCGGATACATTCCATGAAAATGGAAATCCAATAAAAGAAGCCAAAGAAAATTGGGTTACTGCACGACGTGCGATTCTTCGAAAACCTATAGACCGTATTGGTTATGGTGGATACCTAAAACTTGCGTTAGAATTCCCGGATTTTATTGAGTATATTAAGAGTGTGGCCGATGAATTTAGAGTATTATATGACAATGTCAAAGGAACAACGCCATACTGTGTAAAAACTGTAGCTGTTTTAAATGCATGGGGACATATGCGCGCATGGGGAAATCACATGGTGCATCATGCATTGTACCAAAAGCAAAACTATAGTTATGCAGGTATCGTTGAAGCACTAGCAGGTGGACCTTATGATGTACGCTTTATTAGCTTTGATGATATTAAGCAAGATGCGCATCTTCTTGATGATATAGATGTTATCATTAATGTGGGAGGAGCAGATACAGCCCATAGTGGTGGTTCATACTGGATAGACGAACAGATTATTACACGTATTCGACAGTTTATTTATAGCGGTGGTGGATTTATTGGTGTTGGAGAACCAACAGCCCATCAATATCAAGGACGCTTTTTCCAATTAGCAGATGCCCTGGGTGTTGAAAAAGAAACTGGATTTACACTGAACTATGATAAGTACAACTGGCAAGAACAAGAGCACTTTATTACACAAGATTGTGATGGATACATTGATTTTGGTGAAGGACAAAAAGACATCTTTGCTATGGAAAACACAACAGTCATTGCGCAAAAAGACTTAGGTGTTCAACTTGCGACCAATGATTTTGGAAAAGGGCGAAGTGTGTATATTAGCGGCTTGCCTTACAGTCATCAAAACGTGCGAATGTTACACCGTGCAATTCTTTTCTCAGCACATGCACAAGAGAGCTTAGAGCAATGGCATAGTACCAACTATCATATTGAAGTCCATGCATATGTGAAAAACAATAAATTCTGTGTTGTGAATAATACTTATGAGCCTCAACAGACAAAAATCTATCGAGGCGATGGAAGTTCCTTTGAATTATCCATGGAAGCCAATGAAATAATTTGGTATAATATCAATGAATAATCTATAGTGATTAAAATTCTGTGAAGATAAGTTAGGGGTAAACATGAGTAATCGTACATATTATTTATCCGACAAAGTTGAAGATATTAATTATGGAGAACTCGTCTATGTTGCCCATTCTTCTTATGAAGGAGAGTGGGCGAGCATTTCCCATACCCATGTTTTATGCGAGATGTTTTTGGTTATTGGTGGTGAAGGTACGATTTATATCGAAGATCAAAAAATTGCCATTGGTCCTTATGACTTTATTGCAATTAACCCCAATGTTAAGCACAGAGAAGTCTCCAGTGAAGATAATCCGCTAGAATATATAGTCTTTGGTGTAGGAAGTATATCCATTGAAATGGATAATAGCCTATACTCAAAAGCGTCTTTTTTGTCCATTACTAAAAAAGTTAATTTTTATACAGAAGAACTTTTGCACATTGGCGATCGTAAAAACAACCATCATCTATTGATGATACAAAATATTTATGAACTTTTATTCTTGGAATATCTGAAAATATCCGGTAATAAAGCGGTTGCTTCAATTACGCAACAAGTAATGCGAGAATGTAATCAGGCAAAGCAGTACATGGAAGCCCATTATGCAGAAAATATCAGTTTGGACCTTCTAGCTGAAGAATTACACTTGAACAAATATTACCTGTCCCACTGTTTTACAAAAACTTATGGGATATCTTTAATGAATTATCTGACGAGTGTCCGTATTCAAGTCAGTAAGAAGTTGTTAAAAGAGACGGATTATAACATTGCATCTATTGCAAACTCTTGTGGATTTACTTCGCAAAGTTATTTTTCCCAATCGTTTAAAAAAATAGTCAAAATGACACCTTATGAATTTCGTAAGCACAATAAATGACCATTGGACTAACATTTACGTTAGAGCAAGGGTCTTTTTTCTTTTATCAGTCGACTTCAGATGTGCTTTGCACCGTTTTCATTGTAAAAAATAAATAATTAAATAAAAAGTTGATATTTATTGACAAAATGCTAAGAACAGGCTAGTATAAAACGACAGTAACATAAAAAGTTAGCAGATAACTTTTAAGAACTTAAAATAATTAAAAAGATGAGTGGTAAAATTAAATAAACAAAATTATCAAAACTAAATTTGTAAAGCAATACAAATTTGAAAATATAGAGCAACTAAAAATTGAATTGGTAGATTACCATAGAATCCATTCTTCACTCGATTATTTTAGCCCAGCAAAATATAAACGAATTCACCTTGAAAAATCGGTTTAAAAAAGTATTGCCAATCCAGAATCAATAAAGTGCGGATTCAATCCGTTAATATTAGTAAAAAAATGAACGGTGTTGTGGTATCAATAAATGATATTAGCACATTTGTTGATCGTATTACAGAAATTGCAGATCAAACAAATCTATTAGCGATTAATGCAGCAATCTAAGCCGCTAGAAGGAATTACCGTTGTTCACTATATTCATAAAAAAAAATGAAAAATGCAAAAATCTTCTCAAGTATTCGGATTAGTTTATATCTGAGATTTCTTATTATTTAAGCTTTGCTTTACAAAGTTACTTTGGTAAAGTGTTTAAAAAATTAACAGGAATGACACCAAAGGACTATCGAAAGCAAAATCAAATATCAGATAAAAAGGGTGAGTTATTCGCTAAATCACATATGACTTTGTCTGTATTGCATCGGCGTAATATTCATTTGTTCTTTAAATTTTTTGCTGTAGTAAGAGCCATCACTAAAACCAACTTTTAAAGCGATATTTGTAATGGATAAATGGGTAGATTCTAAATAATATAAAGATTCTTGGATACGTATATTTGTTATATATTGATTGAGTGTAATATTCGTAATCTTTTTGAATTGAGAACTTAAATACGTAGGATTGCAAAAAGCATTTTTAGCCAGCAAAGAAAGCGACAAATCCTGATTGAAGCTATCTTTGATAAAAGACATAGTTGTTACAATGTAATTCTTGGCTCTATATGAGGTGTCTTCTGTACGTGTTATTAAGTATTTTTCGTAATCATAAAAGAGAGTATCAAACATTAGAGAAATTATCTTTAAATCCCTATAGAATATAGGATAATTAGCTATTGACAGGATATTATTTCCAATAAATAAAGCGCCAATATAATGATTTTTAATAATGATGGGGATAACGAGTTCGTGAAAATCCGCATAGCAATGTTCCCAAAAAGGTTCTTGAATTTTAAAGGCATGATGCAATGCCTTATTTTTTTGCTTAATACATTGATGAAATCCGTCTGGGGTAGATTTAATATGATTACAATAAAAATTATGATGATAGGCATATGTATTGAGGACACGGCTAATCTCTTGATCAATAAGCGATAAACCAATGACATCATGAAAATTAATATAAACATCATAGTTTTTTTTCAAATCATTTAAACTCTGTTCAATTAAGGTTATAGTTTTTGGCAGATATTCATTTTTTTTAATATTCATCATTTCACCTAATATATTTTGATAAGCATATAATACCAAATATTTTACTAAAACTCAAAAATAATTTTATATCTCATTCTTCGCATTTTTGTTACAGTTATAATATAAAATTATTGAGGAGGCATACATGAAAAAGTATTTTGAAGCAGAAAGAGAAATTCCAATCTTTGGCAACTATGATGTTATTGTCATTGGCGGTGGACCGGCGGGGTTTTCTGCAGCAGTGAATGCAGGGAAAGAAGGGGCGAAGACCTTATTGATTGAACAATCCGGTCAACTAGGCGGAGTTGCAACAACAGGACTAATGAGTCATTGGACAGGAAATACTAAGGGTGGATTTTATGAAGAAATCTTAGTTCGTAGTAATTATTTACATGGTAATGATATCTTAGATTATAAGGAAGAACAAAAACTCATTAATCCAGAACAACTTAAAGTATTAATGCTAGAGATGATTGAGGAAGCAAAGGTGGATTTATTATTATATACATTTGCAGCAGATGTTATCATGGTAGAAAGTGCAATCAAAGGTGTTGTAATAGAAAACAAATCCGGGCGACAAGCGATTTACGGGAAAGTTATTGTAGATGCAAGTGGAGATGGCGACATAGCTGCTAAGTCAGGAGCTAGATTTTATAAAGGACGTGAGTATGATGGAAAAATGCAACCACTGACAATCATGTTTAAAATGGGGGGCGTAAAGACAAAAGAGGTTCGATATGTTACATTTTTTGAAGATAGCTACGAATTAAAAAATGGTGAGGATCTTCAATCATATGCAAGAAAGCATATCCCATATCCTGCAGGGCATGTTTTGATATATCCATCTGTCTTACCTGGTATTGTTACATTAAATATGACCAATGCAATTAAAGTTGATGGAACAAAAGCTGAAGACCTAACTAGAGCTGAAATACAGTGCAGAAAACAAATTCCCATTATTGAAAAATTTTTAAAGGAAAATATACAAGGATTTGAAAATGCATATGTTATGAGTTCTGCATCTATTATTGGTGTTCGTGAGACTCGGCATTTTATTGGGCGTCAAACAATCACAGAAAAGGATATTTTAGAGGCTAAGTTATTTGACGATTGGGCAGTTGTCAATGCACATTTTAATTTTGATGTACATAACTTAGAGGGAGCCGGTCTTGATGAAACGGGAAAGCAAAAGCATTTTAAACAAACAAAATATTATTCGATTCCATATGGATGTTTTGTTCCAGAAAAAATTGAAGGGTTGCTTCTAGCGGGAAGGAATATTTCAGGAACCCATATGGCTCATTCAAGTTATAGAGTTATGCCAATTTGCGTTAATATGGGTCAAGCGGTAGGTATAGCAGCTGCGATATCTGTAAAAAACAAGATCAAGCCAAATGAACTTTCTATAAGTCAGCTTCAAGATCGATTGAAGCAATTAGGGGTACAACCAGAATAAAGTAATTTTAAGCAGGATATTTTTTAAAATATCCTGCTTTGTTGTTTAATATATCCTTAACTCAAATAAACGGAAATCCTGTGAACCATGTGTTTCGTTAAAAGATATTTTTATGGAATCACAAGAGAGCGTGGACGATAATGGGATGACGACAAATCGTTGGTAATTATCCGAAACTTCTTTTTTATATACTAATTGATTGTTATTAAAACACTCGATGCTAAAAGATTTAACTAATTCTTCAGGAATCGTATTGGGCACATCACACTCACTTTGAAAAAGTGTCAACATTATTTCTTGACTCAAATTTGAATCAAATTTTAAATGAATTTCATTTATATCTATGGGCTCTGGCCAAGAGGCTTCAATCCATTGCGGCTTTTCTATACTTGCGGACCATAAATTATTATGTGTATTTGTTGATCGACTTACCCCATTAATAATATTTTCCGGCTGGTGTGAAGGAGTATGGGAGGAACTCTTAAGGATTGCTTTTTTTGCTAAATCCAAGGGATCCTCATTTACAACATTTGGTATAAAAACATCATCTTTAAGAAGTATCTGTTGCAATTCCTGAATATATGGACCTAAGGCATTTGGCATTATATTTTTTTCTTTTAATAACCTTACCGAAGTTCCGATCGCCTGACCAACGATTGCACATGTACCCATCACTCGCGTGGAACCAAAAGCCATATGTGAAGCACTAATAATACGTCCGCCAATTAATAAATTATGAATATCTTTTGAGTATAAAGAACGATAAGGGATTGTGTACATATCAGGTAAATCGATAAAAGTTGTTGGGTCTAGGCGAGTATTTAGACCACCGACAACATGCATGTCCATAGGCCAACCACCATATGCAACGGCATCATCAAAAGACCTTGCGGCTAAAAGGTCTTTTTCGGCTAAAATATAATCCCCAATAACTCGTCTAGATTCCCTTTTTCCAGGCAAAAATCCCACCCAATCTAAAGCGTAATGATCCGCTTGATGGTCTTTATTTCTAATGTGGTCCCATACACCATATAGGGCCTTTAATAGTTCGTCTCGAATAAGTTCAGTATCATCAATTGTTTTAAGCTCATCGCCACCTATTTCTATCCACCAATAGTTATACCCGTGGGCGCCATGAGGACGATTTTTCAAATCAGCTTCTGTATAAGTATTGGCCCAATACGGTTTATGAAAAGGCGTAGGTAAATCCATTTTTTTTGTTGTAAATAGCAAGGTATTGCCCATGCAATGGGTATCTTCATTTTCAGGGGCATATTGTTCATTAAAGGTTGATTTTGCTTCACGTCCTAACATATAGGCGGCCCCAGATAGTGCAGCAATTGTTCCGTCACCAGTTGCATCAAGAAAATAAGTAGCACTAAAATTATATTGTTTTTCTGTTGTCAGTTGATGACCGGATACGGATTGGATTCTATCTGATGATTTGTGAACTTCAGATATATGTGTGTTTAGATACAGATCAAGATTATCTTGAAAATGGGTCTTTTCCCATAAAATAGTATCAAAAATCGAATAGCTATTTTGTGGATTACGATATTTATTCTCTAATAGAATCTCGTCTAATATACCCGTTTCTCTAGCGTTTTCTCTACGACCATGATTATCGGCACCACATATATGCATACGTATTTCTGAACTCGCATTGCCGCCAAGAACAGGCCGATTTTGAATTAAGGCTGTTTTAACACCACCTCTACTAGCGGATATAGCAGCGCAGACCCCTGAAAGACCGCCGCCAATAACCACAAAATCATAAGTTTTTTGTATCAGTTTATTTTTCATAGAATACCTCCTTTTTGTATAGTTTATAAAAAGACAAAGTAAAAATCCTTCAAAAAAGAGTCGGAAATCTTAAAAAAAATGCACGAAATTAAAATTAGACTATAGTATAATGAACCTACAGGAGGCGGTTCAATGAGAAAATACCAAGGATTAATAAATTATATTGAAGCGTTTGAGAAGGAATATGAACTTAAAGTTATTATTAAAGATTACTTAGGTTTTTTAGAATTCAACAAAATGACCTTAGAGTATTTTAATGATTATTATATACATAAAAGTACTCAATGCATGATTATTAAACAATTAGATGGATGTTGGAAAAGATGTTATGACCAAAAGGATAAAATTTATAAATATTTGCAGGTTAAGAAAAAACCATTTTTTGGAACTTGCTATGCTGGAGTTACCGAATTTGTCTATCCTATTTATTTTTCAAGTTCAGAAGGTAATATATTCAATGAAAAAATATTAATTGGCTCGATCAATGTTGGATCCTTTTATAGCGAAGAAGTGACTCGGCGAGTGAATAAGCTAGGACTCGAGGCGAGGACACAACATCGATTGATAAAAGAATGCTGGTTGCGTAAGAGTATAGATGATTTCGATTTAGAAGAACTAGAGAAAAAAGTGGAGACTATGTCCTACTTGGTATCCGGTCTATTTTATGAAGAAGAAAAGCAATTGATTCAAACAGGAACATATAAGAATAAGTACAATATATATATTCTAAATCATGCTATAGCATACATTGAAAATAATTTCATGAACCATATTAATCTCCAAGATATTGCTGAGTTTTGTCATTGCAGTAAGTCCCTATTAAGTCACACATTTAAAAAAAATAAAAAGAAAACAATTCGAGCTTATATCAATGAAATGCGAATTCATGTAAGCAAGCAAATACTCCAAGAAAGTAATCAATCCATTTTAGATATAGCATTGTCAGTCGGCTATAAAGACAGCAATTATTTTTGTAAAGTATTTACAAATATTGAAGGCATACCTCCGACAACATACAGAAAGCAGGTACAAGATGAAAAGTAAAAATTATTCTTTGCATTCAAAATTAATTCGTGGCATGCTTCTAGGAACAATCATACCAATGATTATTGCACCGATTATTGGATATGTATATACAAGAGATGTTTTATTAAACAATACACAGATTGTTACTGACCAGTTGTTAGAGAATATTGACCAAAGTATTAACCATGTCATTGATGATATCATCAGTGCATCTAATGTAGTTGCATTAGATGATGTCATACAAGAAGTTTTGTTATCGCCACCGAATTCAATCATTGATAAAATTTATAGAGAAAAAATTGTGCTAGAACGTTTACATTATATGGAAGCGAGTAACCTATATCCATACATGGTTGAGTCGACGATTGTGACATTTGATAATGAAATATATACTACCAGCTTTGAGATGTATCCGGATATCGAGAAAATCGTAAAAAGTGATTGGTACATAGAGAGTCTAAATAATAATGGCTTTTTTATTTGGAAGGCCCCATCAAATAATATCATGGATTATGAGGGAGGAATTACATTAGTAAGGTTGTTAACCAAAAATTATTATCAACAAGCAGGTGTGCTTCTGATACACTTATTTCCCAGTTCAAGCTTAAGTGATATTTTGCAAAGAGATAGTGAAGTAAATGGAACTCAAAGATGTATTATTAATGAAACAGGTGACACGATACTAAAGTCAAATAATGATTATGTATATTCAAAAGAAGAGATTCTAAAAATTGCAACAAAAAAAGGGGTGATTGATACAACCCATGGAAAAATGTATGTCGGAACAAAGAAAATTCAAAAGACAAATTGGACATTGATACAACTTGTACCTTATGAAATTATCATTGCAGAAGTGAAGAATTATCGAAATGGCTTATTAATAGTTAATATAATCGGAATAATATTTCTCTTAAGTATAATTATATATACATCCTTTAAAGAATCTAAAGGTGTAAGACAATTAGTGCTTTCGGTAAATGAGATTAGTCATGGGAATCTTGATGTCAATATTGAAGCTGTTGGAAGCAAAGAAATAATCATGTTAAAAGATAATATGAACTATATGGTTCGTGCATTAAAAGAATCAATGATGCGGGTGGAATTTGAGACAAAGCAGAAAGAAGAAGCCAAACTTAAATCTTTACAAGCTCAGATTAATCCGCACTTTTTACTGAATACATTAAATGGTATAAAATGGTTTTGTGTTATAGAAAATGCAAAAAACTCGGAAAAGATGATCAAGCAACTAGGTTATTTATTAGAAAATACACTAGGGAAGTTCGATGATTTTATTACATTAGAAAAAGAAGTGGATCTATTAAAAAGCTATATAGATATTCAAAAAATGCGATATGGTAAACGTATTAAGGTTTGCTATGAATTAGATGCAAAAACATTAAAAGCAAAAGTTCCGGTACTATTATTACAACCCATTGTTGAAAATTCTATAATCCATGGATTTGACGAAGAACAACAAGATGGTGTTATTATCATTCGTTCAATTCATAAGATTGATTATATTGAAATATGGATTGAAGATAATGGAAAAGGTATGACGCAGGAAGAAGAAAAACGTATTTTTGAGAATAAAAAAAGCACAGAAAGATTTTCAAGTATTGGCATTCGAAATGTTAAAGAACGCATCGAGCTATATTATGAACCGCCGTGTGGACTTGGTATTGAAACAGAATTAGGCACAGGAACCAAAACAATATTACTGATTAAAAATAAGGAGCAAGAATGAAGGTACTGATTGTTGATGATGAAGTTTTAGTAAGAAAAGGACTAGTCATGGGCATTGAATGGCAAAAGTTGGGCTTTAATACAGTGCTCGAGGCCAATAATGGACTGACAGCACTTGAGATAATTAAAGTTGAAAAACCGGATCTAGTTTTTACAGATATAAAAATGCCCAAAATGGATGGTTTAGAGTTAATTGACCGAATTAAAGCAATATATCCGGCCACCGTAATCATTGTTTTAAGTTGCTTGAATGACAGTGAAGTTGTACGTGAAGCGATGAAGTTTAATCGAGCGCTTGATTTTATCCCCAAATTATCAATGAGTACAGATGAACTAGAAAAAATAGTTTGTATGGCAAAAAGTTATATTCATAAAGAAAATGAAGCAAAGAAACTACTTAAAGCGGACATAATTTCCTATAAGATTATGAATCAAATAAAAAAAATGCTTGAGATTCGCGATGCCATAGGTTGTAAAAAAATAATGAAGGAAATTATAGATGATTTAGTGTCAAAAGGCATTGAATATGATGATTTTGCAGGGAAATATGAATTAATCAGTATTTTTAATTTTGAGTTAGAAAAAAATAAGCACTCAATCGAAGATATTATCATTGGAGACGATAATGGACTCGATTATCTAAACTCCGTTAAGGACTTGGATGCTTTTCAAAAGAAAATGCTTTATTTTATCGATGTATTTTTTGAGTATCTTGCAAAGAATGAAAACGTACAGTTCTCAGAGGAAGTCAATAAAACGATACATTATATACATGAAAATTATATGAAGCAAGTGCGATTAAAAGATATCGCTTTTATGGTGGGTCTGAATGAGTCTTATTTATCTAGGGTATTTAAGAAGCAAATGGGTAAGACAATCATTGAGTATTTAAATTTTGTGCGCATAAATTATTCGAAAGAATTATTGAAAGACCAATTGTGTTTAAATGAAATAGCTGAACTTGTAGGTTATAGTAGTGAAAGTTATTATTCTAGAATGTTTAAGCAATATGAAGGTGTATCTCCCAAAAAATATCAAAAATCGACATTTATTTGAACTATTTTGACATTACAAAATTCAAAGAAATATAGTGAATGTTTTCCTCAGAATAATGAATTACAATCATTTTGTAATATTGATATAGTTAATATACAAAATAAAAGGAGGTACACTTATGAAACAGGTTTTAACAATGCTACTAGTCGGTATATTGATTATTGGCCTGGCAGGATGTGGGAATTCTGAACAAAATAATAACCAAGGTAATGCGAGTACTGCAGAGCAAAATGGCTCAGAAACGGTGACAGAAGAAAGCACTGCATCAGAGCAAGAAGACGATGGAGCCATCAACCTAATTGTTTGGGGGGGAGTACCGGCAGAATCGGGACCGCAAAATCTTGTAGATGCATGGAATCAAGAGCATCCCAATGTACAGGTCGAATATGTAAGGTTTGTTAATGATGATACAGGAAATACCAAGCTAGATACTGCCATTTTATCAGGGGAACAAATTGATTTATTTTTTACTTATAGTGTAGACTTGATGAAAAAAAGAGTTGACGGAGGTTTAGTTGAACCTTTGGAAACATATGGGGCTACAGCATTTATTGAAGAAGAGGTTATTGGTGCAGGTAATGGACAAGTATTAATTGAGGATCAATTATATGGACTACCGACAGCGACAGAACCCATTGGAATTATGATTAATCAATCTATGTTAACAGAAAAGAATATAGAAATACCGGAAAACTGGACAGTTGATGATTTCTTTGATATTGCAGAAGCGCTCTCAGGAGAAAAAGATGGTCAAAAAATATATGGAACACATGCCTATTATTCAGGATTGCCACTTGATTTTGCAAGAACGGTTTTAGGTGGAGATTATTTGTATAAAGAAAACGGACAAGAAAGCAATTTTGATGCCGAAGAATTTAAAGCTAATGCAAGAGTAAAAGAATTAATGGATAATGGATATGCCATGTCATTTGATGAATTGTTTTCTAGAAAATTTCAATCCTATGCACATCCTGCTTTTTTAAATGGTGAAGTAGCGATGATGCCATTTAGTGCATGGATGTTAAGATATGTTCAAGATTCAGAAAATTTTCCTCATGACTTTGTAACGACTTTTGCACCATATCCGACAACTGCAGAAGGCGTGGAAAATAATTATCAGGGACAGTTAAATAATCATTTAAGCATTAGTAGTAATTCCCAGTATAAAAATGAAGCTTGGGAGTTTATGAAATATTGGATTACTGAAGGGTCACAATATATGTATGCTGGAGGTAAACTTCCTGTTTGGAACAAGGCAGATCCAGGAGAGGTTCTTAAAGGTATACTTGGAGAAAATGCTTCGGAGTTATTTGACATAGATGCATATAGAGAGGTAATGCTAAATGAAGATTTAGAATTTATTGTGGATACAATTACAACAGCTTACCCACAGATTATGCAGATTTATAAAGAAGAGTCAGAAATGTACTTCTTAGATGTATATAGTAGTCAAGACGAGTATCTTAGTATACTAAAGGAAAGATCTGACGCGGCAATCAAAGAGGTTGCAGAATAATAAAAACAATCGAAAGACCGATGATTCGGTCTTTCGAAATATTAAGGATGTGTATTTATGAAAAAAAGAAAAGTTAATTGGACTGCACTTATGTTTATCGCGCCAAACTATATAGGATTTGTTATCTTTATCTTACTTCCGGTCATATTTTCCTTAATTATATCTTTTACAGATTATAATGTATTTAAAGGTTTTGCCGGTATGAAATTCAATGGATTTGAAAATGCAATCAATATGTTTACAGATCCTTGGTTTATTGATGCGGTTAAAAATAATTTGAAATATACACTGATTACAATTCCGATAATGATGGGACTTTCTGTAGTGTTATCAATTTTTCTCAATAATAAAGTGTATTTAAAAAATTTCTTTAGAATTATCATTTTCATTCCATACATTTCAAGTATAGTTGCAGTTTCTGCTATATGGAGTATGATGTTTAATCCGTCTCAAGGAATAATAAATCAATTCCTTCAGAGTATTGGAGTCGAAAATACGCCCGGATGGTTAGGGAGTATTTCGTGGTCGCTTCCGGCGATTATGATTGTGGGAATATGGATGGGACTTGGTTATAATACAGTTGTATATATGGCAGGATTGCAAAGTATCGATTCGAATTTATATGAAGCATCAGAAATTGATGGTGCAAATGGATTTCAACAATTTTTCCATGTCACATTACCCATGTTGTCAAGTACGACTTTTTTCTTGCTCATTACCAATATAATATATTCATTTCAGGTATTTGGTACAGTAAATATCATGACGGGAGGAGGGCCAGGGCGCTCCACAACGGTTATTGCACATTATATTTATTTGTCTGGGTTTAGATATAATAAAATGGGGTATGCATCTGCAATGGCATGGGTATTATTAATGGTAATCTTTATAGTAACCTTGTTTCAATGGCGAATTCAAAAGAGATTCGAAGCTAGACAGTAGACTGGAGGAAAAAATGACTATAAAAACAACCGTTCGGAAATCTTTATACACACTTGTAATTGGAACAATATGTATCTTAATTGTATATCCGTTTATTTGGATGATTGTATCTTCCTTTAAACCGCTTAATGAAATACATCAATTTCCACCTAAATTATTCACAAGTAATATGTCTTTTGACAACTTTAAGGTGGTTTTATTCGAGCAGACACCGTCCTTTTTGCTATATTTCAAAAATACATTAATTACAACCGTCGTATCTGTTTTAGGAACGATGATTACAGCATCAATGGCCGGATATGCTTTTGCTAAAATGGAGTTTAAGTATAGAGATAAACTTTTCCTCTTATATCTAGTGACAATGATGGTTCCTTTTCAAGTGCTCATGGTTCCACAATTTATTCTATTTAAATATCTTGGTATTTTTAATACTTTATTTGCCCTCATATTACCAAAACTATTCTCTCCATTAAGCACCTTCCTAATGCGACAGTTTTATGTGGATATCCCAACTTCTATTATTGAAGCGGGCCGAATTGATGGTGCTAGTGAAGCTATGATTTTTTGGAAATTAGTATTTCCATTAGCAAAACCAGCCATGGCAACCGTTGTAATCTTGAATTTTGTCTGGCGTTGGAATGATTATGAATCACCTTTGATTTTTCTTACAGATAGTCAATATTACACATTAACAGTAGGACTGACAAATTTTATTGATGAAGCCGGCGTGGCTATGGATCATTTGATCATGGCAGGGGCATCGGTTGCAATGATTCCTATGTTGATTATTTTCTTAATATGTCAACGATATATGATTGATGGGTTAACATCAGGAAGCGTAAAGGGATAGAAATAAACATATTTATTTGATAGGTATTACCTACAGTGCTCAAAAGAACATTTATGTTATAATAATATTAGACAAATGAAAAATAATTTCAATTGACGACCAAGTGTCAGAAGATGAAACGACGGAAGACTTAGGAGAAGACCAAGAGGTGGAGGAAGATTAGGAGGGGATCTACGTGAATAGCTTTAACTTGTCTACTAATGAACTCGTGGAAGCTTTTGAAGAGACAAGTTTCAGTCAACCATTGCAGCTGATTTATGATTATGAAGATAGTCTGTATGTTTATGTTGTTGAAAAATAGGGGCTCATAAAGAGAATAAACACAAGAAATAATACAATGGAAGTTTTTATGGACTTAAGGCAAACTGTTGATACATCAGAAAATGAAAAGGGATTATTGGGACTAGCGTTTGATCCGAATAATAACGCTTAGAACCTCAGCAATTTATTAGGGGAAATACTAAGAATTGATGCTGATATTACGGCAGATAATTAAAGCTACATAATAACGAAAGGCAATCCTTTTGCAAGAGAAATTGATGCAATGGGTGAAATATAGGCATACGGACTTCGAAATCCATTGAAATTTAGTGTTGATAAGTATAGAGAAATCATTTTTGCAGGTTATGTCGGACAAAATACCATTGAATAAATCGATGTTATTGAAAGTGATCCTATTGATCCGGTTTATGAGTATCCTCATTCTGAAGGTCGATCAATAAATAGAGGATATACGTATTATGGTGATGCATTACCGAATCTTTTCGGTTTCTTTGTCTACAGAGATTTTACTTCAGGAACAATTTGGGGACTACGGATTGATCAAAATAATCAAGTACACAATGAAACAGTCTTCCCCACAGATTTAAGAACGTCGTCATTTGGATTGGATGCAAATAATGAACTGGACATTATTGACTTTACAGGTGGCATATATCAAATTGAGGAGGTAGATGAGTAATGGAGAGTAATCAAATATCAAATAGCATATATATTTCTATGGCTTCGCTGGAAGTCTTGATTATATGTGTAACAGGGATGGAAACATATTATTATGGAATATTGTGGCTTTTTCCATTAATGCTATTTTTAATTCCAGCCTATAGAATCGTGAAGCCGGAGTTGGCAAATAATAAAAGGGACAGATAGTTTAAGTCCCTTTATTTTTCTATAATAGCTTTCACCGATGAGGCATATTCGGATAAGGTCATCCCTGTTGTTGTCTTAAAGATTCGCGACAGATAGTGAATGGAACTATAACCAAGTAATTCTGCGATTTCAGTAAAGTTATGGTTTTCCTCACGAATAAGACGCTTGATTTCATCCATTTTCATGGCTTTAAAGTAGTCCATTACACTGTGACTGGTCCCGTCTTTAAATAATTTTTGAAGGGAAGATCGACTCAGTAGAGTGCTTTTACATATGTCTTCAAGAGTAAGTGGCTGATGAATGTTTTCCTGTAGATAATTTATGACAATGGCAAGCTTGTCTTCGCGCATATATTCATGGATGGAAGAAGAGATCTTAACTTCTTTTTCATAATTCGCATGGTTTTCCAAAATCTCTAATAAAAAAAGTTCCAAATACATTACAATATATTGTTCGGATAGGGTAGGCGTGTTAATGCGCTTATCCATTTTTTTTAGCATGGGATCATTTAAATTATTGGAAAAGGTTGCTTGAGCAGCGGCAACGATTTTGCCAAGATACGTATGGAGATGTCCATCGATAGACAAGATGCGCTGCTTAAAATAGTCCATGGATTCGCTCTGACATTCAAAGGCAATCACGACAAGGTTAGGGGCGCTTTCGCCATTAGCAAGAACAGTGTGCCATTCGTTAGGTTCGTGAAAGATTACCTGTCCTTTAGACAGCATATACATGGTATCTCGTGCCTTGACATTAATATGTCCCTTGTCGACATATAGGAACTCCCAAAAATTGTGGCGTTCACCTTCAAAGATGTAATTTTTTGAGTACTCAAAATAGTGTACTGTAATGATGTTGTCAATGGAAATCAAACGATGAATCGGTGTAAGTCCATAACCATCAATAGTGTTAACCATGAAAAACTCCAATCTGAACCAATAAATAGTTTCCTCTTCTATTATACAATCGATTGTACAAAAAGAGTAGAAGAAAGTACAAATACATGTTAAGAAAAAGTTGTTATGATATAGTTAAGATCAAAGTGTTATGGAGGTATAAAATGAAAAAACCAGTATTAGTTGTTTTAGCAGCAGGAATTGGAAGTCGCTACGGTGGATTAAAGCAGATGGACCCAGTAGGGCGTTATGATGAGGCAATTATCGAATACTCTGTTTTTGACGCAATTGAAGCAGGATTTGAAGAAGTTATTTTTATTATTAACCATAAAATTGAGAATGATTTTAAAGAAATTATTGGAAAGCGAGTTGAGCCCTTTATACGTGTACAATACGCCTTTCAAGAGTTAGACGATGTGCCTTGTGAAATCGTGATTCCAAAAGATAGAGTTAAACCCTTTGGTACGGCACATGCAGTGTATGCAGCAAGACATTTGATTCAAGGACCCTTTGCAATCATCAATGCGGATGATTATTATGGCAAAGAAGCTTTTGCACAGCTATATACATTTTTAAAGGATGAGAAAAAAAGTGAGCGTGCATACGCGATGGTTGGATATATGTTAAAAAACACTGTGACGGAAAATGGATATGTTTCTCGAGGAATATGTAGCTTAGATGAAGATGAGAATCTGAAAAACGTTGTGGAGCGTGTACATATTGAAAAACGTCCACAAGATATCGCCTACTTAGAAGAGCAACAGTGGACAACACTTCCAGAAGAGACAATTGTATCAATGAATATGTGGGGACTTAAACCTTCCTTCCTTGAAGAAGTTGAAGCGACAATCGTAGACTTTTTGTCAGCGGCCCTTGAAGCTAATCCCTTAAAGAGTGAGTTCTATCTTCCTTATGTCGTTGATCAAATGGTTCAAAAGGAAAAAGCGCAAGTGAAAGTTTTAAAAACTTCAGAAAAATGGTATGGAGTGACGTATCAAGAAGATAAAAAGACAGTGGTGGAAGCAATCAACACGATGATTGATGAAGGAAAATACCCTGAAAAATTATGGAGGACAAAATAATGGCATATAATTTTGATGTGATTTGCAAGCAATTTCAATGGAACGGAGAATTTGACAGTATTCGCCCATATGGGGATGGACATATCAATGATACATATCTTGTGACAATGCAAGACGCAGAACAAAAGGTTCTATACATATTACAGCGCGTAAATCATAATATATTCAAGCAAACCCAAGAGTTAATGGAAAATATCGAAAAGGTGACCGGCTATTTGGTTTCGTATATTCAGAAACATCCTTTGCCCAATTATGAGGTGTTGACGTTGGTGGCGACTTATGGCGGACAAAGCTTCTATAAAGATGCGGACGGTAACTTTTGGCGTTCATATGAATTTGTACATAATGCGACCGGGCATTTATTTGCAGAAAATGCAACCATGCTCTATGAAGCAGGACGAGCGTTTGGATTGTTTCAACATATGCTCAAGGACTACCCTGCAGCAACATTACATGAGACGATTCAAGGATTTCATAATACCCGACAACGGTATGAAAATTTTATGCGATCTTTAGAAAAAGATGCAAAACAGCGTGCTAAGGATTGTCAAGCAGAGATTGATTTCACGACCCAACATGAAGGAATAACGAAGCTGATTTTGACAGAAATGGAAAAGGGAAACATACCAACACGTGTGACCCATAATGATACGAAGATTAATAACGTGTTACTAGATGATGCGACAGGTAAGGGGCGTTGTGTCATTGACTTGGATACCGTAATGCCTGGAAGCGCTCTCTATGATTTTGGTGATGCGATTCGTTCATGTGGAAGTACGCTAGAAGAAGATGCACAAAATTTAGAGGACATGGATGTAGACTTGGAGAGATTTGAAGCGTATACTAAAGGATATCTTGAGATAATGAAAGATGAATTAACGGCGAAGGAACTAGAATTATTGCCAATGAGTGCCATTATCATGACCTTTGAGTGTGGGATGCGCTTTCTTACGGACCACTTGGACGGCGACACATATTTTAAAGTCCACAAAGAGAATCACAATTTGATTCGAGCAAAGAATCAATATGCATTTGTGAAAAAAATGGAAGAAAAATTACCGCTTATGGAAGCGATTGTAAAAAAATATATTTAATAACAGAAGGGAAGGTACAATGAAGATACTTGTAACTGGTGGAACCGGATTTATTGGAAGTCATACATGTGTAAAATTATTAGAGGCTGATCATCAAGTGGTTATTATTGACAATCTTGTCAACTCAAAAAAAGAAATCGTCTCAAAAATCGAGACACTTGGTAAAAAAAGTGTGGAGTTTTATGAAGGTGATATTCGTGATGAAGAAAAACTAGACGAAATCTTTAATCATCATGCCATTGATGCGGTGATTCATTTTGCAGGCTTAAAAGCTGTAGGAGAATCTGTCAGCATGCCGTTAGAGTATTATGATAATAACGTGAATGGAACTATTCAATTGCTAAAGGTGATGAAAGCGCATGGATGTAAAAAAATAGTGTTTTCTTCTTCAGCAACTGTCTATGGCATGAATGACAATGTACCCTTTAAAGAAGAATATCCTTTATCAACAACAAATCCTTATGGGGCAACGAAAAAGATGATTGAAGAAATTATGCAAGATCTATATGTGGGTGACGCACAATTTTCTATTGCGTTGTTAAGATATTTTAATCCTATTGGTGCACATCCAAGTGGACTTATTGGGGAAAATCCCAATGGAATTCCGAATAATTTACTCCCATATATTGCCAAGGTTGCAAACGGTGAATTAGAGCAACTGAGTGTGTTTGGTGATGATTATGACACCGTTGACGGAACGGGTGTTAGAGACTATATCCATGTTCAAGATTTGGCCGAAGGGCATATTGCAGCTCTTGAATATGTAAAATCTAATGTTGGTATTGAAGCATTTAATCTGGGAACGGGCGAAGGCTATAGTGTTCTTCAAGTGGTTAAAGCATTTGAAAAAGCGAGCAATAAAACCGTTAAATATCAAGTGGTTAATCGACGACCAGGAGATATTGGTAGCTGCTATGCATCAACACAAAAGAGTAAAAACATTCTAAAATGGGAAGCAAAATTGGATTTAGACACAATGTGTGTTGACGCATGGAACTATGTCCAAACCTGCAAGGAGACGAAGTAGCCGCGCACAATAGAGTTGCTTTTTAGTGACGAGTTGCTTTTTGGAGATTTTCAATTATCCCATTTTCAATATAATAGAATATACATGATGAGGAAGAAAGGCTGATGAATCTATGAATGTATTAATGATTATCTGTGACCAACTCAGTTCAAAGGCACTACGATCATATGGGAATACCTATGATCAAACTCAGTATATGAATGAGATTATTGAAAATGGGATTAGTTATGAACATGCATATACGTCATGTCCGTTGTGCCAGCCGGCACGAGCATCACTCTGGACATCTAATTATCCCCACCAAACAAAAGTGTTAAGTAACCTTCCTGACCAAGGATTTAAAGAGGTAGGTAAGCAATTAACAACTATAGGCGATGTATTTAGCCAGGCAGGCTATGATTGTGTCCATTTTGGCAAGCGGCACGATTATGGAAGTTTGCGTGGTTTTCGCTGTTATGAGGAAAAACAAGTACATATATCAACAGAGCGTGCGGATATCCCATTGGATTATGAGACCTACTATGATATCAACACGTTAAACCAAGCAACGGATTATCTTAAAAATATAGAAAAAGATCGTCCTTTTTTTGCTGTCGTTGATTTTCAAAATCCACATAATATCTGCTCTTATATTGGCAATTATCAAAAAGAACATCAAGTTCAAGAGGTGAAGAGCCTTCCAAGTTTACCTAAAAACTTCGAAACAGATGACTTGAAAAACCGCCCTTCATTTATTCAGTACATGTGTTGTGCTCATCGTAGACAAAGCCAAACAACAAGCTGGAACGGCGAGGATTACAGGTATTATTTGAATGCATACCATCATTTTATAGAAAAAGTTGACGCGCAGGTCGGAAAGTTGTTGAAAGAATTAGAAGCAAGCGGTAAAATGGATGAGACATTAATTGTCTTAACAGCAGACCATGGCGAAGGTATGGCAGCGCACCGCTTAGTAACCAAATATGGTTGCTTTTACAATGAAAGCAATGAAGTACCTTTAGTATTTTATCATAAGACGCAGTTGAGCAAAAAACGTATTGGGGGTAATGTTTCTTTAATGGACGTCATTCCTACAATAACAGATTTTTGCGGTCTTAATGTGTCAAAAACTTGGGAAGGCATAAGTTTGATGTCTACCTTTGAAAGGGAAGCGGCCTCGCCAAGAGATTATGTTATTGGACAGTGGTATGATGAATTTTTAGGTTATATTGTCCCTGGACGAATGTATCTTGATGATAGATATAAATACACGGTATATCACGATCAAGAGGGTATAGAAGAAGAACTATACAGTAGATGCGAAGATCCTCTTGAACAGACAAATCTCGCAGCAAAACCAGAATATGGAGCTGTTCTTAATGGATACCGTGAAAAATTAGGTCAGTATCTTGATAAGACAAAAGACCCGTTTAATACTTTGCGTGGCGCATATGAAGAAAAGTATCGCCGTCATCCGTTGGGCTATACGCACCATCAAGGGGTGAATGCAACGTTAGAATATGAGCGTTTGAAAAAAAGCCGATAAAAAAAGGAGAACACAATGCGAATTATAGTGAAAGGAAAATACGAAAAAAGAGTTTATCAGATATTTTTCGCAATATTTATCTTTATTAGCTTTATGTTCATTGGCGTTTTTTCATATAATTTGTTTAGACAAGATAAAAAGGACCAGGAAAATATGTTGCTTCAAACCCTTGAAGCCAATCGTAGTAACAGTCAGCTACGGCTAGAAATTGCGATGAATGAATTTGAAAATGTGGTTAATCATGAATATATTCGGTCATATGTAACCGAAGATGAAGGAAGCTTAATGTATTTTTATGCAATCAAATTGCAACAAGAATTACAAAAGGCAGTTTCACGGGTCAATAATATTAGCTTTGATATTTATATTACACCTGTAGATACCGAAAAACCTGTGCTAACATCAACGTCAAGTGAACAAAGCGGTCAGTTTTTTGAGACAACACTGGCGATGTCAGAGCAAGAGCGCGATCAACTCTTCTATGAATTTGTACAAGGACGCAAAGAAAAGGTTATGATGCAGCAAGTAGAAGACGAGCAATACATTATGTATGTGACCCGTCGCGCGTTTGAAGAAAAAACGGTGCTATTTTTTCTGGTTATCAATACCGAGAGTCTGATAACATCGGGAGAAGAATATACCTGGTTCCTGTGTAATGATGAAGGGATTTTTGCATGGAATCAAGCGGGTAATATTGATAGAGAAGGGTTGTATCAAAGATTTAGTGAGCAATCGCAACAAGAGCGTATTGTGTATGAGAATCATGAGTTTTTTGTATATCCATATGCAAATATTGATTGGACCATTTTGGCTGAAGATACGTCGGATAATAACAACTTCGCATATGTCCTGATACGTATGTTACTTCCAAGCTTGTTTATGGTGTTTGTCGCTATTGTGGGCGCCATTATTTTTTCAAGGCTGTTATACCGACCGATATATGATCTCATGACGGAACTTGATAGTGTAAAGCATAACTCTAAATATGATGAAATCAAGATATTACATACAAAAGCATCAGAAGTCAAAGATTTGAATATACAGTTGCGAAGTGCAATTAATGAGCGGGACCGTTTGATGGAGCATAAGACCAACCGTGATCTTTTATTTGGAGTAAAAGACAAAAAAAGCCAACTCTATAATCAAAAGGCTGAAGATAAATCATTTGCGGTTGTTCTTATAGAATTTATCGGCAATGAACAATTTGGAGATCAAGAAGTTCAAATATACAAAAATGAAATTGTAGAATTTGTGCAAAACTCTCACGGTGTACGCTTTGCAAATCTAAGTACAGGGATTTGTGCGCTTATTGTAGAAGCGAGGACGTTAGATAAGGTAAAGAAAAAGCTACAGCCATTGATTAACAATATATATCTTGAAGGAGAGACCAGGATGTTCGCTGCGATTAGTGATGTCCGGGTAGGCTTTGAATCTATCAAAGAAAGTTATGAAGAAAGTCAAAAAATACTAGAATATCGCTTTTTATATCGTACACAAGTTATGTTAACGATGGATATGATTCGAAAAAAAGATAAAAAAGTACATTATTATCCTTTGAATTTGGAAAACCAATTGATACATCAAGTTGTCTTAGGGGACGAACAGGCGCTTACGATTTATGATCACATTCTTGAAGAAAATGATGTCTATCGTTCGCTGGAACTTGAAGCTAGACAAAGTTTAGTTCTGGTTCTTATCGGAACCTTACAGCGTATTATTCAAGAGTTAAAGGTGACACCGGAAGAAGTATTTGAAAAGAAGATAGACTTTTGGTCGCTAGCAGATAAGTGGAACCAAGACGAAGTGTTTAACATTTTACGCAACAGCATTGATTGGCTATGCTTGTATGTACGTGACCAAAGTCAAAAAGAAGAAAGTCAGTTAGGTCAAGAGATGCTTCGCTTTATTGAAGAAAATTATCAGGAAGATATTATGCTGATTGATTTGGCCGAACGCATGAACATCTCTGAAAAGTATTGTGGTATACTTTTTAAAAAAGAAACTGGAGAGAACTTTAAAGCACACTTGAATCAATATCGCATTCGAAAGGCAGTAGACATTTTACATACGAAAAAAGAGATTAAAGTGGCAACGCTTGCCAAAGAGGTTGGATTTAACAGTGCAAACACCTTTATACGAGTGTTTTCAAAGACAATGGGGATGACACCCAAACAATACAAAGACCGAATAGATGAGCAATAACAGAAGGCGAAAGCCTTCTGTTTTGCTTTTTGAAGGGTGTGTTGAAAAATCGTGATTGACAAAAAAGGGCTTTTGAAGATGTTTTGAAAATCGAAGATAGATTTTTAGATGCAAATGCGCTTATAATGAGTTCACAAATTCGATGAGCGAATTGAATTTTTGAAAGGAGAAAACGATGAAGAAGAAGTTATCATTACATATGATTGGAGGAAGGATAAAGCGCGATTGGGATTTATACTTACTCCTATTACCCGGATTGTTATGGTATTTGGTCTTTGCATACAAACCGATGTTGGGACTGCGAATGGCGTTTTATGATTATAATGTTTTTCGGGGGTTTGAAGGTAGTACATTTGTAGGGCTTGAGAACTTCATGTATTTTTTAAGTGGAACGGACTTTGTGCGAACATTTACCAATACAATGATGATTGCGTTATGGCAAATGCTTATTGTGTTCCCTTTACCTATATTTTTAGCAATTATGATTACAGAGATGCGTAATAAATTTATAAGTAAATTAACACAGACAGCGACGTTCTTGCCTTACTTTATTTCGGTTGTTGTTGTATGTGGGATGACGATTAATTTCTTATCGCCAAGTACAGGAGTGATCAACTTCATGCTGCAAAAACTAGGAATGGACCCGCAATACTTTATGGTTAAGCCAGAGTATTTTAGAGGCATCTATACGACAATGACGTTATGGATGACTGCAGGATTTAACTCCATCGTATATATTGCAGCTATTATGGGAATCGACCCACAATTATATGAAGCGGCAAAAGTAGATGGAGCCGGAAAGTGGCGACAAATTACAGCCATTACCTTACCAAATATCTTACCAATTATTGTTGTTATGTTTGTACTTAACATTGGAAAAATGGTTAAAGTCGGATTTGAAGCTATTTTGCTTTTATATCGCCCAACAACATATGAGACTGCAGATGTTATAGCAACCTATGTATATCGAACAGGAATCAGCAATGGTGACTATGGATTGGCAACGGCAGCAGGTTTATTTGAAGCGTTATTTGCACTTATCTTAGTTGCGCTTGCAAATCGAGTCAGCAAGAAAATTTCAGAAACGGCATTATGGTAGGAGGTGATTCCATTGAAAATAAAAAAATCAAGTCAATTAGTTACTCGTAATGAAAAGGTGTTCTCATTTTTTATGAGCGTTGTGGGAATCATCATTACAATACTTAGTCTGTATCCGATATATTATGTTATTATCGCATCGGTAAGTAAACCATTTTTTGTTGAAAATGGTGATGTGATGTTTTGGATTAAAGGTTTTAATTTAGAGAGTTATCGACAAGCATTTGCAAAAGACGGAATATGGTTAGCCTATCTAAATACATTCTTCTATACAATTGTCGGTGTTATGGCAAATATGTTTTTTACAGCAACAATGGCATATGCTTTATCAAAACAACGCCTCATGTTCCGTAAGTTTTTTACGATTATGACCGTATTTACGATGTGGTTTAACGCAGGAATGATTCCTTTATATATGACATTTGTTAACTTAAAGTTATTAGATACGCGAACAGGAATCATTATTGGTTTTGCATTAAATACATACAACTTAATTATTTTAAAAAGCTTTTTTGAGCAGGTACCACAATCTTTGGAAGAGGCAGCATTTATTGATGGCGCTTCCAACTTAAGAATTTTTTATCATATTTATTTGCCGCTATCTAAGCCGGCCCTTGCGACAGTAGGAATGTTTTATGGGGTTTCTCGATGGAACGGATACTTCTGGGCGATGAACTTGTTAAAAGATGATAGCAAAATACCGTTGCAAGTTTTATTGAAAAAATTGATTGTAGACCAGGTGGCCAATGAAACAGAGGCAGGAATTATTACGATGGACTCCCTAGCATCACCTACGACGGTTATTTATGCGATTATTATCATTGCTATTGTACCTATGGCGGTTGCCTACCCATTTGTACAAAAGTATTTCAAAAAAGGAGCCACAATTGGTTCGGTAAAAGGATAAGATCTTACATATGACAAACGTCATTGAAGATATATTAAAAAGAAAAGGAGAAAGTTATGAAAAGATTAATTGCAACAGCTATGGTTGTCGTTATGACAATGTTACTTATGGCGGGATGTGGAAAAAGCACAGATAGTGAAACTGCAACAGATTCAACAACACAAGCGGGGACAGAAACAGGTACAACAACAGAAAGCACAGAAGAAAGCCTTGAAGGAAGTTTGGTATCAGCAGAACCTAAGACGTTTTCAATTTTCTTAAACTTCAACAATATGCCATTTGATTCTGAATGGGAAGTATGGCAAGAAATTGCAAAACGTACAAATGTAAACTTAGAAGGTGTTATTTCAAAGACAAATGCTAATGAAGAAGAAGCGTTTAACTTGATGTTATCTTCAGGAGATTTAGCAGATGTTATTGGATACAAAAACACAGCAGATTTAGAAAAGCTTGGTCGAGATGGTGGACTTATTGCGCTTAATGACTTAATTGATGAGCATGCGCCAAATATCAAAGCTCTTTTAGAATCAGATTCAAAATTTAGACAAGGGGCAACATCATTAGATGGTAACATCTATTATATTCCAAAAAATCAAACATTATTATCAGCAGAATTCTACTGGGTTCGACAAGATTGGTTAGATGCACTTGGTTTAGAAGTTCCAACAACTGTTGATGAACTATATACTGTATTAACAGCATTTAGAAATGAAGATCCAAATGGAAATGGTCAAAAAGATGAGATTCCATTGTTTGACCGTGCAGGACATAAGATGCCGGATGAATATTTATACCTTTTTGATTCAAGTACAGAGTTTTATGCACGTGATGGCGTGATAGAGTTTGAACCATTAGAAGATAACTTCGTGTATGGTGTTAAAGAACTTGCAAAATGGTATAAAGAAGGATTGATTGACCCTGAAATCTTTACACGTGGAGCGAAGACACGAGATACATTATACAGTGCTAACCAAGGTGGATTCACACATGACTGGCCAAGTACAGGAAACTATAACCGTTCATTGGCAGAAGAAATCCAAGGGTTTAATAACGTAGCTATTGCACCAATGAAAGACCAAAATGGAAACATTGTAGAACGTACAACACGTTACCCAGCTCCAGGTTGGGGAATCTCTTCTCAATGTGAAGACCCAGTAACACTTATCAAATTCTTTGACTTTTTCTTCTCAGAAGAAGGTTCTGACCTTATCAACTGGGGAATCGAAGGCAAAACATATGTTGTTGACGATGCTGGCAACAAAACATATACAGACGAAGTGTTAGGTAACACTGAACAGACACCACTTGGTTACCTTCGTTCATTAGGTATTCAATATCGTATCGGTATGAACCAAGATCCAAACTATGAATATGCGTTTATGACTCCAGAAGCGCAAGCAGCAGCAGAATTATACAACGGACATCCAGAGTGGTACCGTGATAATGTGCCTCCATATTTTGATGGACAATTGGACTTAAAATATACAGAAGAAGATGAAGCCGAGTACAAGCGTATCATGTCACAAATCCGTCCATATGTGGATGAAATGTTCCAAAAATGGATGTTAGGCGCATCAAACATTGAAGACGATTACGCAACATTCGTTCAAGAACTTAAAGACAGAAACATTGATCGTGCCATTGAAATCAACCAAAAAGCGATGGATACTTTCTTAGGAAAATAAACCAAAATAATATTTGAACATAAAAAAATGAAGAATCAGCCCTTTGGGCTGATTTTTCAAGATAAGGAGACGATAAATTGAAGAAGAATTTAATTTATATTTTTGCAGATCAATGGAATAAAAATGCGATAGGCTTTGAAGATGGTCAAGTCAAAACGCCACGTATGGATGCATTTGCAAAACAATCCAAGGTATTTGACAATGCGATCAGTACATACCCTTTATGCTCTCCACATCGTGCATCTTTAATTACCGGAAAATATCCGTATTCCCTAGGGATGTGGACAAACTGTAAAATAGGATTAGACGAAGTGGTGATGTTAAAGCCTCAAGAGACAACAATAGGCGATGTATTAAAAGCAGAAGGGTTTCAGACAGCATATATAGGCAAGTGGCATTTAGATGCTAGTGAAAAAAACTTTGAAGCCAACCCACAATCAAAAGCAGTACATTGGGATGCGTATACGCCACCGGGAGAACGACGTCATGGGTTTGATTTTTGGTTTTCATACGGAGCAATGGATAACCACTTAAGACCACACTATTGGCGAGATAGCTCTCAACAGATCATTGAAGAGCGCTGGTCTCCAGAGGTGGAGACAGATGTCGCACTAGAGTTTTTAGAGCAAAGAAAAGCGGGACAGCCATTTTGCTTGTTTTTATCATGGAATCCACCGCATCCACCTTATGACCAAGTGCCGGCTAAGTATAAAGCTATGTATGATGACATTCGTGTACCGGATAATGTTCCAAAGAACCTCAAAGAAGATCCAAAGTTCATTGAGACGCTTCGCGAGTATTATGGAGCTGTAAGCGGTTTGGATGATCAATTCGGTCGCCTTATAGATTACTTGAATGCACAGGGACTTATGGAAGATTCAATTATCGTCCTATCAGCCGATCACGGTGATATGCTAGGTGCACAAGGGCTTATGGGAAAAAATATCTGGTACGAAGAATCGATTAAGATTCCGCTCATGATTTGTGATCAAGAGATCGAACCTGGACGTACAGATATGCTTCTAAGCAGTGAAGACCATATGCCGACGTTGCTTGAATTATTGGATGTCCGTGTACCGGAGTGTGTAGAAGGAACCAGTTTTGCCTCAAGACTTATTAAAAATCCGGATACAATTGTTGAAGAACATGAAGAAAAGCTGATTATGATGATCCCGGGGATGCCTGAGATGGTCGATGCATATAGACGTCGTGGCTATAATAACAAAGCGTTTGGCTGGAGAGGTCTTCGAATGAAAGATAAGACCTATATTGTAGATAACGGAACTTGCCCAGGAGCGATTCAAAAACGCTACCTCTATGATTTGGTTCAAGATCCGTTACAAATGCGTCCCATAACCCTTGAAAAAGAGGATTCTATTGCTATGCAGATGGACAAAAAACTAGAAAACTATTTGAATAAAACGAACGATCCTTTTATGTTGGATCAAATAGAATGGAGATAATATAATGTGCATGAAAAACTTTAGTGAAGTAACAACAGACGAAGTGAAAAAGGCAATGGATATTGCTGTTAATCAAATTGGAAGTGACTTGGATCAATTTACAGATGCATTTAAAATTAATGGGACAACCAATAATTTTTATGAGCCAAGTATCAATCGCTCATGGACGAGTGGATTTTGGACGGGGCAGATATGGCTTGCGTATGAATGGACAAAGGATGAACGCTACAAAAAAGCAGCTGAAGTTCAAGTAGAGAGTTTTTCAAAACGTATGGATGAAGCCTTTGACATTAATCATCATGACATGGGATTTTTGTATAGTCTCTCCTGTGTAGCGGCGTACAAACTGACACAAAATACTACAGGCAAAGAAGCAGCAATTCGTGCGGCGGATCATCTTATTACTCGATACCAAGAAGATGGGCAATTTATTCAAGCATGGGGAAATGTTGGGGCAGATGATAACTATCGCTTGATTATAGACTGTCTTTTAAACCTTCCGTTGTTATATTGGGCAACCGAAGCGACAGGAGATGAAAAATATGCAGACATTGCGAGACGCCACATTGATACATCATTAAAAGTTGTCCTTCGTGAGGACCATTCCACGTATCACACATATTATTTTGAAAAAGGCACAGGAAAACCTCTCTATGGTGAGACGCGCCAAGGATATAGTGATGATTCGGCATGGGCAAGAGGACAAGCTTGGGGAATCTATGGAACAGCACTGAGTTATCGATATACACAAGAAGAATCCTACAAAGATATTTTTTATAAAGTCACAGATTTCTTTATTGATAATCTTCCTAAAGATTTAGTGCCATATTGGGATTTTGAATTTAATGACCCATCACAAGAATCCAAAGATTCATCCGCCGCAGCGATTGCAGTTTGTGGTATACTAGAGATGTGTAAATACCTTGATGGCGAGCGAAAAGAAAAATATCGAAGTGCAGCCCTTAAGATTTTAAAATCCTTGATTGACAATTATGCGGTAAAAGATCCAAAAAGCTCCAATGGCTTACTTCTTCATGGTGTTTATGCAAGAGGTACTGCGCATAATAGTTGTGAAGATCGTAACGTTGATGAATGTAATGTTTGGGGCGATTACTTTTATCTTGAGGCGTTAATGCGAGAGTTAAAGGATTGGGAGCTTTACTGGTAAGCAATGAAGATATAGAGGTGAAGACGTGACAAAAAGACAGTTTATATTTATTATGACAGATACGCAACGGTTAGATATGATTAATGTGTTTAATGAGCGGCGCGAAATGCACACGCCAAATCTGGATAAGTTAGTGGAACAAGGTGTTAGCTTTGAGCGCGCCTATACCACTCAACCTGTATGCGGGCCGGCGCGCTCAGCAATTTTTACAGGAACATACCCTCATACCAATGGAATGCTTGGTAATGGAATGGAGCTAGGGGAATATGTAAAAACACTTGGTCAAAGATTGAGTGCAGAAGGTGTGCATTGTGGCTATATAGGCAAGTGGCACTTAGACGGTGGAGATTATTTTGGTGACGGCATATGTCCGGATGGATGGGATGACGCATATTGGTATGATATGCGTAATTACCTGATGGAGATGCCTAAACAAGACCGTGTACGTTCAAGGAACTTTCTGAGCTGTTTTGATGAGCAAGGAATTGATGAGAAGTTTACCTATGCGCATAAATGCTCTCAAAAAGCAATGGAATTTATTGAGGCCCATAAGGACGAAGACTTCCTGTTAGTGCTTTCTTATGATGAACCCCATGGTCCATTCTTGGCACCCAAAGAGTTTTTTGAGCCTTTTAAAGGACAACGTGTCTTTGAAAAAGAAAATATGCATATAGATATAAATACATTACCGGCGCATATACAATTATGGGCGAATAATGGTCGAAAAGTCTTTGCCAATGAAGAGGGATTAGGTTTAGCAGGATGTAATAGCTTTGTGGATTATGAAATCGGTCGCGTCTTAGGGACTATTGAAAACCATTTGGCAGAGCCAACCATCATGTATACATCAGATCATGGAGATTCCATGGGATCCCACGGAATCTATGGCAAAGGTGCAGCCATGTATGATGAAATCACCAATATACCTCTGATTATGATGAATCCGACATGGGATGAAAAGAACAGTCGGCGTCATGAAGCGGTTTCACATATTGATATTGTGCCAACAATTCTTGATTATTTTGATGTTAAAAAACCGGAAGCTCTTTTTGGGGAAAGTCTGTTGTCAAAAGAAAAAACGGTTGGAGAACTTAAGGACCAAGCATTCATCGAATTTAATCGCTATGAAGTTGACCATGATGGTTTTGGAGGATATCAACCGGTACGCTGTGTTGTAAAAGACGGATATAAGCTTGTTATAAGCCTTATGAGTGATGATGAGCTATATGATTTGTCCAAAGATCCTCAAGAGATGGACAATCTTATTCATAATCCAAAAGTGCAAAGTATTCGCGACGAACTTCATGATGCGTTGCTTGATTGGATGGATGTGACAAGAGATCCTTTTAGAGGATATTATTGGGAAGATCGGTCATGGCGTGAAAATGCACCGAAACCAAACTGGGAAAATCACTATATGACCCGTCAGCGAATTACAGAGCCGGGTGAGGTTAAACAGCTAGATTATGACACAGGACTTGAGATAACTGAGTTTAACCGCAAAAAAAAGTTATACTAAATTTGAAAAATCTTGCAAAAATGTGAAAAAAGTGGTATTATAAGAAAAAACCTAAGGGGAGGAATCTTATGATACCTTATGTCAGACGAAGTAAAGTTCTAGAGTTTATGCATACAAAAGACATCGTTTTTTTTGAAGAGATAGCCGATCGTGTCGGAGTATCTTTGGCGACAGTGCGCAGAGACTTAAAGACGTTGGAAGAAGAAGGTCAAGTAGAGATTTTGACCGGAGGCGCGGCAAAGATTATGGTTAACATACCTGAAAAGTCTTTGGCGGAAAAGATGACGCTAAACAAAGAAGAAAAAATGCAGATTGGAAGTTATGCTGCAACAAAAGTCGGTGACGGACAGTTTATTTTTTTGGGACCGGGAACAACAGAAGATATGATGATTAAGCATTTGGCAGGAAAAAATGTTACCGTAGTTACCAATGGTGCCTTTCATATTCAAGAATTGCTCAAATACCAGATTAATACGATTATCCTTGGTGGTGAGGTGATGCTGGATATAGGTGTGGTTATCGGACCGACGGTGATACGTCAAATCTCGTGTATGAACTTTGATAAGTGTTTTATTGGAGCGTCCGGGGTGATTCCTGGAGGAAGTATTACGACATCAAGTGTTGAAGTTGCAGAAGTGAACAAAATAGCGTTAAAGAATTCGGCGGAAGCCTATATCATTGCAGATTCAACAAAACTAGGTAAACGCTCAAGATATACATTTGGACAACTGGATAATGATTGGCGATTAATAACAACAAGTCATATTGATAAGATCTATCATCATGACCCACGATTTATTTTTGCAGATATCTGAAAAAAAGTGATTTCGATTCAAATCGAAGTCACTTTTTTATTAGAAAAATATATATCTGTTGTATAAAAAGCATAAAAACGTTGCTAAACGGGGGTTCGAGATAGTTAAAATAGTACTCTCTCCTGAAAAAAGTTGAAAAAAATTATTTTTTTTTGCTTTTTTGATGAAAAATATTGACATAAATTGAAAATGGGTGTAATATGTAATCAAATCCAAGAATAATACATGAAGGATTTGTGCAATATGTTTAATTCAGTAAGATTAGAAAAGGAGAATGTTCAATGAGAAAAGGGATTGCAATTTTACTAACACTAATCATGAGTTTAACGTTGGTGGGGTGTCAAGGTAGTAGTGATGAAGTAGCAGATAGTGGAACAGATTCAACGCCAGTGGTAAGCGAAGACGCAACAAGTGAAGATACGCAAGAGACGTCAGGGGACAATGAGACAGTTAATGCAGACATACCTTCGGCGATTCAAGGAAAAACTTTGAAGATGGCTCTTATTAAAGAGTGGGGAACTGGAACACACATGATTACACATATTAATGGTGTAAAAGATGAAGCAGCTAGATACGGGATTGAGTTAAGTGTTATCGATGCTAATAATGACTTGGCAAAGATGGCAGAAGGTATTGACAATGCCGTGACAAATAAGATGGATGCAATATTAATCTCTCACGGTAAAGCAGATGCATTAACCGGTGCGGTTCAAAAAGCTTTGGAAGCTGGAATTCCTGTTATCGTTTTTGATAATGACTTTGATATTCCAGAAGAAATTCATCAAGGAAAGCTTGTATCTCTTGATCAATATGACTTAATGATGGGGCTTTTATCACAGATGGCACTTGTTCAAGAACTTGACGGAAAAGGCAAAGTTGTCTATAACCGTGTTGCCAATGTACCTCCAACAGATAAACGTCACCGTATTTGGGAAGGTGGAATCCTACCAACATACACAGGTCTTGAAGTAACCAATACGATTGACTTAGGTACAGATAACCCAATGCCAAAAGCACAAACAGCTTTAGAGACATTATTGACAACCGGCAGTGAAATTGACGCTGTATATGCAGTATGGGATGAATATGCAAAAGGATTTTATAATGCGTTAGTTGTAGAACAACAAGCATCAGGACGTACGATTCCATTATATTCAGTGGATATCTCAGACCAAGACTTGGCGATGATGCAAGATCACCCAGAAATCTGGAGAGCTTCAGCAGCTGTTGACCCAACCGTTGTAGGTCAAGTTCAGATTCGTTTAGCGCTTAAAGCGTTAGCCGGTGAAAAAATTCCTCGTTACTATTCATTAAAACCAGTACTTGTTCATGTAGATGATCTACCATCAAAAGATGAACGACGTGTAACAATGGCAGATTTGGCAGAATTCTATGATGGCTGGGGTTATACAACAGACTTCTTAGAAGATTGGATGCTTGCTTTAGAACAAGCACAATAAAGTGTAACTGCAAACCGATTGATATTTTCAATCGGTTTGCTCATAAAAAGATAAAGTTGCAGTAAGTGAGGTTGTGAATATGAGTCGATTAGAAATGAAAGGAATAACAAAATCATTTCCGGGAGTTAAGGCTCTTGATCAAGTAGATTTTTCAGTAGGCAGTCAAGAAATTCATGCACTTATTGGTGCCAATGGTGCAGGAAAAAGTACGTTAATGAAAATTCTTGCAGGTGCATATCAAGGGTACGAAGGAACGATTAGCATTGATGATGAAGTAAAAGCAATTGAAAGCCCAATCGATGCCAAAGCTCACGGAGTAGTCATTGTATATCAGGAAGTTGATACAGCGTTAGTGCCTCATTTAACCGTGGCAGAAAATATAATGATGGATGAAATTATTAGTCCGCAACAAAAAACAATGCTGAATTGGAAAAAAATCAAAAAACAAGCACGAAAAGAATTGGAAGCTTTAGGGTTAGATATTGATGTTAACAAATTGGTAAGTGACTTAACATTATCTCAAAAGCAGATGGTACTGATTGGACGTGCGGTTTATCAAAAAGCGAAGTTTTTAATCTTGGATGAACCAACAGCTCCACTTAGTTTAGAAGAAACAGAAAAACTATTTAAAATTGTGTCGAAGCTAAAACAAGATGGAATGAGCATTATATTTATAAGTCATCGTTTAGATGAAGTATTTCAAATAAGTGAAAAAATTACGGTGCTAAGAGACGGTCAATATGTGGGAACATATAATGCCTCTGAGACATGCATTGATAATATAGTAGAAAAAATGTTGGGGCGTAAGTTGGAAAACACCTATCCCAAACATATCGGTGACATCGGTAAAGAAGTTTTGAAGATACGCGATTTAACAGGGACCGGCGGAATACATCATGTGGACTTAACGTTGCACGAAGGAGAAATCATTGGTCTGGCAGGACTTGTCGGCGGTGGTAAGACAGAACTATGCAAGTTGATTTTTGGAGAAGGTAATATTACCCAAGGAACCATTGAACTCAATGCAAAACAAGTCGTTAATAAAAATCCGGCGATTGCGGTTAAAAACGGATTCGCACTTGTCCCTGAAGAACGAAGAAAAGAAGGGATATTGGTTCATGAATCGATAGAAACCAATCTAACGTTACCCACATTAGACAAGTATTGTAAGTATTCTTTTATGAATCGTATCAAAATGAAAAAAGTGTCAAAAGATAATATTGAAAAAGTTGGGATCAAAACACCCACAGAAAAGCAGATTGTTGCAAATCTAAGTGGTGGAAACCAACAAAAAGTTGCAATTGGAAAATGGCTGCTATCTGACGCACAAGTCTATATCTTTGATGAGCCGACAAAAGGTGTTGATGTAGGTAGTAAAGCAGAAATATATCGGCTTATTGGTGAATTGGTTAAGGCAGGAAAAAGTGTTATCTATGCGACCTGTGAATTCCCCGAAATCCTAGGGTTAACCGATCGAACCTATGTTATGTATAACGGAACCATAGCCAAAGAGCTTATTACCAAAGAAACAGATGAAGAAGAATTATTATTATACTCTACCGGAGGTGGCCAAAATGTTAAAAAACGAGCCTAAACAAAAAATAGATTTATTTCAGTTCTTTTATAAGTACGGCACGATTTTAGTAACTGTATTAGCCGTATTGTTCTTTACAATTCGATTAGAAAATTTTATGAACTTCAATAATATCACCAATATTTTTCGATCCGTATCTATTGTAGGATTAATCGCCCTTGCGATTACCATGGCACTGACTGTTGATGGATTTGATTTATCTGTAGGTGCTGTGGCTGGATTTGCATCTGTAATCGCTGCAAAAATCATGGTTATCTGGGAAATGAACCCTGTGTGGGCGATTGCAATTCCCTTAGTCGTAGGTGTCTTGGTAGGTATGGTGAATGCCTTCTTAATTATCAAAGTAGGTATTTCAGACATGTTGACAACACTCTCGATGATGTTTTTATTAACAGGAATCTCTATTACATTCCAAAATGGTACGGCGATATACAACTACATGCCACTACCAGATAATGCAGGTATTGCACCTGGGATGATGCATCCGGCGTATCTGTTTATTGGACAAGGCAAGATATTTGGCATTCCGTTTCCGGTTATTTTGATGCTCACAGTGGTCATCATTGTACACATCTTTTTAAACTATACAAAATACGGACGTTACCTATATATGGTTGGAGGTAATGAAGAAGCGGCAAAACTTTCTGGAATCCCTACCAAAAAATATCGATTATTAGCTTACATCTTTTCAGGGTTCATTGCAGCGCTTGGTGGTTTGGTTTTAGGTGCCAGATTAGGTTCAGGTGAAGTTGATGCAGGTGGATCATACTTGATGGATGCAGTAGCTGCAGCCTTTATTGGATTCTCAGTCTTAGGAATTGGAAAAGCCAATGCCTTTGGAACTTTACTTGGAGCGCTTTTGATGGGAATCTTGTTAAATGGATTGATTATGATGGACTTCCCATACTATTCCCAAGATATTGTTAAAGGAATCGTATTAATTATAGCCTTAGGATTAACCTATTATAAGAAGAAAGATTAATTTTGAGAGGAGACCGACGATGAGTAAATACGTAGAATTAAATGAAAAAACAGTCATTGATTATGTTAACAGCAAGATGGAGTTCTTTCGACCGGATGCCGAGTATGTGTGCAATGAAATTGGAGATGGAAACTTAAACCTCGTCTTTCGCGTCAAAGATACGAAAAACAATAAAAGCGTTATTGTTAAGCAAGCCCTTCCTTATGTAAGAGCGGCGGGAGAAGATTGGCCTCTTGATATTGGCCGTGGTGAAATTGAATCGCATATCCTAGATATTGAATATAAACTGACCGATGGTTTAGTGCCAAAAGTCTACTTCTATGATACAGATATGTATTGTATGGCGATGGAAGATTTAGATAACTACATTATCATGCGATATGGATTGCTTGACTATATCCAATATCCAGAATTTGCGGATCAAATCAGTGACTTTTTAGTCAAAACACTTTTGCTTACATCCGATGTTGTGATGGAGCATAAAGAGAAAAAAGAAAGTGTCAAAGAATTTATCAATCCGGAGTTATGTGAAATAACAGAAGATTTAGTTTATACAGAACCATTTCATATTGGAGCACGTAATAATATGGAAGAAGCGATTGTTAAGTTCCATCAAGAAGAGATTGTAGATGACGAAGAATTGGCACGAGAAGTGGCTAAGTTAAAATTTGACTTTATGAATAATGCCCAAGCACTTTTACACGGAGACTTGCACACAGGAAGTATCTTTGTCAATCAAGATTCAACAAAAGTTATCGACCCTGAGTTTGCTTTTTATGGTCCGATGGCCTATGACATTGGTGCATTAATCGCCAACTTGATTATGAACTATATATCAACAAAAGCATCTCTTGAAGAGGGCGAGCTTCGCCAAAAACATGAGGCGTTTTTATTGGATGCCATCCGTGAAGTCATCGATCAGTTCAAAGCAAAATCCTTAGAAATATGGGATGAAGTTGTGACGGATAAAATGGCAAAAGCAAAAGGGTTCAAAGAATACTATATCAATGATGTACTTGTTAACACTGCAGGAGTGACAGGGTGCGAGATGATTCGTCGAACAGTAGGATTTGCCCATGTTAAAGACTTAGACGGTATTGCAGATGATACAAAGCGCATCAAAGCCAAAAAAGATAACATGCATTTGGCAAAAGTGCTGATAAAAAATAGAGCAGAAATAGTCACTGGCGAAGAATATCTTCGTTTGATTGAAAAATATTTATAGGAGATGATGAAATGATTACAACAGTTATTCCAGCAAAATTAAACGAAGATAAGACAAAATTAGAACTTATTGATCAAACGTTATTACCTAATGAGGAAGTGTTCCTCTATTTAGACCAACGGGAAAAGATTTTTGAAGCGATTAAGATGTTACGCGTTCGTGGCGCTCCAGCAATTGGAGTGGCCGCAGCATATGGATTATATGTATGCATGAATAAGATGGAAACACAAGATTTTGAGGCGTTTAAAAAAGAATTCACAGAGACAAAGGATTATCTTGCCACCAGTCGACCAACCGCAGTAAATCTATTCTGGGCACTAGATCGCATGCAAGACCGCTTTGAAAAAGAAGAGGCAAAAGGTGCAACGATCGAACAAATGAAAAAAGCGCTCTTAGATGAAAGCGAAAAAGTCTTCGAAGAAGACCAAGCCATGGGCAAAGCCATTGGAGAATATGGATTAGAACTACTAAAACCAGGCATGGGTCTTTTAACACATTGTAATGCAGGTGGAATCGCAACATCGGGTATCGGAACAGCATTAGCACCGATGTATTTGGGTCATGAACAAGGATATAACTTTAAAGTGTATGCAGATGAGACAAGACCTTTGCTTCAAGGTTCCAGATTAACAGCATATGAACTATATAAAGCCGGATTAGACGTAACGGTTATCTGTGATAACATGGCATCCCTTGTTATGAAAGAAGGAAAAATAGACGCCGTGCTTGTAGGCTGTGATCGAATAGCAGCCAATGGAGATGCTGCGAACAAGATAGGTACATCAGGAGTTGCAATCCTCGCCAAAGAATATGGAATTCCAATGTATATCCTTGGACCAACATCAACCATTGACATGAATACTGCAACAGGACAAGACATTGAGATTGAGCTTCGTGATGAAGAAGAAATCGGCAATGGATTTGGCCGAAGAACAGCTCCAAAAGAAGTCAAAGCCTATAACCCTGCTTTTGATGTAACTGATGCAAAGTACATCACCGCTATTATAACAGAGAAGGGAATTGTTCGTCCACCTTACAAGGAGAACTTGAAGAAATTGTTTGAATAGGAGATGCCTATGAGTACATATATGAATGAAATCAAGATTCGCAATGCGATTTGTGATGTGGGTCAAAAATTATATGATAAAGAATTTGTGGCGGCCAATGATGGGAACATCTCAGTAAAGCTCGATGATAATACCCTCTTGGTGACACCAACAGCCGTATCAAAGGGTGGTATGAAGCCGGATGAAATCGTTAAGATGACCTTAGATGGAGAAATCTTAAGTGGAGGTAAGCCATCGTCTGAAGTCAAGATGCATATACAAGTCTATAAGACGAACCCTGAGATTCAAGCGGTCGTTCATGCGCATCCGCCGATTTCAACAGCCTTTGCAGTGGCGCGGGTGCCCATGGAGACACCGATTCTTGCAGAAGCAGTCGTCAACTTAGGCGTGGTTCCGGTAGCTGATTTTGCGCTACCGGGTACCAAAGAGGTGCCAGAATCTATCAAACCTTATGTGCGGGATTATAATGCGGTACTTCTTGCCAACCATGGATTGTTAACATGGGGCAGAGACCTTAGAGAAGCATTTTTTAGGATGGAATCAGTGGAACATTATGGAAAAATACTTCTGTATGTAAAACAAATCGGAGATCCGAGAGAGTTTAACTGTACAGAAATTGACGCATTATTAGATATTCGTAAAAAGATTGGTGTCTCATCGGGAGGCGTACCGGCATGTAAACCGGCATATGCCACAGAGACGGTAAAACCTGAGACAGAAGACGATGTCAAAGACTATAATGAAGTGGAATTAGCTCAGGCAATTACCAACGAAGTTATGAGACAGCTTCATAGGAGGTGAAAAGATGCAAATTAGTGAAAAAGAAATACAGCAACTGGTCAGTCAAATTGTTCGGCAAACGATGGGGCAAGAAAAACAAGCAATTGATGTGAGTCCATCAAGTGGAGAATATAAAGCATCACCTATTCAAGGACATCAAATCGGTGTATATGAAAAAATGGAAGATGCAATTGAAGCGGCAAAAAAAGCTAACCAACACTATAGCCAATACAGCATCAAGGATCGACAACGCTTTATCGATGGAATAAAAAAATGGACCTTAAAGGAAAAATACGACCTAGCGAAACGGGTTGTTGAAGAAACCGGACTTGGAAACTATGAAGATAAGATCAGAAAACATGAGCTTGCAGCAAGAACACCAGGGACTGAACTCTTAGAGACCAAGGCGCAAAGCGGGGACACAGGACTTGCTATTATTGAAGAGGCGCCTTTTGGTGTCATCGGAGCAACTACACCGGTAACCAACCCTTCTGAGACAGTCATTAGCAATACGATAGCCATGTTGGCAGCGGGAAATACAGTTGTTTTTAATGTGCATCCAAGTTCCAAAAGGGTGTGTGCATATACGGTGTCCCAGATCAATCAATTGATTGTAGAACTAGGAGGACCCAAGAACCTTATCACTATGGTCAAAGACCCAACGATGGAATCACTGACGGTACTAGCGTCTTGCCCAATGGTTAATATGCTGGTAGGAACCGGTGGTCCGGGACTGGTTAAAGCCTTATTAAAATCCGGGAAAAAAGCCATAGGAGCAGGTGCAGGTAACCCGCCGGTTGTCGTTGATGAGACGGCCAACATAAAAAAAGCGGCGATTGATATTATCACAGGACACTCTTTTGATAATAATATAGTATGTATATTGGAAAAAGAAGTGTTTGTTGTGGATGAAGTAGCCAATGAACTGATTGAAACAATGGTTCAAGAAGGAGCAATGCTTATAAAAGGTGATACGATAAAAGCTTTGCAAGAGTTGATTACATATGAAGATCAAGAAGGCGCTCATGTACGTAAAGAGTGGGTCGGCAAAGATGCTCATACATACTTAGATGCCTTGAATATATCATACGACCAAAAACCAAAGTGCATTATTTGTGAAACAACATTTGAACATCCATTTGTACAATTGGAGTTATTAATGCCGGTATTACCAATTGTACGTGTCGATAACTTTAAAAAAGGTGTCGAATACGCTGTTAAAGCAGAGCATGGCAACCGACATACAGCAATCTGCCATTCCCAAAATATCGATAACATCACCTACTATGCGAAAGCAATTAATACGACAATCTTTGTCAAAAATGCACCTTCGCTTGCAGGGATAGGTGTCGATAGCGAGTCGGTGGTTAGCTTTACTATAGCCGGACCAACCGGAGAAGGAATTACAACAGCGAAAAACTTTACAAGAGCACGTCATTGTGTCCTTGTTGATGGGTTTAGAATTATATGATAGGCTCGTCGGTACGTGGTAATGCACTGGGAATGCTAGAAGTTTGCGGTTATGCAACAGCTCTTATTGTTATCAGTGAAATATATCAGAATATGGACATCCATGTGGTAGCGATTAATATTAATAAACCAGCAGTGGCGGTTCTTGAGAAGATTCCACTGCAGGCGCAGATTAAGTTTCAAGGCAGTATTGATCAAGTTCGAGCGGCAATGGAGCTGGGATATGAAGTGGCATTAAAATACAACGAACCCGAAGACATCATTCAATCAACCATCGCCAACCCGCATCCAGGAATACAAAAGTTAATAGAAAGCTCAAAATAATCAATGAGTGAATGGAGGAAAAATTGATGGGAAGTTCAATAGGATTTATAGAAACCAGAGGTCTTACAGCAGCATTAGAAGCGGCCGATAACATGTTAAAAACAGCACAAGTTGAACTTGTAGGAACAGAAAAAATCGGATCCGGATTAATTACAGTTGTTGTGAAAGGAGAAGTAGGCGCGGTAAAAGCGGCAACAGAAGCAGGAGCGGATACGGCAAGTCGATTAGGTGAACTCGTTGCAGTTCATGTAATTCCAAGACCTCACGATGATTTAATTAAAATTTTGCCGGTGCTGAAATAATATATGGCGATAGGGATTATAGAGATCCAAAACCTTGTTAATGGATACTTAGCAAGTGATTTGATTATGAAAATGGTTAATTGTGACATCATTCATCATAAGAAAGCATTGGGTGGACGATTAATCACCATTGTCTTTGAAGGCAGTGTCTCTGATCTAAACCTTGCTATGGATGAAATAAAAAAGACGTATCAAGAGACAACGTTATTGAAAGTGGCTGAAGTCATTGCGAATCCGCCAGATGCATTAATGAAGTATTTTGAAAAAGGAGTCTTTCAATGAGTGAAAATACTGTAAAAAAAACAAAGCCAACAACGAAATCACCACAGGAGGTAAAAAAAATTATGGGAAATGCAATTGGTTTTATAGAGACAAGAGGTCTAACGGCGGCATTAGAAGCAGCTGATAATATGCTTAAATCAGCAGAAGTTGAACTCGTAGGTATGGAAAAAATCGGCTCTGGATTAATTACTGTAACAATTCAAGGCGATGTAGGTGCGGTAAAGGCGGCTACAGAAGCAGGATCAGAAGCTGCATCCAGATTGGGAGAATTGATTGCTGTTCATGTGATTCCACGTCCACATAACAACATGGCATCAATTTTGCCAAAAATGTAAAAAACTATGCAAGTTAGTGAACGCATGATTGCCTTAGTCACAACAAGAGTGCTTCAACAGATTACCCAAGAACAAGGGTATCAATATGCCGTGCCTATTGGAATATCCAATCGGCACGTGCACCTAAAAAAAAGCGACGTGGAAATGTTGTTTGGCAAAGGCTATACGTTACAAAAACTCAAAGATTTAAAACAAACAGGAGAATATGCATGTCAAGAGACGGTGACGCTGATAACAGAGCGTCAAGGTAAGACATATAAGATAGACAATGTACGTATTCTTGGCCCTGAACGTGACCAAACCCAAGTTGAGATATCAGCCACCGATGCACGTCAGTTAAAGTTAAATCCACCGGTACGTAACTCCGGAAATCTAGAACGTTCTGAACCGATTACATTACAAGGTCCCCATGGTAGCGTGACAATTGAAAACGGATGCATTATTGCAACAAGACACTTGCACTTATCAACAGAAGATGCAAAACATATGAATATAAAATCGGGTGACGAAGTATCCGTTTTACTTGGTGATGAAAAATCCGGACGTATGGATCATGTCAGTTGTAAAGTACATGAAAATTATGTATTAGAACTACATATCGACACAGATGACGGCAATGCATTTCGGGTTCAAAGTGGAGATATGGCTACGGTCTTATTACCTTAAACAGGGGAGAGGAAGAAGGGATACAATGCGCATTGGAAAAGTCGTTGGAAACATCGTATCAACCAAAAAGCATCAAACGCTCGTAGGAGCTAAGTTTATGCGAGTTGAGCTTGAGACAAAAGAAAATATTATTGCTGTCGATCCGATTGGCGCAGGGATTGGTGATGATGTCATTATTACAGAAGGCCATAACACGATCTATGCACTAAGCAGCGATGTCAAACAACCCGTTGATGCCATTATTATAGGTATTGTTGATGAATGATCATAGGGGTTGGATATCAAAACTAAGGTGGTGAAGAGTTTTGTTTAAGCAAGAAGGAGCGATTGGCATTTTAGAGTACATAACCATTCCACAAGGGATAAAAGTACTCAATGATATTATAAAGCACGTTAATTTATCACATGTTCAGGCAAAAATTTTTCCTGGATCAAAATATATGATTATCATGCAAGGGGAACATGGAAGTATCGAGTATGCAATGGAAATAGGGATGGAGCAAGAAGGCCTTGTTGACATTGGATGGCTTGGAAAAATCCATGACCAATTAGTCCCTGTGTTTAACGAAGAACAAAGCCCGAAGCATGTAGCGGAAAATGTATTGGTTTTTCAACAATTAAGTCATGCAAAAGCCTATGAAGAGTGCAATATGCTCTTACATGGATTTGATTTATCTGTAGTAAAATTCAAACATAACGAGGCGTTAGAAGGTAGTTCCGTAGTGATTTTATCAGGAAGCGTTGCAGCGACGCGTGCAGCCAAAGAACGTATAAAATCCGCAGAAATCATTACAAATATAGAACCCTGGATACTAGAAGAAATTGCGAGGTGAATGTATGGAAACGATTCGAATATTAGGCGTCGGTGACCCGGCAGTATATACATATCAAAAAAAAGCAGATACCCTTATTCAACCTATAGAAGATGCCCTTGGGATCCACATTGACTTACAAATCGTCTCTTTTGCTGATTATTATGAGACCCTAATGGATGCATTTGAACATAGTAAATATGATATTGTCATGGTAGCTGGTCATTTATGGTTACCTTTTTTTGTAGAACAAGGCTACGTAGAGCCAATCTGTGAAGATAAAAAACAAGCACAATTAGACGATGTCCTTGAAACGATAAAAAGTGAGATGTTCTACAAACAGAAGCAGTATCTGTATCCTTGCTTTTGTGACGGACATATTCTTGTCTATCGTAAGAATCGAATCCATGCAGACTTTAAAGATACCGTGAGTATTATAGACGTGATGAACTATTTAAAGACCCAGACGGCGAAGAATCAGTTTGCTCTAAAGGCCCATCCGTCGGAGCTTTTCCTAGATATATTGCCATATTTTCGTGCGTTAGCCATTGAGCCCATTGATGCTATGGGTAGAGTAGAAGAAGATGGCGCAAAGATAGAGCAAGTAGTTAGCCTATATCAAAAAGCGATTAGATATTGTGAACCTCAAGTTCGAGAGTTTGGTAATGAACAGGTGTGTAGTCGTCTTCAATCAGGTGCAGTGGATATGGCGGTTACATGGGGTGGACAATTGGGTGCAGTTATGGATGCAAGTTGTGTCGAGCCGGAACAGATGGGCTTTGCGGCACTTGAAGAATCTTGGAATGTGACCTGGTCTTTTGGGTTAAATGCCAAGAGTAAGAAGAAGGACTTGGCTATTGAAGTAATGAAAAGGCTGACGGCAAAATCTGTGGATCAAGAAGTAGGGCGAACTTGTGGCAACCCAACAAGGCTAAGCAACTTTTTAGATGATCAAGACCGATACCCATGGTATAGTGTTGCAAAAACGATGATTGAACACGCAAAGCCTTTGCCCAGTACACCTTTTTTACCGGAAGCAATCAGTGCGTTAACCAGCGCTCTTGATTCTTACCTGCATCACGAAGGAGCGTGAAAACATGCAGTTAAACCTACCAACAATTAATCTGTTTGGAGAACAAGCAATTGAACAGTTATATCATGAATTGGAAAAAAGACAGTGGAAGAGCACGTTGATTATTACCGATGAATATATGCGCGCGAGTAAGACATTTCAACGTATTTTGCATGTGTTTTCCCGGGCAAAGATTAAATTCAAAGTCTTTGATCAAACAAGACCTGATCCAAGTATTGAACTTGTAGAGCAGGCTTGTGGGTATATTGAAGGGGCGCCGTGTGACTTTATCCTAACACTTGGTGGAGGATCAGCACATGATCTTGGAAAAGGTGTTGCCCTTTTGAGTCAGACGGATCAATCAATTAAAGCCTTTGTAGGTGTCGATAAAATCGGACACAAAGTGTTGCCGATTGTGGCGATTAATACGACTTCGGGAACAGGATCAGAAGTGACACGCTTTGCCATTATCTCTGATGTCGAGGAAAAGGTTAAGCTAGCGATTATTGATGATGCCTTGATTCCGGCAGTTTCAGTTAACGATACACAAGCGCTTTTATCGATGCCGCCATCCTTAACAGGTGCGACAGGGATGGATGCGCTTACCCATGCGATTGAAGCGTACTTTTCAGTTGATGCCAATGCGTTAACCAATGCCTATGCGGTTAAGGCGATGGAACTTATTGGTGAGAACTTAATCAACGCTTATATGGATGGAACCAATGTCTTGGCTAGAGAAAACATGGCACAAGCCCAGTTTATGGCGGGTGTAGCTTTTTCCAACGCATCGTTGGGGTATGTTCATGCGATTGCCCATCAGCTTGGCGGACGTTACCACTTGCCACATGGACTGTGTAATGCAGTGCTACTACCGATAGTCATTGATGGTTTAGTAAAAAAGGATAGAAAAATACGATTTGATGCAATTGGAAGAGCGCTTAAAGCGCCAATATCAAGCTATGGAGTTATTGGGAAAATTAAGCAAATGAATAAAAAGTTAAACATACCGGATTCGTTATCGAAGCTTGGTGTAGTAAAAGAGGACTTGAATCTAATCGCAGAAAAAGCATTAGAAGATCCGTGTCGACTCACAAGCCCGGTTCAATTTAGTCAAGATGAACTTGTTGCATTACTGATGAAAGGACTATAGGAGGTGTCACTATGAAAACGATAATTATTGGAGGCGTTGCGGCAGGAATGAGTGCTGCAAGTAAGATACGTCGAATGCGCTACGACTCAGAAGTCGTCGTATATGAACGTGGAGGCACTCTTTCCTATGGTGCATGTGGATTACCCTATTTTGTTGGCGATGAAATTGTAGACTCCAATAAAATGATTATACGTACAAAGCCCCAATTTGAAAAAATGGGCATGGATATTCATCTATACCATGAAGTCATTCGTGTGGATGATAAAGCGAAAAAAATTACGGTAAAAAATCTAACAACGGGAGCTGTTTTTGAAGATAATTTTGATAAACTGCTCATAGCCTCTGGTGCCAGTCCGATTATCCCGGATTGGGAAGGAACAGATCACCCGGTGGTTAAGTCGCTATCAACGATTGATGATGGTCAAGTAATTAAGAACATTATAAAAGAAAATAACGTAAAAAATGTTGTTATCATAGGCGCTGGATTTATAGGTGTTGAACTAGTGGAAGCCGCGTTGGGATTAGAAAAAAATGTCACGTTGATTGAATTTAAAAATCAGATTTTACCGCATTTAGATAAAGAAATGGCCTTTGAACTTGAGGGAGAACTCAAAAAACAAGGGGCATGCGTTCGATGTAATGAGCGTGTAGAACGACTAGAACCTATCAATGAGCAACAGGTGTATGTACATACCGATAAAAATCAATATATGGCAGACTTGGTTTTAGTCTGTGTTGGGGTACGCCCAAATACGAGCTTTTTGGAAAATACAAGTGTCGAGCGTGCGCGTAATGGAGCTGTCATTATAACCCCGGAGATGAAAACCAATGTATCCGATATTTTTGCAGCGGGAGACTGTGCAACAATTTATCATCAAGTCAAAAAGCATGGTAACAATTATATACCCCTTGGAACCAATGCCAATAAACAAGGAAAAATGGCTGGCGCTATCATCTGTGGAGAGAAAGCGAGCTTTACTCAAGCATTAGGTACATCGATGATTAAAGTGTGCGATATGGAAGGAGCCAAGACGGGACTGTCGGAGGCAGAAGCCATTATGGAGAACTTTGACTATAAAACGGTGACCATTCAGGCGTTAAACCATGCGCCGTACTATCCGAATCCGCAGCCAATCAAGATTAAATTAGTGGTAGATGCCAAGTCACGGGCGATTCTTGGGGCGCAAGCCGTAGGTTATGCAGGAACGGCGCTTAGAATCAACACTTTTGCCTTAGCTATTCATACAAAAATTCCTGTCGATGAGATGGGCTGGGTTGATTTTGGTTATGCACCACCATTTGCAGAAGTTTGGGATGCGATGCATGTTGCCTGCAATGCCATGAAATAGGAGGAACTATGAAAAAAATAATCTCGTGTTCAAAAGCGATTGAAACAATAGAAGACGGAAGCTGGTTAGCCATTGGCGGCAACGTATTACATCGTGCGCCTATGGGACTTGTACGCGAAGTGGTACGCCAAAAAAAAGTGTCGCTTAAATTGGTAAAAACGGCAGGAGCACATGATGTGGATGTCTTGGTGCGTGGTGGATGTGTTGCCAGTGTTGATGCAGGATTTATCAGTTATGAAACCGAATATGGACTGGCTACTTATTATCGTAAAGCGGTTGAGAGTGGACGCGTTCAAGGCAATGAACATGCATGTTACACAGTTATTAGTGCGTTGAATGCAGCGAAGATTGGCGTGCCTTTTATGCCGGTGCGAGGCTTGCAAATTAGTGACCTCATTGAAGCGAATACTTACTTTGATAAAGTGACGGACCCTTTTAGTGGAGAAGAGATTACGGTCGTTAAAGCAATTCGTCCAGATGTTGCCATTATCCATGTTAATGCATGTGATGAAAGTGGTAATGCCATTATTGAAGGACCTAAGTTTGATGATATATTAATGTCAAGAGCGGCAAAACGCGTGATTCTATCAACAGAAAAAATAATATCTAATGCGCAGATTCGCTTAAATCAAGATAAGGTATCGATTCCTGGATTTTTGGTGGAAGCCATTGTTTTGATGCCAAAAGCAAGTGCACCAGGGTCTTTGCCGGGACATTATGAAGTTCAAGATAAAGTTATCCGAGATTTTTTGGCGGATAAAGAAGAAAGTAGTTTTGAGGCATATTTAGACAAGTATCGTGGACAAGATCAAGGCAAAGGTGGTGGATTTTCATGGTAATAAAACAACAACAACAGATGCATCCGGCAGATATCATGGTCGTAACCATTGCGCATTTACTAAAGGATAATGAGAAAGTGTTTCACGGAGTATCTTCTCAGCTTCCGATGGTAGCCATATTATTAGCTAAGGCTATGCATGCAAAAGAACTGACTTATCTGAATATTCCAGGCGGTGTGAATCCCTTAGCACAGCAACTCTCACCTTATTCTTCAGCAGGACATGAACAATATACCCGTTCGGAAGCGATTTTTCCACTAGAAGAAATATTTGACCTGTCTATGCGAGGCGAGCTTGATGTGGCTTTTTTGTCAGGAGTACAGTTTGATGTTCATGGCAATGTCAACGCATCCGTTATCGGCGACTATCATAAACCCAAAGTTCGCCTTCCAGGTGGAGCCGGAAGTGCTGTCTTGATACCAACAGTCAAGCGTGCACTGATATGGCGTAGTAAGCATGATCCAAGAACATTTGTTGAGAAGGTGAACTTCGTGACGACGCGTGGCAATATTGATCGGATTATCACCCCATTAGCTGTGTTTAAATTTCAAGACGGACGACTACAACTTGAGGCTATTAGCCCCTTAACAACCATGGAAGAAGTCGTTGCGCAAACCGGTTTTAGTGTCAATACAGATAATGTTGATGTTTTGCCCATGCCGACAGCCGAAGAGATGCGTCTGATTCAAAAGATTGATAAAGACGGGGTACGATATAAGGAGTTCTAATTAAAAAGTCTTAAAGAAAAAAATAAAATCGATACGTGTTAATATCGCTCTAGTAAAGGAAAGCAATCCTTTGTTAGAGCTTTTTTCTTAAGGGTATTGACAGAAGGCGTGGAAAAGCATAATATATGACTATAAGTCACATGACCAGTAGTCATATAAAAAGGAGAGCGATATGGAGTTTAATTACTTTAGTTATTTATGTTTTGGGTGGGCATTTGTCGGTATCATAACACGTATTCTTATGGTAGGATTAGGAGAACGCTGGAATCGGTGGGAACTTCAACGAGCCTATGCGAAAAAAAAGCCAAAGTGGATTTATGGTCTTGCGATGGGAGGAATCATTCTTGTAGGGGTAACATGGTATAAAGTTGTTTCCCTTGAGGTGCGTGGAAGCTGGATTATTGCTACCGTACTTTCGTTGACCTTAATCAAGATATCGGCGTTGCTTTTTAATTATGAAAAGTTTCGGCGCTTTGCTTCGGATACACTTAATAATCCAAAGAAAAAGATGAGATTGACTATTTCGGTTTTTCTGATGTCGATAGTATTTATTCTTCTAGGGCTTTTTGTGTACTAAAAAATTCAAAGACAGGAGAACAGTCATGCCAAAAGATACATTTTTTAATTTATCCCAAGAAAAGCAGGAGCGGATTATAGAAAGTGCAAAAGCAGCATTTTCCAAGAAGCGTTATAGTGCTGTAACTATTGATGAAATCGTTGCTCTTGCAAAGATACCCAAGGGTAGTTTTTATCAATATTTTGACAATAAAGATGACCTGTATAAATACATATTTTATGATGTAGGAAAAGATAAAAAAGAGATGCTCTTAGAAGCGCTAGATCAATACGATGAGCTTGATTTTTCCAAGATGTTGATGCAACTTATGAATAAGGCATATGAATTTGAAGCTAGGGATAGGCGAATATTTGAATTAAAGCAGCGATTTTTGAACGAAGTTCCTCAAGAGACAAAAAATATCATCCTATCTGAACTGGTTCCAGCAACAATGGACCTTTACAAACAGATTATTTTGAAGTATATTCAAAATACAACATTTCGTGAAGACGTTGATGTCGAGACAGCAGCATTCATTTTGACAATGGTAACGATGCACATAGATCAATATCCGTCAGCAACAGAAGTTGATCATAGTAATACGTTACTAAAAGTGTGTAAAATATTAGAGAAAGGACTTGTTAAATAGAGGGTTTGTTTCGATATATAATCTGTAATGACGAATAATGCTAACTTGAATAACAGAAGGGAAAATAAAAAATGCGTATTGTACCAACAGAGTTTATACCTGAAAACGCAATCTTGGCAGACACCTTATATACGTTGGATGGGCGTATACTTTTAAAAGAAGGTGCCAAATTAAGCCCGCGTCTCATTGAGAAAATCAATGCGAACAGTATATTCACAGTGTATATCTATGATGAGCACAGTGATAACAAAATAGAAAAAGTGGTTGATCCGCACTTACGTCATCAAGCGATGATGTTAGTAAAAGATATATTTAGTGCGGCCGGCTACAAGGATGCGCAGGGAGAGTGGAAGCCAAAATCCATATATGAATTTATGGACCCTTTGAAAAAACTGGCAGAAGAGATTATCTATGAATTGAGTTCTGCTAAAGAGGTACAATTAGAAACAATTGACATCAAAAATGTAGACAACTATTTATATAGTTCTGCAATCAACACAGCTATTTTGTCGGTACTTATAGGCTGGGAAGCCGGATTGACCAATGAGATGATTCAGCATGTTTTTATGGGAGCTATATTTCATGATATTGGGATGGCGCTCATTGATTCAGGGATTACCTACAAAAAAGGTGCATTGACACGAGAAGAAAAAATTGAAGTCATCATGCATCCTAAAAAAGGCTATGAATATTTAAAAGGACAAGCTTTTTTAAGTGCATATGTTAAATCCATTGCACTGCAACATCATGAACATTTGGATGGGTCAGGATATCCCAATCGTGTAGACAAAGAGGGAATTCATCCATTGGCGCAAATTGTAGGTATTGCAGATGTCTATGACGCAATGACTTCGGATCGCCCGTATCGAAGAGCTTTGACTGCCATTGAGGCAATCGAAGGCATTATGGGAGGCGCAGGGCGTCACTATGATATGAACTTGGTGAATATTTTTGTAAAAAAAATCAATCCATATCCAACAGGATCGCTTGTGAAGTTAAATACAGGTCAGATTGCTGTCATAGATAGTGTTCCCAAAGGTTTCCCGTTAAGACCGGATATCCGAATTATTCATGGGAAAAAGGGTGCCTATACATATGAAGCTGTCAATCTTCGAGAGAACAATAGTATAACAATTTCGGATGTACAATATAGTTTAGAATTTTAATATTGCCATCTGAAGTGTATTTAATAGATGGAGGGGTAACGATGAGAATTGATGCATCAAAAACATTTTTAGAAACAATGCCAAAGGATGAGGCGGTTAGACAAACGGCAATCAACAGCAAAGGTGAGACGGTCTATTATGCAGGACGCTCTGTACTAAATAATAGTTTGATAGATGATCGGCGCGAATTTGGTCGCAATCAGGCAATGCAAGTACTTAAAGGGGTCTTTGAAACCGATAAGAAAGTGGACCAACAGTTGCGCACATTTCGTGAAAATATTAAGCAATCATCAGATCAGATAGCAAGTCTGAACAAAGAAATTGACGAGGTTGATTTGCGTCAAAAAGAGCTTATGGAGATGTTTGATGTAAAGCCGGGAGACCAAGAACTTGAAGATTTGATGCTATTAAACAAAGAAAGAATTTATAAGAAGTATGGATATAACGATGAAGAGATGCAGGAGTTCTTTTCAGAAGATGAAATAGAGCGCCTAAAACAAATCAATGAAAAAGGGTTGTCGGAGTTTCAAAAAGCGGCGATAGACAATCAGGAAGCGCGAGAGCTTTACAAAAAACAAAAAATGGAGCATCAGGAAATCATAAAAACATCAACACATGCCATTGATTCTATCTTAAGGCAAAAATTAAAACGCCATCCAATGGTAGATGCACAAGAAGCCGCAGAAGATATTGTTGAATTAACGGATAAAAATATTATGAGTATGCTTATTAATGAAGGTATTGAAAAGATTGAAAAAGAAGCAAAAGAAAATCAAGAAAAAGTAGAAAAAGCCCAAGAAGAAAAGCAAGAAGAGGAAGAAAAAGAAGAAACAGATCTAGAGATAATCAACGACAACTCAAAAACAAAGATCAGAAATAATAAAAATGAAGTTGTTAATAATATGTTAGATGTAACTCAGGCTCAAATAGAGATTAGCAAGATTATCGATGATATGCAACTGATGAAAGAAGATTTAAAAGGGCTTGTACTTGATAAAACATTGTAACTATTTCATGAAACTCTATTGAAAATGTATAGTGGATGATTGACAATTTGTCCATCATCCGTTATAATTTGCTTAAAAGTATATACGTATATAGTTTTGGAGGAAATATGAAAGTTACTATAAATGATATTGTTAAACAATCTGGCTTATCCTATGTCACCGTGTCAAAAGCAATTCGTAATCATCCTAGTGTGAAGGAAGAAAATCGCCTAAAAGTCATGGACGCCATGAAGACACTGGGCTATGTACCAAGTGCCGCAGCAAGAACCCTTGTCACAGGTAAGACAAATGTGATTGCGGTTATGATTTCTGATTTAGGCGACGGGTTTTATGATAGCATCATTGAAGCGTTGAATCGAGAATTTTTTAATAATGGATATCTAGTGACATTAAGCATTTGTAAAGAAGACGATCGGGAAAATATTGCTTTTCTAGAACAAAAGCGTGTGGATGGAGTAATTATCATGGCACCGTTTAAAGAAAAGCTTTTTGCTCAGGTACTGGAAGAACAGAAAGTACCGTATCTTATTATAGATAATCAGACAGCCGATTTTGGAAGCTATTCGATTTTATCGGATAACGAAGAAGGCGGATATATTGCAGCAAAGTACTTGCTGGATATAGGTTTAACAAAGATTGGACTCATTGGTGGAGAAAAAGCATCATCTTCGACACAAGATAGATATAAAGGGGCGCTAAAAGCGCTTAAGGAGGCAAGGACAGAGCCTTATTGTACAAAATATGGACATTATGACCAGCCGACAGGATACAACACAATTAAAGAATGGGTAAAAAAAGAGCAGGTTCCTGAAGCAGTCTTTGCTTTTGATGATCATATTGCCCTTGGTGCGATTAATGCACTAAAAGATTGTGGATTAAGGGTGCCTCAAGATGTGAGTGTCATTGGATATGATGATAGCATCTTGGCTAACCATTATCAGCCACAGATTACCTCGATAAAGCAACCGGCAGAAAAAATGGCAAAAAAAGCAGTTGACGAACTCCTTCGACTTTTAGAAGGAAAAGAAAAACCGACAGGAAATGCAAAAATGGTACCTGCACTTTGTATTAAAGAATCAACCAAGAATAATTGAGGAGAACATTCCTAGACAAGAACAAATCAAATTCATATATACAAAAGTAAAAGGAGAAGAAAAATGAAAAAACTCAAAGTAGCAATCATCGGCGCTGGAAGTACATATACACCTGAACTTATTGAAGGGATGATTATGCGCAAGCAAAGCTTGCCAATTACTCACTTGGCTTTAATGGATATTGATGAGACGAAGCTAGAGGTTGTGGGCAATCTTAGTGAGCGAATGATTGACAATTCCAAGCTTGATATTGACGTTCTACAAACAAAAGATCTTGATGAAGCCTTAATGGATGCGGACTTTGTCTTGGCACAAATACGTGTAGGAAAACTGGCAGCAAGGGTACTTGATGAACAGATTCCGCTAAAATATGGATTCATTGGACAAGAGACAACAGGGATTGGCGGTTTTTTCAAGGCACTAAGAACAATACCTGTCATGATGGATATCGCCAAAAGAATGGAGCAACTGTGCCCCGATGCATGGTTAATTAATTTTTCCAACCCATCAGGAATTCTTGCAGAAGCATTGCAAAATCATACAAAAATCAAAACGGTTGGTTTATGTAATGTACCCATTAACATGTTCTCTGAAGTTCATGAAGGACTAGGAGAAGAAGGCTTGGATATTGAATACTTAGGTCTTAATCACTTAAGCTATATCACAGGAATAAAAAAAGGAGACAAGGATTTGTTTCCTCAAGTATTAGAACAAGGGTTTAATGGAAAAGGTATGAAAAACATACCTGTAAAAGGTTTTAGCACGAATTTGATACAAACAATTGAAGCTATTCCATCACCCTATTTAGAGTATTTTTACTTTAGAGAAGAAAAGTTGGAACATCTTCGCCATGAGGAAAAGTGCCGTGGAGAAGTGTGCATGGATATTGAAGAAAGCTTATTGGAGCTATATAAAAAGCAAACAATCAAGACAAAGCCCAAAGAATTAGAAAGTCGTGGAGGTGCAAGATACTCTGAAGCAGCTATATCGTTAGTGGATTCCATCTATAACGACACAAAAGACATTCATGTGGTTAATGTACGTAATCAAGGCGCCCTAAGTTTTATGGAGGATGATGACGTGGTGGAGATGGCTTGCGTGGTTGGCAAGGATGCGGTTAAGCCAATAGCGATTCCTGGATTTGATAACGACCATGTAAAGGAAATGATGCAATGCGTCAAGGCATATGAGCGCCATACGATTAAAGCAGCATTGACCGGATCAGACGCCGAAGCCATGAAAGCGCTACTTATTCATCCTTTAGTCGGAGACTATCAAAAGGCGTATGACTGCTATGAAGAGATGAAGCAAGCACATAAGAAATACTTGAGTCAATTTCAATAAAAGGGGAAAACATAGAGATGAAATTATTATTAGGTGTTGATGGTGGTGGAACTAAAGCGGATTATGGTTTGTTTACAAAAGAAGGGGAACTCATAGACTACTTACATACAACAAGTCGTAGTCATGAAAGCCTAGCTGGTGGGTTTGAAGAGGCAGAAGTCTTGATGCTTAAAGACTTAGACTACTTAATGCAAAAGCATGGGATTAACCCATCGGATGTAACAGCCGCTTTTGGATTAGCGGGAATTGATACTCCGGCTCAGCGAAAAATCATTGAAGCAAGTATTCAAAAGGTAGGGTTTGCTGATTTTGTAGTTAGTAATGACTCAGTACTTGGAATAAAAGCAGGGTGCCCTTCAGGAATAGGCATTTGCTCGATTAATGGAACAGGAACGGTAGCCAGCGGAATTAATGAGCAAGGAGATATCCTACAGGTTGGTGGAATAGGAATGGTAACAGGGGATTATGCAGGTGGTGGATTTTTATCCACCCTTGCAGTTAATTCAGTCTATAACTACTACGAACGCTGTGGAGAGTATACGGTCATGGTTGAACGTATCATGAAAGTAATGGAAGCGGATACGGCGCAAGACCTTTTAGAACGCATCTATCATAAGTTCATTCAATGTCGCGATCAAGATAAGATGATTGTGACCATATTGATGGAATCTGCACTAGAAGGTGATAAGATAGCCGCAGATATTGTCAAAAAGGCGGCCCTAGAGATGGCGAAGTCGGTATCAGGATGTATTCAACACCTGGCGTTTAAACAAGAACCGGATGTTGTTTTAGCGGGATCGCTTTGGACGAAAGTAAAAAATCCATTAATGTTAGAGACTTTTATTGAGAATGTACATAAATATTCAGGGTATGCAATTAAACCGCGTATCTTAGATGTGGTTCCTATGGTTGGCGCGGTGATTTGGGCACTAGAACTATCTCAAAATGCACCGGCAACACATGAACAAAGAGAGTGTATTCGCATGAATATGAAAAATCATATATCTGCAAAAGCATTAAAATAAGTATATATAGTTTTCCTTTTTTTTGATATAATTACATGATGTCATGAATTAGACGCATCGATTGCAGGTGCACTCAAAAAAAAGGAGGACGATTAAGTATGACAAATCAAGTTAGTGTTGAAAAAGTAAGAGAAGATGCAGAAAATCTTTTTAGAGAAGGTAAGTTCTATTGCTCAGAGGCAGTGATTTCATCTATTCGCAGTAATTTTGAACTGGATGTACCAGAAGAAGTGATTGCCATGGCATCGGGATTTCCGGTCGGTATTGGAAAATCAAAATGTACCTGTGGTGCAGTATCCGGAGGTGTCCTTTCTTTGGGGCTTGTCTTTGGACGCACAACAGGGTCTTCGCCAGCAGATCCGTTGAGTGTGAAAACACTTGAGCTTGCTAATGAACTTCAGGCTCATTTTAAAGCCAATCACAAAGTGTTATGTTGCAGTGTTCTAACAAAAGGAATGGATATGGCTAGTGGCGAACATAAAAGTCAATGTGTTGCCTTTACAGGGGAGATGGCGGCAAAAACTGCAGAAATCATTTTAAACCATTGGGAATATGCCAGAGAAATGAGGCCCTTAGTATGAGAAGATTCTTAGAAAAAGTGCCGTATCCAATTGCAGGATTGATGCTGGCATATGCGGCGCTTGGAAATCTACTGGCAAAGCCCATTGGCTTAAATGCAAAGCTTGTGTGTGCGATACTTGCAAGCTTTATTCTTGTTGTTCTTATTCTTAAGATGATTATTCTACCCAACTCAATCAAAAAAGCATTCGGGATACTTCCGGTGGCAAGTGTTATGGCAACATTGCCAATGGGGATGATGTTACTTGCAGTCTATGCAAAACCCTATGTAGGAATTGTTGCCATGGTGCTATGGGCGCTGGGGCTAATGTTAAATATTGGTATCATCATCGCCTTTTCAATAAAATACCTTGTTCCCTGGAATATTAAAAATGTATATGCAAGTTATTTTGTAACTTATGTGGGTATCGTGTGTACCAGTGTAACAGCAAAAGCATTTCATATGGACGGTGTTGGTGTTGGTGCCTTTATTTTTGGACTGGTAAGCTATGGCATATTAATTCCGATAGTTTTTTGGCGCTATATAAAATACCCGATACAAAAAGAACTTTTAAAGCCTTTGATTATTATCTTTGCAGCGCCTGCAAATCTATTAGTTGTCGGCTATGTACAATTGGGGCTACAATGGTCAAACATGCTATTGACTGTTTTGTGGGGCATTGGTATATTAACCACGCTCTTTGCATGGGTACAATTGCTTCGATTATATCGATTGAAGTTCTATCCAAGTTACTCCGCATATACATTTCCGTTAGTTATCGGTGCGACATCAACGATGCAGTATTTTAACTATATAAGCAGAGCACAAACCGGTCTTGAGTGGATTGGATATATAGGGAAGATACAAATGGCAGTGTGTACTTTTGCAGTTTTTTATGTAACGCTTCGATATGCAGCTGCATTGTTTTTTACGCGAGCAGTAGAGTCGGAAGTAGTGGATGCAAGACCTGCTAGATAACTCGGTGGTACCTTCACCCTTTCAAAAAGATTTGAATATCTAAGCATTCAAGAGTATAATAGGTTGAAAGGCAGAAACTATGGAAGATGTAGCACCATATCAAGGAGGACACACATGAGTTTTAAATTTGTTCAAAACATTCAATCGCCGGAAGAGATTAAGATGCAACTCCCGGTATCTAAAGCTTTTGTTCAAGCAAAGATTGAGAGAGATAAAGAAATACAAGATATATTTAGAGGCAAATCAGACAAGTTTTTAATGATTGTCGGACCATGCTCTGCAGATAATGAAAAATCAGTCTTAGATTATATTGAGCGATTATATAAAATACAAGAACAAGTAGAAGAAAAGATTCTGATTATTCCAAGAATATATACAAATAAACCACGAACAACAGGAGAAGGGTATAAAGGAATGCTTCATCAGCCAGATCCATTGGAAAAAGCGGATATGGAAGCTGGAATTAAAGCAATGCGGGCAATGCATGTAAAAGCAGGAGAGCTTACTGGTATGTCGAGTGCAGATGAGATGCTCTACCCGGATAACCATGAATATCTTGATGACATATTAAGTTATGTGGCTGTAGGCGCTCGAAGTGTAGAAAATCAACAACATAGAGTCACGGCAAGTGGCATCGATATTCCGGCAGGAATGAAAAACCCTACAAGTGGAGATACGTCCGTTATGCTCAATGCTATCAGAGCAGCTCAGATAGGACATAATTTTATCTATCGAGGTCAAGAGGTTAGAACCGAAGGGAACCCTTTTGCACATGCCATCATGCGTGGATTTGTGAATCAATATGGACGCAATATTCCAAATTACCACTTTGAGGATTTAAAATATTTGATTGAGCAGTATTTGGAGCGCGATCTTAAGTATCCAAGTATCATCGTAGATGTTAACCACTCCAATTCCAATAAACAGTTTCAACAACAGCCTCGTATTGCTGATGCAATCATGCGAAATCGAAGTTATGATTCAGATTTAAAACAATATGTCAAAGGAATCATGGTTGAAAGTTATATTGAAGGTGGAAGTCAAAAAATTGACGGTGGAGTTTATGGAAAATCGATTACCGATCCATGTTTGTCCATTATGGAAACACAACGAATGATTTTAAATATTGCTGAAAAGTTATAAGGATGATTTAAAAGGTAAAGGAGAGATGAGTGATATGAAAAAACTTGGAAAAGTCGTAAGTTATATTTTGCTGGTGTTAGGTGTAGCGAACATGGTTTTTCTTCTTACTCGAATCAAAAAAGCCATAGGATTAGCGAGTAGTTATGAACTTATATCAACATTTGGGGAGAAAAGTGTTGATATGTCAAAACAGCCAGAGATTATTAGCCTTGGAGCTATGTTCTCAGACACAACCCTAGATTATACGCAGGCAAAAACACGAAGAGAGCCCTATGTATTAGAGCTCATGGCTTCCTATGCGGGAGTTAAGGTACTTGTGCCGGAAGAGTGGTATGTTGAAACCAACGGCAAGCTAAAATTGTCAGGTATTGAAAACATGACCATGACATATGAAAAACGTGTGCCGGATCTGATTATTGACCATGACTTGGTGTTTGCAGGTCTAGAAATTAAAGTCATATAAGGCGCTTATGCGTGAGGGTTTTGTTTAAGAAAGTTAATAAAGGCATCAACAAGTTCGGGGTCGAGTTCGGCCCCTTTTTGTTTGTGTAAAAAGGCGAGTGTAGTATCAAAATCTTCTTCGTCAGATTGAAAATCATTGACAAAGGTTACATAGTTTTCAACAATATGTAAAATGCGAGCTTCAATTAAGATTTCTGTACCTTTTAATCCCTTAGGATAGCCTTCGCCGTTCCAATTTTCATGATGCTCTAAAACGATTTCTGCATAAGCTTGGGTCTCACTGGCAGCGTTTAAAATACGATAGCCTATTTCGGTATGACGAGCAACGACATCAAATTCCTCGGGGGTCAATGCGTACATAGGCTTTTCGACAAGTTCACGAGGAAAAGATACCTTTCCAATATCGTGCATATACGCTGCATGGTGAAGATATTCGATATTGATTGTATCAAGATTTAAGTACGTGGCAAACGCGATACTATATTTTTGAACATCAAGTGCATGTTGATGCTCCAAAGGAAAATGTTCTTTTAGGTGGTTTAATATTTTCTCTATAGCTAACGAACGAAAAACCTGAGATTCTGTTAATTTTTTGGTGTACATGGTTTCATCAGAAGTATTCAAAATCTCTATAATGGATTCGCTAGGCATATTTTTCGTTTTGATTCCATAGGAAATGGACAGTGGGACAATACCAACATCTGGTTTTTCAATGGAGTCATATAGGCGCTTAAGGACAAGTTTAGCTTCGAGCGTATTAGTTTTTGGAAGAATAATAATGAATTCGTCTCCGCCATAACGGGCGGCGACATCGCTTGTACGCAGATGATGGCGTATAATCTCGGCAAGCTTTTTCAGATAACTATCGCCAATAGCATGTCCAAAAGCATCGTTAATCAGTTTTAAGCCATTCATATCAATCATGACCAGACTTATAGGTAGATTATGTGAATTGTCTAAACGCTTTAGTGTTTCTTCGAAGTAACGACGATTATAAAGTCCGGTTAATTGGTCATGATAACTTAGATAGACGATGGTATTTTGCTGGTCCAGCAAAGATTTATTTAACTTTTGTAGCGCTTGAGTACGCTTCGCTACTTTTTCTTCTAAAGTTTCCATCTGAGTGCTAATCGTATCGGCCATTTGGTTAAACCCTTTGGCAAGGCGACCAAACTCATTGTCCTGATAAGAGTGTACACGTAGATTATGATTGCCTTCAGAGTATGCTTGGGTTATATTGGTAAGCTCAATAATAGGTTGTAATACTTTTTTGTTGCGTTTGCTCCAGGCATAACTTGAAAAAACAGCCAATATCAAAATAAGAATAAGAGCAACCAAAATTGTCGTATAGTATGTCTTTATAATAGGGTGGGTAGGGATTTCGATGACAATTAACCAGTCCAATCCATAAGAAGAATAGGGGACGATACGTAAAAAAGTCTCCTCTGGCCAAGCGTTGGCAACATAGTTGCCTTCACCGGTCTGCTTATAGTGGTTAAGAGCATCAATAGCTTCTTGGCTTCCTAGACTGGAAAAAGGAATACGTTCAAAATAATTGCTAGACATCTTATAATTGGCAAGCCCTAAAGAGTTGGCGATGACAAGTTCGGAGTCTGCTTCGATAATATAGCTGTCGCCTTTGTATATTGTTGCATAGTTATGCATTTGTTCATTGAGACGATTAAGGGTAAAGTGGGCACCAAGGACACCTAGTAAATTATGTGCATCATCAAAGACAGGCGCAGAAATAGATAGCGCCAAATCATCCATAACAAAATGTTTGTATATAGGAGAAAAAACAAGAGGAGAATTGTTTTGATTTAAAGCCTCGGTGTACCATGGGCGTGATCTAGGGTCAAACACAGGATTGGTCAGGATTTTTTCGCCGCGATTATAAGTGGAATCAATACCATAATAGATGGAATGAAAATCTGTTGATTCATCAGCCAACATGATTTCGATAGAACCGTTTTCACCGCGCCGAACTCCATAGTAATAACCGTCAGGCGTACCCATAGAATAACTATAGATATGGTCAGGAGCGATATCTAAAGCGCTAACAAAATAAGGATCGCGCTGTGCACTCTCGGTAATATCAATAGCCTCAGTATTTAAAAGTGTTTGTCCAAATTTAATGATATGAACAGGACTAGTTAGGACTTCTTCGACTTCTTCTAATAGATTTGATTGTGCTTCGTGTTGAAGCGTGTCAATTAATTGATTATTAGATGTTGTCCAAGCAAAAATCAAGACGGAACTAACAATAATCAAGGTTGAAATTGAAAGAATTAAATAGGAAATATTTAATGTCTTAATAACCGATTGCGTTTTTTGCTTCATACATGTCACCCCTCTGTGCACAAAACTATGAACATATTTCAATTATACGCTAATACGTTAGGAAATGCTATAAGGTATAAGAAAAATAGTGAATTCATCGATAGAAACATGTATAATAAAGAAGTGAATGGAGTGATCCTATGGAAAGTAAAAATGTTATAACACATATTCAAGACAATGAAGCCAAGAAGAAAGTGCTTGACGTTTTTGATGAGCTGAATCTGCTGGATCTAAGTATTGATGACTATGAAGAATTTTTTCATGCATTAATCCACATAAAGCCCTATTTGTTTATGGTTGAGATTAATTCACTTGAAGATCCATATATTAAAGTCATTCAAATCATAAAAAAATCCGTGCTTACACGTTCGACACCAATTGTTGTACTTAGTAAAGCAAAAGATGAAGCGCTTTATCAAGAGCTAAGTAAGCTGGATTTGATGGGGATTATTCAAGCTCCTTTTCATAAAGGGGTTATGCATATTGAGATTCGTAATGCGCTTAATATGCTTAAAAATCAAAGATTGCTGGATAATACCCAGGACTTACAGGCGGTTCAGTCGGTGATGATCTCTAGCTTAGCTTCCTTAACAGAATATAGAGACCCTGAAACCGGTGAACATATCAAACGTACACAAAATTATGTCAAAGCGTTGGCGATTACCTTAAAGCGTCAAGGTTTTTTTGTCGATGAATTGACACCGGAAAATATAGAAGCCATCTATATGTCGGTTCCGCTACATGATATTGGAAAAATTGGAATACGGGATGAGATTTTACTTAAACCCGGACGACTGACAGAAGAAGAATATGAAGAGATGAAGCGTCATACCACACTTGGATATGAGGCAATTAATAAAGTTGGCAGTAAACTAAAAAATAATGACTTTTTAAACTATGCGGCCGAAGTTGCTTATACCCATCATGAGCGTTATGACGGAACCGGCTACCCTAGAGGGCTTAAAGGAGAAGAGATTCCTCTTGTAGGACGACTGATGGCAGTAGCAGATGTATATGATGCGCTGGTTTCAGAACGTATATATAAGGTGGCCATGACGCATGATGAAGCGATGGATATTATTATTACTGAGCGAGGAACGCACTTTGATCCATGTATTGTTGATTGCGCCGTCGGTCTTGAACGTACATTTAGAAATATAGCACAGACATATTCAGATACAGAACCTGATGATAATCGGCACCATCTATTAGAACGGATACATCGACAGGGACACTTAAATCGAATACTGATTGTTGAAGATAGTCGGATTGTACGCCGAGTTATGGAAAACCAGTTTTTATCGTTGGGGATTAATGTTGATGTTGCCATTGATGGTCGTGAAGGACTGGATAAGATTGTTCATAATTCTTACGATTTAGTGCTTTTAGATATTGAATTACCCAAGTTAAATGGTTATGAGATGGTCGAAGCAGTTAAAAAGCGTCAAGAACTTCCTGTCATTATTGCGATGACAGCAACAGATTATAGTGTGACACTGCATGAAATCAAAGCGATGGGAATAGCTGGATTAATACTTAAACCAGTTGATTTGGAACGCTTAGGAACGAAGTACGCAGAGATTCTTCGCAAAACAAAATCAAGACAGCTGCTAAATGAGGATGGACGATAATCGATTCAAAATAATATTTATACACATAAAGGAGAGAGCATTGTGGATATAACAAGAGAAAAAGCATGGGAACTGTTAACAACATATACAAAGACACAAGCGTTGCAACAGCATGCCTTAGCTGTTGAGCTCGATGATATTATCCAAGAAACCATTGCCGGTATGCAAAAAGAAGCTGAAGCGATTGGCTTAAAAGGAACGTTATAGACCAATACTTCAGCTACACATAAGATGCTTACCAATTATTTTTTAGTTGTTGCGCCTCTTCAGTAATTTCTTCTACAACACTTTGAACGAGTGGAGTATGATCTGGAGCAGGTGCTTTTTTTATGTTGAGATTTTTGCGCAGGCGTTTTTTCATAATCTCTGTGAGGTAACCGCCCTTAAACGTTTTGGGCTCATAAGAGATTACAAATGCCTCAGGTTCAAAGTCATAGATAATGTCCATCAACTCTTTTTCTTTTTTACGCTGGGTTAAGATGTCTAGGCGGTGTCTGGTACCAAGACGCCCTTTTCCGGAAAAAACAGTGACGCCAAAACCTTTTTCACGAAGCGTCTCAACCATAGCTTCGTTCTCATGGTTGATATTGACATGTACATCAATAAACCCAATCGCAAGTTTTTGTTCGACATAGATGCCAACGATAAGACCCAGAGTGAAACCGACAGAGTATATAACCATTTCAAGATAGCTTTGCTCTCCAGAAAGGACAATACTTAGACCGAAGATGTAGATTAAGGCTTCCAAAAAGCCAAAAAAAGCGGTAAAGAATTTTAGGTTCTTGACCATACTAATGGTTCGAAGGGTTAGCATGGGGACATAAGCAAGTTGTACAAGTATGATGAGTAATAATTTTGACATAGTTCCTCCTAATCGTTGCTGATTAATCCTAAAGTCCTAGGATAACATAAAAACGTAAAGAGTAAAACCGTTATTGTAGCGAAAAATACAGAAAAATGTTGACTTAAAGCAAACACGAAGTGCTATTCTATAGATGGTTAAAAAAACAACGAATAAAGGAGAACAACGATGAAAAAAAATACGATAACGAATTTGGTATTAGCAGGTCTTATGCTTGCTCTTGGAATGGTTTTACCTTTTTTAACAGCGCAGATTCCACAGATGGGTAATATGTTCTTGCCGATGCATTTTCCTGTATTGCTTTGTGGATTGATTTGCGGGTGGAAATACGGAGGAATCGTAGGTTTTATACTTCCTATCTTTCGTTCAATGGTCTTTGGCATGCCGCCGATGTTTCCGGTGGCGATTGCTATGGCCTTTGAATTGATGACCTATGGCGTTGTCATTGGTCTTGTCTATGGGTATCTTCCAAAAAAAATCGGATGGACATACGTGGCGCTTATTGCAGCGATGATTGCAGGGCGCTTGGTGTGGGGGATCGTTCAAGTTGTTTTGTTGGGACTATCGGCAAAAGGTGCGTTTTCGCTACAGATGTTTTTAAGTGGTGCGTTGCTTAATGCGATTCCGGGGATTATATTGCAGTTGTTGTGTATTCCTGTGATTATGACATTAGTACAAAAAAGACGACGGATTTATCCTTAATTTTGTTAAGAGTTCTTGTGTATTTAAAAAAAATACAGTACAATGAAAAGGATTGAATTTTCGATTCGTATCGTTTGTGTACGGTTGCGAAAATGCAAAAGACAGAATTTTAAGGTGGTTAGACAATGAAAGGCAAAAAAAGGTTAAAGTATGCAGTTATATATATTCTTTTGCTTTTGTTTGTGATTACAGGGTGTAAAGAGCGTTCCATAGATGAGCCAAGAACGTCAGATACAATCCGTATCGGTATGATTCCCAAGGTTAGCGGCATCTCTTATTTTGATCAATGCGCCGAAGGGGCCAAAGAAGTTGCCGATCAATATGGGATGGAGCTGATTTATCGAGGGCCTTCTTCAGCAGACGCTGCGTCTCAAGTCAACATTGTTCAAGATATGATTTATGATGGAGTGGATGTCATCGCCATTGCACCGGTAGACCCGGATGCGGTAAAAGTTGTTCTAGAAGAAGCTAGGGAGCAGGGAATTATTGTTGTTACGTTTGACGCGGATTCAGTCCGTGATAGTAGGGATGTCTTTGTCAATCAGGTCTCGGCAAAAGATTTGGCAATCCATATTATCGATGAAACGGTCAAGCTTGTGGGAGAAGAAGGCAATTATGCTATATTGACAGCATCAATGACTGCAGACAACCAAAATACATGGATTCATTGGATGCAAGAATATCAAGCGAAGCAATACCCGAAGTTAAATTTACTGACGATTATCCCAACGGATGAAGATCAGCAAAAAGCTTATGCCCACACGAGAAATCTCATTCAAGCCTATCCGGAATTAGATGGTATTATAGCGATGTCAACAGAAGCAGGACCGGGAGCGGCTCAGGCAATGAAAGTACTAGGGACAAAAGATGAAGTGAAGCTTTATGCATTAGCACTTCCAAATGATATGCGCAGCTATCTTAAGGAAGGGTCGGTACATCTAGTGACCTTGTGGAATCCATATCATTTAGGTCGTCTAACTGTCGAAGTCATTCATACATTAATAGAAGGTCAACAGATCAAAGATGGAGCATCGTATGGTGAGATTGGACCAGTAGACTATATTGAAGCAGATAGGACGGTGATTATGGGGGAACCGTTAGACTTTAACGCAGACAATGTAGATGATTATGACTTTTAAAGAGAATGGTGGTTCATATGGACATGAAAAAACTGTTAAAAAAACGGGAAAGCTATATTTTATTTATTACAATCATATTATGGGTTGGAATATCCTCGTCAAATGTTAACTTTGCCAATCCGACGTATTTATTGGAACTTATCGGGGTTAACAGTGTGTATTTTATCTGCGCACTTGGCGTGTTGCCGTTGATGATTAAAGGAAACTTTGACTTGTCTATCGGTGGTATAATAGCCTTGACCAGTGTTTTTCTCTCGCTTATTAGTACAAGTGTGTTCCTTCCGATTCCTCTAGTGATAGTTTTAGGTGCACTGATCGGAAGTGTTATAGGAATGCTTAATGGTAGCCTTATTGCAAAGTTTCAAGTTTCCTCAGTGGTTGTGACCCTTGCAACGATGCATATTTTTTATGGCATATCCAAATTTATCCATCAAAAAGTCTTGGGACAGTTGGCTGTAGGGGAAAGCTACACGATACAAGGGTATAATGGCTTGATTGAAAGCGCAAGCGTCCTTGTTATGATACTACTCACATATTATGTGTTGAGACACACGCGCTTTGGACGTAGTCTCTATGCATTTGGTGGTGATCGTAAGTTGGCACTTCAAAAAGGTTATGTGGAAGCGGCATCTACAATTAAGGCCCATGGATTTAGTGGGTTAAGTGCAGGAATAAGTGCTGCCATTCACTTGATTACATTTAACCAAACAAGTGTCGATGCATATATGAACATCGAGTTTGAGCTGATTCTTATTGTTATCTTGGGTGGACTCAATATTCTTGGCGGCTATGGAACAGTGTTTGGAACGCTTGTGGCCAGTTTGTTTATCGTTATCCTTCGAAGTGGGCTGGTTTTTGCACGTATTCCGGTTTTTTGGCATGACATGATGATTGGTGGCATTATTATCTTGGTGATTGCATATGGCGTTCTTAAAAATCGCATCAAGAAAAGATATATTAAAGTAGGTGAATCTTAATGCTAAATACATACGAAAAAAAGTTGCTAGGGATTCTTGCAGGGATTATATTGCTGGGGACGATGATATTTGGTCGAGAGTTCTTATCCGTTAAGACACTCCTTATCATGGCGAATCAATTACCGGAATATGGACTGATCTCCATTGCGTTAATGGTTACATTAATTGTCTGTGGCATGAATTTATCGATTGTCTCCATGACAACTTTGGCAGGAATTATCGGAGCGTTATCCATGAATTACTTTAGAGAACTTGGACTTTTTTCGGTAATGATTGGCATTTTAGTTATGGTCGTAGTCGGGGCATTGACAGGAGCGCTTAATGGTGCTATTGTGAGCTATCTGGAAGTCTCGCCCATATTAACAACGTTAGGCACGATGATGCTCTTTCGAGGAGCGGCGCTTAATATTACCAAAGGTGGTGCAATTACATCGTTTCCCTTAGCGTTTACACATATCGGCAGTGGAAAGCTCCTAGGGATACCAGCGCCGCTGATTGTGTTTATTCTTGTCGCTGGTGCAGTTAGCTGGTGGCTTAATATGAGCGCCTTTGGTAAACAACTGTATCGAATCGGAAAGAACAAGGAAGCGGCAATATACTCAGGAATTAATGTGAAAAAAATCGTTTTTGTGGCATATGTTGTGGCAGGATGTATAGCTGGGATTACAGCGATGATTATGTCGGCGCGTTACAATTCGATACGGGTTGACTATGGGGAGACTTATTTATTAAATGGCTTGGTGATTGTAAGTTTAGGAGGCGTTGACATTAAAGGTGGCAAAGGGACGGTCAAAGGGGTTTTGATTGCCATTGTTATCATGAGTGTTGTCCTGCGTTTGATGAACTTAGCTTATGTGGATTCGAATTTGATGAATGCAATTATGGGTGTAATACTACTTGTAAATATATTTGTTCAGTATTATTCTGAACATAGGGGAAGACGTAAAATAGACAAAGAAATATAGGTGATAAAATGTTTGGTATCGAAAGACTGCAAGCGATAAGGGAGCTTGTTAAAGAGAAGAAATCAGTTGAAGTAGCATATTTGAGCAAAGAGCTTGATGTCTCAGAAGTAACTATTCGTAGGGATTTAGACAAATTGGAAAAAGAAGGGCTTGTTGAAAAAACTTATGGTGGCGCCATCCTCATTGAAAAGAGTGGGGCGACTTTAGATGAAAAAAAATATAAAATAGATGAAGAGAGCAATGATGAAAATCAATGCTTTCAACGTATTACTGGAGTTGCGGCTAAGACGATAGAACCTGGAGATACGGTTTTTATTGGTGGTAGCGGGATGGGGCTTGAGTTAGTAAAATGTCTTGTGGATGCTAAGGATATGATTATTGTTACCAATAATGTTGAGATTGCAATGTTTGTATATAAGCAAACAGATCATAAGTTAGTTATGCTGGGTGGCGAGATTGATATGGTCAGCGGCAATGTTATCGAGTTTGACCAACTCGATGAACTGCTTATTGAAAAAGCTTTCATTACAGCGGATGGTGTTGACTTGCAGTATGGGTATACCGTCAATGAAAAAAATGAAGTTCGTCTGTATAAGAAGCTTCATCAGGTTTCTAGAGATATTATATTGGTTGTCCCAAGTGACCGATATCATCGACGTGGGCTTGTCAAGATGGCGCTGCTACAGTCCATTATGACCATTGTATCGGACAAAGAGATGCCGGAAGATTTTAAAGCGTTTTATTTTGAGAACAATATTAAGGTGCACACGTCAATGTTGAACTAATCGCAGGAGAAGTGTATGAGTGGAAAAGGTATTTTAATTGAAAATGTGAAAAAAGCATATCATCATAATGTGGTTTTGAACATTGAAAATGCTGTGTTTGACCTGGGCAATATTTATGGTGTCACAGGGACAAATGGTGTAGGCAAGACGACGTTGTTAAAAATCATCAACAAAACGATAGAGCCAGATGTTGGGCAGGTCACCCATGACTTGAGGGTAGAGATGGTGTGTCACGAAAATGGATTGTTTCAGGATATGACAGTATATGAGAACATGTATTTGAATCGTGAGCCGAGACAATCTATTTTAGGACTAAAAAGAATCGATTGGAAGCAAGCCAAAAGAAAAACAGGAGAAATACTTCAAGCCTTTGGATTGGACATCGATCCATTGGTTCATGTTCGGGAATTGAAAATGGCAACGCAAAAGCTGCTTGAAGTGGTTATTTCCCTCTCAAAAGAGCCGGATGTCCTTATTATTGATGAACCTTTGACCTTGCTGGATTTGAATCAAGTGCAGTTTCTTAATACTATGGTCAAAAAATATATGACAGATGAACGGATAACGATTTACTCTTCGCATCGCTTGGATGAACTTTTTCAAGTAGTTGACCAGGTTGTTACAATGCGGGATGGTAAAATAGTTGCGATACAAGAGGCAGAGGAGACCATTCTAGAAGGAATGTTGGAATTTGCAGAAAAGGATGTCCACAAGTATCCCAAGCGCCGCATTGCTTTTGGGGAAGAGATACTAAGCGTACGTGGACTGACGACAGACCATATTCACAGGATTGATTTTGAGCTTAGAAAAGGTGAGATGCTTGGAATTGTGGGACTTCGTGGTGCATATAAGTCGTCAATTGGAAAAGCCCTTTTTGGTGTCATTGATTTTGAAGGGCATATAAAAGTGGGAGGATCGGAGAAAAGGATTCGTACGACGACCCATGCCGTTGAGGCGGGGATTTGTTACCTTGGAAGTGCCAATGAAGGCATGTTCATTGATGATTCAGTTATGGATAATATTGTCTCGGCCAATGTACCTCGTGTACGTAAGTTGAGTCGAAGTGCCAAACAATTAATTTCTAAGTACTATCTTGAATTGTTAAACGTCTCCAATGCAGGGGTCGATTATCTTATGGAAAACATGAGTGCAGGTAATAAGCAAAAAATCTTGCTGGCAAAGTGGTTTTTCAGTAAGTCACGCGTCTTTATTTTTAATAAGCCGACGGCCAATGTGGACAATTCTTCTAAAGTAGATATATATAATATTTTTACTGACTTGGCTGAGACAGGGGCGGGAATTATATTAATTAGTAATGATCTTGAAGAAATCGCAGGTCTTTGTGACCGAGTCTTAGTTATCGAAGCCGGAAAAATCAAGCAAGAAATCCATCGCAAAGATTTATCCGTACATAATCTTGTTAAAGCGTTACAAGATTGGTAAAAAATACATAATACGCATATTAATGAGAATAGCCTTAGGGCTATTTTTTTTGTGTAATGGAAAAAATTACTTCCATCAACAACATATCCTCCTGATAATGTGATATAACTGAACAAAATCGACAAGAGAAGAACAATCAATGAACTCAATCGAACATAAAAATGCATAAAAGTATTGACAATGCCTTGGAAAAGTTGTAGGATGTAAACAGATGAAAGCAAACGAACACAATCATAACAAAGCGAACATTTCATGTGAGCAAAGTGTTCACGCAAATACAGTGTAGGAGTTGGCAAGAGATATGGCGATTTTAGAGTTGAAAAACATTTCTAAAAACTTTGGTGGCGTGCAGGCACTACGCGGCGTCAACTTAGAGCTTAGACAAGGTGAGATTCACGGATTGATGGGGGAAAATGGTGCAGGAAAGTCTACAACGATTAAGGTAATCACCGGAGTGCACCAACCCAGCGAAGGCGAGATTTATCTAGATGGTAAAAAGGTGGTTGTTGAAGATCCCAAGATGGGAAGCGAACTAGGAATTGCAGCAATTTATCAACATGTAACCGCTTTTCCCCACTTAAGTGTGACAGAGAACATCTTCATGGGAAGAGAGCGGATGAACAAGTTTAATATGTATGACTGGAAAACCATGAATACAGAGGCGCAAAAATTATTGGATGACATCGGTGGTGATATTGACGCCAAAACGATGATGGGCGATTTAAGTGTAGCTAAGCAACAGCTTGTTGAGATTGCAAAAGCCTTATCGGCGAATGCTCGAATTTTAATTATGGACGAGCCGACAGCATCTTTGACCAAGGTAGAATGTGAAGAGTTGTACCGTATTGCTGAAAAGCTACGTGATGATGGTGTATCGATCATCTTGATTTCGCACAAGTTTGAAGATGTTTTTCGCTTGGCTAATCGTGTGACGGTCTATCGAGATTCACAATATATCGGATGCTGGGATATCGATAAGATATCGCAATCGGAGTTGATCAAAGCTATGGTGGGACGTGAGTTGACACAGATGTATCCCCCAAAGGCGGCTAAGATTGGAGAGGAAGCCTTTCGCGTGGCGAATCTATCTAAGATGGGATATTTTCGGGATATAAGTTTTGATGTTCGACGCGGAGAGATAGTGGCGCTGACCGGACTTGTTGGAGCTGGGCGGACAGAAGTGTGCCAAAGCATTATCGGAGCCATGACACTTGATTCAGGTGAAATCTATGTGGAGAATCAACGGGTGAAAAATCATAACCCCAATGAAGCCTACAAAAACGGAATCGGATATCTACCCGAAGACAGACATCTGCATGGCTTAATTTTGGATATGGACATCATCAAAAATACGACCTTGGTAAACCTGGATATGTTTTCAAAGTTTGGTTGGATGGATGAAAAAGAGGAAGAGAAAAAAGTGATTGATATCGCTGAACGGATGGAGCTAAAGGCGGGAAGCCTATACGACAATCCTTCAACCCTATCCGGTGGAAATCAACAAAAAGTGGTTTTTGGAAAGCTGTTGGTCAATGATATCAAAATCTTGATTCTTGATGAACCGACCAAAGGGGTTGATGTCGGTGCCAAGTATGCTATCTATGAAGTAATGAATGAACTCGCGGCAAAAGGGTATGCCATTATCATGGTATCTTCTGAGATGCCGGAAGTCTTAGGAATGGCAGATCGTGTTATTGTCATGCGAGAAGGAAGGGTATCGAGTATATTTGATAATATCAACCTAGAGCAAGAACAAATCCTAGCGTCGGCGCTTCCGGATTACAATGCGGACAAATAAAACAGGAGATGAATTATGACGAATAAAGCAGAATCAATCAAAACAAATGCACATTTTTCAGCAAAAGATGTTGCAAAAAGTATTGTGAAAAACAGATCGTTCGGATTAATAATGGCATGTGTTGTTTTGTTAATCCTAGCGTCTCAATTAACACCCCAACTGCTTACGGCAAAAGCATTAAATGATATGTTAAAAAATAATGCCATAGCTGGTATCTTGGCCATAGGTATGTTGATGGTGCTTGTCACCCGTGGAATTGACTTGTCCATCGCAGCAACCATGGTGTTTAGCGGAACGGTTATTGCCATGATTAATGCCGACCACCCTGACGTCCCGATCTTTGCCCTTGTAATGCTAGCTGTAGTTATCGGAACGGTTATTGGGTTTTATAACGGGATCTTAATCAGTAAGCTAAAGTTACTGCCGATTATTGCAACCTTAAGTACGCTCTATGTGGTTCGAGGCTTAGCGTATGTAGTCAGTCAGTCGCGCTGGATTGTACCGGCTAACTTTTCTGATAGCTATAAGGCATTTGGCGTGGGAAGTGTCTTTGGCGTCAATAATTTGATTATCACCGCAGTCATCATGTTTTTCATTTTTTATGTTATCTTAACCCATTTAAAATTTGGACGACGTATCTTTGCAATCGGATCGAGTCCTGATTCGGCAAGGGTATCAGGGATTAATAGTGAAGGAGTTATTATTGCAGTCTATGCCATCATGGGAGCTATTGCCGGATTTGCAGGGTTTTTGTACACATCCAACTATGCGATTGCTCAAAGTACGATGGCTATGGGAATGGAGATGGACGTTATTGCCATCTGTATCCTAGGTGGTGTGAGTATCAGCGGTGGTACGGGGAAAATCTCGGGTATCATCATTTCCACCGTACTATTTGCCATTATCAGCTCATTCTTAAGTATGTTATCTGGATTAAGTATTTGGACAGACGCGATTAAAGGCGTGTTGATTATTGGAGCGGTTATCTTAAATATCTATACGTCACGCTCGGCAAAACAGCGGGCATTACGCGAAAGAAATATATAAAGGGGTGCGAATATGACAACAGAGACAATAAAAAAAACATATCGATTCAGTGTTGAAAAAACCGATGGAAAATTCGAACTCAAAAAATTCTTGGTTCGATGGGAAATGATTCTAATTTACATATTTTTACTATTTAACCTATTAATGTATGTGTTAAATGGAGACGTGTTCACACGAAGTTACATGAGCATTATCCAAGCAGGAATGGACTTGTCCTTTATGGTCTTTCCTATGATATTTGTTCTCCTTTTGGGAGACATTGATGTCTCGGTAGGCTCGATTCTTGCCTTGTCAGCGATGACGCTTGGCCTGACCTATGAAGCGACAGGGAACACGGCGTTGGCCTTAACGGTCTGCTTGTTAACAGGAGCCGGAGCCGGATTTTTAAATGGCTTTATCATCACCAGGTTTAAGGAGATATCGGCGGTTATTGTTACAATAGCCGGGATGCTTTTTTACCGGGGTGTGGTTAAGATTGTGCTGGATGTACGCTCCTTAACGCTTTTCCCGGATTGGTTTGGTGATTTAGGTTATTCGAACTTTTTAGGTTTACCGATTTCTCTTTGGGTCTTTGCCGTTTTTGCCATTATTTTTGGATTGATTCTACATAAGACAGCCTATGGACGTCAACTCTATGCCATGGGGAAAAATTCAGAAGGTGCTTATTTTTCAGGGATTAAGGTAAGTAAGATTAAGCTCATCACCTTTACCTTGATGGGACTTATGGCAGCAGTGTCAGCGATTTTTTACCTAGGACGTTCACCGAGTGTCGTGGCTAATGTTGGCGAAGGCTATGAACTTCGGGTTATTGCCATCTGTGTTCTAGGCGGCGTATCGACCAGTGGAGGAAAAGGAAAGATATTTGGCCCGATTATCGGCGTGTTCATCATGTCGTTCTTAGATAAATTGATGGGCTATAACGGTGTTCAACCGGCAGCAAGAGTTATGGCGGTAGGTATCCTACTTGTTGTTGCATTGCTGGCTGAAAAAATAAATCACACAAATTAAACGGAGGGAAAACTATGAAAAAAGTATTAGCAATGACACTTATACTAGCGATGCTAGTAGCAATGGTTGGATGTGGATCCAACGACTCGGATTCATCAGATGCATCTTCAAGCAGTTCATCTTCAGAAGCGAGCACGGATAGTGGTTCGGATGCAGGCTCAAGTGATGCAGAAGCGACAGAAAATGAAGACCCAGAGACACATGTATTTATGTTTAAAAGTACAGGTAACCTATTTGGAGACTTGATGTATCAAGGATTTAAAGAAGCGGTTGAATCTACAGGTAACCTTGCAGAGTACCAATCGCCAGCAGAGACAACAGCAGCGGCTCAAGTTGCCCTTGTTGAAGAACTTATCGCCAAAGGCGTATCCAGTATTACGATTTCAGCTAATGACGCTAACGCGTTCAATGCGATTTCAAAACTTGCTGAAAGTAATGGAGTAAAGTTATTAAGTTCAGACTCAGCCATCGATCCAAGTATCCGTGTTGGGCATACAATCCCTACAACTATAGATGGTGTTGGAACCCACTTAGTCTATGCAGCGATTATGATTTTAGCAGAAGAGTCTTATGAAAAAGACATGGATATGAAAGCAAAAGCAGAAGAAATCCTTGCAAACAATACTTTTGCAGATGACCCGGTTGTTATCGGTGTCTTATCAGCAACAACAACATCACCGGTTCAAAACCAATGGATTGCTTCTATGGAAAAAGAATTGGCACGTCTTGATGCGGCTTATCCCGGCAACATCGCTGATGCCAACGAAGGTGCTGATGATTCCATGTTAGATATCAAATATGGTAATGATGACCCTCAAGATAGTGTAACTCAAGCCAATGCATTTATCTCAGAAGATAAAGTGGATATCATCGTATCGCCAACAACTGTAGGTATGTTTGCGGCAGGTCAACAACTTCAAGACGGTGAATCACGTATTAAGTTAACAGGTCTTGGTTTACCAAGTGAGATGGCAAACTTCATGCCTAACGGACCGGAAGACGAATTTGACGCAGTGTGTCCATTCATGATGCTTTGGAACGTTATCGACTTAGGTGCAGTATCTGGTGCGGCAGCGGTTGCAGCAGTTGAAGGAACCTTTGACGGTTCTGTTGGCTCATCTTTTGAATATGATGGTAACACATATACAGCGATTGAAGATCCAGATAGTGACGGTTCTGTCATCGTTGTAGGTAATCCATTTGTCTTCTTCCAAGGTAATATGGAAGAATGGGGAAGTATCCTATAAAATAAAACTAGAACGAGACATATATCAAGCCCTTAGTGTTTACTAAGGGCTTGATATTTTTTGTGTTCTCTAGGACCTTTCCCGCCGCGAACAATATCTCTTTGAGATAACGCGACAGCGTCGCTTTGTTCTGGTAATCAGGAGTAAATATGTGCGGATTGACCTATTTATTTAAAAATGAGACAATAAAGGCGGAGGATCGATTTTAATACATCAGAGTACTAAGATGTAGAAAGTGGTCATTGGGAGATAGGGGATGAGAAGTTATCTAAGTCAGCGCAGAAGAAAATCAAGCGTTTAACGGATGAATACTTTGGAACCAGTAATCAAGATAAGCGAAGTCGTATACAAAAGGAAGCCAATGCCATCCGGGAACGAGAGAAAGACAAGAAAAACTCGTCAAGAGATAATGGAGATTCCTTTAGCAAAAAAATCAATGAAAAAATCAAGAAAAGTACAAAGAAAGATTCAAAGAACAATAAATATATTAATGCAGAGACGTGGAAGCAAGTCAGCCGAGAAACATCAAGGCGAACAAGAGGAGAAGCGCAGTATGCTCAAAAAGCAGCAGTAAATGTAATTAGCTATATCGAAAAAGAAGTGGGGCTTGTTGGAGATTATCAGGCTGACATCGAAAAACATACAGTCCGGTTCCGAGGGAGCTATTTGAATGTTTTAAAAACAACGAATGGAATAATTGACAGTATATTTGGAACGGATAAGAAAGAGCCACGCCTCCAAATAAAAGAAATTAAAATCCCTTTAGTGTCAATGCATTTAGAAGGAGAGATAAAAGGAAGAAGTGAAATATATCATAGTATTTTTGATTCAATTATTGAGGGTACGAATGCTTATGATTTTGGCTACGTATCAAATAAGGTGACTGTATATGATTCTGTATCGAGTAATGGGACTGGTATAGGTACGGGTAATAGGTACGTAAATGATGAATATTTTAGAATTTACAGTATTGAAAATGGATATGCAAAGATAGGATATTTTAGCTACGGCCAAAACGGGTCTAGTACAGGGAAAGATGGGTATATCTCAGTTGATTCGATATCAAGCTATAGCCAGATGTATGATGTGGTTACCGTAAACCATAGGGGAGACGCTTCAAGACAAGTAGAAGTCGAACTTGTAATACTAAATGAAGAAGCTCAAGGAGTTCATTCGTATAATGACCCATTCAAGTACTTTTCTCCTGGTGCGGGAAGAGCGGCAAATGAAAATGTTGATTTATTAATGGAAGCTGGACGTAAAATATATGGTCACGATGATTTTATTATATCTGCATTTTATGGGGAACTCTATTCTCAGGGGTTACATGAAGGTACTGATTTTGTTGGTACTACAGAAAAAGTCAAAAATGGTGCTCCAATGTATCCATTTGGAAATGGAAATGTTGTTAAAAGTAGTAGTAGAGGTGTAAATCAATTTGTGGTAGATTATGATGGGATTTATGGGATATATCAGCATAGTTCTAATATACCTTCGTTTGGAAGTGGTACATCGAATGATAAAGTTCTTGCTAAGCAGAGTTCAATTGGTGCAGGTAATCAGATTCATCTGCACCTTGAGATTACTAATGTTTTAGGTGATTATTATATGAAAAATAAGGACTTAATACAAGAGCAACCACTTCCATATGATTTATACAGAGATTTGATAAAATAGGAGGAGTATATGAGATATATTATTGGATTAGTTGTAGTTATTATATTAGGTTCATGTGCTTTGGAATCTGAAAATAAGATAATAGAAGAAAAAGTAGTGGAAGAGCAGGGGAATGAACTAGATAATAAAAACTCTGATTTTAATCTTAGTAATGTAAAGGACGACTTGAAGGATGGTATAGGTCTGCAAGAGAATAAGCTAGATACATTGATTTTTTCGGGTTCTTTAATTGGCGCAGTATATGATGGTGAGTTTATTACTAGAGAAGATGTTACGGATGAGGTGAAAGAGAGTTTGCAGAACCAAGAATACGTGAAGGTTCTTTCGCAAGAAAATTATTCACTGGATATAAAAGAAGAAGCTGTTTCAGGAATATTGAATTTAGATAATGACAGATTGGTATCAGTCAAGGAAGTAGATAACGATATCGAAATGCCCTTAGGTTATGGAAATTTATTTGTTTCAAAGGAAAGCATTCAAAAAGAATACCTATTGAAGCAAGAGGACGCTCCTTCATCGACATATGAAATATTAAGGGAAATATTAGATGGCAAGGGCTTTGTAAATACACCAGTTGTAATTTCTGAGTGTTTTAAAGCTAATGTTCTAGGTGACCAAGCTAATGAGTATATCATTCGAGCAACGAATGTAAATGAGTATAGGGTCGATGACAAATATTTTAAATCACTCGAAAGTATGAAGGTTGGTCAAATGGATGATTATTATGGTGTAGGAGTTTATAATATTATTATAGTTATCTCAGGTGATTCAAAATATGTTTTGAGTGAGAGTTATACAAAATTAGACAGTATATACTTCGAAGATTACTTCGAAGATTTTTATGAATTTCAAATGCAAAATACAATGTTTGTATACGAAGATAATGTAAAAGGATATTTTTTTACTAAAAAGGGAAATGTTGAAGCAAGAATGTTTAATAGTGTCCAGATTTCAATTGAGGATTCGTTTTATGATTCACTTTTCCAGTTTGGAAAGAGCTCAATAAGTTATATCATCGATTTAAATGACGATGGGAAAGTTGAAATTTTTATTATAACCCTTGACAATCAAGAAAGCTACAAATATCAAATGTTTACAGAACAAAACGAAGAAATAGTAGAAGTGTATAGTGGATTTTATTGGACGGCAGAAGACTATTATGTTGATTATTTTGAAGAATTTAGAAACCAATATATTACTTGGTAACTAAGTGTGTTTTGCATAAATTTTCCATAGGTTTCCACATTTAAATCGCTAAAGTTGGTGGAGAAACCACGTAAAAGATTTTAGTCTTTGTCATGAGAAGGTCTTTAAACATCTTATTTTAGGGGACGGGTGAAACAGGAGATAAAAGTAATATTGGTTATGTATCTGATTTCAAGTCAAAGTACGGTGATATGATGATTGAAATGGGGAGTGAGCTTAACGTTGATGCAAACCTACTAGCTGCTGTTATACTAGTTGAGTTAAGTGGTTCTGGTTTCGTTGATGAAAAGCTTAAAATTCGGTTTGAAAACCATATATTTGTATCAAATGCTGGATATTCAGACTTGTTTTCATATGATACTAGTAAGAGGTGGAAAGGACATAAGTGGAGAACTAACAACTCGAGTGAGTGGCAAACTGTTCATACAGGTAGTCAAACTACAGAATATGCAGCGTTTAATTTTGCTTCAACACTTGATGAGGATTCTGCATATAATTCAATAAGTATGGGAATGGGACAGATAATGGGATTCAACTATGCGGCTGCAAGTTATAATTCAGCTAAAGAAATGTACGATGACTTTAGTAAGGGACATGAAGCGCAAATCAGTGGGATGTCAACTTTTATATCTAATTATAATAGTGGTAAAACATTGAAGGCTCTACAAGATGGGAACATAAAAAGCTTTGTTACCCAATATAATGGTTCGGGTCAAGTAGACACTTATACAAAGCTAATACAGCAAGCATTATAGGTAGTCTGATATCATTGAGAGATAGCGAAAAGATTGAAATTCAATAGTTCTGTCTACATTATTCGTTGAAATCTGACAACATAATTCAACACATAACCCATGGTTTTGACATTCATAATCATTCCATGGGGTTTCTTTTAGAGTTGGAGTATTTCGCTATCAATTAATTGTAGCAAAATACTCTCCTTTTCTATATACGGGTTTTTATTGAGCGCTTACGTAGATAGATACATCATGGACTTTACAATGGATAATGATGTTGATGGTGATGGTGCAATAATGTATTCATACTATTACAATGGACTTAGAGAAGATAAAGAATCATACAATAATTTTTATCAGGAACTTGTAAAAAAAGATGTTCTAGTATTTTAACGAGAAACCAAAGGTGAGAGGACTGCTATTGGAATGACTATTTTTCCAGGCTATGCAAGAAGTATACAAAATAGTACATCACAGGTAGAAGAATCAATCTGGGATTATTCAGAGGAGGTTTATGATGAAATTCACAAAGTATATAATAATAGGAAGTAGCGTAATTTTACTTTTATTAGTGATAATAGGTGTATCCATAATCAGTAATGATGATTATGAAAGGAAAGTGTATGTGGCGACAGTCGAATGGATAGATACTCTTAGTCCGGGTTCAAGTACGACAAAATATGTGTTGTATTGTAAAGATGGGAAATTAATGCGGTTGGAAAAAAATGTTGTTATGAAAATGGGGAGTGAGGATGAAAAATATATTGCGGGATTATATCGGCAAACTGATGATATGCTTTCTAACGATATGTTTAAAGTAAATGGTGTAACCTATGAAATAGAAAAAGACGGAGGCGACACGATTTTATATTCCCGTAAGTGGGATATAGAAGATATGAATGTCAACAGATTAGTAGAAACCAATGAATCTCTTATGAAGTATTGGATGTTTTATTCAGCAATAGATAATGGTAATATTTCAGCAGAAAAGTTTGAAAGTAAATTAATTGAAGAGGGGTATGTTGCTAATGATTGATAATATATTAGAAACGTATAGCAAATTAGATTTAGGCTTTCTTGCAGTTTCATCAACTTACATATTTCGAGTAAAGAAATTTCGTAAAGAGTCTAAATATTATGGGCGGTGGTTTTATAATGCACCGATAGTAGTTATGATTCTAATAGGAATAACAGCTGTTGGTTATGTATTGTTACGAACTATATTATTTATGTTAAATCATATAATTGGTTAATAGTTATTCCCACCCAGTGCCTAACAAACCATAACCATTATTACTACAAGAGGTAACCCTCGTAGTACCTGTACCAAAATTTCATGAAAGTGCCAATTACAACACTTGTGATCGGTACTTCTTTTTTCTTAATGTATCGCTTTTTAAACCATTTAAGTCGTTTTTAATGTAATCGATTAATAAAAACGATTGTAAAAATGTATAATGACGTCAATGCAGAACATATGCAAAAACAACAGGATATCCTTATCCAACGACGTGTTAGCCATTATGATGGTGATTATCTCATTCACGAGGCCTCTACATCAGGGCAAGAGATTAGTTATGTACGCGGATTGACCTATTTATTAAAAAATGAGACAATAGAGTCGGAAGTTTGATCCTATTATCTTCAAGATGAACATGGCAATGTGACATATATGGTTAATGAAAGTGGCGAGGTCGTAAATGCCTATGATTATGACGCCTTTGGCAAGGCTATCTTCACTTTGGAGACAGGTGCAAGTATGCTATACGCTATACATCAGAGTACCAAGATGTAGAAAGTGGTCTCTATTATTTAAGAGCCAGTTATTATAATCCGGAGATAGGACGCTTTACCAGTGAGGATAGCTATAGAGCTAGCAGGGAAAATCCCTTCCGCTTGAACCTATATACATATTGTCATAACGACCCGATTAACTTTGTGGATCCAAGTGGTCATTGGGAGATAGGGGATGAGAAGTTATCTAAGTCAGCGCAGAAGAAAATCAAGAAAAGTATAAAGAAAGATTCAAAGAACAATAAATATATTGATGCAGAGACGTGGAAGCAAGTCAGCCGAGAAACATCAAGGCAAACAAGAGGAGAAGCACAGTATGCTCAAAAAGCAGCAGTAAATGTAATTAGCTATATCGAAAAAGAAGTGGGGGTGATGGAGATTATCAGGCTGACATCGAAAAATATACAGTCCGGTTCCGAGGGAGCTATTTGAATGTTTTAAAAACAACGAATGGAATAATTGACAGTATATTTGGAACGGATAAGAAAGAACCACATCTCCAAATAAAAGAAATTAAAATCCCTTTAGTGTCAATGCATTTAGAAGGAGAGATAAAAGGAAGAAGTGAAATATATCATAGTATTTTTGATTCAATTATTGAGGGTACGAGTGATGTTGAGCAATCTATTATTGATAATGGAATCGCAGTAAATGATATTGATAATAGACCTAAACAAATTGAATTCTTGAACTCGATTCTTCATGGTGCGGTTTCCAAGTATTTAAGAACAGGTATATCATGGCAAGTTACTATGGCACAAGCCGCACAGGAAACTGGATGGGGCGACAAGGAAATCATCGATATGTATAGTGGCAAGTCTAGTAATAATTTGTTTGGTATAAAATATTATGGTTCTGAATCAAATACGGATGAGTATGCGTTGACATGGACTACGGAATATATTAGCAGCTCTGATTTAGGGTATTGGAAAAGCGAACAGGCAAAGTGGGCGCAAGAAGGTGAAGCCCTAATTCAGACGGGAAAAACAAACAGTAAAGACGAAATACAAATAAAGGTAATTCAACCATTTAGTGTTTATAGTTCCAAAGATGATAGCATAATTGCAAATTCTCAGACATTAGGTAATGGGCGATATGATGATGCAATGCAGTACAAAGATGACCCATATGCTTTTATTGATGCAATTGCAGGAACATATGCTACAGATGATAGTTATGCATCAAGTATTAGTTCTATAATGACTAAATATCTAACATGGGATGGCAAATAAATTTGGAGGTTTTTATGCGAAAAGTAATTATAATCGTTTTGACCATATTTTTTCTTAGTGGCTGCAACGATATGAGTAATAATTCTAGCGAAGTAAATAAAAATACAGCAGATGGTAATACACAGGAGGCCATTGATGATTCAGATGGAATATCAAGTTTAGATGTGGTGGACTCTAGTGATAGTTCCATAGATGTATGTGAAAGTGTGAACGCAGAAGACTTTTTGTATCAGGAGGTGAAAGAACTTAAACCACTAGAGAGTTATATATATCAAGAATCACAAAAAGAGGCGTATATAATAATAGAAAGTGATGTAACGCTTCATGTAATTAATTTTGAAGGTACAGAAGATGAGTATTATATGGTATATGTCGGAGAACGGTATGAATACCATGATGTGAATTGGTGTTGGTTTTATGTCAATAAAGACTTAGATATAGTACTGTATTATGATGCTGTTGAAGACGAAGTTTATTCATTGTCAGAATGGAGAGAAACTGAAATGTATAGAGCGCAATTTGCATTCATCAATGAATAATTGTATTGTTACTCGAATCTATATTAGTAAAAATGTAATTTAGGCGGGATTACCCACCCAGTGCCTAACAAACCAAAACAATAACTACTATAAGAGGTAACCCTCCTAGTACCAGTACCAAAATTTCATGAAAGTACCAATTACAACACTTGTGATCGGTACTTCTTTTTTGTGACTTGATACACCGGTATAAGCCCCCTTTTTTGCCTTTTCTAATAGACGCGAGGGTTAAAAATAATTGCAATCTGTAAAGGAGAGGTATAAAAAGTAACATCCGAGTGTTACAATATTCATATTACAGAAAGTTAAACATATAATAAGCAAATATTAAGGGAGATTCGTAGAGGAGTATTTATATGGATAAAAAATCAGTAACAACACAAGAAGATTTGATGGCGGTCATCAACCTGTTAGAAGACGGAGGTATAACATATTGGATTGACGGTGGATGGGGTGTTGACCTATTGGCAGGAAGACAAACAAGAATACATAGAGATATTGATATAGACTTTGATGCTACACAGACAGAAAAATTGTTGGATATGCTTTTAGAATATGGATATAAAGTGGATACTGACTGGAAACCGGTTCGAATTGAATTGTATAGTGAACAATATGGTTATCTAGATATACATCCATTTGTTCTCAATGAGGATGGAAGTGCAAAACAAGCAGATTTAGAAGGCGGATGGTATGAATTTGACAAAGAAATATTTGGTACGGCATTGTTTTTAGAAAAGACAATTCCGTGCATATCGCTAGAGGGACAAAAGCTCTTTCATTCAGATTATGAATTAAGAGATAAAGATAAGCATGACCTTTCCGTTCTTGAAAATATATCAAAAGTATAAACGCATCAATTCACTCAAAACCACCATTTTATAAGGTGGTTTTATTCTTTTGTTTTATTCTATCAAGAAGGCATGCTTGAAATTCTTTCTTCTTGCATCAAACAGACAAAGGATGTATAATAAACACAGAGAAAAAAAGAAAAACACAGATTTGTCTGTGAGAAGAGGAGACAGCGATGCTTCCAATCGAGAGAAGAAAAGAAATTGTCCAGATGATCAAAAAGGAAAAATCGGTGCGGGTTAATGAGCTCAGTGAACAGTTTGAAGTCACAGAGGAAACGGTGCGTCGAGATTTGGAAAAACTGGAAAAAGAAGGGGTTTTAAAGAGGACCTATGGTGGTGCGGTATTAGACAACCTGGTGTCCGATGACCTGCCTTACTCAGATCGAGAAAAAGTAAATATGGACCAAAAGCGTTTGATTGCAACCTATGCTTCTGAATTAGTTGAAGATGGTGAGACTATCTTTATAGATGCTAGTACATCTGCTCTAGAGGTTATTAAGCAAGTGGATATGACCAAGCGTATTACGGTAATAACCAACTCTCTTAATGCGATTCACCAGTTGAGCCAGTATACGCACATTCATCTTATTGGCATCGGGGGCAATCTCAATGACCAGACCCTGTCTTTTGAGGGACCGATGGCAGCAAGGTTTATCGACCACTATTATGCGGATAAGATGTTTTTTTCGGTCAAGGGGATATCAAAGGAGCGGGGGATGATGGATTCGCGAGAATCCTTGGCAGAGCTTAAGAGTCATATGATTGCCAATTCCAAAGAAGCTATTTTGGTCATCGATGAGTCCAAGTTTGACCAGTCAGCCTTGGTGCGCATTATTGAGACGGATGCGATTGATACAGTGATTACCGAGTACCCATTAGATAAATCATGGAAGAACTACTTTGATGATCAAGGTGTACGTGTGATCATTGCAAAATAATACACAGGAAATGTGTGGAATAGAATACAAAAAAAGGAAGGTATAGTATAATGGAAAAGAGTAATAAATTTGCATGGACTTGGGAAATAAAAGAAGAAGCCTTAGAGGAATACGTAAATATGCACTTAGAGCCTTGGCAAGAGATTCTTGATGAACACACAAAAGCAGGATTTAAAAACTATTCGATTTTTCAAAATGGTAACCAGTTTTTTTATGTGTTTGAGTGTGATGATGTAGAAAAAGCATTTGCCTATATTGATCAAAGTGAACCGTGTCAACGTTGGAATGCGATTACGTCTAAGATGGTTAAGGGTAGCTTTGACTTTGGTGAGGCTGATCCGATTACGCCTATGCGTGAGGTCTTCTACTTGAAGTGATTTTCCTAAGGGTATGCCCTAAAGGAGAGGATGAGTTTAATGATTACAACGATTACATTTAACCCGGCTTTGGATAAAACGATTCAAGTGGATGCACTTGACTATGGTAAGGTAAATCGTGTCGGACATTTTCGAGAGGATTTAGGCGGCAAAGGGATTAATATGGGACGTATTCTTGGTGGATTTGGTATCGAGACCAAGCATGTTATCGTCCTAGGTCAAGATAATCAAAAGGCAGTACTGGAGTTTTTTGAAAAAGATGGCATGCAGCTAGAGTATTTATCGGTGGCGGGCTATACCCGTACCAACATGAAAATTGTAGAACGGGCCAAAAATCAGACCACAGATATTAACGAAGCAGGTCTTGAAGTGTCCGCTAAAGACATACAAGCACTCTTTGCGATGATTGACGAAGCGGCCAAGGATAGTGATTATCTTGTGATGGGTGGTTCGTTGGCAAAAGGGATGCCGACAGACATGTACGGTCAGATTGCTAGACGTTATGGTCATATGTGTCGAGTCGTGATTGATGCGGATGATGATGTCTTGATTGAAGGGCTAAAAGGGCGACCTTTTATGGTGAAGCCCAATATTCATGAGCTGGAAAATGCCCTTAATCGTAAGCTTACAACGCTGGAAGAGATTGTAACAGCGGCGCGAGACTTGATTGATCAATATGGAGTTGAGATTGTGGTTGTGTCCATGGGAAAAGAAGGTAGCTTGGTGGTGACGCGAGACACGATGCATCGTCAAGGAACTTATCCGACAGAAGTCGTAAGTACAGTTGGTGCAGGGGACTCTATGGTTGCAGGGTTTATCTATGGATTGATCCATGAGATGGGGTTAGATAAGAGCCTGGCTTTTGCTTCGGCGTGTTCGTCCTTAACGATTGAGGTTGAAGGCTATCCAAAGCTTGATTTGCAAGAAGCTATGCGAAGAACCGAGCACCTGATGGAGGAATCTTTTAGTTGACGGACATTTCGCTTCTCATGTATACTTAGTGTGTGACTGAATACACGACATTATAGATCACGATATGTGAGAACAGGAGGTAACATATGGATCCAATTAATCCAGATATGATTACGTTAACGATGGAAAAGAAAAAAAGCATTGCCCTGATTGCCCATGATAGCAAAAAGGCAGACTTGATTGACTGGTGTAAAGAGCATCATGATACATTAAAAAAACACTTTTTATGTGGGACAGGAACAACAGCGCGTATGATTTCAGAGCATGTTGACTTGCCGGTCAAAGGGTATAACAGTGGACCCCTTGGTGGAGATCAACAGGTTGGAGCAAAGATTGTCGAAGGACGTATCGACATGGTCATCTTTTTCTCTGATCCACTCACCGCTCAACCCCATGACCCGGATGTGAAAGCCTTGCTTCGAATTGCTCAGGTATATGACATTCCCATGGCGAATAATCGCGCATCAGCAGACTTCTTCATAACATCAACGTTTATGAATGAAACTTATGATCGAACTATCATTAATTTTCATAAAAACATCAAAGACCGTTCAGAAACTTTGTTGAACGAATAGATAAAAGCACTTCGTTAGACCGCTCATAGAGACGGCTTTCACGGAAGTGCTTTTTTGTTCTATAGGTAAGTTGTTTTATTCAAAATTTTCAAATCACAGGTAATATCCATTAAATAACATCATGGCATGTTCGTTTATAATTGCATTTGGTGGGGATAAAAGATTTGCCACTATAAAACCGAAAGAGACAACCAAAAATATTATTGCAAATATTTTTATCCATAGAAGGAAATGATTTTTTTTGATCTTTTGAGAAAAATACAAAATTATTAACAAGGTAACTGCAATTAATATTGCCAATACTAAAAAAATGATTGCTGGTAATGAACTTAAAAAGGATAATTCTAAAATACTTGTAAAAGTCATAATTTATGATTTCCCTCCTCGTGATCATGTGTGTGCATCTACATATCAATATAAAAGTTATTTGCTAATTAACAAAAGTTGCAACATTGAGATTGTCGATTAAATTATACACACACCATATCATGTTTTTTTAAGAATGAAAGGATAATGTAACGAATACTACCTTTTGATGTCATGAATGGCAGGCAAATCACCAAGACCTCTTTTTTTGTCAGTCCAAACCTCGCCTTATGTTAATGGCAGAGGTTTCTTTTTTTGCTATACTTTTATTAAAGTGATTTAAATGAATAGGAGGACAAGAGCATGGCAATAACATGTATTGCTGTCGATATTGGTGCATCTAGTGGACGACTGATTGCAGGCACTATTGAAGACGGAAAATTAAAACTTGAAGAATTGCATCGCTTTAAAAATGCAATGACACATATTGACGGGCATGACCGTTGGGACGTGGACGGTTTGTTTGAACAAATCGAAGATGGATTGAAGAAAGTATATGAAATCTATCCAAGCGTATCATCAATAGGTGTAGATACATGGGGCGTGGACTATGCCTTGTTAGACCGACAAGGTGAGTTGATTCGTAAGGTTTATGCTTATCGAGACCATCGAACAGATCACACCATGGAAGAGGTCTTTGAAGAAATCGGACGAGACGAGATATATGAAAAAACCGGTGTTCAGTTTTTGCAGTTTAACACCTTATATCAACTTAAGGAACACTATAAAATGCATCCTGAAGATGTGGAAAATGCCAAGGTATACATGATGGTTCCGGATTATCTGCACTATAAGTTATCGGGTAAGACATCCATAGAGTATACGAATGCGACGACAACGCAACTGTTGAATGTTCATACCAACACATGGGATGAAGAACTTGTCAAAGTGACCGGGTTTGACGGTGCGATTTTTGTAGATCCGATTGCCCCTGGGTCTAAGCTTGGAGAAGTCAAGGCAGAGATTTTAGACAAAACAGGTTTCGATAAAATGGATGTTGTCGTGCCGGCAACACATGATACAGGTTCAGCCGTTGCGGCAGTGCCGGCTGTCGATAAAGAGTTTGCTTATATTAGTTCGGGTACATGGAGCTTGATGGGTGTGGAGAGTGATACACCCATAGCCAGTGAACTTGCCGGACAATATAACTTTGCCAACGAAGGTGGTGTATATAATACCTATCGCGTGCTTAAAAATATCATGGGGCTATGGCTAATTCAAGAAGTCCAGCGAATCTATGACTACCAATACAGTTTTGCTGAACTGGTAGAGCTTGCTGAAGAAGTAGAGCCTTTTGGCTGTCTAATCAATCCTAATCATGAGCGCTTCTTAAATCCTGATAATATGATTGAAGAGATTCAAGCCTTTTGTAGGGAGACAGGGCAGAACGTTCCGAGTGAACCGGGACAGATTGCTAGGTGTATCTTTGAAAGCTTGGCTTTTCAATATAAGGAAGTGCTGTTGCAGCTAGGTGAAGTCTATGATGTGCCGATTAAGCGTATTCATATTATTGGCGGCGGTTCAAAAAACCTATTACTTAACCAGCTCTGTGCAGATTTTACAGGATGCGATGTGTATGCAGGACCGGATGAGGCAACAGCTATTGGGAACTTGTTGATGCAGTTTATTACCAATGGAGCCCTAGATTCATTGACAGAGGCGAGGAAGCTTGTCATGGACTCTTTTGATATTCGAAAATTTGAACCAAAAACATATGATGGTATAGAAAAACAATGGGATAAATTTAGGAGGTTATAAGATGTTAAATAAGCAAAGAATTGAAGAAAGTTATACGATTGCAAAACAGATGTATAAAGAAATGGGTGTCGACACAGATGCGGCATTAAAGACGTTGGCGACGATTCCTGTATCTGTTCACTGTTGGCAAGGTGATGATGTCAGCGGATTTGAAAATCCGGATGGCGAGTTGTCCGGCGGTATTCAAGCGACAGGAAATCATCCGGGAAAGGCGAGAACACCACAAGAACTTCGTGCAGATATGGAAAAAGCTTTTTCATTGATTCCGGGGAAAAAGCGTGTTAACCTTCATGCCCTATATCTTGAAACAGACGGACAAGCCGTTGAGCGTGACCAAATCGAGCCAAAGCATTTTGCTAATTGGGTTCAATGGGCAAAAGCCAATGATTTGGGCTTGGATTTTAACCCAACCCTTTTCTCCCATCCAAAAGCAGACGATGGAATGACACTTAGTCACCCGGATGCAGAGATTCGTAACTTCTGGATTGAGCACGTTAAGCGCTCACGAAAAGTTAGCGAGTACTTTGGTCAAGAGCTTGGAACACCTTCGGTAATGAATATTTGGATTCCGGACGGATTCAAAGACATTCCTGCAGATCGTCTAGGACCTAGAAAACGACTCAAAGAGTCATTGGATGAGATCTTGACAGAAAAAATCGATCGACAATATCACCTGGATGCGGTGGAGTCCAAAGTCTTTGGTATCGGTTCAGAAAGTTATGTTGTCGGATCTCATGAGTTTTATATGGGATACGGCGTCAAAAATGATGTCCTTGTCTGCTTGGACGCTGGGCACTTCCATCCGACAGAGGTGATCTCGAACAAACTCTCAGCGATGAGCCTGTTTGTTGATGAGTTGTTACTCCATGTGAGCCGTCCGGTACGTTGGGATAGTGACCATGTAATCGTTCTTGATGATGAGTTGATGGCAATTGCCCAAGAGATTGTTCGTGGCGACTTATTAGACCGCGTTCATATCGGATTGGACTTCTTTGATGCGAGTATCAACCGTGTAGCCGCGTGGACCATTGGAACACGCAACATGTTTAGAGCCTTGCTAATGGCCCTTGTTGAGCCTTTTGATGCCCTAAAATCTGCAGAAGTAGACTTTGACTTTACGACACGTCTTGCCATGCTCGAAGAATTAAAATCAATGCCATGGCAAGCGGTATGGGATTATTACTGTATGCAACAAGGGGTACCGGTAGGATTGGACTGGTTGGATGAAGTGAAAAAATATGAACAAGACGTTCTATTAAAAAGAGGATAAAAAGCCCAATAATATGGGGCGTATCGAATAGAAAATTTCGATGCGCCCCTTTTTTTATTCTATAGGAAAGTCCTACTTTAGCTTTGTTCTTAATGTTCGGTGATTAGATTAGCGCTATGCAAAAACTTTTCAATGGCTGCCAAAGCTTCTGCATGTGTCAGGTTTTCTTTTGGGTCTAATGTAGTGGCATTTCTTCCGGTAAATATTCGAGCGTTGGTTACTTTGATTGCAGATGGAAGTGCCCACTTAGCAATATCTGAGGTGTCCATTGAAGCTGAATCCTCATATGGGTTCGTATAATTGGCAACATCCATAATATTTGCATACATGATCATCGCTTCTTCTCTTGTCACCAGTGCATCGGGTCTAAAGGTAGAATCTGGATATCCGCTGATTATATTCCAGTTGTTTGCGATAACGATTGCTGCAAAGTGTGGGTTTTCTTTGTCGATATCTGTAAACATAGATTCTGTAGAAGTATCGGATTTATATATTCCAAGGCTACGTGTCAGATATTCGACAAGCTCAGCTCGAGTTATTGGTTTGTCAGGGTCAAAGTTTTTTGGGTCCGGCAAAATCAAACGAGACGTCATATTCTCAACGGTAGCTTGAGCCCAGTGATTCTCGGGTAGGTTAACGCTGACAGGGTTATTTATTACGGAGTAAGTTGAGTTTGTTAATGCGCTGATTCGTATATAAAGCTGATTATCTTTGGTGAATAAGGCTGTAGGTACTGGGTTATAAGTATAGTCCGCATTAAATACAATACCGGTAGAGATATCTTCAGCGACAGAACCTTTAGGCGCTTGTAGAACTCTTTCGACATAATTGGTGAATCTATTGACCTCTATTTTTTGTGGGAAGCTATTATTTTCGGAAGAGGCATAAATTTTAAATTCTAAAGGCTCAATAAGTATTTTTGCATTTTTTTCCTTTGTTTTTTCATGCATTAGAAGCTGATTTTCTTTTGGGGCTTTGTTAATTTGAATATCAAATTCAATTTTTTGAAGCTCGCCAGTATCTAATGCCATCTGCTGGGCGATAGAATCGACGTCTAACATGGATGCGGGTATATTGTAAGAGATACCCTCTCGGCTGATTAAAATGTTAAAGTTATTATGTTCAAGTTTTTTTACAATATCTCCGGTAAGGGATATGTTTGAGTTTGCGGCTGAACGATCAGGAACAATAATTTCAATCGTATTATCTACTTGAAGTTCTGTATTTTGTGAGTCTTTTATCCGCTTATCAATAATTTTTGTGACAGAATCAGTTAATACGGAGATGTCTACAGTTCTTATACCGTTTTGGGTATGAATCTGCTCATTACCGATATTAAAACTCTCGTTATTAATCTTTATGACAGTATTTTTAGGTGTAGAAGTATCTGAGGATGAACTGCCACCTCTGCTGGGTGCTGGCTTAACGATAACATTTATACCTGCCAAAAGATTTCCGGGATTTAAAAACGCAGCAGAAGGCTCTATAGAGCCTGTAAAATAGTAAGTTCCCGGAGTATCAGGCTTATAATCTGGAGTGTTTGTATTCCAAGATATAGCAGCACTTGTTGTTGTTGAGTTACTTAAGTTTACATTAACCGTTGAAGGAAAGTTGATTGAAGTTGCAAGCGTTCCTTTTGATACGCTAATATCGGATAGTGGAGAAACAGAATCAATATTTGGTAATGGAACTTCGCCGACAGCAACGTTAACATGTGCCTTGACATCATTTGGATTCGAGATGTTAGGATCGGCTATTGTGAAAGTACCTGTAAAAGCATAGGTTCCGGCTTGGGTTGGAGAGTATACAGGCGTTCCATTGTCCCAGGAGATAGCAGCAGATGTTGTTGATGAATAGTCGCTGATGTTTAGTAAGACAGAAGTCGGTAGAGGTACTTGGTTTAAAGGGGTTCCGTTCTCAACATTAATCTGAGGAATATTCGCAACATTCATTACTCTTAATATATAATTCGCAACAGGCATATTGGCAAAATCAGAAAACTTAAGAGAAGTTTCAGCAACGGTCAAATCATCTATACCGGTTTGGTTATAACTTAGGATTAGATTAGTATCAAAAGAGGTAAGTTTAGCGTCGAGTGTCAGGGTGATTTCATTATCTGCTACGAGGGCTTCGATAATTTGGGGATTAGATGAAGCGCCACTTAATGTAAAAGCGTTAGGGTCAGCTGCACCGCTAACCATAGTTTTATTTAGTTTGAGTTTAATATGCGTTGTATCGATGGTATTAGCTGATCCGATAAGTCGTTTGATGGATGACGAATCAGAATAATATATAGAACCATCCGTATCGACTGCGATAGCCCATACATCAGAAGAGTTAGCATTAAAGGAATCAAGTTTGCTTCCGTTAAGATCATATTTGTCGATCGTTCTAGTATTGGAGTTGGGTACGTACAAAAATCCGTCTTTACCCACTTTAACTTCATTGATAAAGCCGGTATTTGTGATGATTTCAGTTTTTGTACCGTCAGGAGTGACTTTGAATACGCTTTGTGAATTACGTGAAGAGACATATAGATTGTCGTTAGAATCGATAGTTAAGCCAATAATAGAAGAATTAGAAAAACCAGACGCAAATATTGCATTGCCTGTACCATCAGAGTTCATCTTTATAATATTGCCGTTTTGATAATCTAATACAAAGATTTTATCCTGGCTATCAATTGCAATTCCGGTTAATAAGACCCCGGTATCTAATAAGACTGAAGAATTACCACTAGGGTCAATTTTTTTGACTTTACGACCTGCGTGTTCGGCTATGTATAGATTTCCGGCATTGTCGAAAGTCATACCTAGGGGTTGCAGAGTCGAAGAGAAAAAGACATTTTTGTTACTGCCGGTTTTATCCATTTGGAGTATTTTGCTACCTGAATATTCGGAGACATATAACTTATTATCATCGGAAAAGATGATGTCCAAGGCACTTGCATGCCCGGAGGAGATGTCAATTCCATAAAATGAATTGGTTTCTGCGTGTAAAACCTCGAATGAACTCAAAGATGAAAAGATTAATAGAAATGCCAGTAGAAATGAAATGCGTTTTTTATGATACATAAAAACCCTCCCTGATTTTAAAAAAATTTTAAGAAAAAATATATATATGTATTATATCATGAAATTATAAGTGATTTTAAAAAAAATAACATAAAATGTTTTTTTGCTTTATAATAAGAGTAAATATTAAAAGTGGAAGGAAGTAAATATGCCTGTAAAAGTTATAACAGATAGTACATCATATATATCACAAGAGTTAGTAAAAAAATACGAGATAGATATTTTATCCCTCAATGTACTTTTAAATGGAAAGAATAAACGGGAATTAGATTGGACAAATGAAGAGTTTTATCAAGAGATGGAGCAATGTGGAGAATTCCCAAAATCTTCACAGCCTTCTTTAGATGAGATGGTCAACCTTTTTGAAAAACATATACTTCAAAATGAACAAGTTGCAGCAGTTTTTATGTCGTCTAAGATGAGCGGAACGTTTGCAACAGCAACGATGGTTAAAGAACAGCTGTTAGAAAAGTATCCGGAGGCTGAAATAGAAATATTGGATTCCAAAACGAATTCAATGCAGCTTGGATTTGCAGCACTTGAGGGAGCAAAAAAAGCAAGTGAAGGTGCTAGCCTAAAAGAGGTTTTAGGTGCTATGGAGCATGTTATTGATAATAGTCGATTTTTGTTTACGCCAGAGACGTTTGAGTATCTAAAAAAGGGCGGAAGAATAGGCGGAGCAGCGGCGCTTTTGGGACATTTGTTTAATATAAAACCTGTCCTTACGGTAGAAGATGGGCAGACCATGGTCTTTGGAAAGGTAAGAACGCGAAAAAAAGCAATCGATTTGATTTTGAACAAACTTTATGAAGATGTATCGGATAGAGAACTTGGTGGTATCATTGTCCATCATATAAACTGTGAAGATAAAGGTCAGGAGATAGCTGAGGAGATTAGGCTAAAACTGGGAATTAAAGTGAAGGTGCAGTCGATAGGACCGGTCATAGGGACACACGTAGGACCGGGGAGTGTAGGCGTTGCATATTGGTTAAAGTAAGCTGTGGTAACATATCATTGAACAAGAGTGAGGATATGTCTAAGGAAAGAGGTGGTAATGATGACGACTCAGGAACTTGATCAGCGCCTTCGTGGGCTTAATGAAGTAGAACTTGCCTATCGGGGAACGACACCGGATGGTTTAAGAACATACTTTTCTAACGAAAACCCAACAGATGCATGGATTATCAACAGTGACAAGCTGATGGAGGAAGGAGAGGTTATCGCTATCCATAAACATGATCGCTTTGTAACCTTTGACAAGCACCGTCATGATTATCTTGAGATGATTTTTGTCTATTCAGGTGCGATTCGTCAATCCATTGAGGGCAAAGATTTAACCATCAACAAAGGGGAGATATTTCTTCTGGATATGAATATGGAACATAGTATCTATGAGGCCGGTGAAGATGATATTGCTATTAATATTTTGATAAAAAAGGAATTCTTCGATTCTTTTTTCATGAAACAGGTGGCATATAATGATGTGATTTCTAACTTCGTGGTCAAAGCTATCTATGGAAAAAAAGACGTGAAGCAGTATATTTATTTCCAAACCTCAAAAAACGAGCAAATTTGGAATTTTATGCTCCAGCTTCTGATGGAATACTATGAACAAAGAAATGGCGTGGAGACAGCGATTCGTGCGTATATGCTTTTGATTTTTAACGAACTGTTTCGAAGCTATGAAAAACACTTGTCTAAATCGATGGTTAATGCAATCGACACCAGTATTTCAGCGGAAGTTTTAAATTATATTAATGACCATTTTAAGGATTTGTCCCTAACGATGATGGCAAAAGACTTTAATTATCATCCGGATTATCTAGGGAAGATGATTAAGAAGATGACCGGATCGAGCTTGACGACATTGGTAAAAGATCGTAAGCTCGATTATGCAGGATATCTTCTTGAACATACTGAGATGGCCATTAGTGATATTGTTGCAGAGATAGGGTATTCGAATATTTCCTATTTTTACAAGCAATTCAAGAAAAAATTTGGTGCAACACCAGATCAAATACGCAAAAAATAAGAGTGCATTTATCTACCAACTTATTGGTGATGATTGATCAACAGCATCTGATTATTAATAGTTGACAATTATATGAGTGATGAATATAATGAACTAAGGTTAATTATAGATTCCAAAAGGAACGGTAACCATAGGGATGAATAAATAAAGATGAGTATATAGATGAGTGTATATAATTCATCGTACGCGGGGAGAAAAATGAACGTTATATTGGTAGCTAATGAAGAGACTAATTATTTTAGTTCTTATATGAGTGGAGCTTTTAAAGAAAAATTAAAATTTCTTGACGTTGGTAGCTATGACCTTTTTCATGATCGAATGCATGAGATAGATTATAGTTTTTTTGTAGTGATTATTGATAATTATTACAGCCACACTTCTACGGATAAATATAACCGAATTCTTCAATTCCTTAATAACAAAGAACAGCACAAAGGTACAGGTAAAGTCTTGTTGATGACTGAAGCGTTGAGTATTTGTAGATAATATTTCGGGAAATATCAAGAAGGATTTTCTTGTTGTTATTTTAGCCTAACTATAACAGGTATTATTATAAAATAGACTTATTATGAGGATACTTTATCTTGTATTCAAGAACGACAGGTATTTGAGAAAAATAAAGAAAGTACTATAAATATTTTTTTTTGCAACATAAATCACATTAGGTTTTGCAACAAAAAAGATACCATTAAAGCGTAGAACAAAAGGAGAGTATAACAATGAAAAAAACAATAGCAGTACTACTAATCATCATCACAAGCATGATTACCCTTCAAAACGTAGAAACCACAGCCATTGAAGTGGAATTACCGTTACGAATCGTCATTGATGGAGAACAACTGATGTTTCCGGATGCACAGCCATTTATCGACAATAACAATCGAACCCAAACCCCGGCACGGTTTATAGGTGAAGCATTAGGAGCGACTGTGACATGGAATCAAACTAAACAACAAGCAAAGTTTGTTAAAGATAATAGTGAATTGTTAATCAACATAGGAAGTAAAACCTATCAGCTAAACGGAAAAGACAGAACGATGGACACAGAAGCCATTATCAATAATGACAGAACTTTTGTGCCGGCACGTTATGTAGCAGAAGCTTTCGGAGCAGAAGTATCGTGGGATCAAAAAGTGAAAACGGTATATATTAAATCAGGAGAAGGAACAACGATAACAACTGGAGAAGGTAATGTAACCGACTACGACGGAATATCCTTTGATCCGGAGAAAGACGAAAACACAAGAGGAATCATGACAGTAGAAAAACACGCAGAGTTCTGTCTGAAAATGGCCGAAAGTGTAAGTTTTTACAAAAAAGATGGAGAGTTATGGATGAAAGGTGAGTTTCCTGAAGTACCTGAAGGGTATAGGTGGGATTTACATCTTGAGCCTTTTTATTTAGATAAGACGAGTCACCTATACGGAAAGTTTTCCAAGCATGAAGAAGCGATGTTCCCTATGGTAGGAAGTTTTGATATAAAATCGTTTGAACAAGATGAGACAAAATTAAATTGGATTAGAATGGTGATAAAGCTATGGAATGAAAATAATCAATATTTAGGAAAATTTAACTTACAAACAAAAGATACCCAAGGTAAATATGAGAATGAAGTGAGATATATAACTAATAATGGAGAACCGGATATTGATTACTTAGATACCTTTGATTTTGACTACTTTAATCAATGGTTTAAATAGAGGGGAAATAGGATGAAGAAGATAAGCTTATGGGTTGGAGTAATACTGCTTCAGTGTTTGTTCTCTCTAGCAACGATTGCCAAAGAACAAGAACAAACAATCATAATAGAAGAACCTACGAATCATGAACTTATACTAAACAAGGCGGAGGTAGGTCCTAATGTTATTCAGTTATGGCATTATAGTGGTGGAGCAGTAGGCATTAATTTTTTATTATAATTTGAAACTTACCATACGACTTTTTGCCGGGAAGACTTTGGTGATAATCCTGTTGCAGGAAGGTTTAGTGATATGTTACAGGAAGAATTATTCGGAACGATTTTTTCCTCAGGAAGTGCAACGCGTAAGTATCGGAAGTGGATTGACACCAGCACGGAAGAAGAAAAAAGTGGACATTATCGATACAGATCAAGTACAGGAAGTTTTCCGTCGGTAGAAAAAAATATTTATGTTAATACCCTAATATACAATGGTATGGAAGAAATATATAGTCCATGGTTTGACAATACGATTGAGAATAATGATAGAAGCACCCTGAAAAAAGAATTGAAATGGACAACTGAACCGTATGATTTTACGACAGTCAGATGGATGTATCGCTTGGATAAGAATGGAAATAAAGTGAATCCAACGCCATTAAGAGGTCGAATCAAGTATATGGACCAAGTAGACAAGCAGCAAAAGAAGGAAGTAGAGATAAAGATGACTACAAACAGGCTGTTTTTGCAACAGATAAACATTTGAGAAATAAAGACTACCCAATAAAATCCGGTTATAATTTCAACCCAGGCGGGATATATAGCTTTCATGTTGAAACAACCACATATAAAACGACAAAAGCATCTACAGAGGATCATCAACAGTTAGTAGAGCAATTAATAGACAGCTTCAGGTATGAAACAAATCTTGTTTATATAACCAGTGGAAAATCAGCAGTAGACTTGTCAGGACAGAGGGTAAATGGGGCAGGTCATAGTTATGGTGGTCAAGTGGCAACTTTATCAGCAGATAATCCATATGGATTTGATGGAACAAAAATAATAACGATAGATACAGACAAAGGATATTCTAAAAAAGTAGAAGAGATAAAATATAGTCCTATGGTAAACGGAACAACAGATTCGCTATTCAAAGAAATCTTAGAGGGATACACTGAGTCAGATACACAGGACAGCTTTTCCGATTATAAGTACCGTGAATATATAGAAGGAGGTCAACATCTATATAAAATCACAGAAACTTCAACAGTAACCATACGGATTAATAAGAATAATCAAGATTTTTATACTCATGCCAACATGGAAGATGGAGAGTATTATGTAAAAGTATATTTCGAAGATATAAATCTGTCAGCCTTACCATCGGCATACAATGTGTTAGATGTATTATCAGGAGTGGAGACGTTAGATTTAATCAATATTCAGGTAGAAGGCTCAATGTATGATGATGTAAACGGTAATTAGGAGAAATGGAAATAATTACATAATCTGATGTTATATAGGATGTTAAAGGTGAAAGAATGAAGAAAGTAAAAGTGACACAATATAGGAGAAACCTAAATAAACTCATAAAGAGTGTACTAATACTCATTTTTCTTACAAGTCTAACAGCATGTAAGAAAGAAGAACCAATAACACTTATATGGGAAACGTTAGGAATGAGCAAAGAAGAATATGCGTTGGAACGAATGAATGAGAGATATGGACATGAGTTTATCTTTATAGAAGATTATCCAAGAACAGAAAACAGGAGTGAAGATGTTGTATTTGTCAAATCAAAAGAATTCATGATAGTTACCTGAAATTTTATTTACGAGATGAAGTCGAAGAAGAACTGAGTAAAATTGTAGGAGAAGTGTATGAGGATTATAAGGTGTTCTTTAATACAGGTGGTCACTCATTGAGAGGTGAACATCCGGATATGACTGTTAGGGAGTTTATGGAACATCAGTCAGAAATTAGAGATGTACATTTCTCGATAATTGTAGAAGATCCTGAATATAAAAGTAATAGAGACATTGATATAGATACAGTAAGGAAATTATTTAAAGAAGAGGAAATATTACCCCATATAGTGATTCTATATGTGCATCCGAAAGAATTAGAACAGATCAATCATGATAATATATACAAACGATTAAATGATATAAAAAAAGAAAAATGGGCCTACACAAGAGGTAGTTTTACAATAGGAGAGGATTACGAATTCGTTTACACAGAATGGAGAGATTATGAGTAATGATATATATGGACAGGAAAAGAAAGCGAATCAAAGCAACTCTACGGGACAAAGAATAAAGAATACAAGAAATATAAAACGTAAGCGCTTAATAAAAAACC
>DGAD01000004.1 GCA_002382805.1 Clostridiales bacterium UBA4039
CTCTCAAATTAAAAGTTTTTTCTCCTCGCTTAAACACTAGCTGTTCGCTATTACTGTTACTTGATCTCTCAAGAATTGTTTGGTATAACTTGGTTTACTTCACTATTCAATTATCAAATGTTCGTTTGGTATTTTTTTTGCGTTTCGCTGTTTTTGTCAGCGAAGATTATAATATCATATCTTCTCTCGATTGTCAACAGCTTTTTTAATTTCTTTTTTTAAAATGTTCTTTCGCTGTTGTGTTTGCCTCATTTGTTTGTGTGGCTCACTTGACCAGCGAAATGTATTATAGCATCGCTGTATACTTGTGTCAATACTATATTTAATCTTTTTTTATTTTTTTATCAAAATACTTGCTTGGTCTAGGTAATGTATGATTGGATTATATTCATAAACATATCCCGCAATAACGGATTCCTCCATTAACTGTACTAGTTCTTGATTGTTGGTAACCGTAATCATCAAAGAAATAATCCCTATAAATATAATAACAATTACGCACCCTAGTCCAAATCCCAACAAACTTCCCGCCAATTTATTTGTCATATTTAAAAATGGTAACTTTGCTACAAGGTCCAATATATTAACGACAACCGCAAGAACGATAGTAACTACAATAAGTAGAATAATAAATATTAAAATATTTAACACAACATTTGCCAGCATACCACTGACATATTCATTAAATGTTGTGGCACCCACACGTCCAAAGCCTTCAATATTATTATTTTCTTTGAGCATCATCTTAAGCACATCCGGAATATTCAATAAATTGATTGCATCATATTGTTCTTCTTTTCCAGATAGCCCCATGAAAATCTCTCCGAAATTAAACGAATCTGCAATTTTCAAAGATAAATTTTCGTGAATTGTTGTTTTTGTCATTACAAATTTGGTTATCACCGGATACAAATAGTATGTAATCCCGAATGCAATAATTAAAGAGAGTGCACTATATAGTGTTTTTATAAACCCTTTGCCAAATCCATATAATATAGAACCCGCAAGGATAATGAGCAAAATAATATCAAGTGTATTCATTTGTTTCACCTTTCCTTAATTTTTAAAATTGTATATCCATAATCACTTTGTGCAATATATGTTGTTTTGTTGACTTCATAAAACTTATAAAATTCTGAATATGTCGACGTAAACCATATGCGTTTTTTTCTATCTAATTTGATAATTTTTGATTGTGTGATGATAAAATAATGTTCAGGGTTACTTGTAATCCCCTTAATCTCTTCTTCAAATTGATGCTTAATCAGCAAGTTACCTTGAAAATCAAAGACACATACACTCTTTGCATAATCACTTTCACTGTATTGATTCGCCTTGCCAAACAATACAATCAACTCATCCTCTGTAACTTCGACTTCAAGAATTTCCGCTTCGAGAGGGATGTCTGCGATTTGTTTTGGTTCGTTAAGAGCATCAAAAATCTGAATGGATTCATCTAAAATAGAAATCACCGTTTCATTATCAACCCAAAAGACTTCTACCGGCAGGGTGTTTTCATACGTGAATCCACCAACAATTTTTTCTCCCATCTGGTCATATTGTTCTTCAAAATTGAAAAAGGCGATTTGTGTCTGTAGTCGATTATTTCCTATATTTAAATATGATGCAACCATTTTGTTTAAATCATTGGACGTATCTACTGCAATGGGGTATCCATCCTCAATAAAACGCGTCCCTCTACCGACTGTAAGTTCTCCTTGATCATTATAATAATTAATAAAGTGTTGAGACTTTCCCTCCATCACTGTTGTTAAGAATCCTTCACTGTTAATGTTAATATCAATAATCGGCCAATCTTCTTTGACCTCAAACAAAAAGCCTTTCTCATTAAATACATATGCCGACTTCTTCATAATGTCTGCTACTGCAATATAATTTCCAGAATGAACCATATATGGTGTTTCAATATAGAAGCTTTTGCTCCAAACATTTTTATTTTCAAGATTCTTTTTAATCAACCCGTTTTTGCTACACAAAAAAATAGCATCATCAATAACTGCCATCTGAATATATACATCTTCAAAAACCTGGGTATCAATCGTTTTAAAATAAACTTCACCGCCATTAAAGCGGTAGTACTGGGGGCGGATGACAAACGTATAGATTAAACTCGTCATCACGATAAACACTAATATTCCAAATACATATATACTCTTATTTTTCATTATTCACCAACTTTAGTCTATCTAGTATAAAAAAAGCAGTGATTCTCAAACTCTCTGATGAATCACCACTTCATTTGATGGAGCTTATACATTGCATCACTTTTTATTCCATGATACGTTCATATTGTTCAATATACTCTTTTGCTGCTTTATTCCATGAGAATCTTGTACGCATTCCACGTTCAACCAGTGCATTCCATGCATCTTTATTCTCGTACAATGTCATTGCTTCTTGTATCGCTTGAACAAACTCATCACTATTATAATTTTTAAATAAAAACCCTGTACTTTGCTCTCGATTTTCATTATAATCGACAATCGTGTCTCCCAATCCTCCAGTACGCCTTACCACCGGAACTGTTCCATATCTTAGACTATATAGTTGTGATAGTCCGCATGGTTCAAACAGTGATGGCATTAAGAAGATATCTACAGAGCCATATATACGTCGTGCCAATCCTTGATTAAATAAAATATTAGCGCTCACTTTATCTGGGTGCTCGCTTTCTAATTTTTTCAATCGACTTTCATAGAAATAATCTCCCGAACCAAGAATGACAAACTGCACATCTTGATTAAGTAAGCGTTCCATCGCTTGGATAATAAGGTCAACACCTTTTTGTTCTGCTAAACGCGTTACCACTCCTAATAAAGGAACGTCTCGTTCCGGAAGTCCCAGCTCCCTCTGAAAGCTTGCCTTTTGCTTTGGTTTCATCTGAATAAAATTCTCAACATTAAAATTATATTCAAGCGCTTCATCTACAGCCGGGTCATATTTGTCATAATAGATTCCATTAACGATTCCATATATTTTATCCGTATATTTTCGAAGTAAACCGTCAAGTCCATATCCATACCATGGTGTCTGAATTTCACGTGCATAGGTTTTACTGACTGTCGTTACCAAGTCTGCATATACAATTCCAGCCTTCATATAACACACCTTCCCATGGTATTCAATTGCATCCATGTTAAAGTATTTTGTCGGCAAGTTCAAATCATCCAACACACTCTTATCAAATACACCTTGATACTGAAGGTTATGTATAGTAAACATTAAACGAATATTGTGATAAAAATCCAAATGGTAATATTCTTTTTTCATAAATAGGGCAATCAAAGCCGACTGCCAGTCATTCAAATGAATAACATCCGGTTTTAAGTCTAGAAACATTAGCATCTCTAATGTTGCCTTGCAAAAAAATCCAAACCGCTCATCATCATCTGTATATCCATAGAGTCCATCGCGTTCAAAATAATCTGTGTTTCCAATAAAATATGTTAAAACTCCATCGTAATTAAGCGCATATACATCCGCAACTTTTGCCTGCCCACCTGCTTCTACAATGAAACTAAATTCTCGCTTTAATGCATAGTTATCCTCTACGGCTCTATATTTTGGCATAACACGAATAATGTCAACGCCTTCTTCTTTTAAAGCTATTGGCAATGCTTCAGCCACGTCTGCCAATCCACCTGAGGCAGCATATGGTACAGTCTCTGACGATACAAATAGAATTTTCATGTTTTTACCTCTCAAAAATCATTTTGTGGTCACTATCATACTTATTATAACATATTGTAAATCACTCTGTCATATATATATTATCCTTTTCACCAAAATATCTAGGATATGATATACTAAGTGTATCTTTTATTGAAAATAAGGAGGTTATTATGCGAAGTAAAACATACACAAGCCGAAACGAAATTCTTCCCGAATATACATGGGACTTAACCCACTTAGTCCCATCAGATAAAGTGTGGAACCAGCTCTATCAAGATATTAACAGCCAGATACAGCAGGTATCCGCTTATAAAAATCAGCTACTAAAAAATGCCCAAACACTTTATAACGCCTTAGAGCTTCGCTCCAAGGTTTTTATGATGTTTCATCGTATTTATGTTTATTCAAATATGAAGCTTCACGAAGACACAGGCAACTCCCGCTCGCAAGAAGACGTTCAAAAGGTTAATAATCTAGAGGTTACTTTAAATTCGGCATTTGCTTTTTTTGAGCCAGAACTAATGGCGGCAGATACAATGGTTATCCAAAACTACCTGGATTCATATGAACCTTTATCAATGTATAATCACTTTTTTGACAATCTTTTTAGACAAAAACAGCATATTCTTCCAAAAGAACATGAAGAATTACTTGCGCTTGCCAGTGATTTTACCGGGTCACCCAGCGAAATTTTTTCTATGTTTATGAATGCAGATTTAGTGCTTCCTGATGTTGCGGATGGAAAAGGCGAAAGACATCCTCTATCTTTAGGTTCTTATCAACGATATATTAAAAGCAATGACCCTATTTTACGTAAAAACGCTTTTGACAGTCTGCATCAGAAGATGAAAGATCATACCAATACCCTAACCAGTATTTATCTTTCCAGCTTAAAAAAGGATGTCTTTGAAATGCGTGCTCGCAACTATACAAGTTCATGTGAAGCTTCTCTTAGCAGCAAAAATATTGATGTTGCTGTCTATGATAATCTGATTCAAACAGTACATGAACACTTACCTTTGCTACACCGCTATGTTCGACTACGTAAAAAAATGCTTCAGCTGCCGACGCTCCATATGTATGATTTATATACACCTCTTGTACATGATATGGACCAAACCATTGAATACGACGAAGCAAAAGAAATCGTTCTCGAAAGTCTAAAACCTCTAGGAGCTGATTACTTAGCTTTAGTTAAAAAAGGATTTGAAGAACGTTGGATTGATGTATATGAAAACAAAGGAAAGCGTAGCGGCGCATATTCTTGGGGTACATACGATTGTCATCCTTATATTCTTTTGAACCATCAAGATACATTAAACAGCACCTTTACCTTAACCCACGAGATGGGGCATGCCTTACATTCTTATTACTCAAACGCTCATCAACCCTATCTCTATCATTCATATCCTATTTTTTTGGCAGAGGTAGCATCAACTGTAAATGAATCTTTGCTTATTCATCATTTGCTTGGGAAGGCCAAAGAAAAAAAAGAGAAACTTTATTTGTTAAATTATTATATGGAAAGCTTCCGTACGACCTTATATCGCCAAGTCATGTTCGCTGAATTTGAAAAAAAAGCTCATGAAATGCTTGAGAGCGCAGAGCCGGTCACTTCAGATAGCTTATATCAGATGTATAAAGCATTAAATGCGACATACTATGGTGATGACATCATTGTTGATGATTTAATCGGTTATGAATGGTCAAGGATTCCACATTTTTACACAGCATTTTATGTGTATCAGTATGCCACCGGTTTTTCAGCGGCTGTTGCCTTATCTAAGAATATTCTTGACGGTGGTCAAGATGCCGCCAATCATTACAAAAACTTTTTAAAAAGCGGCTCCTCTAAGTATCCAATCGATACACTTAAAGAAGCCGGTGTTGATATGACGAAAACCACTCCTATCAAAAATGCACTTTCCGTCTTTGAAAGCCTGTTAGATGAAATGGAGTCGTTACTTTAGATTTATGATATGTCCTTGGAGGCTTCAGTGATAAAATCAATGTGATCCCCACGGGACATATCTACTTGAAATCCCGCATTATTAATACGTCGTTCAATACATCCTCGGCAGTGAGCCGCTTCATCTCCTGTACAAATTTTCCCATCATACAACAAGTACTTATCTCGTACTGTTGTCGGGGAAAGGTTGGGCATCACCACATTGGCTCCTGCCTTTAATCCTTTTTCACGCCCCAAAGGACTGATACTTCCTAATGCTGTTGTCGCCGGCAACAAAACCGTTGGCAACATCAAACGAATGATAGCTAATAGGATCGTTGTCATTCGTAAATCTCCGCCTTCTTCCTGAGCAAGAGGCGTATCCTTATGGGCAATAAAAGGACCAATGCCAACCATTTGAGGTTGTAGCTCTTTTAAAAAACGTAAATCTTTGACCAAATCTTGGGTCGTCTGCCCCGGCAATCCAACCATAAATCCAGCCCCAATCTGAAATCCAATATCTTTTAAATCATATAAGCACTGTCTTCGCTCATCAAAACTCATCTTTGGATGTAGCGCTTCATATAATTGTCTTGAGCTTGTTTCATGACGAAGCAAATAGCGGTCTGCACCTGCTTCATAGTATTTTTGGTAGGACGCTTTTGGCTTTTCTCCAATAGACAGCGTGATTGCAACATCTGCATACGTTGCTTTGATTTTTCGAACTATCTCAACAATATCTTCATCTAAATAGTGATTATCTTCTCCTCCTTGGAGCACAAACGTACGATATCCCAAGGTATATCCAACTTCACAACACTCTAAAATCTCTTCGATTGATAAGCGATAGCGCTCTGCAAGTTTGTTAGATCGGCGAATACCGCAATAAATGCAGTCGTTTTTACAATAATTCGTAAATTCAATCAGCCCCCGCATATATACGTCTTTTCCATAGACGGATTGTCTACAAGCATCTGCTTTTTTAAAAAGATATTCCATGGTGTCATCATCTAGGCCGTCTATTAGTTTTACCAACTCCAAGTCTGACAAATCATGTTCTTGGAAAAGGCGGTCAATTCGTTGTTCCATTATAATCTCCTTCGTCTTCATATAAGTACCCTAAATCACTGAGCGCTGCCTCTATAAGGTCAAGCTCTTTTTCACTATTAGCTTCAATCGTATGATAATGTACATTGTCTGTTAAAAACATCAACGGTTTAAAATCTTCTGCTTGGCATTGTATAATGTACTTTTCCATTTGCACTTTGTTGTCAATATTCATATCGGCCACCAAATCGCCATAAATCGGATGATGAATAAAGACATTGAGCAGACTTCCCCCTAGGTCAAGTATGGTTGTCAATTCTTTTTCAATTTCGCTATGATCATGTTTTACTGCAAAAACGCGTTTTGGCATATTCATATGAAACGAAAAATAAATATATCCATCTGCAGTTGAGACGATTTGCTCACCGACAGCTCTTAAAAGCGCAATATCTTGAACAATCACTTGACGACTTACACCATATTTTTCCGCAAGTTCTGCGCCTTTCATGGCTTTTAACGACTTCATTAAGTCTTTTCGAATACATTCTCGGCGTTCATTTCCTTTCAACATTCTTCTCATCCTCTCTTTAAATCTTCTATAGTTATCGTAAAGCGGACACCATGCTCCAAATTTTCAACACTGTATTGCATTTGATGTTTATCAAATATTTGCGATGCAATGGCTAATCCCAATCCTGTCCCCTCTTTTTTCCCTCTGCTTTTTCCTTTGTAAAAACTTTCAAATAAATGCTTCAAGTCATTTTCATCGATAGGCTCTCCCGAGTTCATAATAGAGATAACCGTGGCTTCTTGTTTATTATACACATCAACTGCTATGAAGTCATCAGAATTTTTCATTGCGTTATTTAAAATATTGGTTATCGCTTGTTCTAAACGCAGTCTATCCCCTTGAACTACAATATCACGCTCACACTGATCTGAAAACAAAAAGCGAAGTTCTTTAGCTTCAATAACACGACGATAACGTTCCAATAAGTTGGACAAGAAGATGCGTAATTCAATCGCCTTAAATTCAAAGGATAATGTATTTGCCTCAAGCTGGGAAAGTTCCAACAAATCTCTAATAATATGGCTCATTTTATCTGCTTCTTCTTCAATCACTTGATAATACTCGCTAATCTCCTCTTCGTCAACAATATTATCGGTGAGCGCTTCGGTATAACTTGAGATAATAGAAATAGGCGTCTGCAGTTCATGGGATACTTGTGCCACAAAACGCCGTCGCATCAGGTCAATATTTTTTTCTTTTTGTATTTCTATATATAAATCATTAATTGTACTCTCAAGCTTATTGCTGATGCTATTAAGTTCCTGTCCCAGTTCACCTAATTCATCTTGGCGACTTCCTTGATAGTAATGATTAAACTTAAGATTTCCAATATTTCTAGCGACTTGGTGCAACTCTTTAATGGGTCGCGTAATATTCATTGACAAAATAATCGATAAGAAAAGGGCTACCGCCGTTGCAATGGCCAGCAAAATGTTTGAAAATGCCTGAATGGTACTAATCGTCTCTTCAATTGCCACAATGGGGATTTGTAGTGCTGCATATTTTTCACTCTCGAGTTTATCAATAAAAATCAGCCATCTTGCGCCTTCTACCGGAAAAGAGGTTTCATATATTAATCCAACTTGATCTTTATATACAATCTCTTGGATAATAACCCCTTCCGTGTATTGAAGTCGCTTGTTTTCATAAACAATTTTATTCGTACTTGCGTCAAAGATTTGAATTTTCCCTTCAAATAAATACCCCAGGTATTCAATACGATTTAAGGCTTCATCTTCACTGTGGCTTGTGTTATAGATAGCATCTATCGTCTTGGCGACTTCCTTCATATCCATAATTTTGTTTCCATAATAATAGCGTTGAATAAAGTTATTGATACCGATGCTAAAAATCAACGCAATAATCACGATTAGTATCATAAAAGAACTTAAAATACGCACAAGTATCGACTTCATCTATTCCTCCTCAAATCGGTATCCAACACCTCGAACTGTAATAATACGCTCTCCTTCATGTTCTAATTTTTTACGCAGCCGCTTAATAACAGTATCAACGGTACGATCGTCTCCCACAAAGTCATAACCCCATATACGATTGAGGATTTGTTCTCTTGATAAGGCTTGATTGCGATTATTTAAAAAATAAATCAGCAACTCATATTCTTTCGGGCTCAGTTCAATGGGTCGTTGGTTCACTTCGACGTGCATCCCCAAAAGGTCAATTGATAAATCCCCTAACTGCACCTTATCCGTTGCCGCCATTTTCCCGCTTCGATGAAGCAAGGCTTTTACTCTGGCAACAAGTTCTCTGGCACGAAACGGCTTTGCAATATAATCATCGGCTCCAAGCTCAAATCCAAAGACCGTATCTTCCTCACTTGTTCGAGCCGTTAACATCATTACGGGAACCTTACTGTCTTTTCGAATTAGTTTTAATGCCATCCATCCGTCCATAACCGGCATCATGACATCAAGAATAATCAAATCAACGTCATATTCTAGATACATATCTACAGCTTCTTGTCCATTCGTTGCCTCATAGACGTCATAGCCTTCATTAGTCAAATACTTTTTAATAATCTTACGCAGTTTTTCCTCATCTTCAGCGATGAGAATTCGATTTGCTAACATTTAATCACCTTCATTCAATTTTTTATAAATATTACCATATTTATGTGGCAAAATGATGTTAAGTTGTGTTACAATGACCCTACAAAAAAAGTTGCAGTAATTTTTTTCTGATTTACCTAGTTGGAGGTATTATGAATACACTAAGAAAACATGGTATATTAATTTTTTTACTGACCTTTATTTGGTCAATCCTTAATGGCAATTTTCGAGTGCCTACGCTTTTGGTTGGCGTTTTAGTGTCTTTAACAACACTCTATATTTTAAATATTATTCAACCCCACCAAAACGACCAATATGATTATAGCATATCACCTATCCGTCTTTTTCTCTTTTTAATTCTTCTATTTAAAAATATCTATGTCTCTGCATATAAAACCATCATACATCTTATAAAAGGAGAAATCAATCCTCAGTTTGTCTCTGCGGATACAACAATAAATCGCTTATGGCTTCAGTCCCTAATTGCTAATGCCATTACCCTAACACCAGGAACTGTCACTGTCCATATGGCCGACAATACCTATACGATTTTATGGTTATATCCAACAACGATTCGCCAAAAAGGCATCAAACAACATATTTTTAAAGATTTTGAAGACCTCATTAAAAAGGGGGATCGTCATGCTTAGTATCTTTTTTGTTATTTTTTCACTAATGACCCTATATTATCTTTTCCTATTAATTAAAGGACCCTCTGTTTGGGATCGATTGCTGGCTTTTAATTTATTTTCTGTCACTATGATTATCGTGATGATTATCTATGCTTTAATGGAAAACTTGGATTATCTACTCGACATCGCCATTGTATATGCCTTACTTGGTTTTATTGGTATTGTCTTTATGGCACGCTTTATTCAACGAAAGGGGAAAATCTAATGGAAACCCATCAACTTATTGGATCGGTACTCATTGCAATTGGACTGATTTTTCAACTTTTCGGAATTTATGGGTTACAGCGATACGAGCACTTTTATGTCCGTCTCTCTAGTTCATCCCTTATTGATTCTGCTGGATTAATCACCATTCTTATTGGACTTATCATCTTTTCAGGCTGGTCCATAGCTTCATTAAAAATCGGCTTTATCTTGTTTTTAATGTTGCTCTTAAATCCTCTTTCCAACCATATTCTTGGTCGCGGTGCTTATATGAGCAACTACCATCCGGAAAGGAGGAGCAAAAAATGATTCTTGATCTTTTTTACATCTCGCTTATTGTCTTTGCCATTATTGCCATTCAATCGAGAGTTCTTCGTAATGCGGTTATCTATTTATCGGTTTTCTCCCTTATCTGCTCCATTGTATATCTCTTACTGGGAGCCCCGGATGTCGCCATTGCCGAAGCAACTATTGGCTGTACGTTATCAACGATTTTATACCTTGTAGCCTTAAAAAAATACCGTATTTTTACTGTGTATTATAACTGTCATGTCAAAGATGATCGCCAGCTTGATGGTCTACAATATGAAAAGGAAGAGATTCAAGCCATTTTAAAGCACTTTTCCACAGCTCAGGAGCTTCAGCTTGACCTTATCAACACATCGGCAAGTTTTACCAAATTAAAAAAAAGTGCTTCCTATGATGTCATTATCTTCCATAGTGCCAAAGGACTTTGGCTTCATGGATTAAAAAACAGCTATCAATATAATGAAATGTTGAATTTCTTTGAAAAAGAATGCTCACGTAAATACCATGCAAAATTCATTCATGAAGATATTGAGTGGTCATCTGAACTTAACGAGGAGGATACCCGTGATGCTACGTAGAAAGATTATAGCGGCATGGATACTATGTGTTGTACTATTAATGGCATCCATTGAGATCCAACCGATTGCTTCAACCAAGGATTTATACGCCTATATTACAACCAACTTTCAGGCACAGACGGGCTCACTGAATGCCGTGACAGCAATCTATCTTGATTATCGCATGTTTGATACGCTTTTTGAGACATTGCTGTTACTTGTTAGTGTTATTGGAATTATTTATTTTTCACGACATAAGGGGGATTATTGATGCCAAAACATTCCATGCTATTAAAGGTCACCATGGGCGCAATCTATCCATTCATCATTGTTTTTGGAATATACATCATTCTAAATGGACATCTATCACCTGGTGGTGGATTTCAAGGCGGCGCCATACTGTCTTCCGTTTTTATTATTCAATATTTTACAACCTATGAAAAAACTATAAGCATTTCCGCATTAAATAAATTGGAAAAAATACTTTATTTGGCATTACTGATTTTTGCAACGATTTTTATCTTTGCCTTTCGCGACAGCATTCCATTGTACTTAAAACCCTATTACCTCATTGCGATGAATATTCTTATCGGTATAAAAGTCGCTTGCGGTCTTAGTGTGGTTTTTTACCGATTTGTACTTTTTGAAAGCAGGTGAATCTATGACAACCGGAATATTAGATGGATCAATAATTGCAATTGGATTATTCGGCATTGGCATTTATGGCCTGTTGGCTCGCCGAAATATTATCAAGACCGTCATGTCTTTTGGTATTATACAAGCAGCCCTCATTTTGTTTTTTCTCAATATTAATTACGATGCCGCCGCAGAGCCACCTATTGGAGACGCCGCATTAATGACGGATCCTTTTCCTCAGGCACTTATGATTACAGCTATTGTCATCGGGGTTGCCGTGACGGCTGTTGGCCTTACCATGTTTATCAGCTTGTACCATCACTATGGTTCAACTAACTGGTCAAAAATTGTTCGTATGCGAAAGGAGGAAGATTAATGGCATTATATTGGTTTGTTGTTCTTCCTCTAATTATCGCTCTTGTTTCATACCTGTCACATTCACGGCAAACTAAAATCATTGTCCTATTGATTCAAGTAGCTTTTTTTATCCTCTCGATTGTAAATTTTATTGATGTACGCTTTCATGGAACAAAGCTTGAAGTCGTTGGCGGATATGATATGGGAATTGGTATTGCCCTAAAAGCGGATTTATTTAGTAGCGTTATGGTTTCACTGACTATTTTTTTGTTTTCATGTATGCTTTTGTATAATTATAAAAAAAGTTATGTTAATCATCTCTTCTTGTTTTTATTTATTGCGCTTCAAGGCTTAATCTCAGGCATCTTTTTATCAAATGACCTGTTTAACATCTATGTCATGATTGAGGTATCAACCATTGTTGTAACGATTCTTATCGTCTTTAAAAAAGACTCTAAGTCGATCTATGACGGTATTGTCTATTTGTTTACAAACCTCGCGTCCATGACATTATTTTTATTTGGTATTGGATACATTTATAAAATATTTGGCACAACAGATTTAACCTTATTAAGCGAACGCTTGCCTCTAGTAGAAGATTCACGTACCCTTATCCTCCCCTTTGTCTTGCTGATTACGGCGGTTGACTTAAAATCAGCAATTATGCCTTTATTTAGCTGGCTTCCAAAGGCTCACGGTACTGCAAGTGCACCTTCCATTATCTCTGCCATCCTTTCAGGTTTATATGTTAAAGGTGGCGTATATCTCTTTATACGTATTACCAATCTCTTTCATCCTGTTTTTGATGAGATGCTGATTTTTATGATTTTTGGATTTTTAACGGCGGTTATCGGGTGGGTTTTTGCTCTTAGCCAAACAGACATCAAGTTGATTCTTGCCTACAGCACCGTGAGTCAAATCGGTGTTATTGTCTTTGGTCTATCACTTGATTCGACATACGGTTATTGGGGTGCCATCTACCACATACTAAATCATGCTATATTTAAGTCAACATTGTTTTTAACTGCGGGTATTATTGTTGACGAATATCATACGCGTGATATTCGGGAGATACGCGGCGTCTTTAAGCGCATGCCTTATGTCTCCATTGCGTCCATTTTTGCAATCCTTGGAATCACAGGTGCACCTTTATTTAACGGAAACTTTTCAAAAAATCTGATACACGCCGGTATGCGAGATTCGTTTTTGTTTGAACTTGCCTTTTTTATAATAAACATGGGTACGGTTTTGATTTTCATCAAATATGCACAGATGCTTGGCGGCCATTCTAAAAAGCGCTTTCATATTGCCTGGAATCAAAAGATTGTTATTCTCCTTTTAGCAGCAACTTGCTTTTTAGGTGGAGTCTTTGGTCCAATGATTATGAGCGTAATGTTTGATTTTGATGTATATGTCTCAGCTTCAAACTATTTTAGCAAGTTCTTCATCTACCTTGCCACCTTGCTTGTAGGATTTTTGTTTTATCGATATGTCTACCTACGCATGCGCCTATTTACAAAAATACAAGAGTTGGAACTTACCTTTAATCAAATCATTATGGCAATCGTCATCTTCTTTACTGGTTTTCTCTCTATGATGATGATTCAGTTTGGCTAGACAACCATTTTCCAATGGGATTGTCTTAGCCACTCTTGGCACGCTTCATATTCGGGTATATACTTGCCTACAAGCCGCCAAAATGAACGGTCATGATTTAAGTGAATCATATGGCACATTTCATGAACAACGACATAATCAATAATCTCGATGGGAGCCATCGCCAATTTCCAATTAAAGGTCAGTTCACGTTGACTGTTGCATGTCCCCCATGTTTTTTTGTTTGCTGAGATTTTTATACTTCTTGGTTTGACCGAAAAAAACTTCTGATAAAATGCAATCCGTTTTTCTATAATTTTTTTACATTCTTGTTTATAGAACTTGGTCATGAGCTTTTTTATGACCGCATCATCATGTTGCAACGTATAAATATTAAATCCATTCTCTTCAAACACCACACCTGCATAATTTTCTGAGCTAAAGATTTGTATAGGATATTCTTTACCTAAATATAAAAACCGCTCTCCTTCTATATATTCTTTTTTCTGGAACCCCTTTGTTTTTTCCCGCATCTCATTTGCAGTTTTTTGTATCCATGTCCATTTACTTTCAATAAATGCATCTAGTTGACTCTCCGTCGTTTGATTTGGGATTCGTACTTCTATATTTCCATATACGTCAATATAGATTCCTAGGGTTTTACGCTTTTTATATATAACTTGAATATCTATGCTCTCGCCATTTTTTGTCATTGTTCGTGTCATTATGTCTCCTACCGCTTTCATTGAAGTCGTGTCCATTGATATGCTAAGCGCGGGCTCTTATCCTCTACATATATAATTCCACACTTAACAAATCCATTTTTTTGAATCTGATGTTGCATGATTTTGTTGTCTGCATGAGTATCTATACGAATATTATCCTTCTGCTCACGACAAAATTCTACGCATTGATTGAACACGCCCTTGACTTGACCATCGCTTGCAATTCGATGAATTGTTCCATAGGGCTCATCATTGAGCCACTGCCCTTCTTCAATATATCCATATGTCGGATCCACATCACAGATGAACGCAAAAACAAAGCGAAGCTTCTTCGCGTCATCGACGCCTACATAGCAGTATTGATTTTCAATATCCGATTCAATTAATTGCTTCGAAGGATAGTTATCCTTCCACTGGGTTGGATTCTTCGTCTGCTGCATGATGCCGCGGGCATATGCATATATTTCCATAATAGTCTCTATATCCTCATACTTAGCTAAACGTATTTGCATTTTCAATCTCCTTTTATTACATGTTCTATGAAACTTTCTCACCGCTTTATTATATCATGGTTTTTCATATACACACTAGCACCTATTTTCTTTACGAAGATGTGGTTGTCCGATATAATAAGAAGTGTAACTTGGTCGTTATGTATCTTAGAAGAGGTGATAAAATGCGTTCCAATAATTTTAAAAAACCTAGTGATGATATCTTAAAAAAGACGTTAACCAAAGAGCAATATGCCATTACACAACAAAATAAAACAGAACCCCCATTTAACAATGCCTACTATAATACTGATTCTCCTGGAATCTATGTGGATGTTGTAAGTGGTGAGCCTCTATTTACTTCTCTAGATAAATTTGACTCCGGTTGCGGTTGGCCAAGTTTTACTCAACCGATTGAAACCGAAGTCATAAATTTTAAAAAAGACTATAGTCATCATATGCAACGTACCGAAGTCCGTTCACAACTTGGGGATAGCCATCTGGGGCACGTCTTTGACGACGGCCCCATTGATCGAGGAGGCTTGCGCTACTGTATCAATAGTGCGGCCCTACGTTTTATCCCACTTGAAGATATGGAAAAAGAAGGATATGGTGAATGGCTCTCTTTATTTGAGCATTAATTCTTTGCATTTCCATTTCCATTATTTTGCTTTCCATTATTTTTCTCATCTTGTGTTTGATCTTGAACTTGATCCTTGTCTTGATCTTGGACTTGGTCTTTGTCCTGATCTTGGACTTGGTCCTTGTCCTGATCTTGGACTTGGTCCTTGTCTTGATCTTGGACTTGGTCCTTGTCCTGATCTTGGACTTGGTCCTTGTCTTTGTCTTGGACTTTATCCTTGTCTTGATCTTGGACTTGATCCTTGTCTTGATCTTGGACTTGATCCTTGTCTTTGTCTTTATCTTGATTCTTGTCTTTGTCTTGGCGTTTATCTTGACCTGGTTTTTCTTCACTTCTTGACGCATTGTTATCTGTGGATTTCGCCTCTTTGAGCGCTTCTTTTAGCGCCTCTTTGTCAATTACTTTTCCATTCGTTTTAAATGCTTCTTTTTTTTCTTCTTTAGAAAAATACTCTTTTACTGTTACTTCTTCACGAACACCTGCAACATATAGTCCTGCAGGTATTGCTTTTTGTGTAGCTTCTTCAAGCTGTTTTGGTGTTGCAGAAATAACTGCAAAATTCACTTTGTTTAAAATCGCACTGCTCTTGATTTTTTCTCTAATTTCAGCAACTTTGATTTGAGTGGTCTCTGCATCAAGTTCTATGGCCTCATCTTCTGGAATGATGGCTTCTCCATTTGCAGCAGAAACTACCGTGACAAGAATATAGTCTTCATCTTCATCAGAGGTATTGATAAAGTGGGCCTCATCTGCCAAGTATACAATCTGCTCAATGGCTTCCTCTATATTTAAACCTATGACACTTTCCCCATCTATTGTCTTGGCATCTTTATTCATTGCTCTTACTTGAATAATAACATCTTCTAGATTAGCCATTAATTGAAAGCTCGGGTTAATATCTACTGCAATAATTGTTGCGACTGTTTGTTCCATCGGTGGCTGTTCTTGATAAAGAACTGCTGAGCGAACGAACAAACTAACGAGTAGTATTAAGACTATACTTGCTGCGACTGCATATCTATAGTATTTTGTTGTGTACGACGTAGTTGTTGGATTAATAAGGACATCCTTGTCTGTATACATTATTTTTGAACCTAAGGTGACCCTTTCCCGCAAAACAATGTTCTCATATTCTCCTTCATTGGTCATAACAATAATATAATCTTTTCCTAATTTTACAACAAGACCTTTTTTGATCATTTTTAACACCTCTATCATTGAATCCATTCCATTATCCGACCAAATTTTTCTTTAGCAATAATCATAATCGATGTAATCATTATCTTACTGCGTTTAATGATAACTAAACTCACTTGAAATCTTCGTGAGATTTGTGTGACAGGAAGTCTTTTTTTGTTATATAAGTGTGTCATCAGGTCTTGTTCTTCGGATGCACGTAACCCAATCTCTTTTGCTCTTTTTCTGGTATCTTGATGCTTCGGGGAACTGGCGACCAATTTTTCAAAAGATAAGCCAAAAAGTCTCAGTACTTTTTCAAAATCCTCGATTTCTTTTCGAAGCAATACCTCTTCCTCAACATCCTGGTGTGTACTTAGCCTTTCAAGTTCTTCGATAGATGCTTCCGACTTTTGCTGTGCCCAGTAATCTTTTATTCGACTATCAATTACGAGGCGAGCGAAGCTCAAAAAGTCTCCACGCGCCTCGTTGTATTTTTCTAGAGCTTCATAAAATGCCATTAAACCTACAGAAAATTCATCATCATTATCAATATCCACATAGCTCTTTTTTAGCTCAGTAATAACATTCAACACAAACGGTTGATAGTCTATGATGAGCTGATTAATCTGCTCTTGATCATCTGTATTCTTTAATTGCATAATTTTACTATCGAGTTTTTTACTCATCGATTTCACCCTAGGTATGTTTTTTTCTTTCTAGTTTACCTCAATTTCCAGATATTCTACATGAACAAGATCATCCATTTCAAAAACAAATTGAAGTGCATAGTCTCCGTCATCCAGATCATTAAGGTATTCTTTTATAATCATGACTTCATCTTCTTTTGCACTTAAATAGTATTCATCGTCTTCATCTAGTCCAGAGATACCTTCAAAATCCCAGCCATTTGATTCAAGCTCAATGACAAGGTTTCCATATTTGTTCGCATATGAACTCTCTTCAAATGCATCTTCATCAAATTCAATGCTCATAACACTAATTGTTGGTGTTTGGTCCATATAGTCAAGTACTAATTCAAACTCTACTGTAATTTCCTCATCTTCATCATTTTCAAAAACAAATTCAAGTATCACTTTTTCTTCCTCAAGTTCTTCAATAAATTCTTCTTGAAGTCGAACGATAAAGGCACTTGACGTTGTCGTAGTATAATCAACGTCTTCTTTTAAGAATTTATCTTCATATGTAATACCTTCAAAACGATGACCATTTAAATCGATACGAATAACAACATCCTCTGGTTCATCTAGTTTTTCTTCATCTGGATCTAATACCGGAGTATCAAGTTCATCATCAATATCAATTTCTTTTGTCTCATCATTGTAGCGAACGCGAAGACCAAATGTCTCTGCAATAAAACGTAATGGTACATATGTTCTATTATTAATCAAACCCGGCGCTACGTCAAGCGCAACAAGATTATCTTCATCTAACATATCCTCTAGTTCTTCATAGAACGCTTCGATATCTTCTTTATCTGCTAGTCGAGCATCAAATTCTTGAACATGTTGTAATAGTTCTTCAAAATTGTTGTCTTCATCATCAAACACATAAGTTTTTCCATCTTCGTGCTTAATATTGGTTGCTAAATCAAAGATAATTAGCATATCTTCTTCTGGATTTACGATGACTGCATATGGGTTAAACCATAAAACTTCACATCCTAATGCTTCCGTAATCGCTCTTACCGGAATCAACGTACGGTTATGTTTTAATACCGGCATTTCATCATAGTTCATCCATTGATCGCGCACACGAATTCGGCTTTGTGAAAAGTTTGTATAGCCTTCCATCTTTTTAAGTTGCCCTGGCGCAAACTCACGTCCATTGCCTTGAGGCTTGGCATATGCCACCTGCGATAGTAACAGTGCAAACATTAAAACCAATGATAATACCTTTGTAACTTTGTTTTTCATTATTCCACTCTCCATTTCGTAAAATACATCTTCATTATGTTTCACTATACTATACGCAGGTAAATACATTTTTCGATACCTTTTTTAAATTAATTCTCAAAAATTATATATAATATTTTTTATGAACAGTGTTATGTAACTAAATTTTCCTTCTGGATAATGCCAAACAGCCTCTCCATATGCAGGCAGGTGTAACCCATTAATCGTTTGGTATTTTGAAATTGGTGTTGACCATGGAACTTGCTTCATAACGCCTCCTTTTTCACGTACCCAACGATCGTCTGAGATAAAATCTATAATACGCCCTAGCGCGTCAAAGATGAGTATAGCCTTTATGCAAATATTATTGTGGGTGAAGGTTGCTTCCACATGAAAATCATCCAGTTCCTTCCATTGGATTTGATCACTAATCAAAGTTTGGGGGGCAAAGAGTACCATATCATTAAAAAAAGTTACCGTCTCAGCTTCACGCATATGCTGTCCATTTTCATTGACTACCTGAAAAAGGTCAAATACCTTGATTTGCATACGTGCGTCTTCTTGATCAAAGTGGTGGAGCCCATAGAGCTTTATCTTTTTCATCGATACATCCATATAGAACAATCGAATCCCTTGCAAAATAAAATTCGACTGTTCTCCTATGTATGGCAACGGCTCAGCTTTAGGTTTTAAGGTTAATGTTCCTTCAATCTGCGCTCTAAAGTTTACCACTTTTTCTGTCCCAACCACCCCTACATAATTTAAGTACTTTTGGATAGGTTGGGGAAGCTTTTGTATATCTTCTTGTGTTATCTTTTCCGGTCGTTGGTTATTCGGTCGCTGGTTATTCAGTCGCTGCTCTTGATTGTCACTGGCTGATTTTACGAGCTCAAGATATCTTTTCTTAGTTTTCATGGAGTTCACTCCCCCTTCCTTCTCCACTTAGCACCTGTATATTTTCGTCTACTTTTTTTAAGGTTTCTTGAACTTTTTGCATCTCTTGCATCCGTATATTCTGAAACATATTATTAAGCATAAAAAGATCTCGTTGATCTCTTTGTTTCCAATACTTCTTTGCTTTCGGTGTAAGTTGTACCCGTTTATACCTTGCATCCTCTTGATCTGTATATATTTTTACATACCTATTTTTTTCCAGCTTTAAGAGCAGCTGTTTTACATTTTGCCTGCTTGTTCCAAAGCGTTCGCTTATTTGTGAAAAACCTGGTGCGGTCTCAAACGAGTCCACAACAATCATCATGAATAATTGCTTGGCTGTTAAATGATCCTGTTTAAGTTGCTGGTCTAGAAGAACCTGTAGTCTATTTGATAATTGAAAAAAATATGCTAAAACTTCACGTTCTACTTCAATACGATGCTCATCCATAGCTAACCCTCCACATACGTAATGTCTGACTCTTTATAAGTAATATATTACGTATTAAGAAGCATGTCAATATTTATTCAATTAAAACGGTCACATTCATATGAATGTGACCGTATCTTGTGTTGTTATACCTTTATAGCACACGCTGCCAGTTTATTTGACTTGTTTGGTCACCTTCAATATTGACCTCTGAGGATGTCCAGGTTATGGTTAGTGCATTGTTTTTGTCCTTATAATTATAGGTTCCCGTTTCTCCATATAAGTGAAAATATAAGGTGTCCATCTCTAGGGCATTGGTCATGGATTCAGGCATCAATGTTGATTTTTGTGTAACGATAGCTGTTCCCTCAGGAACAAAAGCTACCATGTCTTTTATGGATAAGTGATCCATGAAAACCTTATCGCTAACCTTTTTCTGTGTAAATAGGTCGTAATAGTCACCTTCTGGTAATACCACCTGAACTTTAGATTGATCTTTACTAAGTATCGGCGCAATGATTAAATCGCCAAAGAGAAATTGCTCTTCTGGAAAAACGCCTATATAATCAATATTCATATGCTTCATCAATGTAGTTTTTTGTTCCAAAGCTTTTAAATATTCACAGTAAATATAGGGCAATAAGTTCATACGCATGTTATATATCCTGCGAATATCATCTAGAACTTCTGCATCATTTCCAGCCATATTCCAAGGCGTACGTTCATTATTAAAGGCGCGTGTAGGATCTGTTGCAGAAAACTGTCCTCCAACCGGTTCAGAATGTACCTGCATAATTGGTGAAAAAAGCGCTAACTGATTTGCACGGTAGTACAGATCGAGGGACGGTAATTCTCCTGCGAATCCACCGATATCAAATCCCCAATGCATTTGTCCACATAGGCTTGCATTAATCCCAGCTCGATAAATTGCCTTCAGTTCATCATAGGTCGATTTTTGATCCCCCGCCCACTGTAAGGAGTATGTCTGCTGACCAACATAACCCGCGCGACTAAAGGCCACGCGATTGTCTCCTAAAAATTGAGAATAGGCGCGCACATATTCCAAGGAATAATTATTCTTAAGCTCTTGTTGATTTTCTTGTACATGATTTGTCACTTCGCTATAGATGAATTCTCCTCCATCAGTCTTAAAGCCATCGACTCCAATATCCAATAAATACTGCCGATTATTAAACCACCATTGATTTGCCTGGGGATTGGTAAAATCCGGAACCATGGATCCATTAAACCAATGCCCTTTTGGAATAAAGTACGGCTTATCTTCTGCCCATAACACAAGGCGTTCCTTTTGAGCCCTTTCCCATTCTTTCGCATGGCGTAGGTTATAGGGTTCTTCTTCTGGAATATATTTAACGACAGGACATTGCCACAATAGCAACTTGATGCCATCGTCATGTAATTTATCTATCATGGCCTTTGGATCTGGCCAAGGGCTATGCTCAAAAGAAAAATCTTCATATGCGAGCACCTCTTTGTCTGGATAGGTTGCACCGTTAAAAATATAGAAGGTTGCTTCATCGGACCATTGTTCTAAAACGAGAGCTGTGATTGGGAAGTCCATCGTACGTAATTTTTCTTGAACCGCTTCAACCATTTTTTGTGAATTCCATCGATGTGCAGATATCCAAGGACCAAAGACCCAATCAGGTGCTTTTTTGGTCGCTCCCGTCAACGTCAAAAAGTCCTTGATACATTCTTTATAACTTCCCTTCAAGATAACAAGTCTATCTTTTTTAACATCCAAATTTTTTATACGCATTGGCATATCTAAATCAAAGCTAAGTTCTTTTTTTGATTCAACAAAAAAGCCATAGCCATTATCCAGCATAAAAAAGGGTAATGGGAAATATGTCTTCTCCCCTTGGTGGCAAAACTTTTCCTCGACAACATTTTCTACCTTTTTCCCCTTATGGTTGATGTGGTTATAACGCTCTCCCAATCCATAAACATAATTATAGGTACATTCTATAGTAACCTCTCCAGAAACATATCGAACCGTAATGTGTTCATCACTGTATATATCATTACCTTGTATACTTAATGTTTCAACGATCATAGGACACCTCATTTCGAATTTTTTGAATAATATGACTATATTGGGCACATATATATTCTGCATTGGCCCACATAAGCGGATTTATAAAACTTTTATTCTCATCACGCGCATCAATAGCTTCCGGCAACAGACCATAAGCATTTTTATGCGCATCTATCCACTGCATAATTTTATCGTAGCGCGCTTTATCTTTAAGTAAGTAAGCATTTTGAGCTGCAAATGCTGTATTAAAAAGCCAAGGTCCATCATGATACTGCTGTTCGCTATATCCATAGCCATAGTCATAATATAGCGCTATCTTCGACAAGGTATAAAAGTTTTGGATATACTTTGTATCCATTGGATATCCTAAACTGGCTCCGAATAATTGGGGTGTATCATAGCGCTTAACGAGTTGTTCATCATATTCAACATAGCCATAGGCAAAATATCCCTCCTCTAAATACGTCCGATTAATGGATGTAATAAGGTTTTGGATTGTTTGCACCAGCCCGGGCAGGTATTGACTGTACACTGGGTCCTGCTCTTTTTGGATGATTTCGACCAGACCAATGATACCGCCGGTTATAAATATGTTGGTTGATGTAATATAAGCAGGCCCGTAAACCCCTTCATTAACACCGCCTTCAGGACCGTATAGACCGTTTTTTTGCGCAATGTTCTCCAATATATGCACATCCTCTATTAACTGGGGCAGCGGAAGAATAAGCTCTTGTGTAAGATGATAGAAATCTGCAACAACCCGCAAAAGATATCCTATAAAGTCAATCTGAGAAAACACATTGTTGTTAGCCCCTTCATCCGGTAAGCGTCGTGCATTATAGCGCTGATAGATTTCATGATTTTCTCTTCGTTGCAGTTGGTCTACACATTCAATAATCTGCTTGCATTCATCATAATATCCACTGTATAAAAAGGCTCTCGCCGCATGTAAAGCATCTCGTACATAAAAGCTCACATTATCGCTTGCAAAATAATGCCCTGTTAAGTCCGCCGGAATAAACCCATTCATATTTACCGCTTTAAGGGCAATAAGATTGGGAATACTCGTTTCGATAACTTTATGGCGGGTCTTCGCTAACCATTGTTGCCAATATGTTGCCGCACTTTGTTCGCTTTCTTCAAAACCCATTCTCTTTTTTTGCGTGGTAATTGCCCACTTAAATGTATGGCTTTCAAAAGGTTTTAAGTGGATCGTCTTTGTCAAGGATACGACGAGTGATTGCTGACTTATTAGGGTCCCTTCCTCAAAAAGTTTTTCCTTATACAAAAGATTTTGAATACCTCGATACATAAAGCCACTCGGTGATTCTTTTGATGCTCGACAAACCAACTGCTCATCTTGAGTCTGAACATAAAGGGATTGATTATCGTGGGTCAGACGAACCTCATCTCCTTTTTTATATAGCTGATTCTCATGATTGGTTGTAACAATGAGACTAGATATTTGCATCTTGAGCTCTTTTTGACTTGTATTTTTCACTTGGCACTCAAACACGAGGGACGTATCATTGGCACAGTACATCCGATCTTTTTTCTCAAACGCTTCATAGGCAAAGGTATCGGTGAAAACAAAGCCTTTTTCACATGTACTTTGCGCACTTTTCTGTTTTTGAGGATGTCCTACAAGCGGTTTTATGCGATCGCCATAATAGCAACAATCATCTACTTGCACTACGGATAATGCTGAATATATATAATCTGTTTCATAGTTCTCCACATATAAATGCTGAAGCCCTATGGATTTTTGATCATGTATTGTCTCGTTCAAGCCATATAAGCCCACCAAGTGACCATTGCCCACATATGCAAGTCCTGGATATCGCATTATTTGATTCCTCCTTCTTGAATTCCACTAATGAAATACTTTTGCGCAAAAGCATATACCACTAATATAGGAACTAATGAAATTAGGGCTCCGGCCATTAGTGTATTATATTCTGTTGCATATTGAGAATTCATCTTACTTAGTATAACCGGCAAGGTCATCTTGTTGGGATCCGTTAAAATGATTAAAGGCCAAAAATAATCATTCCAATAATTCATAAAATTAATGACAAAAAGTGTCGTTAAAGGAATAATACTCATTGGAACCACAATCTTTAAAAATATTTTTACAAAGCCGGCTCCGTCTAAAACAGCGGCTTCAATATATGCATTAGGAATATTGGTCATGTGCTGTTTAAGCAAAAATACTGCAAATACATTAAAAATCGATGGTGCAATGACACCTAAGTATGTATTGGTTAATTGAAACTTTGTAAGGATAATAAACATCGGAATGCCTGTCACTTGAATTGGAATCATCAAACTGGCCAAAAAAAGTGTGAAGAGTATTTTTTTGTATTTAAAATCAAACTTTGCAAAGATAAATGCTGCCATACTTGCAGATGTCAACGTAATCATGGTCGAAAAAAGTGTAATGAACACACTGTTTGCCAAAGATTGTAAAAAAGGAATCTTGGTAAAAATTTTTATATAGGCATCATACGAGACCTCTTTTGGAATCCATTCTATAGGAATTGCCATCAAGGCTCCACTATTTTTAAGCGATGTAGATATCATCCAAAAAAACGGTATTAAGCTTATCGTGGTAAAAAAAAGTAAAAAGATAACGATGGATAGGCTTCTTAGTTTTATTTTTTTATTCATAGTACACCCACTTTTTCTGTAATTTCATCTGTATCAAGGTGATTAACATAATCATCGCAAATAGCATAAGTGCTAAAGCCGCCGCATATCCCATTTGATAATACTTAAACCCATAGGTATATATACGTTCCACCATCACTTGTGTTGATCCTAAAGGCCCTCCTTGAGTCATTACCATGACCTGTGGAAAAAGCTGAAATGAGTTAATAATAGCCGTTACAAGGACAAAAAATAAAGTTGGTGTTACCATGGGAAAGGTGATATATCTAAATACATTGACTCGATTGGCCCCATCCACTCTTGCCGCTTCAATAATTGAAGGATTAATATTTCGAAGTCCTCCAAAAATTATCAAGGAAAAAAATCCGATATCCTTCCAAACGCTCACAAGGGCAATCGAAACCATAGACCATTTCGGATCCGTTAACCATCCAGGTCCTGTAATTCCAAAAACCGCTAGAAAGTTATTGACTAAACCATATTGAGAGCTTAAAACCGTTCTCCAGATCATCGCACCTGCCACCCATGAGGTTAATACAGGAATAAACAATAGAACTCTAAAAACGCCTACAGATTTAACATCAGTATTAAATAATCCGGCGATAAACATCGATGTTACCACCATCAGTGGAATATAAATTACAATATACTTTAATGTATTTAACATAACTTGATAAAACTCTTTTGTTGTGAAAATCTTAATATAATTGCTTAGACCTATCATTTCTGGTTTGCCGCTGATTATATCCCATGAACTAAACCCAAGATAGACTGTAGCAATCATTGGAATAAGTGAAAAAATCATATATCCTATGACACTTGGAATCAAAAAAAGTACAATCCACTTTTTATTCCGCATTAACAATAATTTCATGTTGACCTCCTGCTTTGAAGAAAGTGTTTCAAGATCCTTGATGATTCAAGGATCTTGAACGACCACTTAGTATTGTGCTGATATTTCTTCTTGCGCTTGATCTAGAGCTTCTTGTGGTGTTAATACTTCCATAACGGCCTGCTCCAAGTAATCATTTAACGTATCTGCAATTGCGTTAAAGTCCTCAAGCGATGGCGCCATAACAAGATAATCTAGGGAATCAATCACAGCTTGCTTATTCTCAGGTGGAGTGATGGCAAGATATTCTTGTGTCACTTCATCCGTAAGTGCTACAGGTAAATCCCAATTCGCTTCTAAGCGAATGGCCGCTGCTTCTGGGCTTCCAGAAATAAAGGATGCAAATTCAATGGCTGCTGCTTTTTTATCTGTATTTTCACTGACTACAATAGCATCTGAAAAGAAGTGTGTTGCTTTTTGTTTAATTCCTGGTTCAATGACAATATCCCAATTAAAATCAATGGAATCTTTAAAATCAGAAAATGCCCAAATACCTGTCACCAGCATTCCTAAGCGACCGGATTTAAAGAGGTCCCAATCTCCCATACCGCCCATTTGATCCATATTCGGCGTTACATTATATGTATTCACGCGATCAATCATCATCTGTAGTGCTTCTACATTTTCCGGCGAGTTAAGGGTAAATTCAGTTTGATCTTCGTTCATCATACTTCCACCATTTTGTACCACTGTTTTATAAAACTCCCATGTCTGAATCGGTCGATACACACCAAAATAATTTTCCCCCATGGCACGTATCTTAGTGGCCGCTTGAAGTTCTTCTTCCCATGTCCACTCATTCGTCGGATAGTCCACTCCCGCTTGGTCAAATAAGTCTTTATTATAGATCATAACAATATTGGAAAATTTTGTAGGCAAGCCATACTGCTGACCATCAATTGCAAATGCTTCTAGCGTTGTCGGATGTATATTGGATGTATCTATGCCATCGATTTTTGCTAAAACCCCTTTGCTTGCATAAGCTCTAAAGTTTTCAATATTGAGTTCAAAAACATCCGGTGTCATGCCGCCGGCTATAGATGTTGCTAGTTGTTGAAAATAATCTTCAAATCCATACGTACGGACATCTACTTTAATTGATGGATTCTTAGCTTCAAAAACCTCAACCATTTGTCCTAGTACCTCTTCATTAGCTCCTGATGATGAGTAATTCATAAAGACAATCTCCACATCCTTTGCTTCTCCATCTGTACCATCTGTCGAAGATTCTGTTGACGCCTCCATATTGTCCTGTGTCCCGTTTTCTTGGTTTGTCTGTTGCGTCTCCCCAGCACAACTAGATACCATAATCATCACTACCAATAGTGCTACAACTACTACCTTCATTTTTTTCATATGCTCTTCTCCTTTTATTATAACTTATATGATTTAATTAAGACCATAGATAATGGCTTCATACGGTCTCAAAAAGTTACCTTCACCCAATGTATCATAATTGGAAAGAATGACTTTCTCTCCTTTTTCTAAGAATTCCACCGGATAATCTCTAAAGTTACATACCACCAATACTTCTTCTTGCTTGTACTGACGTTTATATGCAAAAACATCAGGATGTTGTGCCTCGACTAACTCAAAACTACCTTCGCGAATCAATGTACGATATTGACTTTTTTTACGAAGTTCAATTAATCGTCGATAGTAAGACAATACTGAACTTGTATCCGCTTGCTGCCTAGATACATTAATCTCTTGATAGTTCGCATTGACCCCGATCCAAGGTTTAACCTCTGAAAATCCTCCATATGAACTATCATCCCATTGCATAGGTGTTCTTGCATTATCTCTTCCTATATGATATATCGAATCCATAATCGCTTCATGACTATAGCCTTTTTGGCGTCTATCTGCATACATATTAATACTTTCAATGTCACGATAATCCTCAATCGAATCAAAGCATACATTAGTCATACCAAGTTCTTCTCCTTGGTATATATACGGTGTTCCTTGCATCAGGTGCAAAATAGTCGCCAACATTTTTGCCGACTCTGTGCGATACTTTTGATCGTTGCCCCATCTTGAAACAATTCTTGGCAAATCATGATTACACCAAAACAAGGCATCCCATCCTTTTTGGTACAATCCTCTTTGGCGCTCTTCAAAATTTCTCTTAAGCTCTATGAGGTCTACTTCCTTATAATCCCATTTTTCTTCACCTTCTTGATCCAGTAAAATATGTGAAAAATTAAAAATCATTGATAACTCTGATCCATCTAAGTTTGAATATGCAATGGCTTTTTGGGTATCCGCTCCCCATGTCTCACCGACTGTTAACACATCATAATTATTAAAGGTGTGACGTGTCATTTCTTGTATGTAGCTATGCAAAAGAGGGCCATCGGTAATAATTTTATTGTCAATATCCTTGGCTACATAGTCAATAACATCTAATCGGAATCCTCCAATCCCTTTTTCCAACCACCAATTAATCATCTTATAAAGTTCAAAGCGTACCTCTGGGTTATGCCAGTTCAAATCTGCTTGTGTCTTTGCAAACATATGTAGATAGTACGCATCTAAGTCTTCATGTAATGTCCATGCGCTACCTAAAAAAACGGATTGCAAATCATTGGGAACTTGGCCATTATTCTCTCGAAAATAATAGTAGTCATGGTATTTTGAACTTGGGTCCTTGGTCGCTTGCACAAACCATTCATGGGATGTTGATGTATGATTGGCTACTAGATCCATAATAATTTTAATTCCTCTTAAGGATGCTTCATGGATAAGTAATTCCATATCCTCCATCGTTCCAAACTCTTCCATAATCCCATAATAATCACTAATATCATAGCCATTATCATCATTAGGGGATTGATATACCGGCGATAGCCATATCACATCAACGCCCAAGTATGCTATATAATCCAACTTTGAAATAATTCCCTGCAAATCCCCAATACCATCATTATTGCTATCTTTAAAACTTCTCGGATACACTTGATATACAACTGCTTCTTGCCACCATTTCATCTTCATTTCTCCTTAAATCCTTTTCAGGTTTAACGTTATACTCTTTTGGTAAAAAAAAATCATTTTACTGATTCTTTTTTTAATAGGCTCACCGGCAATACCACCCTTGCCCTAAAAGCATTGTCTTGTCTCACCTTTAATATTAAGTCCACGGCTTCTCGACCTTTTTCTTGAATATTTTGCTTGATTGTTGTTAATTTTGGACTACTTAACTCACTGACAAATAATCCATCAAATCCTATGACTGATACATCTTCCGGTACGTTCAGCCCTAATTTTTGCAGTCCCTCCATAATCCCAAAGGCCAACATATCCGAGGTTGCAAAAACCCCGTCAATATGAGATGCACTAATTTTTTCAGCGATCTGCAATCCATACTCATAAGAAGGATATCCTTGAAAGATATGCTTAGATTCCATCTGAATCTCATGATTACTTAAGCAATCCACAAAACCGTTAAAACGTTCTTGGGAAACCCCTTTTTGTGAAATATCGGTACAGGCTACGCCAAACTTCTTGCATTGCCGCTCTAATAAGTAACTTGCAGCAATTCTTCCCCCATCCCGGTCATTACTGACAACTGTGCAATAACTGTCTTGCTCGTTGACATAAGAGTCAACCATAACTAAGGGGATATCGATTCGAGCTAAGTTAAGATCAAATTGTTGCTGGTCTGTTCCCAAGACAATCACACCATCGGCATTCCACACCTTCAGCGATTGATGGTATTCTTCATCTTCTGAGACAAACCTTAACATCATATAACATCCTTTTTTTCTAAGATTATATTCAATACTATTAATAAATTCTCCATAAAAAGGGTTTTTCATCGCATAGTCTTTGTCCGGGTCATCTTCTAGTGTCTGTGGAATAATCAAAACGATAATATTCGAATGCTTCGCTACAAGAGACCTTGCCGACATATTGGGTACATAGTCCAACTCTTTAATAATTTTTTCTACTTTTTCAATTGTTTTTTGAGAAACCTTACTGTGTTTCTTATTAATGACATTGGATACAGTCATTGGGCTTACGCCCGATAATTTTGCTATTTCTTTTATTGTCGCCATAGTGTTCACTTCCATCATTTGGTTTAACGTTATACCTATATGATACAACGATTTTTTTCCTTTGTCAATCAATAATCTGTTTTTCAATATTATTCTTTTATTAAGTATGGTATTATAAAACAAAGCAATCGAGGAGGTAAACATGGAAATCACACTACAAAATGCAAAGGTAACCGCTACCATTAACAGCTTAGGCGCCGAATTAACACACTTTATTTTAAACAAAAGTAATGCTAACTATATGTGGTCAGGCGATCCTGCCTTTTGGACCGGACGCTCTCCAGTTCTTTTTCCACTTATCGGGAGCCTTAACGAAGATAAGATACTTATTAACGGACACTACTACTCCATGGGAAACCATGGTTTTGCACGACGCTCAGAGTTTGAACTCACCGAGTCCAGCGCGAATCGCGCCGTATTTCGCTTGACACATAACTCAGATACATTAAAGGTTTATCCTTTTACTTTTGTCTTGGAGCTTATCTATACCTTAAAAGACAACTGTATTACCATTGACTACCTTGTTAACAATACAGGTACAGACGTCTTACCTTTTTCACTGGGTACCCATCCTGCGTTTATCTGCCCTACGGGTAATACTGACCGCCTGGAACAGTGGCGTCTAGAGTTTAGTCATGCTGAAACGCTTGAGCGCATCGGACTCAATGGCAATCTCATTGACCTCAACGACCGCACCCCTTGGATGAAAAACTCCTCTGTACTTCCCTTAGTGACCAACGATTATTACACTGGAGCCATCGTCTTTAAGGACGTACGTTCTAACTCCATTCGTCTCGTCTCTGATGCCACACCTGAACGTATCACGGTAAGCTGGGACAACTTACCAAACTTAGGCATCTGGCAACCTGCCGATGCACCGTTTATCTGTATTGAACCCTGGCAAGGTCATGGGGATCCGCTAGGCTTTACGGGGGACATCTCCAAAAAACCGGGCATTGTCTTGCTGGAACCGGGTAAAACATTCGAAGCTCAATTAAGTATCGCTATTGAATAGATATAAAATAACCGATATGCTTAAGCATATCGGTTATTTTTTAAAGCATATTTATATTTGCGCTTCACTTAATGGCTCTTCATAGACATCTCCTTGATGCAATAAATCTCTAAAATGCGATGACATCTTGGAGAATTTTCCATATAAATCAAAGGAAACCGTTGTTTCGGGAACAATCTCCATATATGTACACATTGTCTTAACTAGAATCCAGCTATCAATAAATGAAGACTTAATCGCTAACGTTAAAAAGATTGCCGGAATAATTGCAAATCCTGATTGAATATTAAAAGCAGATAGTAAAATACTAAATCCAAAGAATAAACTAATCACCGTACCAAACATGACCAAAAGAACGACCCCTGTTGTGACTGCAGCACTTTTTAAAATCTTTTTCCAATTTTGCGCATACACAACGATGCCTTTTGCAGCACTCTTAAATGTATTTTCATCCTTTTGATAAAAAGTATAGCCTAAACAACATTCATCAATATAATTTAAGAAAATAGATATAAACAAATTAAGGACTTGAACAATAACGCCTATTCCCGGAATATGATTTAGCCAATTGCCAATACGTTCCATCTTCCCTTGAATTTGTCGTACTGCTCCTGAGATGAGCTTATCGACAATAAAAAACGCATTAGATGATACAAACTTTTCCTTCACTTGCTGAAGCCCAAATTCAAAATAATTTGTTGGTATCTTTTGTTGAATCATACTCTCCGTAATCACGGCAACATGTCCGGCTTTTACCATATATCCAAAATACTGCATAACAAGGTGTCTGATTCCATATACGCATGCCAACCATGCAATCATTACCATCATAAGTCCTGTAAAATCAAACATCGTCCCAATCAGAAGAAATGGAACAAACAAAACTGCGGCTACTATTACGACAACCAAACCTAATAATAATTTCATCCACACAAACTTCATTGTACTAAAATAAATTGTACTTGCCTTCATAATCTCTCCTATACTCTCCTTTGTATTTATTAATCTATCATGTATCCATACAACATGAATCTAGCATAGCACAATAATTTTACCTTTTGGTCCGCTGACAGCTGACAATCGACAAACTATTTCGAATGAAAAATCAATGATCACACCTTTACATTTTTTCGCTCTACACGTATACTCTATTTATACAGCATGCATTATTGTCGTATAAGTTGCAAAATCATAAATTCAACGAGGTATAAAACTATGTTCCGTATTTGGGGAAAAATCATTAAAGACACGCGCTTTGTTAAGGACTATGTCGTAGCCATTGAAGATAGCGACCTGTCAAAAGATCAGAAAATACATGAAGCCATTAAGCAATTTTGTGAGTATTTCGATTTGGAACGTCCACACTGGTTTGATAAAAACACCAAAGAACTCATCATGTTTTCCAAGACAAGCTTTCACGATGATCAATTTATTGAGAGCATCGATTTCGATTACTTTGAAATCGAAATCATTGAAGAGGACAAAAAGATATAGCAAAATGCTAAAGTCGAATTTGCTAAGAACATAATAAAGCTGATACAAACGATTTTTTCGTTCGTATCAGCTTTTATTCTGACATATATAACTTTACTTAATCCAAAGAGCCTTTAAATAATGTACTTTTCTTTTTTCTCTGGGCGAGCATCCAGCTCTTTTTTCTTGTCTTCATAACCTGGGCGTCCAAACATAGCATATGTTGCATTTTTACCTTCTTCAACGCCTGGTTGATCAAAAGCATTGATGTTCATCAGTTCTCCAGCAAACCCTGTAGCCACCTCGAACATGTAAAGAATCTGTCCTACTGTAAACTCATTAATCTGAGGAACCGTTAATGTCATGTTGGTTTGTTCTGCTTTAAACAACGCATACTCTGTCGCCATTTGTTCTGTTTGAATAAGCTTATTATGGGTTGCTCCGCCTAAGAATCCAAGGTTAGGCACATCACCATAAATTTCTGGAATGGTAATCTCTGAACGATAGTTATCAACGCCCATAAAGAGAACCACTTTGTCATGTGGACCTTCTGCATAAAGTTGAACCTGTGAATGTTGATCCGTCGCTCCGAGTGCTTTAACCGGAGTTTGTCCTACATTAACCACCTTACCATCAAGGTCGAATTTTTTCCCTAAAGATTCTGCCCACAACTGCGCATACCAGTCAGCAATATATTTTAATCCATCTGCATATGCCATAACAATCGAGATGTTTTTCCCTTGTTGCATGGAGATATATTGCAATAATCCATACATATGTGCCGGATTTTTGAACGTATCGTCTGTTTTACATAGCTCATCCATGTAAGCTGCACCTTCGAGCAGTGTTTTAATATCAATGCCACACATAGCTGCCGGTAGCAATCCTACAGGTGTCAACTCGGAGAATCTTCCCCCTACACCTGCTGGGATGATATAGCTTTTAAGACCTTCTTCATCGGCTATTGGACGAAGGGTTCCTTTGGACGCATCTGTTGTTGCAACAATATGCTTTTTGATTGCATCTTTTCCAAGCTCTTTTTCAATCATTTCTTTGATAATCATAAATTGAGACATGGTCTCACTGGTTCCACCTGATTTTGAGATAACGTTAAATAGAGAAGTCTCTAAATCAATAACATCAAACAATGCAACCAATTTTTCCGGATCCACATTGTCGACAACATAAAGTTTTGGATATCCTTTACGTTTTTCTTTGGATAATTCATTCCAATGGGGGTGATTGATTGCTTGTTGAACAGCAATTGGTCCTAGTGCTGACCCACCAATACCTAGAACAACAAAGGATTCAACCCAGTCTTTATTTTCCTCTACATAATTGACAATATCTTCAACAATAGCATCTTGATTATAAGGTAAGTCTCTCCAGTCCATTCCACCATTGGCGCGTTTTTCGACCATCCCTTTTTCAGCCGCTTCAATCTTAGCTTCAAGTTTTGCAAAATCCTCTTCGCTAATACCGTGCTCGCCAATCAAGTTTGCCATCATGTTGTTAAAATCCAACCGTAGCTTCATTGCTTCTTTATTCATTGATTTTATTCCTCCTATAAACTCTAAACGCTCTTTACTCGATTCCTTATGATTATATATAAAATTAACCTTGGTGTAAAGGATTAGCCGCCAATAAAATGCTATTCTAATTCATATAAACTTCCAAAACGATAGCCTTTTTCTTTCATCGATTTTAAAATATCATCAAGAGCCTGTGTATTTGATTCTGACACCGCATGCAATAAGATAATTGCTCCATTATGGTAGTTATCCATGACATGATTGTAGGCAACCTCTTTCCCCGGTTGTTTGTTGACATCCCAATCTGCATATGCCATACTCCAAAAAATACTTCGGTATCCCAGTTTGCGAACAAGGTAAAGGCTTCGCTCGCTATATTTTCCCATGGGTGGTCTAAAGAACGGATCCATATCTTGTCCCGTCACCTCTTTGAAGCGGTCATTGGTCGTCTTTAACTCATCATAAATCTCGTCGCCCGTCAACGATGGAAAGGCCGGATGGGTATTGGAATGATTAGCAACAATATGTCCTTCATCGACCATACGCTGAATCAATTCCGGCTCTTTATCTATAAAATACTTCGTTACAAAAAAAGCTGCCTGAACGTCATTTTCTTTCAATACATCTAATATCTTCGGTGTAAACCCATATTCATAGCCTTCGTCAAAGGTCAGATACATTACTTTTTCTTCTGATGCCTCCTGATTGATAAAATAGGCCCCATAGCGCTCTAAGTCTAGGTCATAATAGCCTGTAACCGGACTATGATCTTTGTTACGTCTAAAGGACCAACTCGTATCCGTATTGTCCAACGTGCTGGGATCTAGCTCCAAGTCATATGTATCCTCCGTGTCAAACTGATTTGCAAATTCGACTGTAATGCCTTGCTCTGGTTTTTGCTCTGATTCTTCTTCCAACGCTTCTGTCTCGGGCTCTTCTTCCGGCGTCTCCACTGGAGCCTCATCCACTTCTTCCACATCCACAACTTCCTGCGTTGTATCTTGAGTATCTTGTGTTTCCTCAGTTTCACTTTCAGGGGCTTCCACTCTTACTTCGACATAATCATCCGTCTCTTGCCCCGAGGCTGAATCTGGTGTATATAGCTCTCCTTGGCAAGCTGTTAACAGTACCAGCATCAAGCTTGCCACTAAACTAAGGTGTAGAATTTTCTTCAATTTCATAGTAAGTCATCCTCTCTTTTTTCGTCTGTCCTTTTCGATTCACAAGGTTAATGCTTATGGTCATTAATAAAAGACTGATAAGCACAAAAATGGATAAGTTCTCTTCCGGAAAAATAATGGAAGAGATAATGGATCCAAAAACCGGAATCAAAAAAATATATATTGTCACTGATGATGCGTTATATTTGTGAATCAGTCCATACCAAACCACAAAGGCAATCGCCGATAAAAAGGCTGAATATATCAACAGTAAAAGTGCATGCATATTAAAGACAAGATTAAAGCCTCCAGCTCCAATAAGACCCACACCAAGTAAAATAATCGACCCAAAAATCATCTGATACATGTTGAGCACAACAGATGATATCGTCTTCATCGCCTTCTTGCCATAAAGAACCGCCAAACCATAGACCAAAGAAGCAAGCACAAGGGCGCCTTCTCCCATCCATGTCACTTCAAGGTTGATTCCTCCACCTACTGCACTTTCAAGATTTGCCAGGATGATTCCTGCAAACCCAATAATAAGTCCAATAATCTTGTTTACGTTAATTTTATCATCTTGTGTTAATAGATGTGCTAAAATAACAACAATCAAAGGCTTTGATGTATCTATAAGAACACCTTTGATTGCTCCTGTATTACCTACTCCCGTATAAAAAAACATATATTGTAGCGTGGTATTGAGTAACCCAAAGACCATAATTGTCTTCCATTGGGTCGCCTTTAGCATTGGAATCTTCTTCTCTTTAACAAGAAGATATACTCCAATCAATACACCTGCCAATAAAAAACGAATACCTGCAAGCACAAACCGATTAAAGATATCATCTGCCGGAATATCAAGCAGTTCATAACTGATCTTCAAGGTCGGAATAGCCGTTGCCCACAAAAAGCAACTCAGTGCCGCAGGTAAAATTAGTGCCAATTGGTTAATAATTCTTTTCTTGTTCATAATAACTCCTATTCAAATACAAGCGTCTTAAGCTGGTCATAGGCATGGCTAATCTCTGAAAAACGCTTATTTGCATATTCAACATATTCATCCGGCATGCCTTCAGACATTACTTTATCCGGATGGTACTCTTTTGCTAATTTTCTGTACGCCTTTTTTATTGTGCCTTCATCGGCATTTTGTGGAACACCTAATACTTTTGTATATTTTTCAACGAGCGCTTCTTTTGATACACTCTGGGTATATTGATTATAATTTGTTGAACCGGATTGACCATATCCTGCACTTGCACCTGACATATGTCCAACAATATATCGTTTGATACTTTCGTATTCGTATGCCGTTAATCCTAATTCAAGAGTAATGCGTCGAACAAGCTGATCTTCCTTCTCCGATACCACACCGCTTTTGGCTGCTATCATCACCAATAAATAACTAATCGACATAATAAAATCGCGTTGATGATGGTAACTTTTTAAGATGCGGATATATTCATTCATTTCCTCAGGATGGTCTTTTCCATAGTTAAAAGCTTCTTCATATTGATTAAGTTCCATTTTGGACATTCGAAAATTTTGCATGACAAATTGGCGAATAATTGTCACTTCTTCCTTTGTTACCTGTCCGTCAGCTTTGGCTACTGTTGCGGTTAATGCCATCAGTGCACTAACAACTATATTCCCTTGTTGAAATTCCCGCTTATTCGTTAAATAGGATTTAACGCGATACTCTTTTGTTGGTAAGAAAAAGACTATCAATATCGTTAAAGGAAAAATCAAGGTCAACGCCCCCCAAAACAAAGGATTGCGCCCTTTAATAGCTGCTACAATTCCTGCAACAACTGCCGCGATTAATCGAAAAGCTATATTCAACACACCTGTAAATAATGTAAAAAACAACGAAAATAATGCTTCTATAATTTGCATCGTCATCCACTCCTTCTTCTCATATTATACCCTTGAACAAGGAGATATTCATATAAACTTTATTAAAATTTCATTAAAGCTTTAGCACTGCCTTTATCGTTGCATTACCTCTAAGAAAGCATCGACAACCTTTGGAGAAAATTGCGTCCCGCGATAAGCGACAATTTCTTTGATAGCCGTCTCTCTACTAAGCGCCTTGCGATAAGGTCGATCATTTGTCATGGCATCGTAGGTATCCACCACTGAAAGAATTTGACATTCAATCGGTATCTCCATCTCTTTAAGTCCTATTGGATATCCTTTACCATCATGACGTTCATGATGCTTCATAATAAGATGTGCAATTTCTTTTAGCTCTCCTGAAGCCAGTGCAATACGCTCACCTATCGCTGCATGATTCTTCATGATTTTATATTCTTCTTCCGTCAGTTTTCCCGGCTTCTTGAGGATAGAATCCGGAATCCCTACCTTTCCAATATCGTGGAATTTGCAAAGTAATGCAATACGGTCCAACTCAACTGAAGAAAGTCCCATACGCCGTCCTATCGCCTCTGCAAGCTCATCCATACGATCTGCATGTCCCTCCGTAATGAAATCTCTGGCTTGCAAAGCCTTCATGAGGGATTTGACAAGATTACTGCGATAACTTGAAGTCTTCAACAATTTATTCTGATACATGTTGTTATCTGCTTCCTGATATAAGCTAACGCCATCTATATATCCCTCTTCATGAAGAGCATATCCTACCGATACACTTATTTGAATAGCACCTTCTTTTTGATTCATCTGCCCAATTTCCCCATAGATATCTGATAGTGCCTGTTCTAATTCTTTTTTTTGGACATTGTTAATTAAGACACCAAATTCATCCCCACCGATTCGGGCAATATAGGCACCCTCGCCCAAAATCTTGTGCATCATACGACTAACTTTTTTTATGACTTCATCACCATGAAAGTGTCCTAATGTATCATTAATAAACTTGAGTCCATCAATATCTAAAACCAGAAGCCCAAAATTCGATTCATTTTTTTCGTGATACTTTTCCATCTTTTCTTCAAAGGACCAACGATTATATGATGATGTCAACGGGTCGCGTTCTGCCATAAATCGCAAGCGACTCTTTAACTGTGATTCAGTTGTGACATCTCGAATAAGGATAAGTACTTCGTTTAGTTCTGTTGCATGTGCCCTTACTTCAAAGTACCGCTGCTGCTGATCCACTTCCAGTTCAAACGCACACTGTACACGCTCTTTTTCCTGCCCAATCTTACCTACACAGTTTCTAAGAACGGTAAGAACATGCTCTGTATTCAACATCTGATCGAGCAATTTTTTTTCTCGACGTAAAGAAGACCCAAAAGGCAATAAATTCCCTTCCAAGTCACTGATAAGAATAATATCTGGAATCGCTCGAATCAAGGCTTCATTACGAAGATTCATCCGTTCCAAATCCACAATTTTTTCTTGTAATTCCGGGTAATAATTCTTGCGAAAAGAAGCTTCCCCTAGACCGATAATCGATTCCCTAGAGTATTTGCTCATATATATACCTCACTTCAGCCTCGCTTAATTGTTTTGGATTCGTCACCATGCAAGGGTCATTGATGGCTCCTTCCACTAAATCCTGAAGAAGCATCTCTCTGGCATCCTCATGTATATCAATATCTGACACAATAATCTGATCATGAATATTTAATGTCTTACGTATATTTTGGATATACTGAATAAGAGCCTCTTTTGTCCTTCCTTGATTAATATCAATACCAAAAATCTGCGCAATGGTATCGTATCGTTTTGTTGCACTCGTATAGTTTATATCAATAACGCGGTCCAATAAGATACTGTTACATTCACCGTGTGCTAGATTCAGACGCCCTCCAAGGCTATGCGCTAAGGCATGTACCGCTCCAAGGCTGGCATTGGAAAAGGCGAGTCCTGCGGATAAGGATGCAATCATCATCTTATACATAGTCTCAATACTCCGTTTGGCTGAGCAAGCCTCTATAAGATTTTCATGAACAAGCTTTATGGCTTCTAATGCATGAACATCTGTTATCGGAGATTGGGCATTCGACACATATGCTTCAATCGCATGTGTTAATGCATCTATACCGGTGCACGCCGTTAAATAACGATCTTTTGTCATTAACGGAACCGGATCTATAAGTGCCAAATCCGGCACTACTTTTTTACTGATAATTGTCTTTTTTAGTTGTTGTTCTACATCATTGATAATAGCAAACTGAGAAACATCTGCACTTGTTCCCGCTGTTGTAGGAATGCATATGAGTGGTGGTCCCGGGAGATTAATCACATCGACCCCTTCATAGTCCAATATATGTCCACCATTTGTCGAGACAATGCTAATACATTTTGCACAATCCATCGGACTTCCACCACCAATGGCAATGATCAAGTCGCAATTTTTGGACAAAAATATCTCTGCCCCTTTCATCGCTTCATAATCTTTGGGGTTCACTGTGACCTCAGTATACAAAATTACATCGTCCACAGCTTCACGAATAGACTCCATAATCTGCGTAAACCAATCATATTGTACCAAGTTCTGATCTGTTACCACCATTGGACATCTTGATGCAAAGTGCTTTAAATATCGTCCAACAAGCAAACTGGCTTGGTAACCGCTAATTATTTCTGGTGCCACAAATTTTCTCAGCTCCATAAACACACCTCTTTAAAGGAATACTCGTATAGGTTAGACACATTCTATTATAACACTTTTGTTGATTCTCGAATAGCTAATGTTCCTTCAAATGTCAAGTGTTTATGTTTTTTGTCATTTTCAATGACATCAAAAAGTAATTGTATGGTCTCATAGGCAATCGTATCGACCGGTTGAACCAATGTAGTAATGGATGGATTGTAATATTTTCCCAACTTAATCCCATCAAACCCAACTACAGAATAATCTCTAGGTATACTTTTTCCTCCATCAATCAACGCCTTGCATGCGCCCATGGCAAGCATGTCCGATATCGCATAAATAGCAGTAAAGTTTTCTTTGGATTCAAGAATTTCCCTTGCAACGTTATACCCATTTTCAATGGAATATTCTTCAATATCACTATGCATTCGAAAGACCCATGATGGATTTGGTTCAATATGGTGCTTACGAAGCGCCCTATAATATCCCTCAAGCCTTAATGCACTAATACTTTCATCTTTGGCTTCTGCACAGATAATCGCTATTTTTTCATGTCCTTGGTCCAATAAAAACTCGACGATTTTTTTGCTTTCTTCAATATCATTGACGGAAACCGACGAATATCCTTCGCGATTATTTTCATCAACTATACCGCCAATCGTGCTTAATACAAATGGAACCGGGATTTTTTTGAGTTTATCTTCCGAATGACTAAAGTGTCCTCCTAAAAAGACAATACCACGTAGGCGTTTTTCTTTAATCAACTCTAGAGCGACGTCAATTTCATTTTCGTTAAATTCAACATGATGTAAGACTAATGAATACTTGCGTTTTTCAATTTCATGCTCCATGATTTTAATCATATCGGTGAAAAAGGGATTCGTAATCCCTTTGACCAAAACAGCAATCGCATTGGTCTCGATGCGTTTTAAATTTCTCGCACTATTATTTGGAATATAATTGTGCTCTTTAATTACCGACAGTATATAGTCCTTTGTTTCCTTATTAATATCCGGATGATTGTTAATCGCTCGCGATACCGTACTTACTCCCACACCACATATCTTTGCAATATCTTTAATCGTTATTGTATTCACTCTAAGACCCCCAAAACTTTTTTCTTTGCATAGCCTCCGTTTATCGTCCGTATAGTCTGGTCATATGTGCTACATGTTTTGCCAATGCAGAACCTAGTTCATTATGATATAATCTCCAATGCCAATTATTCCCTAGTGTCGATGGTGTGTTAATCCTTGCTTCACTTCCTAGGCCAAGATAATCTTGAATAGGTATTATTGCTATTTTTGCAACGCTTGAGAGCGCTGATCGAATCATGTACCAGTGAATATTGTCTGCATCATCCGAGCGAATATTAAGATACTCATCGCATAGCTTCTTATCCTGAGGTGAAATGGCTTGATACCATCCTTTTACAGTATCATTGTCATGCGTCCCCGTATATACAACACAGTTTTGTGTATAATTATGCGGCAAATAGTCACTTTCTTCTCTTGAATCAAAGGCAAACTGTAAAACTTTCATTCCCGGATATCCTGTTTGTCTAAGGAGTTCAACCACAGTATCCGTTAAATATCCAAGGTCCTCTGCAATAACTTTTGCATCTGATAATGATTCATTTATTTGTTTAAATATATCATATCCAGGTCCTTTTTTCCAGCATCCATTTTCCGCTGTTTTGTCACCACTTGGAATCGAATAAAATTCATCAAATCCCCGAAAATGATCAATGCGTACCATATCATACCATTTAAAACACTGCTCAAGTCTTTGTATCCACCAAGAATACTGCATCTTTTTATGTTGCTGCCAATTATAGAGCGGGTTACCCCATAATTGTCCTGTACTTGAAAAACTATCTGGTGGACAGCCTGCCACACTATAGGGCATCAATTGTTCGTTGAACTCAAAAAGCTGCGGCGAAGCCCAGGCATCTGAAGAATCAAAAGCCACATAAATAGGTATGTCTCCAATGATTTGAATACCTTTTTGATTTGCATATGTTTTGAGTTTTTGCCACTGTCGGTGAAACATATATTGCTGAAACTCGTAAAAACCTATTTCTTCTGAATACTTTTCTTTAACGGCTTCTATTGCTTGAGGTGAGCGCTCTTTAAGTTCTTTTGGCCATTGATTCCAAGCTTTTGCTTCATGGATGTCCTTAATGACCATATATAGAGCGTAATCTTCAAGCCACTTTTTTTCACGCGTTACAAACTGATGAAACCCTTCCTCTTCCATTATATTGCTCTGCTTATAAGCAAGTTGAAGGATTTGATATCTCGCTTGATATATTTTTTCATAATTAATATATCTTGGGTTTTTCCCAAAATCGTATGCCTCACATTGTTCGTATGTTAAATAGCCTTGCTGTACGAGTTCTTCTAAGTCAATGAAATAGGGATTTCCTGCAAATGTTGAAAATGATTGATATGGACTGTCTCCATATCCTGTCGGTCCTAATGGTAAAACTTGCCAGTAACTTTGTCCCGCTTCGACGAGCCAATCGACAAAGTCATATGCATCTTTTGAAAATGCGCCAATACCATATCGTGACGGCAAACTTGCTATAGGCATTAATATTCCGGCTTTTCTCATATCCATCCTCTTTCTTTTATCAACCTTTTACTGCTCCGGCTACTACACCTTCAATTATATACTTCTGACCAAAGAGATACAAGATAACAATAGGTAATATTGCTAAAACCAACATCGCCATCATCGCTCCCATATCAATGGATCCATACCCACCACGCAGATATTGTATCGCAATCGGTATGGTCTTATAGTCCGTCCCAAGAATTAAGTAGGGAAGCAGATAGTCATTCCATATCCACATCGTCTGCAATATTGTAATAGTAATTGCTGTCGGCTTAAGGATTGGCATAATGATTCTAAAAAACAACTGTACCGGGTTACATCCATCCATCATCGCAGCTTCTTCGATCTCTAACGGAATAGATTTGATAAATCCACTAAACATAAATACTGCTAAACCAGCTCCAAACCCCAAATAGACAAAAATAATGCCTAAAGGATTATCTAAATGAAGTATATTTGCTACTTTTGACATGGTAAACATCACCATCTGAAACGGTACAATCATTGCAAATACAAATAAATAATATAAGGCAGATGTTGCCTTATTATCCACGCGAACAATATACCATGCGGTCATTGAAGTAAATAAAATGATAACGGCAACTGAAGCAACCGTAATCCAAACCGACCATCCAAACGCTTGAAAAAAGCCTGTTTTGCCGACACCTTCGGTATAATTTAACAAGCCGACAAAAGTTTCTTTTGTTGGCAGACTAAAAGGATCATCTGCAATAAAAAAACGACCTTTTAAGGAGTTCATAGCAATCTCAAAAATCGGGAAAAGGAAGGCTCCCGATAAGAGGACAAAAAGCACAATCAATGGTTTTTCAAATTTGTTATATTTTCTCACTGTTTTCATTATTGTTGTACCTCCCGCTTACGACTGATACTTAACTGGGTTAATGCAATCGCTGCAACGATAATAAAGAAAATAACGGCTTTGGCCTGGCCTACACCTTCCCATCCTACACGACCATAAAATGTATTATAGATATTTAACGCCAGCATCTCTGTCTTTGCCGCCGGTGCGCCTCCTGTTAATGCCAAGTTTTGGTCAAATAGCTTAAATGAGTTCGTCAATGTAAGAAACAATGAAATGGTAAATGACGGCATAACCATAGGTATCGTAACATTTTTTAAGATTTGCCATTTTGAAGCGCCATCGATTTTAGCAGCTTCATTAAGTTCACCCGGAATATTTTGAATACCTGCAATGTAGATAACCATCATATATCCAATCATCTGCCAATTCATTAAAATAATCAGTCCCCAAAATCCATATTCCGGAGCAAAGGTCAACGTACGGTCAAACTTATACAGTATTCCATTTAAAATTAATTGCCATATATATCCAAGGACAATTCCTCCAATAAGGTTTGGCATAAAAAATACCGTTCTAAAGATATTGGTTCCTCGAATTCCCCGCGTCAATAACAACGCAATCGTAAATGCAAATACATTAATAGAAATGACAGATACAATCGTAAATGCCCCAGTAAAGCCCATAGCTTGTACAAAGGTCGGGTCTTTAAATACTTTAATATAGTTATCAAGTCCTACCCATGTCGAATCGTTTACTGTTGTAAACTCAGTAAACGACAGATATATTCCCATTAAAAAAGGCACTACGAAGACAACAATAAAGGCCAATAACGTGGGAAAAACAAAAATAAAAAAATATTTTTTTATTGCTTTTTGCATAAAATTCCTCCTTAGTTAATGAAAGGGTAAGCGCAAGCTTACCCTCATGATTGTTATAGAAAACAGATCTAATTTATTGCGCTGTAGCCGCTTTTTCGTCTTTCCATCCTTCAACAAATGCTGTCTCAACTCCTGACCAGTCGCCTGTTCCTTGTGCATAATCAAGAAGTGAATAACCTAAAATATCTTTGAATTGCTGTGAAGGGAATGCTGTAAAGTTCCATGAAACAGATGTTAATGATTCATCTGCCATATAGCGTAATACTTCTTTTGCTAATGGATCTGTTGGTGTCTCATCATCACCAAATGTATTAAACGGAGCGATAAAACCAAACTCATTTGTTACATAGCTTTTACCTTCATCGGATGAAAATAGCCATTCAACAAATGCAATTGATGCTTGTTGATCCGCTTCTGATGCTTGTGCATTAATACTAAAGAAGTTTTCTGTTCCGGTACAAAGTCCTTGACTTTCTTCGCCTTCAACACCTGTGTATATTGGCAAGAACTTCACGTCTTCTTCTGCAACAACATTACCATCAACGCCATTAATTTGTCCCCATCCCCAGTTACCGTTTTGAACCATGGCAACTTGACCAAGTGCAAATTCCGCCATCGAATCGTTAACTGTTTTTGAACTTAAAAGTGTAGGTTTAGTAATTGAGTTATTAATATATAAATCAAAAATATTTTTATATTCTTGTCCATAGGTTAAATCGATTTCTGCCGCATCACCAATACCTTTTTCGGTGAATTCATAATAGATCGGTAAGTTAGCTAAGTGAGTTTGCCATCTCCAGTCTTCACCTGTTGAAAATGATGTTGATGCAAAAACACCTTGAATACCCAATTCATCTTTAATCGCTGTCATGTCTTCAACAACCGCTTCAAGTGCTGCATAGTTATTGATTTCATCCATAGAATTAAAGGATGTTGTTTTGCTTGCTGATGCAAAGTATTGATCCATGATAGCATCATTATAGATAATTCCATAGCCTTCAACAACATAAGGGATTCCATAGACTCCGCCGTCATCTCCTGATACAACTAAACTCTTATCCAACAGCCAACTGTATAAGTCTGTATCCGATAAATCTTTTGTATAACTCTTCCAAGCTTCATATCCAACAGGTCCATTAATCTGGAATAATGTTGGCGCATCACTTTTTGCAATCTCAGAACGAAGCGTCTGCTCATAAGTTCCTGCTGCAGCTGTAACAACTTTTACGTCAACACCTGTTTTTTCTGTATACTCTTTTGCGATTTTTTGCCATACTTGTTCAATCTCTGGTTTAAAGTTTAAGAAATATACGGAACCTTCTTCACCACTTTCGTCAGCAGTTTCATTTGATTGATCTGAGGCATTTGCATCTGTTTGTGTCTCTGTATCAGTTGATGCATTGTCGCTTGAATCATTTGATGAATCTCCCGCTCCACTACATCCTACAAATAAAACCAAAACCATTGATAATGCTAAAACTTTGACCACCCAATTTTTCATGTGTTTTCTCTCCTTCTATCATTGATTGATTTCTTGTTACCGTTCTCGGTAACGTTGTCAGTAACGTTACCGGAACCGTTAACAGTATAGTAGCATAATCTCCAAAAATATGCAATAGCCTTTTTGTTTTTTTATACAATATCCACATTCAACTTCCATATGTCTTCGTTATACTCTGCAATGGTTCGATCCGATGAGAAAAATCCGGCTTTTGCAATATTGACAAGGCACTTTTTCGTCCAGCGCTCTTGATCTTCATAGTCCTTAAACATTTGATCTTTTTGTGCAATATATGCTTCAAAATCAAGCAATGTCATAAAATAATCCTTGTTCAAAATCTCATGATACAAGCGTGTCAAACTTTTTTTATCGCCATACTTAAATACGCTATCTGACTGAATGAAATCAAGCGCTTCCCGAATCACCCGACTACTGTCATATAGCGCTTTTGCGTTATACGTTCCCTGTCGATAGTGGGCAATGACTTGGTCAGACTTTTCTCCAAAGATATAAATATTGTCATCACCGACTAATTCATGAATTTCTACGTTGGCACCATCCGATGTCCCCAGTGTCAAGGCTCCATTTAGCATGAATTTCATATTACCTGTTCCCGAAGCTTCTTTTGATGCTAAGGAAATCTGCTCGGATACATCACATGCAGGAATCAGCTTCTCTGCTTTACTTACATTATAGTTTTCAATCATGACAACCTGCATATGTTGATTGACCTGTGGATCTTTGGCGATGATTTCTTGAAGAACCAGCAGAAGATGAATAATATCTTGTGCAATTGTATATGCCGGAGCAGCCTTAGCTCCAAAGATAAATGTTAGTGGCGTCGTCGGATAGATTCCTCGTTTGATTTCTAGGTATTTGTGAATAATATAAAGCGCATTCATCTGTTGGCGCTTATACTCGTGCAGCCTTTTAATTTGAATATCAAAAATCGAATCTGGATTTATGGATATATTTTCATATGTTTTCATGTAGGTTACAAGATTTTCTTTATTGTTACGCTTAATCTTTTGTAGTGTTTCTAGCGCTTTGGAGTCATCCGCAAATGCCAATAGTTTTTCAAGTTCCGTTGCTTCTTGTAAAAATCCATCCCCAATATATGCTTTTAAAAAGGAAGTAAGCTCCGGGTTACAACCTAACAACCATCGTCTAAAAGTAATCCCATTCGTTTTGTTGTTAAACTTGTCAGGATAAAGCTTATAAAATTGTTGTAGCTCTGTCTGCTTTAAGATGTCTGTATGGATAGCTGCAACCCCATTCACTGAAAATCCATAATGAATCGCCATGTGTGCCATATGTACACGTCCATCTCGATCAATAATCTGCACATTCGATGCCGTATGTTGCTCTTGAATCCGTGTATTTAATGCTTTAATAATAGGCACAAGCTGTGGCACTACCTGTTCTATATACTCAAGAGGCCATTTTTCAAGTGCTTCTGCTAAAATAGTATGGTTGGTATATGCACAAGTTTTTGTCACAATCTCGATAGCCTGCTCCATGTCAATCCCTTCCTTAATGAGCAAACGAATAAGTTCTGGAATGACCATCGTTGGGTGTGTATCATTGATTTGGATTATTGCATGTTCATGCAAATGTAAAAGATCGTGGTGGTTTGCCTTCATCTCATCTAGTATTAGTTGTGCGCCGTTACTAACCATAAAGTATTGTTGATATATTCGCAACAAATGCCCATCTTTATCCGAATCATCTGGATACAAAAATAATGTCAAGTTCTTATCGATTTGTGTTTTATCAAATGTTATGCCTTCACTTACAATTGAAGGATCAACCGACTTTAAATCAAAAAGCCGTAATTTATTTTTGTTGCCTTTATATCCAATAACATCAATTTCATATAATATAGATTCCACCTCTTGGTCTTTAAATGAAACTGTATATGATTTTTCTGTTTTGGTAAGCCAGCTATTTGGGTTTATCCACGCATTTTTTTCTGGATATTGCTTAAGGTTTTTAAAGGTTTGTTTAAACAAACCATAGTGATAATTTAGCCCGATACCATCTCCTGGAAGATTTAATGTTGCTATTGAGTCTAAAAAACATGCTGCCAATCGACCGAGACCACCATTTCCAAGGGATGGCTCGGGTTCAATCTCTTCAAGTTCTGCTAAAGATCTGCCTTTTTTATCCAGTAGCACTTGGAGTTCATCATAGATTCCCAGATTGATAAGATTATTTGACAGAAGCTTTCCAATTAAAAATTCTGAAGAAATATAATACACTTTTTTCTTTCCTCGAATCGTCGGCTTTTCATCTGTATATTCTTTGGTAAGAAAGAGTACCGCTTCATACAACTGTTCGTTTGAGCACGTTTCGATTGATTCTGACGTTCCATATAACCTTTGAATTATTAATGATAACTGTTTTTCCATGGTTCTATATTCCTCCTAGATATTCACGCTTGTTTTTTACGTCTTTTAAAAAACTATGGTTTAAATATTAAACTGCTTCGCTTTAATACCTAACCGATTATTACTTATCATATCTTAGGAAACCGTTTTCTGCAAGTAAAAAAAATTTTTCCCTGATTTATGGAACTTTCGTTCCTTTGTTGACGTCAAAGATATCGAAGGCAACACAACAACACAAAATATCATTTAATTATTATATGAAAAGGAGTTTTTATTATGAAAAATACAAAAAAAAGATTATCCACTATGTTATCAATTGCTTTAGGTATTTCACTTTTCACCCCAACTTTTGCTATGGCAGCCACAGATCCCATTAAAGCTGTTCCCATTAGCATAGCAATCGACGAAGCCACTGATACCATCGCTTCTCAATCAGATTTTATTGGTGCCAATGCAACGATTGTTGACATACTTGACAATCAAATTGTTGTGACTATCCAACACAATGATGACGAAAATGTTCAAACTTATGTTTTAAATATTTCCGATGAAACTTATTTTGTCAATAACGAAACTGGAGCCGCTTCAAGTATTAATGACCTAAAAAAAGATGATAGTATCTATGTCTATCATTCAACAGCTACCACAAGAAGCTTACCTGCTCAAACAGCTGCATTTGTTATCTTGACCAATGTTAAAGAAAATGAAAGTATCGCTACTCTTATTGACGTTGTTCGTATTACTGAAAAAGACGATGCCATCAGCGCTTTAAATAAAAAAGGTGACTATATCATTCACTTTAATCAAGATACAAATGTGATGCCATACTTAACAAAAAATATATTACACTACTCAGATATTAAAGAAGGCGACCGAATTCTTGCTTGGTTTGACGTTGCAGCCCTAAGTTATCCAGCTCAAGCCGCCGCAGAAAAAGCTGTTGTTCTTCCAGTGGCTACAGCTCAAGACGAAGTCAGTGAACCTCGTATTGAAAACTTGACTTTTGCAGAACTTATTCGTGCCGTTGTCATCCAAATCGAAGGTGAACAACCTATGATCATGGATACACACTATGCTATGCCATATATGGCTAAGGCAAATGAATTAGGTTTAATTACACAAGCACAATATGAAAACCAAGAGCTTTGGAATCAAGCAGTTACTACCAATGAAATAAGTGCCGTGTTGTCTCTAGCTAACGAAAAAGAGTTCGCTATAGATTCTGATCAAATCAATGCATTGCTTATTCATCAACTTGTTGTCAACGGCAATATATTATCCGATGTACAAACCGTCGTCCAAAACGGTGTTGTCATGGTTCCTGTACGCGCAGTTGCAGAAGCTTTAGACTTTGAGTTAACTTGGGATGCACAGACAAGTTCTGCTACAATCTTCAATAGTGAAATCACCTCCACAGTTCAACTTGGGTACAATCACTACTTTACAAAAAGCATCTCCACATCAAGTATCCTTGATACAAAAGAACTTGGCGTTGCCCCAAGATTGGTTCATGGCACAACTTATGTCCCAGCAAATTATTTCAACCTACTCCTTGGCAGTTCAGAAGCTGTGAGCGTCAATGACCATGTATTAACCGTTGCAAAATAAGGTATTCAAATAAAAAAGCCAGTAGTCATACCTACTGGCTTTTTTATATCTCCCTATTCCACCCTTCATCTCCATTATAAATCATCTGCTTACTCATGCCTCCATCAACAATAAAATTTTGACCGATGCGTTCTACCAAATGTCGCACCTACCTTTTTTAAGTCCATTATAGCATATCTATTGGTGACAATGCTCTATGAATATTGAGGTGATTAGACTTGAATTTTATATAGACCCGCTATGTATTTTTCTGCAGATGCTAGCAATAGTGTAATGCTTTCTAAGCCATTGGACGCAAGAAATACCAAGGTGTTACTCGCGTTTAACCCAGGCGCTTTTTCGTCTATTGCAACCATATCAATTCTTTTGTTCACGCCATCCACTTTAAACATTTGGTTATCGATTCGAACATAACCTTTAAATCGATAGAATCCGACACATATTTCCTCTAAAAATTTTTGTAGTTGTTCACGTGTTGGTGATTTCACAAAAGATATAATCAACTGCTTGGGACGATTGTCTTGGGTGTTAATAGTCTCATCTTCTTCTATCGGATAATAAAGATTTTTCACAGGATTAATAGGACACCTTCCATGGTCTGCAACCTCAATTATACAGTGCGGGTTCATGGCAACAAGGGCTTTTTTTATATCCATGATTTTCTTATCACTAATAAGATCCGCTTTATTAATGATAATATAATGGCTATGTTTTATCTGGCGTTCTACATTCGCCAGTTTTTCTAGTTCCTCAAAAAAATACAGACCATCCACAAGACATATGGAGCCCTTATATACATACGATGCATCCTGTACTTTTTTTTCTAGAATTTTTAGAACACTTTCCATGTTTGAAGGGTCGGATAACCCGGAGCTTTCAATATAAATATCATCCAAATCCATTTGTACTAGTTGTATTAACCCTTCTATAAATCGGTCCTTAAGACACGCACAAAAAATCGATCCATTGGTCAATTCCAACACATCAATTCCATGGCTCTCCATAGCGATTGTATCCATACTTACCTTGCCAAACTCATTGATCAAAACTCCCGTTTTTCTAGTGCAATTCGCTAATTGTCTGTTTAAAAACGTTGTTTTTCCAGCCCCCAAAAATCCTGTGATTAAATATATATTGGTCATGAATTCACTCCATTTCAAAAATCATGCGTTCCATATATGCCGTATTAAACCTATAATTACTCGATAGTTCTAAGTACTGACATACCTTAGCAATTTCAACAATTTTTTCTTTCCCCCGACGTTCTAAAAGACAACGTATCGCTCCGCCTAAAGATGCATTTCCAATCACGTTTACCTTAGACTCTAAAGCTTTTGGAATCAGGCCTATCGTAATTGCATGTTTAATATTTAGATGACTGCCAAATCCTCCGGCGATGTATACCGTATCAATATCCTCCACCTGGATTCCGGCTTCATCTATGAGCACGTCAACACCTGCACATATGGCGCTTTTAGCCAGTTGAAGCTGTCTTATATCTTCTGGATAAAATCCGATATGTTCAAAAATCATCTCCGGTGATTCCATATATCCCATCGCATTCACTTTTTTATCTTCAAGTAATAACGCAACCCCATCGACTAAGGCTGACCCATTAATTCCAATGGCTTTTTCTCCACCTAAGGTCACAATCCCATAGCCTTCTTCTTGTCTATGGATCTCACAAATTGCTCCATCCAAAGATCCCATACCACACTTGATATTTGCACCTTCAAAAGCCGGTCCGGCAGCCGTCGCTGCTGAAACCAATCCGTTTTCTGTTTTGATCGCCATTTCACCATTGGTCCCTATATCAATAAAAAGATTATTGCCTGGTGTCTGATCAAATTGCATCATATACATCCCAGAGACAACATCGCCTCCCACATAGGCCGATACCCATGGAATGACAACAATATCAAACATATAAGGTATATCCCATACATCCTGAGATGAGCAGACAATCGGTGGCGGACAAACGGTTTCAAAAGGCGCTATCGCCAATTTTTCCGGTACGATATCAAGAAGCAGATATATCATTGTCGTATTACCGGAGATAACCATTTCTTCAATCTCAACCAGGGTCTTTGCACCTCGCTGTTGTGCATGGTCTTCCAATAATACTTTTGTTAACGCCCATAACTTATTACGAATGCTCGTACCTAGATCATGTTCCTTATGTTCATTAACATAATGAATACGGCTAATCACATCTGCTCCATAGGCTTTTTGTGGATTGAGTACCTTTTTAGTTGCGATAGTCTCTTTTGAAACTAAGTCAATAAGACTGACCACTATTGTTGTTGTCCCAATGTCTATTGCCACGCCAAAGTGGGGTGTTCTCTCATCTTTTGAATATTTAGGTTCTGTGATTTTATAAGGTGTATACTCTGCTTCAATATGTGTTTTTTGGGGAGTATTCATCTCTTCCATTACCCCTATTTCATTGGACAACATTACTAAGTCCCTGTCCAATTCATGATAGCATGCCAATATAAACCCTTCTTCAACCAGATGTTCTCCTAAAAATGCCCGCTCTACATCTTCTATACAAAATCCATGTTCTTCTACTTGTATTTTACATTTACCGCAAACCTTTTTCCCACCACAAGGTGCATCAACAAAACGATGATTTTGCCTTAAGACGTCTAAAATATTTTCTCCTTTTTTGCCTTGTATGATTTGTAACACTTGTAAGGAATCTGGATTTTTAATTGTTATTGTATGTTTTTTGTTACTACATGGGGTCTGGCAGTGGCTACAATCATGGTCAATGCCAAACGCACACTCGTAGTCCACAAGCTCATAATAGTAAACCGTTGACTTTGTCGGATTAAGCATGCATCCTTGTGTAATCGACATCTGTAAATCACAGCTTTTTTGCAACCTTTCAAAAATATAGCGTTGCTCTTGCATCGGTACGTTTAATTGTCCCGGTTCATAGCGCATACTCAAATGTTTTCCTTTTGGAACCATCGTTTTAACGGTCTCATACAATTGATTACTGGCTTCATACAGCATCATATCAAACAAGCTATTAAGTAGCATCCCCTCCAAGTACATGTAATGGTCAAAGGCTTCTCTTATCCATCGGTCACAATCTGGTCCCAACGTTACTAAGCATTCTATGCGGTTTTGTTCCTTATATACCTCCACATACCCTTTGGGTGTGATTTTATCTAGATATTGTTCAACAAGTTCATCAAACAATTGACTATATGAAGCATATGATGGATTATCTTTATAACACTCCACCATTGTTAAGACTGCCTCTTTATCAAACCTTCTCTTTAATTTAATGTATTCACCCATGTGCGTTTTCTCCATACCAATATTTTTACTACTTTTATTGTTTTAAATGTTTATCAATCTCGTCAAACAGCTCTTCCCTACTTGGAATGATGGAAGACCACTTTAGCTCTCCGTTAATATATACACAGGGTAGATTTTTAACCCCCATTTTTACGCAGCGAGCTATATTCTCTTTTTTGGTGAATTTGTATTCGATAAGATCGATTTGTTCTTTGTATGCTTCACCTGCAACATTCATAGCATCCATCATATATGTACACGCCGCACACGTTGCTGAATCAAGGGTAAATACTTCAACAAGTGGTTTTTCAAGGTGTTGATAATCCGGAAGTTCTACCTCTATGTCTTCCTTTGGTGCTTCATAATTTTTAACCATCTCACGCACTGAGTCCGTCTCGCGAACTGCCTGGGCTATTCCAATAGTATTTTCTGCCGGAACAGCATACGGCATATCACACCCCGGAGCAATGATGAGATTATCGCTACCTAGTTCGTCCAACATATTCACCACATATTTCATATTTTCTTGCTGGGTTCCATGGAGCATCAATGTGGTTAATGGAATATTGCCTCCAATCGCAACATTATACTGATCTGTGATGGCTTTTGCCGCTTTCATCTCTACATTTTCATCCACTGAAATGGAATCCGGTCCTGTTTGACACATCACCTCAATCTGGCGCGTTGCATTGCCACAAACAAAAAAGGAAGATGCTTTGCCCTTTGCGCGTATGTAATCATATATCGTCTTAAATGCCTCATGACACATACTGCTAAAGTGTTCAGGTGATATCTGAGAGACCAATGGATCAACGACTGCGATAATATCCATTCCTGCGTCTATATACATGTCACACATCTTAAGCGCTGTCGTTGTTGTGTATTCCATAAGCTTTTTCACATAGGCTTCATCCAAAACCATGTCCATAAAAAGGTTGTTCCCTCTAAGATGTGATGCCAAGGTAAACGGCCCGCAAATCAATCCATATAACGCCGTATCTTCTCCATAGGTCCTATACATCTTCTGCATTACATCCAAAATCATTGGAAGTCGTCCTTTGTCCGGTTCCGGTTGTTTACAGTCACAAAGCATCTGTGTCGTATCTTCCAACGGATGTGTCTTTACTGACGGTGGCGCTTCATCTGCCCAAACCAATTCACACCCCAAAATCTCTGCTTCCACTTGCAAATCAAAAACAACCGGCATCCCATCAGGTGCATATAACTCTTTTACCTTTTTTAACGCTTCAAAAAGCAGCTCACCATCGGTGAGTACTTGGGTCGCATTTTTTCCGATGAGTGCTCCGGCATGAACGCCTGCAAAGGGTACCCACGGCGCTCTATCTGTTGTTTTATGATTTAATGTATTAAGAATACGTTCTTTTCCTGTCATGATAAGGCTCCTTTTCTACTGCACAATGTGCTTAAGCTGTTAATAACATCTTCGCTTCTTCTGCAGCCGTTGCCGCATCTGCTGTATATTTATCCGCTCCGATTTCCAGTGCGTATTCATCTGTGACCGGTGCACCTCCGACCATAACCTTAACCTTATCTCGAATCCCTCTTTCATTGAGGGCCTCTAGTACGGTTTTCATATACGTCATGGTTGTTGTCAATAGGGCTGACATACACACAATATCTGCCTCATGTTCTTCAATTGCCTCGACATATTTTTCCGCTGATACGTCAACACCTAAATCAATAACTTCAAGCCCAGCTCCTGTTAACATCATGGCTACAAGGTTTTTACCGATATCATGCAAGTCCCCTTTTACCGTTCCTATAACAACCTTTCCAATGGACTGAACACCTTCGGATGCCAAGAGTGGTTTAATAACATCTAATCCACCGTTCATTGCCCTTGCTGCTATCAACACTTCAGGGACAAAGACTTCATTGCGTTTGAATTTTCCTCCGATAACACTCATCCCTGATAAAAGTGCTTCTAGAATTTCAGAGGCAGGTGCACCGCTATGCACTGCTTCTTGACATAATCGTACCACTTCCGGCATATTTCCTTTTTGCAACAACGCACTGATTTGCTCATAATTTTGACTCATCATATTACCTCCTAATAATCATATTAGCTTCATTCTAATCTGTTTTTAGCCGCTATGATAGAAGTTCGTTATCACTTTTGGTAATATTTTGAGGTCTATTCGACCACTTTGTTCCGATACACTTGTCGTACAATTTCTGCCGCACTCCCGGCATCAAGGGCATAATAATCAGCCCCTACATTTTTCGCATAATGCTGTGTCACCGGTGCTCCCCCAACAAAAATCTTAACTTGATCTCTAAGCCCGGCTTGTTCAATCGCTTTAATCGTCTGTTTGATTTGAATCATCGTTGTTGTTAATAATGCCGACATGGCCACAATATCCGGTTGATATGCTTTGATTGCTTCCACAAATGCTTCCGGTTTTACATCAACACCCAGGTCAATAACTTTGGCTCCCGTACCGACCATCAGCATCTTCACAAGGTTTTTGCCGATATCATGTAGGTCCCCTTGAACCGTTCCTATGACAACAACTCCTTTATATTCCTGCTTGGCATCGAGTAAGGGACCCATGACATCAAGTGCAACATTAAAGGCTCTTCCGATGATAAGCACCTCCGGTACAAACAGCTCATTATTTTTAAATTGCCGCCCCACATCTTCCATGACCGCTAACATACTTTCAATAATTTGGCGACAATCACAACCACTGTCTAATGCTTGAATGACATTTTTACGTGTTTGCCCTGAATTGCCTTGTCGCAGTGAAGAATTTATTATTTCTAATCTGTCCATGTATACCCACCTTTATTTCTACACCATCATTATAAATACATCTTTCGATATTTTCCCGGCGTCATGCCTTCAACTTTTTTAAACACTTTGGAAAAATAGCTTTGATCAGAAAATCCTAACCTTAATGCGATGTCGCTAATACTTTGCCTCGAATCCACCAAGTATTTTTTACTTTCTTCAATACGGATCTTTGTCATATAATCGATAAAGGTCATCTTCATTTCTTGGCTAAAGATTCTTGAAAAATATGTTGGACTTAAGCCAATGGCTTTGGCGACATCTTCTAAACCAATATTATTTTGTAGGTTCTGATTCATATACATAACCGCTTTTCGCATAACCCCGATTTGCTCTTGCTTGTTTGTATCCATCGGAAAAACAAATAAAATAATATCTTCTAAAACTTCCATAAGATTCATACATATAGTCTCAATATCTTCTAAATCATAGGTTTTTAAGAACATATCCTGCGTTACTTTAGATATCTCTTCATAACGCGCGCCACCTTCAACCGCCGCTCTTGACATAACGACTACAAGCTCTAGTGTCATTGCAATGATTTTTTTGTTATCACCTTTATGCATAAAAAATATATAGCCAAGGAGCTCATTAAGAACCGCTTTTGCAGATGATGCATCACCTTTGATAATTGCTAATGACAAATCTTTTTCCAGATAAATCGGATAGCCCTTGCCCGTTGTTGTTGCTAAGGGCAACGTTTCTTTTATCTCTTGAATACGTTCACTAATGGTACGTTGTTCATCATAAAAGGCTTTTTTCTTTTCCAGAACATTTTTATGGTCTGACATAATATCTTTTGCCAGTATTGTCAACAGCTCCAACTGATATCTTGCAACATTTGGAGAGATCATCGGGATTAATCGATACAAGTTTTTAAGCATCTGCTTTTCATGATGCGGTAGCAGCATTTTTTTAACGGTCATATCCACTTCATAAACATCGGGTTCACTCATATGCACCGGACCTGCAATAATCGCTCCCTTAAACAGTTTACCGCTGGTTAAGGCAACACTATAGTTAACCAACCCGGCAGGACAATAGGATATATAGGCTTCACCAAGCATCTGTGCCTGCCTGCTTGCCTCTTTATGCGCTAATTGACATGTATACGCACTTTCAGGCAGATTTTGAAGTTTAACACAGTAATTTCTACGCTCACCTTCACAATATAAAATTTTGCCTTCTTCATCAATCAAGATACATGGAATCCCTGTGGTATTATAAAAGATTCCCATAGATACGCGAATATGTTCAAGCTCTTTTTCATCAAAATTCATTGGTATCTTCCACCGTCTTTCATCACCTAGATTTACATACACCTATCTGGTTTCTTGGCTTTGTTTGATAAAAAGGCGCTATTCTCAAGATGAGAATAACGCCCTTCACGTTTGTTTAATACGTACATTTTTTTGCTTCGTCGGCAAACACTTTTATAAGCTCTGGATTTGCATCAAAAAAATGATCTGAAGGGGATAAAATAAATCCGCCACCTTCTCCTGCCTCGTTAAAGCATTTTCTTACTGCACTTCGAACCTCTTGTTCTGATGCGCCCATAAAATACTTTCCTTGATCAAAGCCGCCAATCATGGCCACTTTATCACCGATACGCCTTTTTGCTTGTGCTAAGTCTACATCGCCTCCCATACCAACCGGGGTAAATGTCTCTAGTGCCGCAGGCTTCATCGAGGCCAATTGTTCCAATATGGGCATCATGCCACCACATGTATGGTATGCAATTCGTTGGTTAAACTCCTTTGCCTTTTGAATAATCTGACTGTCATAAGGCAATACAAATTGCTCAAGAATTGTAGGAGAAATAACTGTTGAGGATGCATCTCCACCGCCTAGTTCCAATATATCAAAAGCAGCTTTATCCAACGAATTGACATAGGTCATCTTTCGATGATGAAGTACTTTTAAAAACTCATGTACCCACTCAGGATCATCAAATGTTTCCATGATTAAAGGTTCAATACCAAATAGACACGCTGCATCTTGCCAGCATCCAGGCTGACCATAAAAAGGAAAACTGGGAATCATTCCTCGTATTAGCGCTTTATTGCCTGTCTGTGCTGCAACTTTATTAATCGCTTCTACATCACATTGTTCTATCGGTGCATATTGAGCAATCACATCAATATCGCTTTTTTCTTTAACGAGATGTTCGCCTACCCAACAAGTATATTCATTGCATTGTTTTACCATGGTCAGTTGCTTTTTTGGTGTATGAATGGTATATCGAATCGTTTTATAATCGGGGTCCGAAAGCTCTTGAGCTGTCACACGCCAATTTTCACTTTGCAATACCCCATCTTTTAGGAATGTTCCCTTATTATCTGTGCCTTTGATTTCATGTATCCAAACAATCGGATCTAAGCCGACCTCCTCAAAAAAATCATCCACACTGATTTCTTTCATGTACTTTTTTAAAAAATAGTCTTGAACATGATGGGTCGTCACTGGCAGCCTATCTACAGGCTTTTTATCCAAGACATTCAACATTCTAATCCTAGATTCCATAATTCTCCTTATACTTTATGTGCGCATTGTCAGCAAGTTTATAGCTTAGAGTTTTCTAATGTAAAACGAACAAGCTCATCGACTGTTGTATATGCTAAGCATGTGACTGTATCTGCTCCACCATAGTAAATAGCAATACGTCCGGTCGCTTCATCGGTTAACGCTGCACAAGGGAAGACAACATTTGGCACATCACCAACGCATTCATAGTCGTGTCTTGGGTTTAATATATATGGTTCTGTTCTGGCAATAACCTTCCAAGGTTTTTCTAAATCCAGCAATGCCGCTCCCATATGGTATACATACCCGTTACATGAAGTCAACACACCATGATAAATCAACAGCCATCCTTCGGACGTCTCAATTGGAACAGGTCCTGCTCCGATTTTCGTACTCTGCCACCAGCCTCTAGGTTCCATAACGTGTCGGTGTTGTCCCCAGTGAATAAGATCCGGACTTTGGCTATAAAAAATATCGCCAAAAGGTGTATGTCCCGAATCACTTGGACGACTTAACATGGCAAATTTTCCGTTAATTTTTCTTGGAAAAAGAACCCCATTGCGGTTATATGGAAGAAATGCATTTTCCATCTGATAAAATGCTTTAAAATCATAGGTGTAGGCAATGCCTATCGTTGGTCCATGAAATCCATTGCACCATGTCACATAATATCGATCTTCAATCCAGACTACACGTGGATCATAGGCATAATCAAATTCACTGACTTGTTCAATATCTCCTATAAATTCTATAGGTTTTTCATCAATATCCCAGTGGACACCGTCTTTGCTAAATCCAGCATGAATACGCATCTCCCTACGTGTATCATCCACACGAAAAACGCCTGCAAATCCATCTTCAAACGCAACAACTGCACTGTTAAATATGCTGTTTGATTTTGGCAACAAGTCACGAGGTATAATTGGATTCATGGATGAACGCCATAATACATCTTTACATCCTTCGGGTTTGTCTTCCCATGGAATATTTTTCAATTCGTTTCCTATAATCTTATATTCTTTCATCTTCATTTCTCTCACTTTTTATTATTATTAATTGTTGAATGGGATTGGGTCATTTACATACCCAATCCCATTGGTAACCAAGATTAATTTACTTTGTACTTAACCATTCATCATATTGTGCTTGAAGTCCTTCAATCACTTCATTAATACCTGCTGCTTCTAACTTCTCATTAACCTGTGGTAAATACTCTTCTGGATCCACAAGGCCAAGACTAATACTTGCCCAATACTCTTCATTTACATTGGTAATGGAAGCTAATTGCATCTTATAAGGCTCAAAGTCCGGTGTGAATCCAAGTGTTGGTGCTTGAACACATGCATCATTAAACTCTTCGAACTTTTCCCACTTATCATCTGGTGTTCCTTCAAAAGAATATGTGTTAAACAGATTTCCTACTGAGAATGCAGGGAAGTTATAGTTATTGTTTCCTTGTTCTGTGCGTGCAATATGTGTCTCATCAAGTACTTCATAATGTACGTCTTCAACACCATAATCAATAAGGTTAATGACATATTCATCTGTGTAAAGCAAGTTTAAAAATTCCATTGTTTTTTCTGGATGCTCTGAAGTAACAGATATACCTTGCATTGCGCCTCGCGTTGATCCATTATTTGCAAATGGCTCATGAACAGGTACAAGTTCAATTGGTGTTGATGAGAATACATTGTTTTGCCAAACGATTTCAGCATAAGGTTGATAATGTGCTTTAGCAACAAAATACTTTCCTGCTTGTTTGATGTCACGCGTTAAGCTTACCGTTCTATCTGGGTGCATATATCCAAGTTCACTGTATCTATGCATTGTCTTAGCAATTTCTTTGAATGTATCTGTTGTGTATTTGTTTAAAATTGTGTCCCCGTCAAACTCGATAACAAAAGGACTTGTGTCGCCTAGGATTCCACCATCCATACGAATAAACGGTCCACCATCTTTGTCAAATGCAAGAGGTAGGATTTCCGGTTCATTTTCTTTAATGACTTGTAGTAATGGTTCTAAACTTTCAAGGTCAGACACTTGACTAAGATCCATATCATACTTGTCTACAAGGTCCTTGTTAAAAATCCACATTGCTTGCCATCCAAGCTCTTTATTCGTTGGTAATGCATAAATCTCACCATTCACCGCTGCCCCTTCAAGAAAAAGAGGGTTCAAATTTTCTTTAACTGCCGGTGCATATTCATCGACCAAATCATTCAGCGGTAATAATGCGCCTCTAGCAACATTTGTCGCATAGTCATTTGCCCATGAGCATGTAAACATTAAGTCAAATGGCTCTCCTGAGGCAATCTTAACTTGCATCTTTTGTGTATACTCACCCCAGTCAAATTGTGTAATTTTAACTGTAGCATTAATTTTCTCTAATAGGTACTCATTAAGTTTTTCATTAACCATTCCCATATCCTGTTGTGGTGTTCCTATGGTATACCATATCAACTCAACAGGTTCTTCTTTTTCTGTTGTCGTCTCTTGTTCTGTACCTTCAGTTTTTGAATCGGTTGTACCTTCTTCTTTTTTGCCACATCCGACAAAAACAGATACAACTAACGTCAGTGCCAACATCATTGCTAATAATCTTTTCATGTTTTTCCTCCCTAAATACATTTTAATTGGTTCCAAAGTTAAAGGATCATAGGCTTAATCGTTACCCTTAACTCTATTTAAATTATAACCTTCCCACTTCATTCTACTAGTTGTATTTATTTAGTTTCACTGTAAAAAGTTAACCCCACTATCCAAAGCACACAAATTCTTTTTAAAAAAGCACTTGAATATATTTATATTAACTAGACTTTTTTTAGTTTGTCTGTTTTTCACCACTTTTTATCCTCTACGTATAGTGGACATTCACTATATAACATATTATAATTGATGAAACAAGTAATATTGTTCAAAAGATTGAGGTTATTTATGAAAAACTTATATTCCTATAATGCATCCTTTAAAAAAATCATCACTTTTTATACCATTATAACCATTATCGTTATTATTGGTCTATCCACTTCTTTTCAGACTATGATATATACTCGCTCAAAAAATAATATTCAAAGTCAAAATAGCGTAATCAATAACGCCATTATTGAGTTAGTCAATCAAAAATACTTTCAGGCCCATAACGCTGTAAAAACTTTATATGCCAACGCAAACTATCAAGAAACCATTATAACATTTTTAGATATTGGTATGGATGAATTTCTTTTATATTCCCTTGACCAATTTTATAAGACAAATCTCTCGCCAATGAAATTAATGGGTGTGTATTTTGAAAATATTGTTAATGCTGATCCAAGTATTCAAAGCATCTCCTTATATAGCAACAATGAATTTATCTATACTTATGAACGCGCCAATAGTTTTTTCTATCGACAGGGCACGGAAAAAGCAGTCATTTACAGCAAGATCATTAATGAACTTAACCTAAGTGGCAATTATTCTTTTCAACCTCATGTCAAAAAAGAAGACGGAGACTATACCTTTGATATTATTATCCGTATACAAGATTCAAGTACATTAGTAAACAAGGGGTATCTGATTTTTACCCATAATCTAGATTCTGAAATTGATACGATTTTGCAATCCGGTGCAAATGATCATTATGGAGACTTTATCCTGGCTCACAACAACGGAACTGTATTATATGACTCCTCAAACAGATCATTTAGTGCGTCGAGCATTAAGGAGGTTATCGCCACAAGTGACGCCAGCGTCATTGAAAGTTCCAACTTTGATCATCATTTTTTTGTAACCCCTATAGGCAGTACTGATCTTGCACTCATTAATTTTACGCCCACAACATTAGTTTATAAACTCATGCGACCAACATCCTTGATTATTATTGTTAGTGCAATCCTTAGCATTGCCTTAATTGTTTTTTTGACCTTCACCTATTCACGTTCTTATTCCTATCGATTAAAAACGATTACAGATGCTATTGATAAAATTAAAACCGGTGATTTTACTTCTCGAATCCAACTAGACTCCCGCCAAGACGAACTTGGCTCCATTGCACAAAATTTTAATGATATGTGTCACGAGATAGAAAATTATATCGATAAAGTATACGTTCTTCAACTTAAGCAAAAGGCGGCGGAACTTGAAGCTTTGCAAGCTCAAATTAATCCGCATTTTCTCTATAACACCCTAGAAAACATACGGATGCGAGCAGCCATTAACAATGATATGGATGTCAGTAAAATGATCTATATCTTAGCTACCTTCTTTCGAAAATCATTAAACTATGACACGATTATTACCATCGAAGAAGAGATCAGCCACAGTCGCCTTTACCTTCAGTTGTTTCAAATTCAATATATGGATAAACTTCATGTTGATATTGATATTGACCCTGCTGTTTTAAGCTATAGCATCATAAAGCTTAGTATCCAGCCAATTGTCGAAAACTATATTGTTCATGGAATTAATTTGAATCGCAATGACAATAAAATTAATATAAAAGGTTTTATTCGTGATGAAGAGATTTGGATAACCATCTCGGATAATGGTTGTGGAATAGACCAGCAAACATTAGAGTCCATACGTTCTACGCTTGATCACAGTATCGATGCAAAGAGCATCGGCCTTATCAATGTCCATGAACGCCTTCAAATTCAATATGGTAATGCTTATGGTCTAAGCATTGAATCGGCTCTAGAAGTAGGAACCACCGTTACGCTTCGTTTACCTTGTCAGAAGCGCTTAATATAAATTTTGTTTAGCAAAGGAGATTAACCATGCATACTGTTATATTAGTTGATGATGATCCATTTATTGTTGATGGTCTCAATGTTCTAATCGATTGGAACGCTTTGGGATTAGAAGTTATCGGTAAAGCTCATAACGGTTTAGAAGCATATAACTTATATCAAAAGCATCCTGCCGATATCATTATCACCGATATTAAAATGCCGGAAATGTCCGGTATCGAATTGATTGAAAAAATAAAAGCAGATAATGAACAATGTAAGTTCATCATTTTAAGCGGTTTCAACGATTTTGAATATGTTAAGGAAGGGATTCGACTTGGCATTGACAATTACTTAACTAAACCTGTCAATATGGACGAATTACAAGATACTTTAAAAACAGCCACAGAGATACTCGATAAACAGACAAAGCCTTCCTCCTTTTCTGTAAACACGGATGAGTTAAATATGTTGCTTAATACCATCTTGTATCGTTGCGTTACAGGAAAAATCTCTATTGAGGAAGTTATCAATCGAGCGGACTTACTCAGTATTACCGTTGACAGTTCCAACTACTTGGTTGTACTAATTCGTGCTATACCTAATCAATACGGTGATATTGTCTCAGAAGACATCCTACATGACAACTGTCTAAAAGTTCCAAACATCTTAGAACACGCAATGATTTTCAACGATCTATCGGGAGACTTGGTTATTATTTTTCACGGCAATTCGGATCCATCTGCCTTCATGTCCGTCACTAATGCCCTCCTCGAAAAACTTACAAATAGGTTCAAAGCCAAACGCATCCCCATCCAAGCTACAATTGGAACATTGGTTAATTCTTTTCGTGAAATACAAAAAAGCTACTCACAAGCCCTTTCATTATTTGACTACTTTTTAGTACATCCAAGTAAAACTGTATTAGAGCTTGAAGATATTATCGCTCAAGAGCATTCGCAACCGTTTGATATCGACCACGACCTTATCTCCAAATTAGTTGCAGAAGCAGACCTTGACGGGTTAAACATATACATCGACAGTCTCTTTAATAGTTTATCCTTACACTCTATTTCAAACCCTGACATACCAAGAATTATTGTAATGGAGATTTTTATACAGTTAAGCCGCACCAAAAATTATATGCTTGATTCGAATGAACTGTTTCTTCGAGAAATCAAGTTCCTGTCTGAACTTCATGAAGTCACGGATATAAATGATTTAAAGCGGCGCATTAAGCAAGTTTTTGCTGATTTGTTTAAATATATTTCACAGCAGAATATGGATATGAATCCCATTATCTGTGAAATCATCAAACACTTACAGACACATCTAAGCGAAGATTTATCCTTAAAAAAATATTCTGTAAAGTACAATATCAACCCCACATATTTGGGTCAACTTTTCAAAAAAGAAACCGGCATCTCCTTTCCAAAGTATTTAAACAATTATCGCATCGAAAAGGCGAAATCCCTATTATTGGAAAGCCATGATAAGACCGCTAATATCGCCAAAAAAGTAGGCTATTCAGATCCGAACTACTTTTACCGCACCTTCAAAAAATATGTCGGACTTTCTCCTTCAGACTTTAAAAAAAGATAGAAAACAAGCCATCGGAAATTCCGATGGCTTGTTTTTTCTTACCGTTTTAATTTAGAAGCATCGCTTATGCAAAGGTAATCTTATACGTTTTAATTTCAAAAGGTTTAATCTCAAAACTAAACTGCTGTCCCTCGACTTTTTCTACATCTCCAATGGCTCGTTCCTCAAGATCACATTCAACAACCGTTGCCAATGCTTTAAACATCTTAATATTGCATTGGGTTCTTTTATTATGTACTTCATATACACGAAGAACATATCCTTCATCTTGACTTTCTTTTAGCACTTCACAAACTACATTATCTTGATCAATATCGACAACTGAAAGTTTTGCCGGAAGCTTTCCGCTCACACCTTCCACAAGCTGTACATACAATTCTACATTCAATTTATATGCTTCTTGATTGGTTCCACCAATTTTAAAATCTCCCTTATGCGGATATAGAGAATATACAAACTGGTGTCGCTCTCGATCAGCATCTTCGTTGGGAATCGTCGGTGATTTAAGTAACGTAAGGCGCATATTCTGATCTTTGATATCGTACCCGTATTTACAGTCGTTCATTAAGCTTACACCATAATTACCTTCGGATAGATCTGCCCATTTATGACCACAAACCTCAAACTTGGCTATGTCCCAACTAGTATTCCAATGTGTCGGTCGTTCCACATTTCCAAATTGAATATCATACACCGCTTTTTCTGTATGAATATCCACCGGAAATGCTGCCTTAAGTAATATATGTGTTTCTTTCCAATCGATATCATTTTCAAAATCAACACGTGGTATATCTCGATAGATATGCATTCTTTGGATAATCGTCGAATTCATAAATTTACGCTTAATACAAAGTGTCCCTTCCAATCCGTTATTGCTTTCAACTTCAATCGACTGAACATCTTCAATTTCCCACATTTTTTCCTGATAATAAATATTAATATCCCAAGCATCCCAGTTATGTGGCTTATCCTCAAACGCCTGCAATACATTGCCTCGCTGCCCGGGAATCAACACTTCGCGCGCCTCTTTTTTATCAAAAAGGGAAACAATACATCCTGTTTCATCTAATTGAATTTTAAAGAATTGATTTTCCAAACATTGCTTTGAAAGGATAAGCGTATTATCGATGGGTGCTTGTGCCAGATCTCTATCTACTATCTCAAAGCTTTTATATCCTTTTGACGGTATCGTTCCATAAAAGGCAACATATCCCTCTTCATAAACACTTTCAATCTCTTGACCATCATCATAGATAACTACTGGATTCGGATATTCAAATCGAACCAAATCATAGCGTTCAAAGGACAATGAATTAAAGACAACAACCGCCTTTTTACCTGTCGCCACTTCTTTTGCTATTCCTTCAAGCCGACTTTGAAGCGTCGCCTCACCGATTTGAATAATTTCCTCGTATTGTTCTTTGGAATCTTCATACACTTTCTTAATGGATGATCCCGGAATAATATCATGGAACTGATTTAAGCAGATAATCTCCCAACCTTTGTCAATAATCTCTGTAGGATAAGGTGTATTATTAATAATCTTTGCCATGGATGAAGCCCATTCAAGATCTTCATATAAAAACTCTGACTTTCGGTTATAGCGCTTATTGCGTGCCATACTCGTAAGCGTCCCTCGATGGTATTCAAAGTAAAGCTCTCCAACCCATCGCGGCAGTTTCTTATTATCCGATACATTTTCATCCAATTTTTCAAAAAACTCTGTCGCTGTACTTAGTTTTACTGTAGGAACCCCTTTGACTCCTTGTTCAAGACGCTTGGCTGTCTCAAGCATTTTTTTCGTCGGTCCACCACCGCCATCACCATAGCCATAGCTGATAAGTACTTCATCGCTAATATCTTTTTGCTGATATCGCTCCCATGCGCCTTTGACAGAATTGACATCTATATTTCCGTTATACGTTGTCATAAATTTTTCAGGAAGATCATCAAAATTGGCAGTAGTAATAAAGTGACTCAATATCTTGGTTCCGTCCAGTCCCACCCAGTCAAAGGTATCATAGGGAAGTTTATTATACTCATTCCAACTGATTTTTGTTGTCATAAAGTAGTCTACTGAGGATTTTTTTAATATTTGAGGCAAAGCCGCACTATAACCAAAGACATCTGGAAGCCAGAGGATTTTACTTTCTTTATCAAATTCATCTCTGAAATATTTTTTGCCCAGCAAAACTTGGCGCACCAAGGATTCACCTGAACTTAAATTACAATCCGCTTCAACCCACATAGCACCTTCAGGTTCCCAGCGCCCCTCTTTGATGCGTTCTTTAATTTCTTCATACATCTGAGGGTCATCCTCTTTAATGAACGTGTAGTTTTGGGGTTGACTTGACATAAAGATATAATCATCGTATTGCTTCATCAGCTCCAAAACCGTTGCAAAACTTCGTCGAACTTTTTGTCGCGTCTGCTCAAGATCCCATAGCCAGGCTACATCAATGTGGGTATGTCCAACACATCGTGCCACGACATTGTTCCTAGGGTCAAGCTTACTGTAGTACTCTTCTTCAAGACACTGGATTGCTTCATGAATGCTTTGATAGTATCCCTGTGTATACGGAATCCGCATATCAATCCTATTTACTGCTTTGGTTAAACATTTTAGTGTATCAATTCGGTCTTTGTCTTGCTTTGGCAGAAGTTTACATGCTTCGAGGGGAACCATCAAATCATAGTATAACTTTTCAATGGTATCATCTAGGATAAGAACTGCCTGTTCACATTCTGACAACGTATCTAGGGAACCGTTATATGCCTGAAGCTCAATGTCAAACCTTTCTCCAAGGATAGAATGGTCCGTTAATAAAAACTCTGTATGATTAATATCCATACCTTGCTTTGCACTTCCATTAACAAATGCAAGGAACTGAGGATTATGAATGTCCCATCCGCCTTCTTTGCCTGTAATCACTCGATATATTAGTTTTTTTCCTGCAAGCTGTTCATCGATTTCTATCGATGACTTAAACCATGCATATTTGCTGTCACGCCCCCAACGTCCTCCCGGTTCAAAGTCACACCACTCATCTGGATGGACACTAGCTTCTTCCGGCGAAAACGCTTTGATTTTTTTATACACTACATCTGTCATTTCAACTTTTTTTACATATTTTTGTTCATTTAACTCTTCTACAATCTTATTTATTCGTTCAATCTCAAAAAACATTATTTACCTCATTTTTTCTCAATATAATTTGTTGTTAATACGTCACCATTACTTATAAATTGATGGGGGTATACCATATTTTTTCTTAAAAGCTACCGAGAAATAATTTGGATCTATAAACCCGAACATCTTTGCCACGTCTTTAACTGACTGCCCATTTTTCAGTTGACTGCAGGCAGCGTGAAGTTTCTTATCAAGAATCCATTTCCCGACGCTTTGATGAAACTGTTCTTTGACAATCCGCTGTAGATGTCTTGAACTAACATAACACTCTCTTGCCACATCCTCGACCGTAATTTTTGCCGCCAAGTTTTCTGATACATATGCATCTGCCTGTATAACAACCTCGCGCATTCTCGCCATATGAACCCGGTCAACTTCTGACGCACCAATAAAGCGTTCTATCATATCCAGGCTCAATAACTCAAGGAGCTTATCTGATAAATCCAATCGGCTTTTTTTTATCTCACGATCAATAAGTGGCAGATAATGAAACAAGTCTTCACAATACTCCACCACTGTTCTATGTCTATGTATAAAGTCTCCGACAACTGATACTTCCTGTTCACCCGTTACTTTTTCAATACGCAGTCCAAAGAAAAAAAGATATAACGCAGAGTCTTGTGACGACTGAATCTCATGAAAGTGATAAGGCTCTGCAATAAAAATCGTCCCTTTGGATATGTTAAAACTTTCCTTATTGTGTATGAATCGCCCTTGTCCATATAGACATAGACAAATTTCGTAATTATTGTGCCGGTGGATGTTGTTTGATAGCATATGCTTAAAGCTCACATAATTGTGATAGTCTATCGTTAGCCGATAGCCTCCGACTGTATACCTATAGGGTTTTTGGCTAGGTACATACACCTTTTCAATAAAACTTTCCGCATCAAAACAATTGTTCATATACACCTATCACCACACTATCTTTTGTCCTAATTTCTAAGATTCTTGACCTTTTTTCATTCCTATCTTTTTCCTTATCAATGCTATAATACGTTCAATATAACATTGATATCCTTAATAAAAACAAACAGCACATGTATATGGAGGTTAATATGACTGGTCGTGAACGCATTATTGCAACATTTGAAAGAAAACAAACCGATCGCACACCTTTTTGGAAGGGTAATCCTATTGATGAACAAGCCAATAAAATAGCTGCTCACTTTAATACAACGCCCCATCCTCTTGATTTATCCGAAACCCTTAATGATGATATGGTTTGGTTAATGGCAGACAAGTACTGCTGGAAGCATCCCGACCAAAGACCTTTCTTTGATTTTCGTCAAGGAGAAACGCTTCATCACCTTGGGGAAGGCGGAAAACTTAAGGATGCGCAATCAATTAAAGACGTCGAGGCCTTTGAATGGCCTAATATGCAATATCTTGACTTTAGTGAATATCGTGAACTCCTTCTTGATGCAAGAGCACGCGGTTTCGCTGTAGCCGGTGGATTCTGGTCACCTTTTTTTCATAATATGTCCGACTTTTTAGGGATGGAAAACTATTTTATCAAAATGTATACACATCCTGAGTTGGTTGCCTATCTTACCAACAAAATGGTTGAATGCTACTTAGAAGCCAACCGCTTATGCTTTGAGGCCGTTGGTGACTTAATTGATATCTTTTTCTTTGGCAATGATTTTGGAACACAAAATGATCTTCTGGTCAGTCCTGAGGCTTTTGATACCTTTGTTTTGCCATATTTTAAACAGCTCGTTGACTTAGGCAATCATTATGGCAAGTATGTTATGCTTCATTCTTGCGGTTCCATCTATCGTGTCATTCCCAAGCTCATCGCTACCGGCATCCATGCACTTCATCCCTTGCAAGCCCTTGCCGCAAAAATGAGTGCTGATGAATTGGTGCAATATAAAGATCAGCTAATCTTTTGTGGCGCCGTTGATGCACAGCATTTGCTCCCTAGCGGCACTCCTGAAGAAATTCATCGCACCATCCGCCAGCTAAAAGAAAAACTTGGTCCCGGATTTATCGTATCCCCTTCACACGAGGCTCTTATGATCGATGTCTCCATGGCAAATGTTACCGCTTTATCTGAAGCCGCTACCGGTATCTTACTCTCCTAAGTGCACAAGCACTTAATGAAAGGTATCAATACTGTAGTCTTTATAGTGAAAGCCAAACCACCGTGATTGCGCTTGTCCAGGATATGATGGTGCAGGTAGAATAATAAACTCGCCTGTATCATCCAATACCTGTGGAACGGTTGTCTTTATGTGTTCATATAATAAGGTTTTTAATTCTTCATACGTCGCTTTGTACTGTGGGTCTGTTGATAAGTCACGTTCCTCCATCGGGTCGTTTTGCATATCAAATAATAGATAATGATCGCCTCGTCTTGAATATACTAACTTCATGTAATCTTTCATGACGCAAAAATTCGTATTAAGGGTATTACCATAGAAGACTCTATCCACATCATCGTTCATGACCTTAAAGAGACTTCGCCCACCCATCGCTTCGCTTGTCGCTTCTATCCCTGCCATCTCAAGAATTGTTGGATAGATATCTGCCATCTCTGCCATACGATCAACTTTCTGTCCTTTTCTTAATTCTTGTCTATTGGTTGGTGGAAGAATAATAAGCGGAACATGTGCCGATCCTTCAAAATATAGATTCTTTTGGGCCGCATGATGATCTCCTAGCATCTCCCCATGATCAGAGACAAACACAATCCATGTATTTTCAAAAAGATTATTTTCCCGTAACGCGCCAAAAATCCGACCTAAGGAATAATCAATTTGCGTAATCAATGCATAGTACGCTCGTTTAATCACTTTAATCTGTTCTTTGGTGTGCAGGTGCATGTTCGTGTTTTCATAGGATCCGGCTAAAAATCCTTGTGGTGTATGTTCAATATCTTTTGACCAATCTCCATATGTTGGTCCCGGAATATCAATATCTTCATACAAAGCCCAATAATTGAAACAAGGATCAAACGGTGGATGGGGTTTTGTAAAGCTCGTCCACAAGAAAAAGGGTCGTGTCGTATCTCTAGTTTCTAAAAAATCAATGGATTTTTCTACAATCCAATGGGTCATGCTATCATTTTCATGGACCGTTGAAATCCCAGGAACCGATGGGCATTCACCCATACCATGCGCCTTCGGCTTTGCTTGATCTTGCTTCTTATCATACTCACGCATATAATCAAGGGGCAATATCATATCCTCAAATCCATAGTTTGCCCGTGCCGGTGTAAAATGCATTTTTCCAACGGCTTTTGTTTGATATCCATTTTCTGTCAAAATCCCCGGCAGTGTTGCTTTTTTTGCCGTTATTTTTTTCATAAAGCTTTCATGATCCGCATTACTAATCACGCCAGACTCAAACCCTCGATATCCTGTCATAATCGTTGTCCTTGACGGAACACATACCGGACAATCTGCATAGCCTCTCGTAAAAGCAATCCCCTCCTGAGCAAGATAGTTAAGATGCGGCGTGAATATATGCCTGTTACCCAACGCTTGGATTGTATCAAAGCGTTGCTGATCTGTTGTAATTAGAAGAATATTCTCATTCGTCATGATGCGCCTCCTCTTTTATGCTGATTTTTGGATTTAGTATTTTTATAGCAATAATACTAAATACACTAATGCCTACAAAATTAAAAATTGGTACAAAAACACTTCCATACACAAGTACACTTAACAGTGCCAATAGTGTGATCGTCGTTCCTAAAAATTGATAAGCCATCACCGTTGCTTCAAAAAACAACTGTTTAATGGTCCCTGATTTATATGCCAACAAAATCAACGTATATGTGGTGGTTACTATAATTTGAATCAACAGCGTAAACTGCACTGCAAATATGATCAGCAACAGAACCGGGTTGCTAAAAATACGGGTCAATCGATCCATCTGGGTTAAGTTAATTAAAATTACCGCTATACAACTTAGCATAATCAGCCAAACTTTTGTTGCTATGTGAAACTTATGCTTAAACACTTCAAAAAAGTAATGAAAGCCAATATTTCCCTTGCCTTCATTCTTCCTTTTAAACATAGTCATTAAGGCAACCGTTGCGGCTCCCCCTGTAAATCCAAGACCAATCAAGGTAAACACTATCCATAATAAATTCATATAGATGGCATCAATCATTGCCATTCCCCATTTATACATTATGCCATCAATCGAAAATACACTTTTCATAATGCCTCCTATATCGTTGACACTGCATTGCCTTGTCTCCTAATCTGTGCATCTATCCTTTTACAGAACCTACAGTCAGTCCCTTAACAAAATACTTTTGGAAGAAGGGATAGGCACAGGCAATAGGAACCGTTGAGATAACTACAATTGCCATTCTTAGGGTCTCTGCCGGTAAATCTGCAATAGAGATTGCACTACTTCCGATTGCATCTGCATTTTGGATGAGAAACTGCATCTGACTCTCTATTTTCATCATCAAATATTGAATAGGCATATATTCTGCCGAGTCAATATATAGTAATGCTTGGAACCAATCATTCCAGTACGCCAATGTCGTAAATAACGCAATGGTTGCAATGGATGGCAAGGAAATGGGAACGACAATTTTCAAGAATGTTCTAAACTCACCCGCTCCATCAATATGCGCCGCTTCAATAATAGATTCCGGTATGGTTGTTTTAAAAAATGTACGCATAACAATAATATAAAACGCATTCATTAATAGCGGAAGTATCAGTGCCCAAATTGTATTTCCTAAGCCAAGAACACGTGTAACTACTAAATACGTCGGAACCAATCCCCCTGTAAAGAGCATCGTAAAAAATGCTGCATAATTAAAGAATTTGCGAAAAATAAACTTCGGTCTTGTCAAAGCATAAGAGTAAAATGACGTCACAATCAAGCTAAGTGTTGTACCTATAACCGTAATGAAGATGGTCACACCAAAGGAGCGAAGAATTTGCTTTCCTACTTTGAAAATATAAATATATGCGTTCAAACTATACTTTTCTGGAAATAGTGTATATCCGTTTTGTATCAATGTACTTTCATCAGTAAATGAGGCTACAATCACAAGTAAAAACGGAACAAAACACGCTAGTGAAAATAAACCAAAAAAAACAGCAATGGCTATTTCTGGTCCTCTTGATATGTGATGAAAATTCTTTTTCTTTCTTTTTGCGAACATAATAACCTCCTTCTTTAGAAAATGCTGTTTTCTTTATCTACTTTTCTAATAATTGCATTCGTAAGCATAATCATTATAAACCCAACCGTTGATTGCAAAAGCCCTGTTGCTGTTGTAATTCCAACATCACCTGTTTTCATGAGCCCACGATATACATATGTATCAATAACATTGGTCACTGGAAATAAAGGTCCTGACTCTTTAGGAACATTATAAAACAGTCCAAAATCCGCATTAAATATTCGTCCAACCGCTAGCACTGTAAGCGTTATAATCATTGGCTTTAAATGTGGAAGCGTAATATATAGAATCTGTTTCCACTTTCCTGCTCCATCAAGCATTGCTGATTCATAATAGGCCTTATCAATGCTTACAATTGCCGCCAAGTAAAACACGGTTGAATACCCAACGTTCTTCCAGTTGTTAATCAATACTAAGAACAACGGCCACCATTTTGTCTCTGAATACCAAGACACCGGATCTTGCCCCATGCTTTCCAAAATGTTATTGACTACCCCTTTATCTATACTCAAAAAAGTAAACACAAAGTAAGATACAATAACCCAAGATAAAAAGTAAGGGAAGAACATACTCGTCTGATAAATTTTACTTAAGCGGTGATTAGTTAACTCATTAAGCATAATTGCAAACGATACCGCAAGAACGGTTCCTGTAATAATAAAAATAATATTATAGCCTAACGTATTTCGAATGATAACTTTGGCATCATTGGATGCAAACAAAAATCTAAAGTTATCAAATCCCACCCATTCGCTTTTTAACAAACTATTAATAAATCCTCCTGGAAAATAGCGAAAATCTTTGAAGGCTATGACAACGCCCGCCATTGGTAAATATTTAATGACTAACAACCAAATAAACCCTGGTAATACCATTAGTAAAAAGGGTAAATTTTTCCTCGTTTTATACAGCATATTTAAACCTCCTAATCTAGATATGTAAAACTGATGATCTATCTACAATTATACTTTTTCTAGAGGTTCCTTCCAGTTGCATTTGTTTAAATTAACTGTAAAAATTTCACATTGCTGTATTTTTCGTTAGTATATCTGGATTTATTTGCTTGATTTTATATATATTCACTAGATATTTTTCATTCATTCTCTTTTTAAAAAGATACTCAAAGTTTTTTTCATCATATTACACATATACTTATCACCGATCATTCTTTTCACAGCTAAACATCTTCTCAATATAATATCGAGGTGACATTCCAAAGACTTTTTTAAATACTCTAGAAAAATAATTATAGTCATTATATCCGACTTCAAATGCAGCCTGGGTAAATTCCATCCCATTGACTATATATGTTAGCGCTCTGTAGCATCGATATTTATTGATATATTGATGCAACGTTAATCCAGATTGTCTTTTAAAAATCATACTCAGGTGTTGCGGTGTCACGCCGATTTCTTTACTGAGTTGCATGAGCGACAAATGCTCGTTAAAGTGATATGTTATATACCGCACGACTTCTCTTACGAGCTTTTCTGATTGCTTATTCCCGACTAATTGATGCTGGTTATTTTGAGTTTGAATCTCTAAAAGGTAGCCTATTAATTGATAAATAACCCCCTTAACCCTATAGTAACTCGCCTCATCTTCTCTTACATTAAGGGTTTGAAGCTGTTGCGCAATTGCGCTTAATTGTTCATCATTTTTGATAAATGTCGGAACGTGTTTATACACATCGATAAATGGGTTTTCTTCATCTTCACCATATTCAAAGGCTGTTAGATCAATTTGGACCGTCAAAAATTCTGTCCCCTCTAAAAAATCCATACCATTATGCACCTCACACCAACCAATGTAACCTGTATCCCCTTCAAATAACCACTCACGTTCTTTGTTACAAAAAACTTCAACTCCACCTTTTAAGACAAAGTAAAACTCAATCGCTTCATGCCAGTGCATTTCAAATCCTTTGTCATGTTTATTTCTATACTGCTTTGTTATCCATACCGGCAATCGTTTTTTCCCAATATTAATAAATTGGTGTTTTGGCACGTTGTTCATCATAACTTCACCTCTGTAATATGAATATTGTGCTATTTTTTTATGATTTACTACCTTTTTTCGCTATGCATCTTACTATAGTATGAGTATAACATCAAATATTATTATGTAAAGGAGAAGACCTATGCGACTGTTATTTATCGATATTGATACTTTAAGACCTGACCACATGAGTTGTTATGGCTATCATAGAAAAACAACACCTAACATTGACACCCTTTGCAACGAGGGAATTCGCTTTGATAATTATTATACTTCAGATGCCCCCTGTCTCCCTTCTAGAGCCGCATTAATCAGCGGTATGTTTGGATTCAAAAATGGCGCTGTCGGACACGGAGGGACGGCAGCCGACCGGCGTCTCTCAGGTGCTGATCGTTCCTTCCAAGACTATGTCGACGTGGATAATTTTCACAATATTTTTAGGAAGGCTGGAATGCAGACAGCTTCAATTAGCACCTTTCCTGAGCGACACTCTATGTGGTGGTTTAATGCCGGTCTTAACGAATGCTATAATCAAGGCGGTGGTGGAATGGAATCCGGCGAGCAGGTTTTGCCTACAGCCCTTGATTGGCTAGATCGAAAAGGTTCAGACGATAACTGGTACCTGCATTTTCATATCTGGGATCCTCACACTCCTTATCGCGCACCACAAGAGTTTGGAGATCCTTTTAAAGATGACCCCATAAAAGCATGGTTAACTCCTGAAGTATTTGAAGCACACAAGTCCCATGTTGGTCCCCATTCTATTTTAGAAACAGGAATGTATGACGATAATGTAGGGAATTTTCCTAGACAACCGGGCAGTTGTGAAGATTATGATACCTTTATTAAGTTTCTCAATGGATATGATACCGGAATTCTATATGCCGATTATATCGTCGGTCAAGTCATCGATAAGTTAAAATCCTTAGGCATCTATGAAGATACTGCAATTATCATCACTTCTGATCACGGAGAAAATATGGGTGAACTAGGCATCTATGCAGAACATGGAACCGCTGATAAAGCTACATGCAATATTCCTATGATTATAAAATGGCCTGGAACTAATGGTGGCAAAATTGATACAGGTCTTCACTACAATTTAGACCTCTTACCAACTCTTGCTGAAATGTTAGGGGTTGATAGCGCTTCCCACTGGGATGGCAAAAGCTATGCTTCTGTCTTTAATGGCGATGATGCGACAAGAGACTATTTAATTCTTTCGCAAAATGCGCATGTGTGTCAACGCAGTGCCCGATTTGGAGATTGGCTATATATGCGTACCATACATGATGGCTACCATCTGTTTGATAAGGAAATGCTATATAACTTAAAAAATGATCCCTATGAGCAATATGATGTAAAAGATGCGCATCCAGATATTTGCGCTCAAGGCGCAAAATTAATCTTAGACTGGCAAGAAGAGTTGTTACTTGAAAATCCGGGCATCACCGATCCGATGTGGACAGTCATGCAAGAAGGCGGTCCCTTTCATACACGTACCGATCTTGAAGCATACATCAAGCGTCTAGAGTCTACCAATCGCTGTGCAGGCGCACAAAAATTACGCGATAAATATTTATAATTTTCTATATCTACTTGGCGCAACCCCCATATGATTTTTAAAAGCATTGCAGAAGTAATACTCGCTATTAAAGCCTGTAACTTCTGCAATTCTTCGAATCTCATAGGACGTCGTCTTAAGCAGAACTTTTGCCCTTTCAATACGATATGCATTGATATATTGATTAACCGAAGTTCCAACATATTTTTTAAAAAGCCTTGAGAGTTGACTATAGCTCATATACACTGAATGGGCTACATCCTCAACCAATATGTCTTGCATATAATTTTCTTCGATAAAGCGAAGAGCCTGATTGACTATATGGTCATGCTGTCGCTTTTTATACATGGAATAGTCCATCGCATCTTCCCGTTGCTGCTGAGCTGCTGCGCGAAAAACAATTTGCAATACTAAAAGCTGTACCTCGGACATGCTCTTGTTTGCTTCACCTGTTTTTAAAAGACTCGCTATGTATGTATGCATGTTTGCATCTTCTGCTATAGGCTCCAAGGAAGCTTGTTCAAGTGCTGATACTAGCTCTTTTGTCTCGATAGTTTCATTGGTGAACTCCCAACGGATTGCCACTCCAATATGTGAGGAGTCTTCTTTTTGCTTATGTGAATGATACGTTTGTGGAGCAATAATATAATAGGTACCGGCTTCTATTTTATATTCCTGTTCTGCCATCCGTGTATGCACATGACCTTTAATCACATAATGCAATTCAAAAAAAGTATGTCGATGCCTTGTAACTTTCCATTGACTTCCATTATCCATATCATGGATTCCAAGAATTCGAATTCCAATCGTATTGAATTTTATGTCTTGTTGACATATTTTTAGAAGTGGCTCAAAGTTTTTCATACACATCATCCTAACTCAAATAATCTCATCCCATGTTTTAAAGACTTTGGTTACATTTTCAGGCTTTGCACCGGGCCCAAACTCACATTGAGCTATGCAGCCACCGCCATGATAAAGATATTCCTTAATACTGTGCACCGCTTGTTCAACTTCTTTTTCTGTTCCAAAAGGTAAGATATATTGTCGATCAATCTCTCCCCAAAAAGTTATTTTCCCTTGATATTGGGATAAAAGCTTGGGTGTCATACAAAACACTTGAGAATTAATCGCATCTAATCCTAGCTCAATAAGATGCGGAAAAATATCGAGGATATATCCATCTGAATGCATAAATATTTTTTTCCCATGTCGATGAGCGATATCAATATAATCCTTATACATGGGCTTAAATAACTCAATCCATAGTTTTGGATTAATCAGCAAGCTTTGCTGTGACCCCCAATCATCCATAATCATTAGCGCATCGACATCTGTTTTTGCCCATTTTTCAAGAAGTTCACAATAAAACTTATGCATGCGTTTCATAAACTCAAGCAAGCCTTCTGGCAATAACATTAAATCAATAAATAGATTTTGTGTTCCACGAATAAACTGTAGCTGCTCAAAGGGTCGCGGGCAACATCCTGCCATAACAAACTTGTCCGTACTGCTACAAAACGCATTAATTTTTTGTTCATCGATGGTCAACCATTCTATGGGGATATGAACATTATCCACGTCTTCCCAGTTTTCTCCACAAACAAGCGGTGTTTTAACCTCACCAATAATCCCTTTTTGATAATTGATAAATCGACACCCCCATGCATCCACAGATTCTCCAACTGCATAGGGGTCTCCTTTTGCTATATCTTGCTCTAAGCAATATCCTGGTGCTCCTGTAAAGTCACTCGGATACTCTTTTTTAAGCCTTTGCAATGCTTGCGAATAATTCTCCTGTGCCCAAGGCAAAATCCACAAATCCCTTGGCACCCGCTTTGGCTGTTTAAATTCCAACGCTTGATATACTAATTCTCTTGATGTCATCTGATTACCTCCAATACATAGCTAACTTTATTTTTTTCATATTAGCAGTATAGCATTGGCGCTTGATTGACATTTAAGATATTCGCTCATGAACTTGTGGATTTCGCTCACCATTGATTAGTACTTTACATCAAACATATGAAAGGCTAGAACCGAGTCATTCATCGCTTTGGCTAAAGCAAAACATTTTTCCGGTTGTGTGTGTTTAGTGGATACTATGCTATAGTTAAATTGATAGAATCCACCTAGAGATGCTTTGAAGTTGGTTTCCCAAAAATTATTCATCACCCACGAATATATAAAGTCCACATTGTTCACCTGGGCTTCTTTCGCTAATTTTATAGGATGCGCTTTTATCGTTCCCATGGAAACTAACGGAGTATCCGGCGTAAGCACCATTATGGATGCATCTTTTCCAATCATAGCAATGCCATTTTGAATACTATAAAACTCTATGCAGCTTCCCGGCAATTGATCAACTCTTGGGCGAAAAGCCACGCCGGACTTGTCCATCCATATTTCTTCTTCCAAACCGGCTGTGAGCGGCAATGCCAGGTACAGATTTTCCGGTTCCCAAACACTCGTCTTATGTATTCTTAGCTCAACATCAATTTTGGGCAGATGCATATACCCCGTTAAAATAACGTCACATAATGTTGTCCCTTGTAATTCATAGGACAGCTTTAGGCGTCCCAACACATCACCTTGTTCAAGCACCTCTATCTTCTTAAGCTTTCCTGCATGCCGTTGGGTGCCGGTATCCTTTCGGTTGCGTCCCATCACTCGTCTTTGCTCGCATGGGTCTAGCGTATAAGGTGTGACCTCATAGATTGGTGTAAATACGTTATATTCTTTCTCTTCATGAATAAGTTCACACATCGTTTCTTTATTCACCAAGGAAATTATGCCATCCTCTTCATCAAATGCCATAGAAAAATACGGTGTCTCTAATTGATAAGGTGTTACCTTTAATGGACAATCGCTTGTTGGGGCATATAAGTCAGCGATTCTATCGCTGCCGTCATTTGCCGACATACCCGGTGCGTGAAGTGACGGTGATTTTTTTTCAATAACACGATACGTTTTCATTTGTTTCGGTTCTAATTGTGCTAAAAAATTAATTTCAAAACCACGAGGGATTCTTACACATTGATAGGGCACAATATGTCCTGTCTCTTCTTCAACAATATCAAAGCATTCATGGGAAAAAAGAATCTCTAAGTTTACCTTTGCAATCTCAGATACCTTGACGTCATGAGGGTTAACCACCTTAAAACGGTAATCGTTATTCATGCGCACCTCTGTTTCACCATAGGATGCGTTGAGTTGATCTATGGCGCGACTTGTCGCTTCATCCGCTAAGCTCGCATACATATTCTTCCTTTGATCTAGATTATTCACTTGTGGATGCCATGGCTCAATAATGGATGAAGAGTATCCCCATGTATGCTCGGAGTAGAACATTAGGTTGTACCTTGCTGTCTCCATAACATCTGGATCAATAATCTCTCGATTTGGATCAAGCCGTTCACAGATGTTGTATTTTCTCTGTGCTTGTCGATAGTGCTTAACGGTATTGGGCGTTGAACCAATCCCATCTGCCCACCAATCTGTCCAGTCACCTTTAAACGTTTCAATTGTACTCTCATGCTTACGGACATAGGCAAATAATTCTTCTAGCGTGACCATTTTAATTTTTATTGCCTTGCCATGCTTCTCATTAAATGCTTGAATAAAGTTATAGATGGCCTCGTTAGGCGGCGCATTGTCTGTCATAAGCCCTGATACTGTAATCGGAACAAAATCATAAGCATATCCATCTTCACGTAGCTTTTCAACATATCTATAGATTCTTTGTTCTGCTAGTTCAAACGGTGGAATCTTTTCATTTTGCAGACCATCCCTAACCATATAATTTCCAATATTGGACTGTACAAGCCCCAAGTCATTTCCAATATTATAATGTTCCCCTAGCCACACCAATATTTTTCTTCCACTTGGTGCTTCCCAGAAAAACGGTCGTTGTTTTTTATTCGTCGGATAAAATCCATGATGTGTATGTAATGCTGAATAAAAGTTAGAAATCCCCGCATCCAACAAGGCATCTGGATACCCCCATCCATAACCATTGATGTCTGCCGTCATTGCACATGTTAGGTTTAATCCCAATCCATCCATTTTTTCTACAGCTTTGTGGAGCGTCTGTTGATGTATCGTCTCATGTAACAGATCCGTGCAGTTAAGATAGTTGCCGGATACACCTATCTTTCCTTCCTTCACATATTTGATAAAATCATCAATATATTCTTGCGTTGTGTTATCTAGGAATTTTTCTACACACCAAAAGCTTTCACACGTCCATTTAAAGGGTTCCTGTTGTTGATTGGGCGCCTGAGCATTAAGAATATCAATAACTCGTTCAATATACTTAATATGGTGCCACTCAATTTTCTCCTGTCGATCTGTATACCCAATGTCGGTATGTGAATGATGAATGACTAATAACTCCATTGTTTTTTCCATAATTTTCCTCCCAAGATATATCTGTATTATTGCTTACCCATATACTCTTCCAATATATTATGATTATTCTCGGGTGTATATATAAAAAACCTTTAGTTTAATGTAAAATGTTTAGAAGTATTTACTTTCGAGTACTTTGTATTACCCTTTGACATTACAGGAGAATTGAATTATAATCAGGACCACTAGCTTAG